>NZ_JBIAWE010000009.1:0-424606 GCF_042895235.1 Streptomyces sp. NPDC001410
GGAAGCTAAGCCTCACAGCGCCGATGGTACTGCAGGGGGGACCCTGTGGGAGAGTAGGACGCCGCCGAACAAATTTTGGGAAAACCCCCGCATCTCCGGATGCGGGGGTTTTCTGCGTTCAGGGTCCTTCAGGGTCCTTCAGGGTCCTTTAGGGTCGAGATATGCGCTATGACCTGATCATCTTCGACAACGACGGTGTCCTCGTGGACAGCGAGCCGATCTCCAACCGGCACCTGGCCGCCTATCTGACCGAGCTGGGGCACCCGACGTCGTACGAGGACTCCATCCGGGACTACATGGGGTCGGCGATGCATCGGATTCATGAGCTGGTCCTGGAGCGGACCGGGCAGCGGCTGCCCGAGGGCTTCGACGACGTCTTCCACGCGCGGGTGTTCGCCGCTTTCGAGCGGGAGTTGAAGCCTGTGGTCGGCGTCGATGACGTGCTGGAGAAGCTGGTCGCGGGCGGGGTGCCGTACTGCGTCGCCTCCTCCGGGAGCCATGAGCGGATTCGGGTGGGGCATCGGGCGACCGGTCTCGACCGGTGGTTCGAGGAGGAGAGGATCTTCAGTTCGCAGGATGTGGGGCGTGGCAAGCCGGCGCCCGATCTCTTCCTGTACGCGGCCGAGCGGATGGGCGTCGCCCCGGAGCGGTGTGTGGTCGTAGAGGACTCTCCGCTGGGCGTGCAGGCGGCCGTGGCGGCCGGGATGGACGTGTACGGGTTCACCGCGATGACGCCGGCCGAGCGGCTCACCGGCGCGAACCAACTCTTCTCCAGCATGGGGGAGTTGGCTGACCTGCTGGTATGACCCGAGCCATCGGCTCGGTGCTGACATTTGTCATGCGGACCTCCGGACGAACGTTTCTACTGGCGGACCCCTCCCGGCGGCGAAGCTGAGGGCATGACGAAGAACACGGGGATCCAGGGCCGGAGCGACGACCGGAAGCAGAGCCCGAGCGCGCTCGACAACTTCAGGCCGCTGCTCTTGGACGTGGCGGTGCCGCTCGGCTCGTACTACCTGTTCAAGGACGGCTTCGGGATGAGCACCTTCGCGGCGCTCGCCTGGAGCAGCGTGGTGCCTGCGGTGCGGACCCTCTGGAGCCTGGCGAGGGAGCGGAAGGTGAACGGCCTGGCCGGGCTCATCCTGGTCGTCAACGTCGTCTCGCTGCTGCTGAGCTTTGTCTCCGGCGACCCGCGGCTGATGCTCGCCAAGGACAGCGGGATCAGCAGCACCGTCGCCATCGGGATCCTGGTCTCCGTCCGGCTCGGGAGGCCGATGATGACGGCCGGCATGAAGCCCTTCCTGGTGAAGGGGGACGCGGCCAAGGAAGCCGCCTGGGAGCGGTTGATGTCCGGGGCGGTGGCCGGGTCCGCGGACTTCCGGCGCAAGGAGCGGGCGTTCTCCGTCGTCTGGGGCCTGGCGCTGCTGGCCGAGTGTGTCGTGCGGGTCGTGGGCGCGTACACCATCCCCGTCGACACCATGGTGTGGCTCGGGACGGTCATCATGGTCGGGACGATCGGGATCGCCACCGTGATCAGCGGTGGTCTGGCCGTTGGGCCGATGGAAGGGATGCTGGCCGCCGAGGTCGAGGCCGAGATCGAAGCCGAGGACAGCACGGCCGCGGCGCCCGTGGCCGCCGTCGCCGCCTGACACCCTCCGCTCGGGAAAGCTGAAGGAAATTCATCTTTGGCTGGATCTACCCACAGGTAGCCCGGGGCCCTACGCTCGCCGCCATGACTGATGTGCTGCGGCGCGGCAGGGCCTCGTTGGCGTTCAGCTTCTTCGCGCAGGGCGCCACCTTCGCGCTGCTGGTGACGCGCATCCCGGCGATACAGGACCGGTACGGCATCTCCGACGCGCTGCTGCCGGTCTTCCTGGCCGCCGTACCGATCCTCGCCGGGGTCGGCAGCGTGACGACCGAGCAGATGGTGAAGCGCATACGCCCGAGCCGGCTGCTGCGCTGGTCCCAGCCGGTCGTGCTGCTGGCCCTGCTCGGGGTCGGGGCGGGCGATGTGATGGCCGAGGTGGGGCTCGCCCTGGCCGCGTTCGGGCTGGCCGTGGGGGCGCTGGACGCCTCCATGAACATGCTCGGGGTGAGCCTGCAGCGCACGTACGGGCGCAGCATCATGCTGAGCTTCCACGCCGCCTACAGCCTGGGCGGGATCGTCGGGGCCTCGCTCGCCTGGGCCGGGGCGCACTGGCATCTCGCGCTGTGGGTGTCGTATCTGCCGGTGGTGGCCGTGCTGCTGCCGGCGACGCTGGCGGGGAGCCGGTGGTACGTCGACGGGGATGCGGCGCCCGTGGCGGAGGAACGGGGTGGTGGCACGGTCGTCTTCAAGGTGCTGCTGCCGCTGTGTCTGGTGATGACCTTCGCCTACATCGGGGACTCGACGGTCTCCAACTGGAGCGCGAAGTATCTGAAGGACGTGCTGGGCAGCTCGGAGCAGCTGGCTACGGTGCCGTACAACGTGTACATGGTGACCACGCTGGTGGGGCGGGCCATCGGGGACCTCGGGGTACGGCGGTTCGGGGCGGCCGCGGTCGTACGGCTCGGGGCGCTGGTGGCGGCCGGGGGGTTCGCGGTGGTGTCCGTGGCGCCGGACGCGTGGCTCGGGATGCTCGGGTTCACCCTGCTGGGGCTGGGACTGTGTGTGCTGGTGCCGCAGACGTTCGCGGCGGCGGGGCGGCACGCTTTTGAAAAACACGGCCCCGGGGCTTCGGACGCGGCGATCGCCCGGCTCAACATCTTCAACTACGTCGGGTTCCTGATCGGTTCGCCGCTCGTGGGGGCGCTCGGGGACGCCTGGAGCTACCGGGGCGCCATGCTGGTGCCGATGGTGTTGGTGCTGGTGACGCTGGTGTACGCCAGGTCGTTCGCGGCTCAACCGGACCGATACGGTGGCGGGCATGAGCGGCCGCGCACAGCTGATGTGGGACGAGGCAGTAACGGGCTATGACTTCGGCCCGGACCATCCGATGGATCCGGTCCGGCTGGAGCTGACCCGGAAACTGGTGGGTGCCTTCGGGCTCGACCGGGAGCTGGAGGTCGTCGCGGCGAAGCCGGCCGGGGAGTCGACGCTGCGGCTGGTCCACCGGGAGGACTACATCCGTGCCGTGAAGGCCGCGTCGGCGGATCCGGGGTCGGCGCGGGGGGCGTACGGGCTGGGGACGACGGACGACCCCGCCTTCGCCGGGATGCACGAAGTGTCCGCGCTGATCGCGGGGCAGTCGGTGGGGGCCGCGGAGGCGGTGTGGCGGGGGGACGCGCTGCACGCCGTGAACTTCGCCGGTGGGCTGCATCATGCGATGCCCGGAGGTGCGTCGGGGTTCTGCATCTACAACGACGCGGCGCTCGCGATCGCGCGGTTGCTGGAGCTGGGGGCCGAGCGGGTCGCCTATGTCGATGTCGACGTGCATCACGGGGACGGGGTGCAAGCCGCGTTCTGGGAGGATCCGCGGGTTCTGACGATCTCGCTGCACGAGCATCCCCGTACGTTGTTCCCGCAGACCGGGTGGCCGGAGGAGACCGGGGCCGGGGCGGGCGAGGGTGCCGCCGTGAACGTGGCGCTGCCGGCGGGCACCGGGGATGCGGGGTGGGTGCGGGCGTTTCACGCGGTGGTGCCGGAGCTGCTCGCGGAGTTCCGGCCACAGGTGATCGTTTCGCAGCACGGGGCCGACACGCACTTCGAGGATCCGCTGGCTCACCTTGCCGTGTCGTTGGATGCGCAGCGGGCTGTTCAGGTGGCTTGCCATGAGTTGGCGCATGAGTACGCGGACGGGAAGTGGGTCGCTCTGGGGGGTGGGGGGTACGCGGTGGTGGAGGTGGTGCCGCGGTCCTGGACGCATCTGGTGGGGATTGCCGCGGGGCGGGAGGTTGCTCCTGAGGCGGTGATTCCTGAGGGGTGGCGGCAGGAAGTGTTCGCTCGGACTCGGCAGTTGGCTCCGCAGCGGATGACTGATGGGCGGTGGCCGGTGTCGTTCGCGTCCTGGTCCTCCGGGTACGACCCTGCTGATCGGGTTGATCAGGCTGTGCTGGCTGCTCGGCGGGCTGCGTTTCCGCTGCGGGGGCTGCTGCCGTGAGCGTCCAGGGGGCTCCGCCCCCTGGACCCCCGTTTCCCATCCTCCCACCCGTCTCGGTCGGCTGAGAAGGCGCCCAAAGGGGAACCCGTTACGCCAACCGTGCGGTCTTTCCCCGTTCCCTGCGCCGTCGTACCCCCCAATGAGTCACCATCGCACCCGTGTTGACCGCCGATGCCCTCCGCGCGCATCTGCTGGCTGTCCGGATGGCCGGGGAGGTGGGCACCTCTCGGGAGGACAGTCTTCGTAGTTATCGGCTCTTCGCTGCCCGGGATCCGCGGGTGTTGATCGGGATCGATCCCGAACGGGTCTGGGGGCCTGGGGAGTTGCTGGCTCTGATGGCCGAGAAGTGTGGGGTCTCGGCCGATCCCCGGCATACGTCCGGGCCGGATGTGATCGATCCGGAGCGGACTCTCGCCGCGTTGGACGCCTTCGCCGAGCGGGTCCGGAGCGTGGCCCGGCGGGGTGCGCCGGTGCTGCTCGGGACCGGGCATCCGCATCGGCTGCTCGGGTTCTACGGCGGCTTGGCGGACGCTCTGTCGGCGGCGGGGTGTGAGGTGCTCACCCCGGCGCAGGGTCGCTGTGTCGACATATTGACCCGGTTCGGTCTACGCACGTACCACCTGGACTACGTACGAGGTGTTGCCTTGGTGCGGGAACCGGAGAGCGAGCGCCCCGGTTGTGAGCCGGGCGTTCATTGTCATTCACCGCTGCCGGTTCGGGTCGCCCTGGCGGCCGCCGCCGACGCCGGCGGGCCGCTGCCCGAGCTGGTGATCGGTGACCATGGCTGGGTCTGCGGGGCAGGTCAGCTGGGGTTTGAGGCCATTGGCCTCGCGGATACGGATGACCCTGCGCTCTTTGTGGGGGAGGCGGAGGGGGTGGTGTCCGTCGCCGTTCCGGTTGATGACGCTGTGCGGTCTGATTACTACTGGCCGCTTACCCGCTACGTACTCAATCGAGCGTGTCTGTCACAGTAGGCCGCCGATGGGTGCACCTCTTCCCCACTCGCATCACCCGCCCCTACATTGGGGAGTGAGCACGCAACGACGAAGAGTCACCGGAAGGGGAAGCCGGTGGCCGTCGAGTGCGGAAGGTTCAGGTGTGTCATGGCTGCAGCTGGCGAGAGGCCTCTGAACGAGGTTCAGTTCCTTACCGTGGCGGAGGTCGCCTCGGTGATGCGAGTGTCGAAGATGACCGTGTACCGGCTGGTGCACAGCGGTCATCTGCCCGCGATCCGGGTGGGGCGGTCCTTCCGCGTCCCGGAGCAAGCGGTACACGAGTACCTTCGCGAGAGTTATGTGGGGGTGGAGACGGCCTGACGACGCTTCCGGTAACCCCGGAAGACCCCTCGATTACGACCTCGGCGCTCGGGCGGGTAGGCTAGCCCCTCGTAGGTCGTGTGGGCCCATGGCGCCCAAACAACCGAGTGATGAGAAGTGAGCGAGGGTAGTCGTGGGCTCTGTTATCAAGAAGCGGCGCAAGCGGATGGCCAAGAAGAAGCACCGCAAGCTGCTCAAGCGCACGCGCGTTCAGCGCCGCAACAAGAAGTAAGCGGCGCCGCGAGAGCGTGTCCCTGTGGCCCCCTGTCCGTAAGGGCGGGGGGCCACAGTCATGTCCGGGGGTACTCGGTCCGGACCAGGGGTACTCGGCATATTCCGATTGGGGAATTTCCGTCACCTCGTGCATCGGGCGGTCATCACAGCGCAACATCGACCCGCTAGGTTGGCCGCACACGGGTATCGCGGGAAGGAAGGCGCTGATCTTGGGGAAGGTCGTGCTCGTCACCGGAGTGGCCCGGCAGCTGGGCGGCCGGTTCGTGCGGCGGATCCAGCGGGACCCCGAGGTGGATCGGGTGATCGCCGTGGACGCGGTGCCGCCGGCGCACCATCTGGGTGGGGCCGACTTCATCCAGGCCGACATCAGACAGCCCACCATCGCCCGGGTGCTCGCCGAGACGGGCGCCGACACGGTCGTCCACATGGACGTGACCGGTACCGCGCTGGGCAGCGGCAGCCGGGCCACGGTCAAGGAGACCAACGTCATCGGCACCATGCAGTTGCTGGGCGCCTGTCAGAAGTCGCCGACCGTGCAGCGGCTGGTGGTGAAGTCCAGTACGAACGTGTACGGGTCCGCGCCGCGGGATCCGGCCGTGTTCACCGAGACGATGCCGCCCAAGTCGCTGCCGAGCGGCGGGTTCGCGAAGGACGCGGTGGAGGTCGAGGGGTATGTGCGCGGGTTCGCGCGACGGCGGCCGGACGTCGCCGTGTGTGTGCTGCGCTTCGCCAACATCCTCGGGCCGACCGCGGACACCCCGCTCGCCTCGTACTTCGCGCTGCCGGTCCTGCCGACCGTGTTCGGCTACGACCCCCGGCTGCAGTTCGTGCACGAGGACGACGTCATCGAGGTGCTGCGGATCGCCTCCCACGAGCCGCGCCGGGGCACGCTGAACAGCGGCACGTTCAACATCGCCGGCGACGGCGTGCTGCTGCTCTCGCAGTGCTCGCGGCGGCTCGGGCGGCCCATCGTGCCGCTGCTGCTGCCCGCGGTCACCTGGGCCGGTTCCCTGGTGCGTACGCTGGGCATGACGGACTTCTCGCCGGAGCAGATCCGGTTGCTCACCCACGGTCGGGTGGTGGCCACGGACCAGATGCGCGAGACGCTGGGCTTCCGGCCCAAGTACACGACGGCGGAGACGTTCGCGGACTTCGCGCGCAGCCAGGGACCCGGGCTGCTGCCGCCGGAGGCCCTCGCGGGGGCCGTCGACCGGATCGCCGCGCTTGCCGCGAAGGGCAGCGGGCACCTTCCGACGCAGAGCGCCAATTGAGGAGCGCAGCAACGATGGCGGACGCCAAGGTCATTCCGTTCGACGACGACCGGTCCCGTGGGGGCGCCGCCCAGCGGCCCTCGCGGCGCCGGAGCGCGGGCAGCAGGCGCGGCGCGGTCGGTGAGTCCGCGCCGGTCCGGGAGGTCCAGCCCCTGCCCACCAGGGCCGCTGAGCAGGATGATGTCTCTGTGACCGGGGAGGATCAGCCGTCTGCCGGGCCGCGGCACGACGGTGGGCTCGAACGCCGTATCGCGAGCGGCCTGGCCTTCCTGCGCCGCCGGCTCACCGGGGACTACGAGGTCGACGACTTCGGTTACGACGAGGAGCTGACCGACCAGGTCCTGATGTCGCTGCTGCGGCCGGTGTACGAGAAGTACTTCCGGGTCGAGGTGAAGGGCATCGAGAACATCCCGGCCGAGGGCGGGGCGTTGATCGTCGCCAACCATTCCGGGACGCTGCCGCTCGACGGCCTGATGATGCAGGTCGCCGTGCACGACAACCACCCGGCGGACCGCCATCTACGGCTCCTCGCGGCGGACCTGGTCTTCGTCCTCCCGGTGGTCAACGAACTCGCCCGCAAGCTGGGGCACACCCTCGCCTGCGCCGAGGATGCCGAACGGCTGCTGGGGCAGGGGGAGCTGGTCGGGGTGATGCCGGAGGGCTTCAAGGGCATCGGGAAGCCGTTCGGCGAGCGGTACAAGCTGCAGCGGTTCGGCCGGGGCGGTTTCGTCTCCACGGCGCTGCGGCAGGGCGCGCCGATCATCCCGTGCTCGATCGTCGGGGCCGAGGAGATCTACCCGATGATCGGCAACTCCAAGACGCTTGCGCGGGTGCTCGGTTTTCCGTACTTCCCGCTGACCCCGACCTTCCCGTGGCTGGGGCCGCTCGGGGCGATCCCGTTGCCGACCAAGTGGACGATCCAGTTCGGGGAGCCGATTGCGACGGACGGCTATCCGCCGGAGGCGGCCGAGGACCCGATGCTGATGTTCAACCTGACCGACCAGGTCAGGGAGCAGATCCAGCACACGCTTTACAAGTTGCTGGTGCAGCGGCGGTCGGTGTTCTTCTGAGAGGTGTACGGCAACGGGGGCGCCCCTGCTCGGAAAGGGGCGCCCCCGTTGCTGTGTTTCCTGTGGGGCTACTAGGTCGCGTCCTCGCCGTCGATGCCCAGGCCGGGCAGCAGGCCCGGGAGGAGCGGCGGGAGGGTGACGTCCGGCTCGGTCAGCGGCGGTTTGGTGGTGGACGTGGTGCCGCCGTCGTCGCCGATCTTCGGCGGGTCGAGCAGACCGCCCGTGTCGCCCCCGATCAGGCCGCCTCCGCTGTCGCCCGTGGCGGAGCCGCTGGGGCTGCCGGAGCCGCCCGCGTGCTTGCCGGCGGAGGGGGTGCTGCCGGAGCTGGGCGCGGTCGCGCGGTGGGTGCCGGAGGTGCCGGTGGACGCCGAGCCGGAGCCCTGTCGCGTGCCCCCGCCGGTCTGGGCGGGCTGCTGCGGGAGCAGGGACTGCAGCGGGGCGACCTCTTCGTCTATGGCGTCGAACACCGACGACACCTGCTGTTTGACGTCTCCCAGCTGCACCGGCAGCTTGTCGCTGAGCAGGCTCCAGGCCTCGCGGTGCGACCGGGAGAAGGCGTCCAGGGCCTGGATGGGGCCCAGGGAGCCGGGGTCGCGCTCATAGGCCGCGTGCAGCAGGCGGTGGCCTTCGGTCACGTCCTGCTGCATGCCGGACAGGGTGCGGCGGATCTCGCCGATGGACTCGTGGTCGAGGTGACCGCCGCGGCCGCGCTCCATCAGCCGACGGGCCTCGCTCAGCCGGGTGGAGGCCTGGTCGAGATAGGTCTGGCCGCGCTCGTCGTCTCCGTCGCTCAGGTAGTTGAGTTTGATGTCCTCGATGCCCCGCTTGAGGCCGTACAGCGAGTCGCCGGGCAGTGCGTCGGAACTCGCGGCGGCGACCCCGCCGAAGGCTCCGGCGGCCACACCGACGCTGAGCCCGCCCGCTGCGAGCCCCTTGGTCAGCCTCGAACGCGGGCGCAGCTTGCCCAGCGGGCTCGCCCGGTGCGCCCCCCGGCCACGGCCGCGCTGCTCGGGCACTGCCGCACCTGCCGCCCCGGTCCCCTCCTTGAGCATGGCCTCCATCGCGGCCACCAGTTGGGCGCGCTGGACGACCTTGACCTCGGGGTCGAGCTGCGGCCTGGGCAACGCGCCGAGGCCCGCCGCGAGGGCCAGCAACACGCCCCGCTCGGTCCCTTCCTCGGCGGTCGGCGGCGGATCCGCCACCGCTGCGGACTGCTCGGCCGCCGTGTCCCGGTCGGACTGCTCCTCCAGGGCCTGGGCGAAGGCGTTCGCCCGCCGGTGGGCCGATACGTTCGCGATCACAGGCGGCACCTCCTCTCGTCATCACCGTCGACTCCCCAGGGGGTCCTGAGGGTTGCACGCCCACGACCACTTCCACTCGATCGAGCGATCAGGGTCGGCCAGGACGTGACCACAGGGAGCCTGTATCCCGCACAACGAGCGGCTCGGCACTTGGGTTACGGACGGCGGATGATCGGGTCAGATTGGCAACGGGCGTTCACGGAACGTGAGTTGAACGTCGCCTGCCGTCGCCCTGAGTGGCGGACGGCAGTGGGCCTCAGCGGGCGTCGTCCGGCAGGAGCCGGGCGAGGGTGCGCACGGCCCGGTACTGGAGGGTCTTGATGGCGCCCTCGTTCTTGTTCATCACCCGGGCGGTCTCGGCGACCGAGAGGCCCTGGAGGAAGCGGAGCGTCACGCACTCCTGCTGCTGGGGGTTGAGCCGGCGTACGGCGTCGAGGAGCGCGGCGTTGGAGAGGGACTCCAGGACGGAGTCCTCCGGGGAGCGCTCGACCTCGTTGGCGTCGAGCATCTCGCCGGTGGTGACCTCCAGGCGGAACCGGCTGGACTTGAAGTGGTCCGCCACGAGGTTCCGGGCGATCGTCACCAGCCAGGCGCCGAAGTCGCGGCCCTGCCAGGTGAAGGTGCCGATCCTCCGCAGCGCCCGCAGAAAGGTCTCACTGGTGAGGTCCTCGGCGGTCGCCTTGCCGCCCACCCGGTAGTAGATGTACCGGTACACCGTGTCGCTGTACTGGTCGTAGAGCCGTCCGAAGGCCTCGGCCTCGCCGGACTGGGCGCGCTCCACGAGGTCCATCATCCGGGCGCTGTCACTGTCGGCGGCCGGCCGGCGGGCGGTCGTGGCACCGGACGTGCGGCCGCGTCTGCCGACAGCCGCGCTTCCCTCGGCCAGTGCGTAGCACGGGCCGACGGGCGCTGCGGCGGTGGCGAAGGCGGGGACGGCGTACGCGGTGGGGACGACGCCGCGCAGCGTCTCTTTGACCGCCGCGACTGTTGCGCGCAGCGTAGCCAGGCCCGAGGCGTCAACCCCGACGTGTGGGTACACGGGACTCCCAGAGGCAGAGCTTCCATCACGTGCAGTGCGGGACCTTTCACCCGTCGTAGCGACGGAGGGGTACCGGTTTGCGTCTGAGGAGAATAACGCTTCGTGCAGGCACTGCTACACCGAGTTGCTCAAATCATCGATTGCGTCGCTTCTGTAACCGATTGACGCCCCTTCAAGTGCCGTAGATTGATCGGTCGTTGATCGGAAAAGGGTGGGTTTCGGCGAAGTGGGGGGCGTGTTGGGGAAACGCGGGCACAATCCGGCGGCAGACATCACGATTCGGCACCCATGGGCACATGACAAGTGGCCCGGCGTTGCGCCCGGGCGTGACTGGGAGCGCCCCGAAGGGGCGCGGGGCTGATCGACAGCTCTACGGCGAGTACCCGCTGATCACGCGCGGGACTAGCGACGGCGCCGGCTCAGTGCGATCGCTGCTGCGGTGCCACCGGCGACCGCGCCGACGCCCGCTGCCGCCGGGATGCCCACCTTCGCCGCCTTGCGGCCCGTGCGGTAGTCGCGCAGGCGCCAGTCCTTTTCGCGGGCGTGTCTGCGCAGTTTGGTGTCGGGGTTGATCGCGTAGGGGTGGCCGACCAGGGACAGCATGGGGATGTCGTTGTGGCTGTCGCTGTAGGCGGCGCAGCGGGAGAGGTCCAGGCCCTCCGCGGCGGCCAGGGCGCGTACCGCCTCCGCCTTGGCCGGGCCGTGCAGCGGTTCGCCCACCAGCTTGCCCGTGTAGACGCCGTCGACCGACTCCGCCACCGTGCCGAGCGCGCCCGTCAGGCCGAGGCGGCGGGAGATGACCTGGGCGATCTCGACGGGGGCGGCCGTGACCAGCCACACCTTCTGGCCCGCGTCCAGGTGGGCCTGGGCGAGGGCCCGGGTGCCCGGCCAGATGCGGTCGGCCATGTACTCGTCGTAGATCTCCTCGCCGATCGTCTCCAGTTCGGCGACGCGGTGGCCCTTGACGATGGAGAGGGCGGAGTCGCGGGCGTCCTGCATGTGCTCGGGGTCCTCGACGCCGGCCAGCCGGAACCAGGCCTGCTGCCAGGCGAACCTGGCCAGGTCGCGGGTCTCGAAGAACTTCCGCTTGTACAGGCCCCGTCCGAAGTGGAACAGCGCGGCGCCCTGCATCACGGTGTTGTCGAGGTCGAAGAAGGCGGCGGCCCGGTCGTCGCCGATCACCGGGAACTCCGGTTCCTGCTCGGCGGCCTGCGCGGCCTCCTGCGCCTCCTGCGCTTCCAGCGAGGACTTGCGGGCGGCCTCCGCCGAGGCCTCGCCTGCCAACACGCTCCGCGCCGTGGCGGAGCGCCTACGGGGAGTGAGCCATCCGAGAGCGGCCATGGCGTGAGCATAGCCAGTTTGTTCGGTGGTTCCGGAGTCGAGAGGTTGGAAGGGTGTGAACTCTCCGCGTCCGCGTCGTTAAAGAAGCGCGAGAATGGCCGACATGAGTCCCCTCTTCCGGCGTAAGGCCGCCCCGCAGGAGCGACTGGTCACGCTCATCCGCAAGCCCGGCTGCCATCTGTGCGACGACGCGCAGGCGGTGATCGAGAAGGTCTGCGGCGAACTCGGCGTCCCCTGGGAACAGAAGGACATCACCCAGGACCCGCAGCTCCACGACCAGTACTGGGAGCAGATCCCCGTCGTCCTCGTCGACGGGGAGCAGCACACCTTCTGGCGGGTGAACGAGGGCCGCCTCCGCAAGGAACTGACCGACTAGTACAAGTCCGCGCCGAACGTCCCTTAGGATCGACGGCGGTTTGGTCTCGGGGGCGGGATTCACGAGGAGTGTGTCGGTTTTGCCCCCAGGAAGGGCCCAGGGATGACGCGCGTGACCCCGGTCACGTTGGCCGGGCAAATCGGACACCATCTTTGTGCACGCGTTCACAAAGACATAGCCTGCTGTCGACGGGGCGGTCTGGGGACGTATGACCGCCTGCAGCCCCGCTCAACCCGCAGGAGCACCGTGGCAACTGGCCGAACACACCGACCGGCGACCCGTAGCCGAGGGATTCCCGAGGCCACCGTCGCCCGGCTTCCGCTGTACCTCCGAGCCCTGACCGCACTGTCGGAGCGCTCGGTACCCACGGTCTCCTCCGAGGAACTGGCCGCCGCGGCGGGGGTCAACTCCGCCAAGCTGCGCAAGGACTTCTCGTACCTGGGCTCCTACGGAACGCGCGGTGTCGGCTACGACGTGGAGTATCTCGTCTACCAGATCTCCCGTGAACTCGGCCTGACCCAGGACTGGCCGGTTGTCATCGTCGGTATCGGTAACCTCGGCGCCGCCCTGGCCAACTACGGCGGCTTCGCCTCCCGTGGCTTCCGGGTCGCAGCGCTGATCGACGCCGACCCGGCGATGGCCGGAAAGCCGGTCGCGGGCATCCCCGTCCAGCACACCGACGACCTCGAGAAGATCATCAAGGACAACGGGGTCTCCATCGGTGTCATCGCCACCCCGGCCGGTGCCGCCCAGCCGGTCTGCGACCGGCTCGTGGCCGCCGGGGTGACCTCCATCCTGAACTTCGCGCCGACCGTGCTGTCCGTCCCGGACGGCGTCGACGTACGCAAGGTCGACCTCTCCATCGAGCTGCAGATCCTCGCCTTCCACGAGCAGCGCAAGGCCGGCGAGGAGAGCGCCGAGGGCGGCCCGCTGCCCGCGGCCGCTCCCCAGGGCGCGGCCGCCGACGATTCCGCCGACCAGGGACCCGACGGGGACGTACCCGCCGTGATGCCGGCATGAGTCTCCTCGTCGTGGGTCTGAGCCACCGCAGCGCCCCGGTCAGCGTGCTGGAGCGGGCCGCGCTGAGCCCGGACGCCCAGGTCAAGCTGCTCCAGGACACGGTCGCCGCCGAGCCGGCCACCGAGGCCGCGGTGCTCGCCACCTGCAACCGCATCGAGCTGTACGCCGACGTGGACAAGTTCCACGCCGGTGTCGCCGAGCTGTCCACGCTGCTCGCCCAGCACAGCGGAGTCGGCCTCGAGGAGCTGACGCCGTACCTCTACGTGCACTACGAGGACCGGGCCGTCCACCACCAGTTCTCGGTGGCCTGCGGTCTGGACTCGATGGTCGTCGGCGAGGGGCAGATCCTCGGGCAGATCAAGGACTCCCTGGCCCGCGCCCAGGAGCTGCACACCGCGGGCAAGCTGTTGAACGACCTGTTCCAGCAGTCCCTGCGGGTCGGCAAGCGGGCCCACTCCGAGACCGGCATCGACCGGGCCGGCCAGTCCCTGGTCACCTTCGGCCTGGAGCAGCTGGCCGCGGGCGGGGACGTCGAGGAATGGGCCGCGGGCCGCCGGGCCCTGGTCATCGGTGCCGGGTCGATGTCGTCCCTGGCCGCCGCCACGCTCGCGCGCGCCGGGGTGGCCGAGGTCGTCGTCGCCAACCGCACCGTCGAGCGCGCCGAGCGCCTCGCACAGATCCTGACCGAGGCCGACGACACGACGGTGACGGCCCGTGCGGTACGGATGGACGCCGTGCCGGACGAGCTGACACGTGCCGACGTCGTCGTCTCCTGCACCGGCGCCACCGGCCTGGTCCTGACGGCCGAGGCGGTCGCGCAGGCGGTCGAGGGCCGCACCGGGCAGCCCGTGGCCGACCTCGCCGACGATGCTCGTACGACCGTGAAGCCCGCGCTGCCGGCCACCGGCGTCGCCGCCGAGGAGAACTGCCCGCTGGACCTGGCCGCCGTACAGGGCGCCACCGGCTTCTCCGTGCATGGCGAGGCCGCCGTGGCCGGCATGAACGCGGCCACCCTGGAGCAGCACGCGGCCTGGGTCGCGGGCGGCACCGTGGACCGGCGCGAGGCAGCCCGGCGCAGCCCCGAGGTCGACGCCGAGCTGATCACCGCGCTCGCCGCGACGGCCGCGACCGTCGGCCGTATCCCCGAGCGCCGAAAGCCGGAACCGGCCGCCGTCATCCCGCGCCCGGCCCCGGCCGTGTTCTTCCTCGACCTCGCCATGCCCCGCGACATCGACGCGGCCGTGCACCGGCTGGCCGGGGTGCGGCTGGTGGACATCGAGTCCCTCGCCGAGGCCTCCGCGGACGCGCCGATGGCGGCCGACGTGGACCAGGTCCGGCGTATCGTCTCCGACGAGGTCGCGGCCTTCGGCGCGGCACAGCGGGCGGCACACATCACGCCGACCGTCGTCGCGCTGCGCGCCATGGCCGCCGACGTCGTCGCCGGTGAGATCGCGCGGCTCGACGGCCGCCTGCCCGACCTGGACGAACGCCAGCGCGGCGAGATCAGGCAGGCCGTGCACCGAGTCGTCGACAAGCTGCTGCACGCGCCGACCGTACGGGTCAAGCAGCTCGCGGCCGAGCCCGGCGGCGCCGGGTACGCGGACGCGCTGCGCACCCTGTTCGACCTCGACCCCGAGACGGTGGCCGCCGTCTCCCGGGCCGAGGACAGCACAGACAAGAAGGACCGACCGGCATGACTGAGAAGGCACTGCGACTGGGGACGAGGCGGAGCAAGCTCGCCATGGCCCAGTCCGGGCAGGTGGCGGAGGCCGTGAGCCGGGTGACCGGCCGGCCCGTCGAGCTGGTCGAGATCACCACGTACGGCGATGTCTCCCGCGAGGCGCTCGCGCAGATCGGCGGTACCGGTGTGTTCGTCACGGCGCTGCGCGACGCGCTGCTGAAGGGCGAGGTGGACTTCGCGGTTCATTCGCTCAAGGACCTGCCGACCACGCAGCCCGACGGGCTGGTCCTGGCCGCGATCCCCGAGCGCGAGGACCCGCGGGACGTGATCGTCGCCCGGGACGCGCTGAAGTTCACGGACCTCCCGCGGGGCGCCCGCATCGGTACCGGCTCCCCCCGCCGCATGGCGCAGCTGAACGCGTACGCGCGCGCCCACGGCCTGGACATCGAGACGGTCGCGATCCGCGGCAACGTCGACACGCGGATCGGATACGTCCGCGACGGCGAGCTGGACGCCGTCGTACTGGCCGCCGCCGGACTGAACCGGATCGGCCGGATCGACGAGGTCACCGACTTCCTGTCGGTCGACACGGTTTTGCCCGCCCCCGGCCAGGGGGCCCTGGCGATCGAGTGTGCCGCGGACAACGCGGACCTGATCGCGGCGCTCGGCGAACTCGACGACCCGTTCACGCGGGTCGCCGTGACCGCCGAACGGTCACTGCTCGCGGCCCTGGAGGCCGGCTGCAGCGCCCCCGTGGGCGCGCTGGCCGACCTGCTGGCCGACGGGGAGATTGTCAAGGAAATGCGCCTGCGGGGCGTCGTCGGCACGACCGACGGCACCCGCATGGTGCAGCTGTCCACCACCGGTCCCGTGCCCCAGACGGATGACCAGGCGATGGCACTCGGTCGCGAACTCGCCACCGAGATGCTCGCCCAGGGCGCGGCCGGTCTGATGGGGGAGCGAGCACATTGAGCCCCACCACCCTTCCCGCCGGTCCGGAACACGGGCACGTCACCTTCCTCGGTGCCGGACCCGGGGATCCGGGACTGCTGACTCTGCGCGCAGTGGAGGCACTGTCGAACGCGGACGTCCTGATCGCCGAGCACGAGGTGCTCGACGTGATCCGGACGCACGCCCGGCAGGGCGTCTCCGTGGTGCGAACGGACGGGGATTCCTCCTCGGTGTCGCCGCCGGGCGCGGGCACGCCGCAGCTCACGGTCGTTGACGGTGCGTCAACAACCGCTGCGGTCCCGTCCCCTGCCCGGGATGCCGCTCATCTTGTCATGGAGGCCGCGCGGGGCGGCAGGCGGGTCGTCCGTGCGGTGTCCGGGGACCCGGGACTAGATACGTACGCGGCCGAGGAAATGCTCGCCTGCGCCGACGCCGGTGTGCCCTTCGAGGTCGTACCGGGTGTGGCGGCCGCGGTCGGCGTGCCCGCGTACGCCGGTGTACCGCTGCGGGACGCGCAGGGCGCGGACGTCCGGTTCGTGGACGCCCGTACCGCCTCCGACCGGTGCTGGACGGAGGTGGGCGCCTCCGACGGCACGGTGGTCGTGTCGACGACGCTGGACGCGGTGGCGGCGGCCGCCGGCGAGCTGGTGTCGGCGGGCCGCAAGCCGGACACCCCGATGTCGGTCACGATCGCCGGTACGACGACCCGTCAGCGGACCTGGACGGCGACGCTCGGCACCGTCGCGCAGACGCTGAAGCAGGCGAAGGCGCTGCCCTCGCCGGACGGCGGCCGGCCGGTGATAGCCGTGGTCGGCGAGCGTTCCGCCGCCGCCCGGCGCGACCAGCTGTCGTGGTTCGAGTCCAAGCCGCTGTTCGGCTGGAAGGTGCTCGTGCCGCGCACGAAGGAGCAGGCGGCGTCGCTCTCCGACCAGCTGCGGTCCTACGGCGCCGTGCCGCACGAGGTGCCGACGATCGCCGTCGAGCCGCCGCGGACGCCCCAGCAGATGGAGCGGGCCGTGAAGGGGCTCGTCACCGGGCGGTACGAGTGGATCGCCTTCACCTCGGTGAACGCGGTCAAGGCCGTGCGGGAGAAGTTCGAGGAGTACGGGCTCGACGCCCGTGCCTTCGCGGGCATCAAGGTGGCCGCGGTGGGCGAGCAGACGGCCCAGGCGCTGGTCGACTTCGGTGTGAAGCCGGATCTGGTGCCTTCGGGGGAGCAGTCCGCCGCGGGTCTGCTGGAGGACTGGCCGCCGTACGACCCGGTCTTCGACCCGATCGACCGCGTCTTCCTGCCCCGCGCCGACATCGCCACCGAGACCCTGGTCGCCGGGCTCATCGAGCTGGGCTGGGAGGTCGACGACGTCACGGCCTACCGGACCGTGCGGGCCTCGCCGCCGCCGGCGGAGACGCGGGAGGCGATCAAGGGGGGTGGCTTCGACGCCGTTCTCTTCACGTCGTCCTCGACTGTCCGGAACCTGGTGGGTATCGCGGGCAAGCCGCACAACGTGACCGTGATCGCGTGCATCGGTCCGGCTACGGCGAAGACGGCTGAGGAGCATGGGCTGCGGGTCGATGTCATGGCTCCGGAGCCGTCCGTGCTGAAGCTGGCGGAAGCGCTGGCCGACTTCGGCCTGAAGCGGCGCGCTGCCGCGCTGGAGGCGGGGGATCCGGTGACGCGGCCGAGCGAGCGGCGGCCCGGGGCGCGTCGGCGCCGTACGACGACCTGAGGTACCAGGGGGCTCTGCCCCCTGGACCCCCGTTTTGCCCACGCCCACCCGCCCACCCGCCCACCGACACTGTCGGCTGGAGGGCGTCCGAGCGGTCTGAACCGTCAGTTGCGAAGCGCGCGGCCTGCCGCTGTCCGGCCACTCTTCGGCCGACCGAGTCGTAAGAGGCCCACTTCTCGACCGGCCGAGACGGGTGGGTGTGGTGGGCCAGCGGGGGTCCAGGGGGCGGAGCCCCCTGGGTGCTCGGCGTCGACAGGCCGTCGGCAAGAGGAGGCCGCGCCCGGGCGTAGCGTAGAAGCCATGACGAAGTACGGATCTTTCCCCGGTACGCGTCCCCGGCGGCTGCGCACCACCCCCGTCATGCGGCGAATGGTCGCCGAGACCCGGCTGCACCCGGCCGACTTCATCCTCCCCGCCTTCGTCCGGGAGGGCGTCAGCGAGCCCGTGCCGATCGCGGCCATGCCCGGTGTCGTCCAGCACACCCGCGACAGCCTGAAGAAGGCCGCCGTCGAGGCGGTGGAGGCCGGAGTCTCCGGGATCATGCTGTTCGGCGTGCCGGAGGAGAGCAAGAAGGACGCGCTCGGCACTCCGGGGACCGATCCGGACGGGATCCTCCAGGTCGCGATCCGCGATGTGCGCGCCGAGGTCGGCGACGACCTGCTCGTCATGTCCGACCTGTGCCTGGACGAGACCACCGACCACGGGCACTGCGGTGTCCTCGACGCGCAGGGGCGGGTCGACAACGACGCCACCCTGGAGCGGTACGCCGAGATGGCCCAGGTGCAGGCCGACGCCGGCGCCCATGTGGTCGGCCCCAGCGGGATGATGGACGGTCAGATCGGGGTCGTCCGCGACGCCCTGGACCAGATCGGCCGCGAGGACGTCGCGATCCTCGCCTACACCGCCAAGTACTCCTCCGCCTTCTACGGCCCCTTCCGCGAGGCCGTCGCCTCCTCGCTGCAGGGCGACCGCAAGACGTACCAGCAGGACCCCGCCAACTGGCGCGAGTCCCTGCGGGAGCTGGAGCTGGACCTGGCCGAGGGCGCCGACATGGTGATGGTCAAGCCGGCCGGTCCCTACCTCGACGTCCTGGCCCGGGTCGCCGACAGCGTGGACGTGCCGGTCGCCGCCTACCAGATCTCCGGTGAGTACTCGATGGTCGAGGCCGCCGCCGAGAAGGGCTGGGTGGACCGAGACCGGGCCATCTTCGAGACCCTGACCGGCATCAAGCGGGCCGGGGCGCGGAACATCCTCACCTACTGGGCGACCGAAGCGGCGCAGAAGCTGCGCTGAGGGACACGGTTCGAGATCGTTCCGGTTCCGAAAGGGCGGCGGACCGGCCTCGGTGCGGCTGCGGTTCGGAAACGGAACGAACTCGGTTTCGGTAACGTCCGGCGGCCGTACCGGGAACGGTAGGCGATCATGGGCGGACCTGCCCCGAATGCGAAGTTCCGGACGTTCTTCGACGCGAATGACGCGTCCGCCTCAAACCCCTAATCTCTGCGCCTGGCCTGATCCGTTCCGGAGGGTCTGAACGTCGATCCCTGGGGGGTTGCCATGAGCTATTTCATCGAGGCGCTGAAGAAGTACGCGGTATTCAGCGGGCGCGCGCGCCGCAAGGAGTACTGGCTGTTCATGCTGTTCGCGTGGATCATCTACATCGCGCTGGCCGCCATCGCCGCCGTGGCCCACACGCCCGCCATCGTGGCCATCGCCGTGGTCTTCCTGCTGCCGGCCCTGGCCGTCACGGTGCGCCGACTGCACGACACGGGCCGCTCCGGCTGGATGATCCTCATCGGGATCGTGCCGCTGATCGGCTCCATCGTCCTGCTGGTCTTCTACTGCTCGGACAGCCAGGCGGGCGCGAACAAGTACGGCCCGAACCCGAAGGAAGCCCCGGCGTTCGCGTAACGCCCCGCGAGTCGCCGTCCGTCGTCCGGCGTCCGCACACCGAGGCCGCCCGGGCCGTTGCCCGGGCGGCCTCGACGGTTCACCAGCCGGCGATGTCGTCCTGGTTCTGCTGCCAGTACGTGACCTTCAGCGAGCTGTCGTAGTACACGCCCTTCGCCGGCAGTGCCGGGGTCGCGGAGGCGCCACCGCTGCTGTTGGGGGTCATCCCCTGGAAGCCGACGGTCAGCTTGTGGCCCGTCATGCCGCCCTCACCGCTTCCATCGGCGGCGGAGAGCAGGACCGCCGCGTACCCGGACTCGCCGGGCGCGAGGGTCGTCACGGCCTGCGGGTGGGTCTGCTCGTCGGCCTGCGGGACCCACTGCATCTCGTCGAAGCGCAGGACGGGGAAGTAGGTCAGGTCGCAGTACTTCGAGCCGGTGTTCCTGACCGTGATGAGCATGTGGTTGAGCGGTCGGGACACCGACTGCGCGGTGACCTTGGTGTTGGAACCGTTGCACAGGACCCGGTTCTTCGGGTCCGTCGGGTCCGAGGAGCCGCCCGAACCGGCGGATCCCGAGCCCGAGGAACCGGTGGATCCCGAGCCCGACGACGTCGAGGAGCCCTTGGCGGAGCCGGACGAGCCCGAAGTGGAGCCCGAACCCGTCGACTTGCCGGAGGCCGGCATGGCGGTGCCCTTGCCGTCCGTGGTCGCGGCCGCCGCCGAGGAGGTCTTCGAGGAGGGCGTCGAGGCACCTTCGTCCCTCGTCCCCGTGCCGCTGCCGCACGCCGTGAGGGCGAGCGCGGTGAGGGCGACTCCGGTGACCGCGAGCAGGTGGGTACGGCGGGTGCGCATGGCTGGTCTCTTCTCTCGTCCGAGTGGTGGCGTGCTTGGATGGCCACAGCTTGTGGGGCGGTCCGTCCCGCCTGCCACACCTGGCGGACGATCAGGGACGCTGGAATGCCCGCATAGGCTCTGAGCTGCGGAAACATCCCTTCCCTGGAACGCGGGGACGGGACACGGGGACGGGGAGGAACAGTGCCGGACAGCACTGCAGGCGCCGCTTTCGCCGAATTGCTACGGGAGTTGAAGGACCGGTCGGGGCTCAGCTACGGCGTCCTGGCCAAACGGCTCCACATGAGTACGTCGACGCTCCACCGGTACTGCAACGGGGACGCCGTACCGACCGACTACGCCCCTGTGGAACGCCTGGCCCGCCTCTGCAAGGCCTCACCGGACGAACTGGTCGAGCTGCACCGGCGGTGGGTGGTGGCGGACGCGATGCGGGGTCGGGGCAAGACGGAGGCACCCGAGCCGGGGCCGGCGGGGAACGCGCTTGAGCCCGAACCGGATTCGCCGGCCGAACCGGATTCGCCGGCCGAACCGGATTCGCCGGCTGAGGCGGTTGCCGAGTCGTCTCCGAACGCGCCTGCCCCGACCGCTCGTCGTCGTACCCCTACCGTCGTCGTCGCCGGGATCGCCGTCGCCGCTGTGATCGGTGCCGTCACGCTGGCCGTGAACCTGACCCCGGGCAGCTCGGACGCCGGGGACGGACGTCCCCTCGCGGCGGCCTCGACGCCGGGTCACGCGACGGCGGACGGGCACACCTCCACGGCACCGCACACCCGCACCTCGCCGCCCGCTTCCCCCTCCGTCTCCGCGTCACCATCCGGGTCACCCTCCGCGTCGGCCGAGGGCGGACCGAAGACGGACGGCAAGGGCAGGGCCGAGTCCGGCGGCGGCGCCTCCGACGCCGCTCCGCTGACGGTGGCGACCAGTGCGTACACCTGGGACAGTCCCTGCGACGGGCGTTACTTGATCAACCGGCCTCCGACGGAGGTGGCCCCGCCGCCGACCGAGGAGGACGCGACCGCCTGGGTGGCCGCGCACGGCGCCGTCTCCTCGGGGAAGCAGGAGGTCACGCTCACCGTGCAGGGCACCGGCAAGAAGACCGTGATCGTGAAGAGCCTGACGGTCCGTACGATCACCAAGCGCACGCCGCTCGCATGGAACGACTACGTCATGGCCTACCCGGGCGTCGGCTGCGGCGGAAACGTCCCGACCCGCTCCTTCACCGTCGCGCTCGACTCCGCGCGCCCCGCCGTCCAACCCGAGGCAGGGCACCGGGACTTCCCGTTCAAGGTCAGCGAGTCGGACCCCGAGGTGTTCCACATCACGGCCGAGGCCTCGGCGTACGACGTGAGCTGGTCCCTGGCGCTGACCTGGTCCAGCGGCTCCCGCCACGGCGTGCTGCAGATCGACAACCACGGCCGGCTGTTCCGCACGAGCGGCAACAACGGGCGCCCCGGCTACGAGTTCCCGCTGGGCGGCTCGGGGTGGGTCAAGGAGGGCACCACCAAGTTCTGAGAGTGCCCGCCGCTCAGCCGCCGGGGCCCTGCGGATAGGTCTGCACGATGTACGCCCAGCGTGCCGCACCCACCACCAGGAAGAGCAGCGAGGGCGCCAGCCACCATCGGCTGAGGGTCTGGCGCCGTACGGGCAGCAGGGCGAGCAGGAACGTGACGACGCTGAGCGCGATCAGCAGCGCCGAGGCGACCTCGATACCGGTCAGCGTCGATTCGTCCCAGGCCCCTTGCGGCTGGGTCACGAGTGCCGCGTACGCGACGTAGGCGCTGAGCAGGTTCGCGAGGACGAGGATGACTCCCCATGGCCCTCGCAGCAGGACGGTCACTTCAGGGCGCTCCTCGCGTCGTCCAGATTCTTGTCGAAACCACGGCCGTAGGCCTGGGCCTTGTCATCCTGCCAGTAGGAGCGGCCAGGAACTCCTGGTCCTGTACTGAGGGTGGCGGCCGGTGCGGACGTCCGGATCGCGAAATGACCGGTGTAGGCAGCATGTAACTCCCTAGGCTGCGGACGGAGACGACCTCCCGGAGCCGAAGGAGAGCCGACCATGTCCGTTGCCGAACCCGCGCCGCCCCGCGCCGCCGTTCCGCCGCTTGCGGCCCGTGCCCGCAGCGTGGGCGGATCGCCCGTCCGGGACATCCTGGCGGTCACCGCACGCCCCGAGGTGATCAACTTCGCAGGCGGTCTCCCGGCGCCCGAAATGTTCGACCACGAAGGCATAGCGGCCGCGTTCCGGGACGTGCTGGCGGAGACCCCCGCGCAGGCGCTCCAGTACGCCACCACGGAGGGCGAGCCGGTCCTCCGGTCCAAACTGGCGGACCGCATCACCGCGTTCGGCCTGCCCACCGCCCCTGACGACCTACTCATCACCACCGGCTCCCAGCAGGCCCTGTCCCTGCTGGCGACGGCGCTGATCGAGCCCGGCGACACCGTGCTGGTCGAAAGCCCCTGCTATCTGGCGGCACTTCAGGTCTTCGGGCTGGCGGGGGCGCGCGTGGTGGCCGTGCCCGGGGACGAGGACGGGGTCGACCCGGCGGCGCTGGAGGAGGCGGTGCGGCGCGAGCGCCCGAAGCTCCTCTACCTCGTCCCCACCTTCCAGAACCCCACGGGCCGTACGATGCCTACCCCGCGCCGCGAGGCCGTCGCCGCCGTGGCCGCCCGCCAGGGGCTGTGGATCATCGAGGACGACCCCTACGGCGAACTCCGCTACGACGGCACCCGCCCGCCCTGGATCGCCGCCTGCCCCGGCGCCGAGGACCGTGTCGTCCTGCTCGGCTCCTTCTCCAAGGTCATGGCGCCCGGCCTCCGCCTCGGCTGGCTCCGCGCCCCCGCGGAACTCCGGCGCGCGTGCACGGTGGCCAAGCAGGCGGCGGACGTGCACACGGCGACCCTCAACCAGCTGGCCGCGGCCCGCTATCTGCACGTCCTGGACGCCCACGTGGCCCGCGTCCGCGCCGTCTACGGCGAACGCCGGGACGCCATGCTGGCAGGCCTCCCCGACGCCCTCCCCGAGGGCTCCACCTGGAGCCGGCCCGAGGGCGGCATGTTCCTGTGGGTCCGCCTCCCGGAGTCGTACGACACCACGGCCCTGCTCCCGGGCGTGGTGAAGCAGGACGTGGCCTACGTCCCCGGCGCCCCCTTCTACGCCACCGCCCCCGACCCCTCCACCCTCCGCCTGTGCTTCGTCACGCAGACACCCGAGGAGATCGCGGAGGGCCTGCGGCGGCTGGGCAGAGGGCTGCGGGGCTGAGTTCCGCCGGCGGGCGTCAGTCCCACCAGAAGGACCAGGTCGGCTCGCCGATCAGCCCCTTGGCGTACGCACGCAGCGCGTCCGGGCCGTTCTGCGTGACGTTGTCCGGGCAGAACGCGAAGTGCTCCGCCGCCACCGCCTCGGCCTCGGCCAGGGTGGCCGGCGGCGCCGCGACGGAGACGGTCAGCGTGTCGAAGGTCAGCGCCACCACCCGTATACCGAAGCGGTCCTCCCAGGAACGGAGGACGGTGCACAGCCGGGCAACGTCGTCCTCGTAGTTCAGCGGCCCCGACCAGCCGATCGCCGCGGGGATGTCCGCGGACCGCCGCGCCGGAACGAGGGCGAGGTGAGGGTCCTTCAGCCATGCCCGCGTGCCGTCCGTCAACGAGTTCGCTACCTGGGCGGCACGGGTGTCCGGATCAGCGGTGGGGGACAGGGCGGGCGCAAGACCGGGCCACTCGATCCCGAACGGCTCCGCCTCCTCGGCCAGTTCCTCCTCCGCGCAGTCCTCCCAGTACTCCGCGAGGACGTCCTCGGCGTCATGATCGCCCGGGTACGACACCTCGTCCGGCGCCAACCCCCAGTTCACCGGCCCGCCCTGATCGTCCTGCACATCCACCAGCACGGGAAGGAGCCCGGCACGCGCGGCCGGTGCGCCCAACGCCTTCCAGGTGCCGGGCGCGGCCGCCTTCTCCGCATGCCACAACAGCGGCTCGTGCCAGGGGCCTTCGTCCGTCGCGTCGATCAGCCTGCCGGGCGGCAGCTGCAGCCCGAGGGACCGACCACTCGGGTCCGTCGTCAACTTGGGCAGCGGGTTGGGAAGAGTCGCCATGTCAGTGACTGTAAGGGGCGGCACTGACAACGCTAGCGCGAGGTGAACTCCGTGAAGGCAGCCCAAGTGGCCGGGGCCACCTGGAGGGTTGGGGCGTCGGAGGGGGTCTGCTTCGAGTCGCGGATGTGGATGGTGTGGGAGGAGACGGCCACTTCGAGGCACTGGCCGCCCTCGCTACCGCTGTAGCTCGACTTGAACCACTGAAGTGCTTCGGCGCTCATTGTTCTCCTACCAGGCGGTCGAGCAGGCCCATCGAATCCTGCGTGGTCAGGGCCTGTGTCCGCAGCATCGCATACTTACGCGAAAGGATGGACACCTCATCTGCGTCAGAGACCCACTGGCTGCCGCGTTGCGACTCGGTGTACGCGACATGCTGGTGGTCAGGGGTTTCCAGGAGCGTGAACGGGCCGTCGACCCCCGCGTGGAAGGGACTGCTCAGCGGCAGGACCTGAAGCGAGACGCAGGGCAGTTCGGCCATCTCGCGTAGGAACCGCAGCTGTTGCCTGCACACCCCGGCCGAGCCCAGCTGCAGGAGCAGAGCGGGCTCCCAGACCACGAAGCTCAACGTCGGTGGGTTCTTTCGGCGCAGGATCTCCTGGCGGTCGAGGCGCAGCCTCAGGGAGTTCTCCAACTGCTCCTCTTCGTAGGCCGGAACGCGGTTCTGCAGGACCGCGCGCGCGTACGGCTCGCTCTGAAGCAGGCCAGGGATGACCGCGTTGTCGTACCAGGACAGGGTGATGGCCACCCGCTCCTGATCCATGTACTCCTCGGCCCACAAAGGAAACTGATCCACCTCCGGCAGATTTGCCACCCCCGCCGCCAACGTTCCCTTAGTCCCGAGGAACTCGTCGAAGATCTCGGCGATGTCCAGCTTCAGTGACCGTCGGCCCTGCTCGATCGATGCGATGGTCTCCTCGTTGATGTTCAGCGCGACGCTCAGGCCGGACTGGCTCAACCCCGCCGCCCTGCGTGCCGCGGCCAGTTGACGGCCGAGCATCTTCATGGCCGACTGGTTCTTCCGAGAAGTCGTCATGCTGCTGAACTCCCACGCCTGCCCGTGCCCGACCCCCGCACAATCCCGTACAAACGCTTTGTACGGGATCACGTACTGATCCAGACTAGTCACTCTGCGCGACAGTCGCCCCGTGAACGCGCAACTCGAACTCCCTTACCAACGCGACCAGTTCTACGGCCGCGCCCGCCGATCCGTGCCCGCGGCCAGGCGGTTCACAGAGTGGTCGTTGAGGTACTGGGGGCTGGCCGAATGGGACCGCTTCGCCGATCTGTCGCTCTGTGTGAGCGAGTTGGCCACGAATGCGTTGGTGCACGGGGCGCCGCCGGGGCGGGGGTTCCTGTTGCGGCTGCGGTACGACGGGCTGGTGGTGCGGGCCGAAGTGCATGACAGCGGATCCGGTGTGCCGAGGATCGCCGACGACCCGGACGAGGGCGGGCGTGGGCTGCTGCTCGTCGCCGCACTCAGTGACAAGTGGGGCGTGGCGGAACGCAGCCCTGGGAAGCTGGTGTGGTGCGAGTGGTACCGGGACGCTGTGGGTGCCGACCGTGTCACGGCCGGCACCCGGACGGGGTCGTGTCCTTACGCGGCGGAGAGCGCGTCGGCCGCGGAGGGCTCCCAGACCGAGATCCGCGGTGCGTGAACGTGTGCCTTCACCGGGATACGGAGGGTGTCGCCGCTGTCCAGCTTCACGGTCAGGTACGAGGTGTCGCTGCCCTGCCCCGGGGCGTCCTGCTGGTCGAGTGCGACGCCCTCGTAGTTCGACTGTCCGGGACGCAGGATGTTGGGACCGCCGCCGATGCCGTCGGGGGTGGTTGCCCGGACGCGTCCGTCGAAGGTGACGAGGCCGATGATGCCGAGGTCGCAGCGGGCGCCGCTGGTGTTCTTGGCGGTGATCAGCAGGTGGTTCACGGGCTGTGAGACCGGGGCGGCGGTGACCGTCAGCTGGTCGGCACGGCACGCACCGGCTCGGGTGCCGCCGCCGGTCCCGGACGCGGTGCCCGAGCTGTGCGCGCCGGTCTGCTTGGCGGCCGTGGGCGTGGACTTGGCCGAGCCGTTGCCCTCGGTCGCCGTTCCGGTGGAGGCGCGGGACGGCTCGGCGGTGGGCGAGGCGGTGGCGTGCGCCGGAGCCGAGGCGGTGGTGGCCGTGCCGGTGGGAGCGGAACCCGTGGCGGAGCCGGGGTCGCAGGCGACGAGGGCGAAGGAGCCGAGGGCCAGGGTGGCCGCGGAGACCAGGAAACGCTGGACGGACATGTGGTGCTTCTCCCGTTGGTTGGTTCGGTCGGGGCCGGATCGGGTGAACCGGCCGATGACCTGAACCGTGCGGTGCGATCCGTCTCACCCGCCATATTCCACGGGCAGTTGGGAACCCTGAAACGGTTCCACGCCGTCTGAACTGGGGATACGTCGGGGCCTGGAACGCCGTTCTGGGATGGTGGGGAGAGACGATGGCGGACGAGTCCCAAGAACTGGCGAAGCTGCTGCTCGCGTTGAAGGAGCGTTCCGGCCGCAGCTACGGCGCGCTCGGCAAGCGGCTTCACATCAGCACGTCCACGGTGCACCGCTACTGCAACGGCACAACCGTGCCGAACGACTACGCTCCGCTGGAGCGGCTCGCCCGCGTGTGCGGGGCCACTCGGGACGAGTTGGTGCAGCTGCACCGCCACTGGATCCTGGCGGACGCCGCTCGCCGTCGGGCGACCGAGACGCCTGGCGCTCCTGAGGCCGAGGTGGTGGCTGAGCACGCCGAGGCTTCCACCGAAGTCGAACCGGTCGATGCCCCCGATGTCGCCGTAGTCGCCGACGCACCAGCCTCAGTGGAGGCCTTAACCGAACCGCCACCGACTGCCATGGCCGCCGCCCCGGCCGTACGGTCCCGCAGACGGCGGTCCGCCGTCGTGGCCGCTGCCGTCGTGAGTGCAGTCGCCGTCACGGCTGCCGTGGCCGCTGCGGCCACGCAGTTCGGATGGGCCTCTGACGGGGAGAGGACCGCAGCGCGTGCGACCGGGCAGTCCGGCGCCGCACATGGCGCGGCGACCACGTCCGACCGCGCAACGGTCAAGACGTCCGCCCCGGCGTCCACCACATCGCCGTCCTCATCAGCTGATGCCAGTCGCTCGCCCGGGACGCCGACGGAAACCGGCAAGCCCTCGGAGAGCAGCGCCACAGCCGCCGGCACCGCACCGCCGTTCCACGTGAACGTCCTGACGAACAACTGGGACAGCCCCTGCGACCAGTGGTTCCTCCTCCAGCGCCCGCCGGGCAGCGTGCCTCCGCCACCGGCCGGTCAGGCCACCGACGGCTGGGCGGCCGCCCTGGGCGCCGCACCGGCCGGGCATCTGCGGCTCCAGGTCACCGTGCAGGGCAGCAGCAGCCGGCCCGTCGTGCTGCACGCGCTCCGGGTCCACACCACCAGCACGCGCACGGCACCGAAGGGGAACGCCTACATGATGGGCAGCGGTTGCGGCGGCGACCTGGCGCCCGCCTCGTTCGCCGTCGACCTCGACGCACCGGCGCCGAACGCCAAGCCGGTACCCGGCCACGAGGGCAACATCGAGACGCGCGCGACGAACTTCCCGTACAAGGTGTCCGTCGACGACCCGGAAGTACTGAACATCGACGCGAGCACCGCCGCCCAGGACGTCGGCTGGTACCTCGAACTGAGCTGGAGCAGCGGAGACCAGCAGGGCACGGCCCGGATCGACGACCACGGAAAACCGTTCCGCACGGTGGGCATGCGTGGGGACAAGGCCTACTGGTACAACGCCGACGGCACCAACAAGTGGCTGCCCTACAGCCCGCCGAACGCGGGCTGAGACGTGTCTACGACGAGTCGCTGCCCACGAGCATGCGCAGCTCGAAGGCGGACCGGGTGGCCGGATGGGTCCTCTCCTTACCCATCACGGAGCCCAGCCATCCGAGCAGGAAGGCCAGGGGGACCGAGACGATGCTCGGGTACTTGAGCGGAAAGACGTCGAAGTCCATACCCGGGAACAGCGCGGCCGGATTTCCGGAGACGGCAGGAGAGAGCACGGCCAGGGACACCGAGCAGATCAGGCCGCCATAGACGCTCCACAGTGCTCCGGTGGTGGTGAAGCCCCGCCAGTACAGGCCGAACAGCAACGAGGGGAGGATCGCCGAGGCCGCAACGGCGAACGCCAGCCCGGCGGCGAAGGAGACGTTGAGACGTGAGGAGAAGAGGGCGATGGTCGTCGCCCCGGCGCCGATCACCACCACCGACGCCCGGGCCACCAGAACTTCCTGGGACGCGGTGGCGCGCCCCTTCATGATCACCGCACCATAGACATCGTGCGCCACAGAGGTCGCGGCGGCGAGGGCGATGCCCGCCACGACGGCCAGGATGGTCACGAACGCCACACACGACATCACGGTGAGCAGCAGCGACCCGCCGAGCGAACCCCCCAGCAGCAGCGTCGCCGTGTTCCCCGAGGCATTGCTGCTCACGACCGTCCGAGGCCCCAGCAGGCCTGCCGCGCCGAACCCGAGGACCCCTGCGGTCACGCAGAAGACGCATGTCAATGCGGCTGTCCATTGGACGGAGCGCCGGGCGGAGCGTGGGCTGGGCACCGCGCGCAGGCGCAGCAGGAGGTGCGGGAGGCCGGCTGCTCCGAGCACCGCTCCCAGTTGCAGGCTCAGCGCGTCCAGCTTGTCGGTGCCGGCGCCCTGGGACCGCGCTCCGGGCGCGAGGAACGTCTCGCCGACGCCGCTGCGTTCGGCCGCGACCCCCAGCAGGTGACTGGGGTTCCAGCCGAACTTGCCCAGTACCAGCAGACCCAGGTACACGCTGGCAACCAGCAGGAAGGCGGCCTTGAAGCACTGCACCAGCGTCGCGCCGTACATGCCGCTGATGGCCACGTAGATGATCATCAGGATGCCGAGGAACAGCATCAGGAAGTTCTGGGCCGGGACTCCGGTGATGCCGAGCAGAGGGGCAGCGAGGGCACCGGCACCCACCAGCTGAGCCGTCAGGTAGAACAGCGAGATCACCAGCGTGGCGATGCCCATGGCCATGTGGACGGGGCGTGGCCGCAGATACCGCGCCAGCACATCGCCGACCGTGTACTGCCCGGCGTTGTGGAACGGCTCGGCGACCAGCAGGAGGATCACAGCCCAGGCGACGATGGGACCCAGCAGGTAGGGGATGCCGTCGAACCCGGCCAGGGCGATGAGACCGGGGGTCCCCAGCAGCGTTGCGGCGGAGATGAAGTCGCCGAACAGGGCGATGCCGTTGCGAGGGGAGGACAGTCGGCGACCGCCCGCGAAGAAGCGCCGGGGTGTGTCCGATTGCGAGGCGTCCAGCAGGGAGATGAGCACGACGCCGACGACGAAGACCGCGAAGACGGTGATGACAACCCCGGTGTGGGTCGTCTGCGCGAGCACGGGAGACGCGAGCACGGGAGACGCGGGCACGGGAGATGTGGTCACTGCTCCTCCCCTCGGTATCCCAGTCCTGCGCGCACTTGGTCGACGAGCGGATCCAGGCGGGTTCGCGCGTAGCGTGCGTACCACCGACAGACCGCGAGCGTGGTGCCGCACTGCAGCAGCGCCAGCGCCAGGCCGACGTTCAGATGGCCGATGAGTCCGATCGCCATCACGTCGGGCGCCCAGCTGGCCATGAGGGCATTGACCAGGTACAAGCTGATGACAGCGGCGGCGACGGGAAAGATCCTGGAGCGGCGCTCGGCACGCAGCTGGGCGAGGGACGTCATCACCTCGGGCGGAGTGCCCCACTCCTCAGGAGCCTCACGGACATACAGCGGCGGTTGCCCGTGCGGCGACGGTTGCCAGTGCGGCTGAGGGAACCCGTAGCGCGACTCATGAGGCCCGTACACGGCATCAACTCCTTGCTGCGAGCGGTGACGCGAGGCCGTGTTTGAGCAGGGATAGCCCCGACACCACAACCGAACGCCGTTCGGTTTGGGAGCTTAGAGTGGGGTCCTGCGCCCGACAAGGTGTGGGACCGCGGCAGGTTGAGGTGTCACCGCGCTGCGACCGGGTGGTGCGGATCGGCAATGGGCCACTGGGCGGATCTGGAGCCACCGCCGGGTCGGCGGGCGGGGCGGATCAGGAGCCCGACACGGACGCCTTGGGTTCCGTCACGCGCGCGTGCAGCACGCTGAGGCCGTCTAGGAACATCTCCAGGGCCAGTTCGAAGCTGTCCCGGTCGATGGTGTCCGCGTGGTCGCTCAGGCGGTGGGCGTCGGCCAGGTGTGCATATCGCTCGACGTAGACCTGTACGTCGTCGTCGAACCCTCGGGCGAAGGAGCTCATCGCCGACCCGATGACCAGGTACTTGGTCGAGGCTCCGATCATCGTGGCGTAGCGCGGGGGCCAGCCGGCGCCGACGAGGCCGCCGTGCACGGTGTCCGCGCGCCGCAGCGAGGCCTCACGGCGGGCCGGGCCGTGGGCCAGGAACGGAACGATATGGGGGTGGGCGGCGAGGGCGGCGCGGTAGGACCGGGCCCAGGACGCCACGCCGTGCCGCCAGTCGCCGGTCTCGAAGCCGGAGACGTCCACGCTCTCCATGATGGTGTTGGTGACCTCGTGGAGGACGTCGTCCTTGGTCTTGACGTGCTCGTAGAGGGAGGAGACCTGAACTCCGAGCTCCCCGGCGAGCTTTCGCATCGACAGCTCGGCGAGCCCCTCACGGTCCACGATGGCGAGTGCCGCGGCGCAGATGCCGCCCCGGCTGAGGATCGGCTTGGTCGGTCGGGCCACCGCTGCACCCCCACATCGCTGCGCGCTCCGTCCTTCGTAGCGCCGTTCGCTCAGCTTTTACGGTACACGCACTCCGATAACCGAACATTGTTCGGGGGGGTGGGGTCGTGTGCGGGTCGAGGGCGGCCTCCCGGCTCCCCTGAACGACCTCATCCTGAACCTCCTCGCCAAACGCCCGGATGACCGCCCGGCGGACGCGGGGGCCGTCTGCGAGACACTGAGCACGCTGCTCGCCGACCACGTCGTGACGATGCCCGGCGGCAACATCCTGGACGTCATGCAACTGGGCCACGGCCACTCGGTCTCCGGGCTGATTCTGAGACGAGCATGGGAGTTGCGCGCCGAGGCCGAGAGGATTCGCGAAGAGGCCCGCGAGGAAGCCGTTCGACTGAGGGAGGAGACAGCCAAGTTCGCCGAGGGGTTCCGCGATGAGGCCTTCTACCAGATCTTCAGGCAGTCGATTGAAGGCAGCTACCCCACCTTCGACCGGTTCAGCGACGGCGTGAAGGCGACGTACGGCATCATGCTCCCGCCTGATCAGGCCGCTCGCATGGTCAACCGCTTCATCAACCGCCATACGGCGGAACTGCAGGACGACCACATCGCGTAGAGGCCGTCTCCGGGTGCGCCGACGCCGGAGACGGGCTCACAACCGGTCAGAGCTTCTCGGGCGTCCTGATACCCAGCAGCGCCATGCCCTGGTGCAGCGTGCGGGCCGTGAGGTCCACCAGGAACAGACGGTTCTCCACCTGCTCGGGCGTCTCGGCCTTCAGGACCGGGCACTGGTCGTAGAAGGACGTCAGCAGACTCGCCAGCTGGTACAGGTACGCGGCCAGCTTGTGCGGGGCGTACTCCTTGGCGGCCTCGGCCACCGTCTCCGCGAAGGAGTCGGCGTGCAGGCCGAGGGCGCGCTCGGCGTCGGCCAGAGCCAGCTCCGGGTGGGCCGCCGGGCGGACCTCGCCGGCCTTGCGGAGGATGGACTGGATACGGGCGTAGGCGTACTGGAGGTAGACGGAGGTGTCGCCGTTCAGCGAGACCATCTGGTCCAGGTCGAACTTGTAGTCACGGACCGCGGAGGTGGACAGGTCCGCGTACTTCACCGCACCGACACCGACGTAGCGGCCGTTCTCGATGATCTCCTGCTCCGTCAGGCCCACCTTCTCGGCCTTGTCCCGCACCACCGCAGTGGCCCGGTCCACAGCCTCGTCCAGCAGGTCCTCCAGCTTGACCGTCTCGCCCTCACGCGTCTTGAACGGCTTGCCGTCCTTGCCGAGGACCGTGCCGAAGGCCAGCTGGAACGCCGTGACGTCGTCGTTCAGCCAGCCGGCCCGGCGGGCGGTCTCGAAGACCATCCGGAAGTGCAGGGCCTGCCGGGCGTCGACGACGTACAGGATCGTGTTCGCCTTCAAGTTGAAGACACGGTCGCGGATCGCCGAAAGGTCGGTGGCCGCGTAGCCGTAGCCGCCGTCCGACTTCTGGACGATCAGCGGGACCAGGTTGCCGTCCGGGCCCTTGATGTCGTCGAAGAAGACACAGAGCGCGCCCTCGGAGCGGACGGCGACGCCGGACTCTTCGAGCAGGCGGCAGGTCTCGGCCAGCATGTCGTTGTAGCCGGACTCGCCGACGATGTCGGGGTCCTGGATCTCCATGTCCAGCTTCTCGAAGACGGAGAAGAAGTAGATCTTCGACTCGTCCACGAACTTCTGCCACATGGCGAGGGTCTTCGGGTCGCCCGCTTGGAGGTCCACCACCCGGCGCCGGGCACGGGTCTTGAACTCCTCGTCGGCGTCGAACTTCTTCCGCGCGGCCTTGTAGAGGCGGTCGAGGTTCGACATCGCCTCCTCGCCGGTCACCTCGGCGGCCTTGTGGTCCAGCTCGTGCGGGTGCTCCTCCAGGTACTGGATGAGCATGCCGAACTGGGTGCCCCAGTCGCCGATGTGGTGCCGCCGGACCACGTTCTCGCCGGTGAACTCCAGGAGCTGGACGACCGAGTCGCCGATGACCGCCGACCGCAGGTGGCCGACGTGCATCTCCTTCGCCACGTTCGGCTGCGCGTAGTCGATCACCGTCGTGCCCGGCTCAGCGGCGAGCGGCACGCCGAGGCGGCCCGTCTCGTCCGTGTACCGCGCGGCCAGGTTCTCGGTGATCGCCCGGTCCGTGATCGTGATGTTCAGGAAGCCGGGGCCGGAGACCTCGATCTCCTTGATCACGTCACCGGCGACGATCTGGGAGGCGACCTGCGTGGCCAGCTCCCGCGGGTTCGCCTTCGCCTTCTTGGCGAGCGCCAGGATCCCGTTGGCCTGGAAGTCGGCCCGGTCGCTACGTCGCAGCAGCGGGTCCGCGCCGGCGGCCTCCGGCAGGGAAGCCGAGAGGGCGGACGCGAGCTGCTGCTGGACGGAATCGCTGAGGGACGTGACCGAGGCCATAGGAATGGGTGCCGTTCTCCTCGTGGGGATGGATAGACCCAGCCAGTATCCCATGGTGGGTAAAGCGGTTTTCGCCGACGCAAGTCCGTCTGTGAGAATGGGGTGTCACCCCGTTCAGAAAGAAGGACGTGCCGATCGTGGCTCAGAGCACCGAGACCACCGACTGGGTCTCCCGTTTCGCGGATGAGGTCATCGAGGAGTCGGAGCGTCGGGCCCCGGGCAAACCTGTGGTCGTCGCGTCCGGCCTCTCCCCCTCGGGTCCGATCCACCTGGGCAACCTGCGTGAGGTCATGACCCCGCACCTGGTCGCCGACGAGGTCCGCCGCCGCGGGCACCAGGTCCGCCACCTGATCTCCTGGGACGACTACGACCGGTACCGGAAGGTGCCGGCGGGTGTCGCGGGGGTCGACGAGTCGTGGGCCGACCACATCGGCAAGCCGCTGACCTCCGTCCCGGCGCCGGAGGGCTCCGCGCACCCGAACTGGGCCGAGCACTTCAAGGCCGCGATGATCGAGTCGCTCGCCGAGCTGGGCGTCGAGTTCGACGGGATCAGCCAGACCGCGCAGTACACCTCCGGTGTCTACCGCGAGCAGATCCTGCACGCCATGAAGCACCGTGGCGACATCGACGCGATCCTCGCCCAGTACCGGACGAAGAAGGCTCCTGCCAAGAAGCAGCAGAAGGCCGTCGACGAGGCCGAGCTGGAGGCCGAGGAGGGCTCGGGCGCCGCGTCCGAGGACGACGGCAGCTCCGGCTCCGCCGGGTACTTCCCGTACAAGCCGTACTGCGGCAACTGCGAGAAGGACCTGACGACCGTCACCTCGTACGACGACGAGAGCACCGAGCTGGCGTACACCTGCACGGCCTGCGGGTTCTCCGAGACCGTCCGGCTGAGCGAGTTCAACCGCGGCAAGCTGGTCTGGAAGGTCGACTGGCCGATGCGGTGGGCCTTCGAGGGTGTCGTCTTCGAGCCGAGCGGTGTCGACCACTCGTCCCCGGGGTCCTCGTTCCAGGTGGGTGGCCAGATCGTCGGGATCTTCGGCGGCAAGCAGCCCATCGGTCCGATGTACGCGTTCGTCGGCATCTCCGGCATGGCGAAGATGTCGTCCTCGCGGGGCGGCGTGCCCACCCCCGCGGACGCTCTGAAGATCATGGAGCCGCAGCTCCTGCGCTGGCTGTACGCCCGCCGCCGGCCCAACCAGTCCTTCAAGATCGCCTTCGACCAGGAGATCCAGCGGCTCTACGACGAGTGGGACAAGCTCGCGGGCAAGGTCGCCGACGGGTCCGCGCTGCCGGCCGACGTCGCCGCGTACACGCGGGCCGTGGGTACGGCCGCCGGTGAGCTGGTGAAGACGCCGCGTCCGCTGCCGTACCGCACGCTCGCCTCCGTCGCCGACATCACCGCCGGGCACGAGGACCAGGCGCTGCGGATCCTTTCCGAGCTGGACCCGGAGCAGCCGCTGTCCTCGCTGGACGAGGCGCGGCCGCGGTACGACAGGGCCGAGGCGTGGATCAACACGCACGTTCCCGCCGACCAGCGCACGATCGTCCGGGACGAGCCGGACGCCGAGCTGCTGAAGTCCCTCGACGAGGCGTCCCAGCAGTCGGTACGGCTGCTGCTCGACGGGCTCGCCGAGCACTGGTCGCTCGACGGGCTGACCCACCTGGTGTACGGCGTGCCCAAGGTGCAGGCCGGGTTCTCGGCCGACGCCACGCCCAAGGAGCTGCCGGCGGAGATCAAGACGGCTCAGCGGTCGTTCTTCGCGCTGCTGTACCACCTGCTGGTGGGCCGGGACACCGGGCCTCGGCTGCCCACGCTGCTGCTGGCGGTGGGGCAGGAGCGGGTGCGGGCCCTGCTCGGGGAGTAGACCGCGTCATAGGAGGAGGGGGCGCCCGGTGACACCGGGCGCCCCCTCCTGTGTTCACTGGCTCTTCGTGGAGATGTCGCGGGTGGCTTCGAGGAGCGGCAACTTGTGGACACCGTCTGCGGGCTCCTTGTCGGAGGGCGGTCCGTCCGGCTGGACCGACATGACGACGACGACCTGGTAGTCGCCGGGGTGCTTGTCCACGTCGGACCATGTGGTGCCGCGGCAGAGGCTGTCGAGCGCCAGGGTCTTCGTGTACGGGCGCTTACCGACGGGATACCCGATGGCCGGGCTGCCGTCCGGGCCCTTGTCGGCGGGGGGCTTCTGGCGGCCGACGATGACGCCGTGCTTGAGCAGGAGGGCCGTGGGCGGGATCTCACCGATCGGCAGGCTGAGCATCTCCTTCCGGTCGCCGGAGGTGATCTTGTAGGTGGTCCGAAGGGTGGAGCCCTGGCGCCGCAGGGATGTGACGGTCAGTTGCAGAGGCTCGTCGGGGCCACTGACGACGACGGGGCGTTCGACGGTGCTGTCGCAGGGCAGGGAGCGGTCCTGTTGCTTCAGCGGCGGACTCGTGGTGGTCGGGGCGGGGTGGGCCTGGTCACCGGTCACCGCGTCGGAATTCCCCCCGCACCCGGCGAGGGCGAGCAGCAGGACGGGGACGGCGGGCAGCAGGGTGCGGCGCATGGGTTCCTCCGTGAGATGTCGAGAGGCCGTTCATTCGGACAGCGGGGCACGGGCGACGATCAATGAATCAGGGGCCCGGGTACCGGAGGGCACGGTCTGCTGGACGGCGAGGACGACGGCCACTTCGTAGCCGCCCTTCCACACCGAGTTCCAGTTGGTTCCAGCGCAGGGACGGCCCGGCACGGGCGCGAGCCGGGTGCGGTGCGGGTGGTCGGGGGTGATGGTCACCGGGTTCGTGGTGTTCTCGGATGCCGGTCCGGACGGCTGCTGACCGGCCACGACCCGGCCGTCCTTCAGGACGAGAACCAGTGGCCCGCCGGACAGGACCGCCGGGGCGGTCGCATGCACCGCGTAGGTGACCTGCGGGGTTCCGTTCGGGGCCGCGCGCACATCGGAGATGCGTACGGTCACGGCTCCGCGGCCGGAACTCGCCGGGATTCTCGTGCCGCAGGTGTGGTCAGGGAGTCCCGGAGCCGCGCTACTCGCCGCCGAGGGCTGCCTGACCGAGGAGTCCGCCGGTGTCTTGGTCTCCGGTGTGGAGGCGGACGGCAGCGTGTTCAGCACCACCGCGGCGGCCACGGCCAGGCCTGCCCCGGCCACGGCGGTGTAGCGGGCGCGCCTGCGCCGGCGCACCCGGGTCCGGACGAGCTCGGTGTCGATCTCCGGTGGCGGTGTGCGGTGCGCGGCGGCCAGCAACTGTTCGCGCAGGTCCTCGGGCTTCATGTCTCCAGCCTTTCCTCCGCGACGTGATGCTGTGGTGGCCGCAATTGGGCGCCCAGCCGTGCCAGCGCGTCGCTCAGATGACGCTTGACCGTGCCTTCACCGCAGCCGAGCCGCGCCGCGATGCCCGCGGTGGACATGTCCTCGTAGTAACGGAGCACCACGCACGCCCGCTGCCTCGGCGACAGTCCGTGCATGGCGTCCATGAGGTCGACCCGGTGCAGGACGTCCGTGCTGTGGTCGGCGACCGGCTCCGACGACACGAGCCGTGGGAGCGCGCGGATCCAACGGGCGCGGCGCCGGTGCAGGTCCAGGTAGCGGTTGAGCATCGTGCGACGCACGTATGCCTCCGCCTCCCCCAGTTCCCACGCACGGCGGGGCTGGGAGAAGACCCGTACCAGTGCCTCCTGAACCAGGTCGGCGGCCTCCGCGCGGTCGCCGCACAGCAGGAAGCCGTACCGGTTCAGCTCCGCGCCGCGCTCCCGCGCGAGCTCGGACAGCAGCCTTGACCATTCGGCCACGTTCCCTCCGATCCCCTCACCCGGTATCACGAACAACTCCCCCGTCCGGTTGGGGCCTTGCGGCCAGGAAGTTCGACGGGCCGCCGCGGACGGTGCGGCGCGGGATGCCACCCACACGCGCGAAGGGCACCACAGGCTCCGGGTGGAAGCTCTGTGGTGCCCCTCGCGGCGGTGCCGGGTTACTGGTGCGGGTTCAGCTTCAGGCCGAAGCTGTGGAGGATGTCAGTGGCCTCCGTCCACTCGATCTCCTGCGTACCGTTGCCGGCGGAGACGATTCCGCGCGCCTGGCGGCGGCGGCTGTCGTTGACCGTGAAGACGAGGCCACCGGAGTCGCCCTCGGTGCCGGTGTAGTGCCCCTTGCCCTGGACACCCCGTACGTTGTGGAGGGAGCCGTCGTCCCACCTGATCCTGTACCGGTAGTCGTCATTCACGGTCGTGATGTCGCAGGGGACACCCTGGTGCTCGTAGAACGAGCGGGCGCCGTCCTGGCAGACCCTCTGTCCCTTGTAGGAGTAGGCGTAGTTGTTGACGGCGTACCACTTGCCGGCGGGCGTGTCGGCCTCGTCCGAGTTGAAGCCCTTGCCGTTGTAGAGGCCGCTGTCGATGAGCTGGGCGTCCCACCCGTCCTTGGTGCTGGTGACCTTCCCGAAGTACTTGCCCTTGGTGTAGGTAAAGTGGCCGACGGTCCGGCCGGCCTCACCGTAGACGCCCGCACCCTTGGGGAAGCAGTGGGCGGCGGTGATGAGGTAGTCGCGTCCGTGCGAGTTCTCGGCGGCGATGCCGGCGGTGCACTGCGAGACATAGCCGGGCTTGCGGTTGTTGCCGATGAGGACGTCGCCGCCGATCTGCGGACGGCCGTCGTTCCATCGCCAGGAGGTCGCCGTCTTGATCTTGCCGGATACGTAGGTGACGGGGATGCCGTCCAGCCGGTTGCCCTGCGCCTTCACCCGGCGCAGTGCGTTCGGCTTGACCTCGACGGTGATGCCGGAGCCGTCGGCCTTGGGCGTCGCGCCCAAGTACACCTCCTTCGAGGCGTCCTTGACGGCGCCCAGCGGGAAGATCTTGTCGATCTCCCGGTCCAGCGCCTTCCTGCTGAAATCGGCGTGCTGAACGCGTATCAGCGCGGTGTTGATCGTCGGGTGGGCGTGCTTGGCGGCGGCGATCAGCTTCGCGGCCCGGGCGCTGTCGGTGGCGTAGAGGGTGACGAAGCCGCCGTCCTCGTCGACGTGCTGGTCGCTGTAGGTGTCGGTGAACGCGCCACGGCCCTGGTTGCCGAGGGCGTTGGCGACGGCGTTCAGCGGCGCGACCTTCTTGGCGTGCGCGAGGAGCGCGGCGTCGGTGGTGGTGGCTCGCTGTCCGTCGTTGGCCTCGGCCGCCGGCGTCACGGTGACGGCCAGCAACGCGGCTAATGCCGAGGCGGTAGTGAGCGCGAGCAGCTTGGTACGGGAACCGGGCATGCGAATCCCCCTGAAGGACGTGAATTTCCCCGTGTGACCATACGGTCGATCGACATCGAAACTCAGAGCAGGATCTTCGTCAAAGGAGTTATTTCGAGCCAACCTTGCATGTGTGCAGGAGGGCCGGAAAACGGAGGAGATGATTCAGTAAATTTCGGTCGGCCGCTCCTGGTGATCCGCTTCTTCGCAGGTCAGATGCATGGTGAGGTGCCAGGCGAAGTTGCCGAAATCTGGGCCGGAGCGAGCTCCCTTGTGTGCGAAATGATTTACATTGAAACTGTGCGGGAGGGTGGCGTTGGGTGCTCGGAGCGCCAATCTGGCCTTTGCCTTCTCAAGGCAAAGAAGAGGTAAAAGTAAATGGTTCGACTCTCGTTTGGTGACCCCCTATCGTCGGCTCGTCCTGTCCGATCGCCCACTGAGGGAGTGCACCAAATGAAGCGCCATATAGCGTTACGTAGGGCCGCCGGAGCGATCGCCTTCCTGGTCTCGACGTCGGGTGTCGTAGGCACGGCCAGTGCCGCGGACCCGTCGCCTTCCGGGCACGTGGCGGCGCCCCGCTGGACCGCCGCGGCGGCGCAGCGGTTCTGGACCGACAAGCGCATGGCCGAGGCGAAGCCGCTTCCGGACGACGGGCGCCCGGCGTCGGCGGATGCCACGTCGCCGGACACGGGAAGGTCCCGGTCACAGCGTGCCGGGGTCGGCCCGGGGAGTTCGCACTTCGGCGGGCTGCCGATGATCGGGCGGATGTATGTGCAGAGGGGCAGCGGCTCCTACTTCTGCACCGCGAGTGTGATCAACAGCGCGCACCACAACATCGTGCTCACCGCGGGCCATTGCCTGGACGCCAGGGCCGGGGCCGGTTCCCTGGCGTTCGTGCCGCAGTGGACTGCGGCCAGGCCGCGACCGCATGGGATCTTCCCGGTCGACACCGACTCCAGAGGGCGCAGCCAGGTCTGGATCGACAAGCGCTACTACGACCGCGGGCACACGAAGGGCGCGCCGTGGGACGTGGCGTTCGCACGGGTCGGAGCGCGCAGCGACGGCAAGCGGGTGCAGGACGTCGTGGGCGGCAACAACCTTGTCACCGGGCGCGGTTACGCGTTTCCCCGAGTCCGTCTGATCGGCTATCCGGGCACGGACCGGCAACCTCTGACCTGCACCAACTCCACGAGGAAGTTCACGCCGACCGACGGCACGCCCGGCTCGTACCTCCGGATCGCCTGCGACGACTACCGGTCGGGCACCAGCGGCGGCCCGTTCCTGGCGAACTTCAACACGCACACCGGGAGGGGTGATGTGGTAGGGAGCATAGGCGGCTGGAAGACGGGCGGGCCCACCGCTGACGTCTCCTACAGCCCGTACTTCGGCTCCGACATCAGGCGCCTGTACGACGCGGCCGTGGCCGGCACCACGCCCGCCCGGCCCGGAGTGCTGTGCCCGTGACGCGTAAGCGTTACGCGATGTGGTCGTCCTGCAGTTCCGCCGTGTGGCGGTTGGTGAAGCGGTTGACCATCCGTTCGGCGTCGCGCTGCGGCATGGCGATGCCGAACGTCGCCTCCACGTCGCCGCGGAACTGGCCGGCGGTGGGGTAGCTGCCGTCGATCGACTGGCGGAAGACCTGGTAGAAGGCCTCCTCGTCGGGTTCCGGCGGGCCGCCGCCCTCGCCCAGTTCACGGGTGCGGTTCGGGCCCACCGGGATGGGGAAGCTGCCGGTCTCCTCGGACGGGTTCGGCTGCTGGAACTGCTCCGGGGGCTGTTCCTCGTACCACTCCTCGTACTGTTCCTCGGGAACGTACTGGGGGTCCGGGGGCGGGTTGTAGGCGGGGTCGTAGCCGCCGTGGTAGTCGACCTCGCGCGGGGTCTGGAACCAGGGGCTCTCTTCGTCCGGGACGTTCTCCGGTTCCCCGGTGCGCTGGTGGGGGAGCAGGGGGCGCTGCTCACCGGGAGGTGCTGCCGCGCCCACCTGTGCCGCCCCGGCGGCGTGACTGCCCGCAGTCAGGGCGCCGGGCGCGGGCTGCAGGCTGCCCGTCGGCTGTGCACCGGCCGTGGCCGCCGGCTGGGGCTGCGGGGACGGCGGCAGCAGCGCCGGCTCGATGCCCGCCGCCGCCAGGCCCGCCGGCGCCGTTTCCGCCAGGGGTACGCCGTAGCGGGCCAGGCGCAGGGGCATCAGCGACTCCACCGGGGCCTTGCGGCGCCAGGCCCGGCCGAAGCGGGCGTGCAGCCTCGCCTGGTAGACGAGGCGCTCCTGCTCCAGCTTGATGACCTGGTCGTAGGAGCGCAGCTCCCACAGCTTCATGCGGCGCCAGAGGAGGAAGGTCGGGACCGGGGAGAGGAGCCAGCGGGTGAGGCGGACGCCCTCCATGTGCTTGTCGGCCGTGATGTCGGCGATGCGGCCGATCGCGTGCCGGGCCGCCTCGACGGCGACCACGAACAGGATCGGGATCACCGCGTGCATGCCCACGCCCAGCGGGTCCGGCCAGGCGGCGGCGCCGTTGAAGGCGATGGTCGCCGCCGTCAGGAGCCAGGCCGTCTGGCGCAGCAGCGGGAACGGGATGCGGATCCAGGTCAGCAGCAGGTCGAGGGCGAGGAGGACACAGATGCCCGCGTCGATACCGATCGGGAAGACGTAGGAGAAGTTCCCGAAGCCCTTTTTGATGGCCAGCTCACGGACGGCCGCGTACGAACCGGCGAAGCCGATGCCGGCGATGATCAACGCACCGGAAACGACCACGCCGATGAGTATGCGGTGCATCCGAGTCAGCTGCATTGGCGCGGCCACTCGTCATCCCCTCCCCTTGCGTGTTGTTGCGCGCAACAGAGTGGCATACGCGTGCGACGAACGTGATGCCGGTCAGTTCTTCGTGGTGGCCGACTTGGACGGAGATGCGCCGGAGGAGGCGGACTTGGACGCCGACTTGGAGGGCGAGGAAGAGGGCTTCGTGGAGGAACTGCCCTTGGAACCTTCACTGTTGGCGGCCGAGACCGCCGCGATCGCCTCCTTGACGGCCTTCTCCGCCGCCTTGGCCAGCTCGTTCGCGTCCGGCGTCTTCTCGCCCGCGAGACCGGCGCCGTTGTAGTCGAGCGTGATGACCACGTTCTCGACCCGGGCGACCACCGTCTGCTGCTTGAAGGCGCCCTCCTTCTTCTTCAGGTCGTAGCGCACCGCCGTCGCCTCGGTGCCCGTCCCCGAGACCGGCTCCGACTTGGCGTTCTTCGCGCCGGAGACACTCCGCGCGTCGCTGACCTGCTGGGCGTAGTACGTGTGCGCCTGCTTGTCGGCGGAGCCGCGGTTCGCGTCCGAGTCGAAGCGCAGCAGGGAGACGTTGAGCCAGCGGAACTGGGAGCCCTTGGTGCCGTTGTTGTCCAGGCTGCTCCAGGAGCAGGAGGAGCGGGTGGCGGTGTCGTCGGAGGTGCCCTCCTTGCCCGACTTGGTGCCCTTCGGCACCAGATTGCCCAGGGTGTTCTTCGACAGCACCGCGCACGGCTCGGGAAGCTTCTTGTACGCGGCCGCCTGCACGGTCGGGGAGGCGCTCGCCGAGGGCTCCTGCGTGGAGCCGCTGCTCGCGGTCTGCTGGGCGTCGGCGCCGCCCTTGTCCTTGGAGTCGCCGCTGTCCGAGGAGCAGGCGGCGGTGATCAGGACCGCGGGAACGGCTGCCGCGCAGACAAGGGCGCGGCGCAGGCGCTTGGCTCGCTGGGCTCGGGCAAGGTCGTCTCGCTGGGCTGCTCGCTGCATGGTTCCTTCACTCGTGACGCTCGGTGTTCGTGCGGGTTCCTGCGGGGCCACCGTACGCGGTGAAGGAGCTGTGGGGTTTCCGTTCGCGCGCTTTGCGGGTGGCGGCGGAAGACGCCTCGGCGGGGGTCAGCTGCCCAGTGCGTCGTCCAGTTGGGAGGCCAGATCACGGGCCCTGTCCTGCATTTCCTTGCTGTCCGGGACCGTTCCGGTGACCGTCGGCTGCTCCTCGTACTCGATGGTGACGACGACGTTGGACGTGCGGAACACCACAGTCACCGTCCGCGGTTCGGCGGTCGAGCCGGAGCTGCCCAGCTGGTCGTCCAGATACGCCTCGTCACCGAGATCGGACAGCACGCGGGGCTGGAGATCGGTCGGAGTGGCGTCCGGGGAGGTCTCCGTGGCGGAGGGGGACGCGTCATCGCTCGCGGTGGCCGTGGGGGTGGGCGTGGCCGTGGGGGTGGGCGTGGCCGTGCCGGCGGAGGACGCAGAGGTGGAGGGGGTGGCGGAGCCCGGCTCGGGCAGGTCGGCCGCCGTCTCCTTCTCCTCGAACAGCTTCTGCGCCTGGTCGTCGTCGCTGACCGCGTTGTCGTACGACACCACGCGCTCGAAGTCGACGGCGAGGCGGTCGGTGGCGTCGGCGGACTCCACCTTCCAGCGGCAGCCGACCTTGCGGTCGGTGTTGTAGGTGAGCGTGGCATCGCCCTGGTACGCCCTGTCCCGCTGCTCGGGGTCGGTGAGCTGCTTGATGCCGGGCAGCAGCGAGTCGAGGGTGTCGTGGTCGATCACGCCGCACGGCTCGGGCAGGGTGCGGTACTTGCCGGGCTGGGCCGCGACGGTCGCCGTACCGGTGTCGCCGGGGTTGGCGTTGTCCGTCGGGCCGTCGCCGCCGGAGCCGCTCGTGCAGCCGGCCAGCAACGCCGCCAGGAGGGCGGCGATGCCGGTTACGTACGCCTTCCGCTGCACGGTCGGTCTCCTCTCGACGGTGTGTACTCGCTCGGTGATCCAGTGTCCCCGCTGGTTAATGGCTTGCCGTGGCGGGGCGCTCCCTGGACACAATGTGTATCGCACGCACTGCCGTGGACGCCGGTCCCATGTCCCTTTTCAAAGACCTTGGCGCCGCTTTTGCGTTTTGTTGCTTTTAAGCCATTTTTTGTGTTGCCGGGGGAATTGAGGAACGTCATGTCGTACGTGGAGATGCCGGGCGCGAAGGTACCGATCCGGATGTGGACGGACCCCGCGACGGTGGAGGACGTGGCCCTGCGCCAGCTCCAGAACGTCGCCACCCTGCCCTGGATCAAGGGCCTGGCCGTGATGCCGGACGTGCACTTCGGAAAGGGTGCGACGGTCGGGTCGGTCATCGCCATGCAGGGCGCGGTGTGCCCTGCCGCGGTGGGCGTGGACATCGGCTGCGGGATGTCGGCGGTGAAGACGTCGCTGACCGTCAACGACCTGCCGGGGGACCTGTCGCGGCTGCGGTCGAAGATCGAGCAGGCGATTCCGGTCGGGCGCGGGATGCACGACGACCCCACGGACCCGGGGCAGTTCCACGGGCTGGCGACGGCCGGGTGGGACGACTTCTGGAAGCGCTTCTTCGGCGTCGCCGAGGCGGTGCACTTCCGTGAGGAGCGGGCCACCAAGCAGATGGGCACCCTGGGCTCGGGCAACCACTTCATCGAGGTCTGCACGGACACCACCGGCGCCGTCTGGCTGATGCTGCACTCCGGTTCCCGCAACATCGGCAAGGAACTCGCCGAGCACCACATCGGCGTGGCCCAGAAGCTCCCGCACAACCAGGGCCTGGTCGACCGCGACCTCGCCGTCTTCGTCGCGGACACCCCGCAGATGGCGGCCTACCGGCACGACCTGTTCTGGGCGCAGGAGTACGCCAAGTACAACCGCATGCTCATGATGGCGCTCCTGAAGGACGTGATCCGCAAGGAGTTCAAGAAGGCCAAGCCGACCTTCGAGCAGGAGATCTCCTGCCACCACAACTACGTGGCGGAGGAGCGGTACGAGGGCATGGACCTGCTGGTCACCCGCAAGGGCGCGATCCGCGCCGGCTCCGGCGACTACGGGATCATCCCGGGCTCGATGGGCACGGGCTCGTACATCGTCAAGGGCCTCGGGAACGAGAAGGCCTTCAACTCGGCCTCGCACGGCGCGGGCCGGCGGATGAGCCGCAACGCGGCCAAGCGGCGCTTCTCGACCAAGGACCTGGAGGACCAGACCCGGGGCGTGGAGTGCCGTAAGGACTCCGGTGTCGTGGACGAGATCCCTGGCGCCTACAAGTCCATCGACCAGGTCATCGACCAGCAGCGGGACCTGGTGGAGGTCGTGGCCAAGCTCAAGCAGGTCGTGTGCGTGAAGGGCTGAGGGCGGCCGCCGTGCGTCACTTCGCGTGGCGCACGGCGTAGATCATCACGAACGCCACGATGTGGATGCCGAAGAGGAAGTAGGCCAGGAAGTACCAGACCTGCCGTTCGTTCTTCGTCTCCTGGGCCAGGCGGCGCTTTTCGAGCGAGTCCTCGTCCGCCATCACAGCTCCCGGTGCACTTTGGTGTTGGAGGCCTGGGCGCGGGGGCGTAGGACGAGCAGGTCCACGTTGACGTGGCTGGGGCGGGTGACCGCCCAGGTGATCGTCTCGGCCACGTCGTCGGCGGTCAGGGGCTCGGCCACGCCCTGGTAGACCTTGGCCGCCTTCTGCTCGTCGCCGCCGAAGCGGGTCAGCGCGAACTCGTCCGTCTTGACCATCCCGGGGGCGATCTCGATCACCCGGACCGGCATGCCGACGATCTCCAGGCGCAGGGTCTCGGCGAGGACGTGCGCGCCGTGCTTGGCGGCCACATAGCCGCCGCCGCCCTCGTAGGTGCCGTGGCCCGCCGTGGAGGACACCACGACCACCACGCCGTCGCCGCTCGCCTCCAGCTTGGGGAGCAGGGCCTGCGTGAGGTTCAGGGTGCCGAGGACGTTCGTCTCGTACATCGTGCGCCAGTCGGCCGGGTCGCCGGTGGCCACCGGGTCCGCGCCCAGGGCCCCGCCGGCGTTGTTGACCAGCACACCGATCGTCTGGAAGGCCGTCGCGAACTCGTCGACCGCCGCGCGGTCCGTCACGTCCAGCTGGTACGCCGTCGCCGAGTGGCCGGCCGCGTTGATCTCCTTCGCCAGAGCCTCGATGCGGTCCACGCGACGGGCCGTGAGGACGACGCGGTAGCCGGCCTCGGCGAGCTGCCGGGCCGTGGCGGCGCCGATGCCGCTGCTCGCACCCGTGACGACGGCGATGCGGGAGGCTGCGGACGGGGCGGGGGCCATGGGCTGCTCCTGGACGAGAGAAGGGTTGGCGCTCCCTCCAGCGTATTCGAGGCTCAGGCGCCGCCTCGCGGGGCCCACATGATCACGGCCATGCCGGCGAGACAGATGAGGGCACCGGTGATGTCCCAGCGGTCGGGCCGGAAGCCGTCGGCGACCACGCCCCACAGGATCGAGCCGGCCACGAAGATCCCGCCGTACGCGGCCAGGATGCGGCCGAAGTGCGCGTCCGGCTGGAAGGTGGCGACAAAACCGTAGGCGCCGAGCGCGAGGACCCCGCCGGTCATCCACAGCCAGCCGCGGTGCTCGCGCACTCCCTGCCAGACCAGCCAGGCGCCGCCGATCTCGAACAGCGCGGCGACGACGAAGAGGGCGGCGGAGCGGAGGATCGACATGGCGGCAGCTTCGCACGCGGGTGCGGTGTCACCTGATGGAGGGCGCCTGACGACCGGCTCGCGTGGCATACATCCGTACGGCATACCGGACGAGGTCAAAGCGAGGTGGCATGCGGATGAGGGCATGGGTGCTGGGTGCGTGCGGTGCCGTGATGGTGGCCGCAGGTGTGGCCGGGCCGGTCGGGGCCGCGACCGGGCCCGAGGCCGATCTGTCGTTCCACGGGAGCGCCGTCCTGAAGGAGGACCAGGTGGAGGTCCGGGTCAGTCCCCGCAACGACGGGCCTTCGGCCGTATCGGGCGCGAGCGTGCAGCTGCGCTGGTCGGTGCCGCTCGCCGAGCGGCAGCTGTTGCCGGGCGGGTGTGCGCGGACGGACGCGCGGACGGTGGTGTGCGACACCGGGGCGCTGGCCGAGGGCGAGACCGGGGAGCAGCTCACGCTGGTGGCGCGGCTCGCCGAGGCGCCGTCGGAGTTCACGCTGGAGGTGGACACCGGCTGGAACGGCGGTGCGGTCGACCGGGACCGCTCGAACGACCGGCTGAGGGTCCTCGTCCTCGACACCGGGGACGCGTACGCCTTCTGAGGTGTCCGGACCGTCGTACGATCTCTGCACCACGCAGGCGAAGGGGAGTGCGGCATGGCCGGGAACGGGACCGGGCGGTCCGGGCTGCTGGCGGAGCTGTCCGTGGTGTCCCGGCGGTACATGGCGTCGTACGCCCTGTTCAACCAGGCCGTCGCCGACCGGATCGGGCTGCACCCCACCGACCTGCAGTGCCTGAACCTGCTCACGCTGGAGGCGGAGCCGGTCACCACGGGCCGGGTCGCGGAGCTGACGGGGCTGACGACCGGGTCGGCGACCCGGCTGGTGGACCGGCTGGAGCGGGCGGGGTACGTCGTACGGCAGCGGGACGACACGGACCGGCGGCGGGTGCTGGTGGCGACCGTGCCGGAGAAGATCGCCGAGTTCGGGCGGATGTGGGACTCGCTGGCCGGCGACTGGTCCCGGATCTTCGACGAGCTGGACGACGCCGAGCTGGCCGTGATCGTCCGGCACATGGAGCGGACGGTGGAGTTCAGCGGGGAGCAGATCGCGCGGCTGCGGGAGGGGCGCGGCTAGGCAGTGGCGCTCGGCCGGTGTGATGCCTGGGCCACGAGGAGGAGCAGGAGTCCGCAGGCGGCGACCGTGATCCAGCCCGGCCGGGACGCGTGGGCGAGCCCCGCGGCGCTGGTGCCCGCGGCCAGGCCGCCCGCGATCGCGATGCCGAGTGCCGAGCCGAGCTGGCGGGCGGTGGAGGTGATGGCTCCGGCCACACCGGCCCGGGCGGGCGGCAGTCCGCTCACCGCGGTGTTGGTGATCGGGGCGTTGGCGAAACCGAATCCGGCGCCGATGAGCGCGTAGGCCGCAAGGAGCAGCGGCAGGCCCGTGTGCCGGTCGAGCCCGAGCAGGCCGAGACCGCCCGCGGTGATGAGGCCGCCGGCCAGGAGGAGTGGGAGCCGGGGTCCGGTACGGCCGACCAGGTGCCCGGACAGGGGTGCGCAGACGGTCGCCCCGAGGGCCATGGGCAGGGTCGCGGTGCCGGTGGCCAGGGGGGTCCATCCGCGGGTGTGCTGCAGGTAGAGGGTGTTGAGCAGCAGGGTCACGTTCAGGGCGACGAAGACCGCCACGGCGCCGAGGACCGCACCGCTGAAGGCCGGCCGGCCAAAGAGCCGCAGGTCCATGAGGGGCTCGCGGCGACGGGTCTCGACCCGCACGAAACCGGCCGTCGACAGGGCCGCGACCGCGTACGCGGTCAGTGCCGCGGGCGAGGTCCAGCCGATGCGCGGCCCTTCGATGAGGACGGCGACCGTGACCCCGATGACCGCGGTCAGCAGGATCTGACCCGGGACGTCGAGCCGCCGCCCGCCGTGCGCGGCCCGGGACTCCGGCACGAACAGCGCGCTGAGGACGAGGGCGGCCACGATGACCGGTGCGTTGATCCAGAACACCGACCGCCAGCCGAACGCCGCGATGAGTGCGCCGCCCGTGACCGGGCCCGCCGCCATGCTGAGCCCGAAGACCGACGCCCAGACGCCGATCGCCTGCGCCCGCTCCCTCGGATCCGGCATGGCGTTCACCACGATGGCCAGCGCCACGGGGCTCAGCATCGAGGCGCCCACTCCCTGCAGCGCGCGGGCCCCGACGAGCACGCCCACCGACGGCGCGAGTGCGCACAGCAGCGAGGCGGCGCCGAACACGGCCAGGCCCGACTGGAACACCCGGCGGCGGCCCAGCCGGTCCGCCAGCGCGCCGGAGGAGATCAGCAGACTGGCCAGGACGAGTGTGTACGCGTCCACGGTCCATTCCAGGCTCCGTGTCCCGATGCCCAGACCTTCGCCCATGGCGGGCAGGGCCACGTTGACGATGGTGGTGTCGAGGCCCACCAGGAACATGCTGAGGCAGCAGACGGCCAGCACCGTCCAGCGCCTGCGTGCGCTGAGGAGGGGCGGCTGGACAGGGTGCGGCGCGGCGATTGCGGTCACGGCCTACCTCGCGGTTCGGGGAGCGTCTGTCCGGCCATGCTGTGGCCGGACACCGGCCGCGCCCCAGCCCTTTTGCCGAGGCGGCAAAAAGCCCGTCTCCCGGCTAGGCGGGGTTCTCCGCGTCGTAGCGCTCGCGGGCTTCCTGGACCTGATCGAAGTGGGTCTCCGCCCACGTCTTCACCGCGGTCAGCAGGCCGGCGAGGCTGCGGCCGAGCGCGGTGAGTTCGTAGTCGACCCGGACCGGGACGGACGGGGTGACCGCGCGGGAGACGATGCCGTCGCGCTCCAGGGTGCGCAGGGTCTGAGTGAGCATCTTGGGGCTGACGCCGGCGACCTTGCGGCCGATGTCGCTGTAGCGCATGGGCCCGGGGGACAGGGCGGCGACGACGAGGCCCACCCACTTGTCGCTGAGCCTGCCGAGCAGGTTGTTGGTGGGGCAGGCCGCCAGGAAGGCGTCGTACTCGATCCGGGCCTGCTCACGCCGCTGGGCCGCGCTCATGGTCGCCATGGCTCTCCTCCGGGTCCCCTACGCACTCTCAGGTAACTACTTACCGATGGATAGTAGCTCTCCTATGGTTGGTGCTGCGGCCGGGAAATTGCCGCGAAGTACATCAAATGCCTTGTAATCGGGGAGAGTTGACATGCGTGCTGCTGTGGTGACGACGTTCGGCGGTCCGGAGGCCGTGGAGATCGTGGACGTGGCGGTGCCCGAGCCGGGGGCGCGGCAGGTGCGGATCAAGGTGGCGGCCGGCGCGGTGAACCCCGTGGACCTGGCCCTGCGGGCCGGTCTCTTCGGCGGCGCGGGCGGGCCGCTGGGTCTCGGCTGGGACGTGGCCGGGACGGTGGACGCGGTGGGCGAGGCCGCGGCCTGGCAGGTCGGCGACGAGGTGGTGGCCCTCGCGGCGGGCGTGAGTGATCCGCTGGGCGCGCACGCCGAGTACGTCGTCGTACCGGCGGACGCGGTGGCCAAGGCCCCGGCCACGGTCGACGCGGTGCACGCCGGAACCCTGCCGCTGAACGCGCTGACCGCGATCCAGGCCCTCGACCTGATGGAGCTGGCGCCGGGTGCGTCGCTGCTGGTGACCGGTGCGGCGGGCGCGCTGGGCGGGTTCGCCGTGCAGCTGGCCGCGCACCGGGGGATCGCGGTGACCGGGCAGGCCCGGGCGGCCGACGAGGAGCTGGTGCGGTCCTTCGGGGTCACTTACTTCACGACCGAGGGAGCCGCCCCGGCGAGCGTGGACGCGGTGCTGGACGCGGCGATGCTCGGTGAGCCGGCGCTGGAGTCGGTGCGCGACGGGGGCGTCTTCGTCAGCGCCCGGCCCGGCGGCCAGCCCGACTCCGTCCGCGGGGTGCGGACCACGGCCGTGATGGTGAGCGCCGACGGGGCCCGGCTGGCGGAGCTGGCCCGGCTCGTGGACGAGGGGGTGCTGAGCCTCCGGGTGGCTGGGACGTACGGCCTGGAGGAGGCCGCGAAGGCGCACGCGCGGCTGGCCGAGGGCGGGGTGCGGGGTCGCCTGGTGCTGGTCCCGTAGTGCGGGTGGGGTGTGCCGGGGTGTGCCCCCTAGGGTGCGGACATGAAGATCATGGAGCTGGAGCCGGGGGACCCGCGGCTCGGGACCGAGGTGCTGCCCGTGCTGCGGGAGCTGCGTCCGCATCTGACCGAGGAGCTGTTCGCCCGGGTGTACGAGGAGGGGAGCGCGCAGGGGCTGCGCTTCTCCGCCGCCTATGACGAGGAGGGGGCCTGTGTAGGGGTGGCCGGCTGGCGGGTGCTGGTCAACACCGTCTCGCTGCGTCAGCTGTACGTCGACGACCTGGTGACCGCCCCGGCCGCCCGGTCCGGCGGGGTCGGCCGCGCGCTCCTCGTGTACCTGGAGGAGCGCGGCCGGGCGCTCGGCTGTCATGAGCTGAACCTCGACTCGGGCACCCAGCGAACCGACGCTCACCGCTTCTACCTGCGGGAACGCATGGAGATCGGGGCCTTCCACTTCGCGAAGCCGCTGTAGGGGGACGCCGGGAATAGCTCGGAGGGGGCCACGGTTCCAGGGGTATAGTTGAACCGTCAACAACCTGGAGGGTGAGCGACCATGCAGTTCGGGATCTTCACGGTCGGCGACGTCACGCCGGACCCCACCACGGGGCGTACGCCGACCGAGCGCGAGCGGATCAAGGCCATGGTCGCCATCGCGCTCAAGGCCGAGGAGGTCGGCCTCGACGTCTTCGCCACCGGCGAGCACCACAACCCGCCCTTCGTGCCGTCCTCGCCGACGACCATGCTCGGCCACATAGCGGCGCGGACGGAGAACCTGATCCTCTCCACCTCCACCACGCTGATCACCACCAACGACCCGGTGAAGATCGCGGAGGACTACGCGATGCTCCAGCATCTGGCCGACGGCCGGGTCGACCTGATGATGGGCCGCGGCAACACCGGGCCGGTCTATCCGTGGTTCGGCCAGGACATCCGTGAGGGCATCAACCTCGCCATCGAGAACTACGCCCTGCTGCGCCGGCTGTGGCGCGAGGACGTCGTCGACTGGGAGGGCAAGTTCCGCACGCCGCTGCAGGGCTTCACGTCCACGCCGCGGCCGCTGGACGACGTGCCGCCGTTCGTCTGGCACGGCTCGATCCGCTCCCCGGAGATCGCCGAGCAGGCCGCGTACTACGGCGACGGCTTCTTCCACAACAACATCTTCTGGCCCGCCGACCACACCAAGCGGATGGTCGAGTTCTACCGGAAGCGGTTCGCCCACTACGGGCACGGCACCCCGGAGCAGGCGATCGTCGGGCTGGGCGGTCAGGTCTTCATGCGGAAGAACTCGCAGGACGCGGTGCGCGAGTTCCGGCCGTACTTCGACAATGCGCCGGTCTACGGCCACGGGCCCTCCCTGGAGGACTTCACCGACCAGACCCCGCTGACCGTCGGCTCCCCGCAGCAGGTGATCGAGAAGACGCTGGGCTTCCGCGAGTACGCCGGCGACTACCAGCGCCAGCTGTTCCTGATGGACCACGCGGGCCTGCCGCTGAAGACCGTGCTCGAACAGCTCGACATGCTGGGCGAGGAGGTCGTACCGGTGCTGCGCAAGGAGTTCGCGAACGGGCGCCCGGCCAACGTGCCGGAGGCTCCCACGCACGCCTCCCTGCTGGCCGCCGCCGCTGACTCCACTGCCACTGCTGACTCCTCTGCCGTTTCCGAATCCGAAGGAGTGACCGCCGAATGAAGCTCGTCGTCGTCTCGGCGGGGCTGAGCGTCCCGTCCTCCACGCGGCTGCTGGGCGACCGGCTGGCCGCCGCCGTGGACCGTCACACGCCCGTCGACATCCAGGTGATCGAGCTGCGCGACCTCGCGGTCGAGATCGCGCACAACTTCACCAACGGGTTCGCGGGCCGTGCCCTGGCCGCCGCGCAGGACGCGGTGACCGGGGCGGACGGGCTGATCGTGGTCACGCCCGTGTTCACCGCCTCGTACAGCGGGCTGTTCAAGTCGTTCTTCGACGTGCTGGACAAGGACGCCCTGGCGGGCAAGCCGGTGCTGATCGCGGCGACCGGCGGTACCGCCCGCCACTCCCTGGTGCTGGAGCACGCGCTCCGTCCGCTGTTCGCCTACCTACGGGCCGTGGTCGTACCCACCGCCGTGTACGCCGCCTCGGAGGACTGGGGCGCGGAGGGCCTGCCCGAGCGGACCGAGCGGGCGGCGGGGGAGCTGGCGGCCCTGATGCAGGGACTGTCGGCGGCCCGGCCTGCCAAGGACGGCCTCTCGGCCGAGGGCGACCTCCCGGCCGGGGACGACCTCGCGGTCGTGCCGTTCGAGGAGCAGCTGGCCCGGCTCGGCGCGTGACGGTGGAAAGACGGTAGGCCTCCGCTGCGGGTTGCTCCTGTGACGGTGAGAGGCGGGTAAAAAGGGTGATCGTAGACCCGCTCGTCCCGGCCGAACCGCCGGAGGCCTTGGCAGACTGGGGACGTGCCCCAGACTGTGCTGCTCGCCGAAGACGACCGTGCCATCCGTCATGCCCTGGAGCGTGCCCTGACCCTGGAGGGGTACGAGGTGACGGCGGTGGCCGACGGCGTGGAAGCGCTGGCACAGGCCCACAGGACCCCGCCGGACGTCCTCGTGCTCGACGTGATGATGCCGGGCATCGACGGGCTCCAGGTCTGCCGGGTGCTGCGGGCCGAGGGCGACCGCACCCCGATCCTGATGCTCACCGCCCTGGTGGAGACCGCCGACCGCATCGCGGGCCTGGACGCCGGCGCCGACGACTACGTGGTCAAGCCGTTCGACGTGGAAGAGGTCTTCGCACGGCTGCGGGCCCTGCTGCGCCGTACCAGCCCGGTACCGGCGGGCGGTGTCGGCGCCGCGGGCACCGGCGGTGACGGCGGGCGGGACATCCAGGTCTCCGACCGGCAGGTGGAGGCCGCCGGGATCCGGATGGACCTCCAGGCCCGCCGGGCCTGGCGCGGCCGGCGCGAGCTGGAGCTGACCCGCACGGAGTTCGAGCTGCTGGAGCTGCTGGTCCGCAACGCGGGCATCGTCCTCGACCACTCCACGATCTACGACCGCATCTGGGGCTACGACTTCGGGCCCGGCTCGAAGAACCTCGCCGTGTACGTCGGCTACCTGCGCCGCAAGCTGGACGAGCCCGGCGCCGCCCAGCTGATCCACACCGTCCGGGGCGTGGGTTACGTGCTGCGGGAGGACTAGTGAGCCACCGCTGGCGGCTGCCGGCCGGGCCCCGGCCCAGGCTCGTGTCCCTGCGCACCACCTTCGCGGTGTCCTTCGCGGCCGTCACCGCCGCCGTGGCCGTCCTCGTCGGCATCCTGTCCTACAACTCCGCGGCGCGCCTGGTCCGGGTCGACCAGCAGTCGGTGTTCACACAGGTCGTCCAGGACGTGCAGGACGAGGTGCGGCAGCACGAGATGGTCCCCGAGGACTTCTCCTCCTCCCGTCCCGGCCATGATCTGGTCCGGCCGGCCCGGACCGACGTACAGGTGCTCGGCGCGCTGGGGCAGATCGTCGACCACGGCAGTCCGGTGCTGCCCGTCACCGCCCGGGACAAGGGCGTGGCCACCGCGCGGGAGGCCGGCAGGGTGGTCCAGTACAAGGACGTCCGGGTCGGCGAGGACCTGTTCCGCATCGCCACCGTCTCCCTCGGGGACGGGAAGGGCGCGGTGCAGGTCGCGCAGGAGTTCAGCGACACCGAGGATCTGCTGCGGGCGCTGCAGCAGCGGACGCTGATCCTGATGGCGGCGGTCGTGGTCGCCGCGGGTCTGTTCGGCTGGTGGCTGGCCCGCCGGATCACCCGGCGCCTGGTGATCCTCACCTCCGCCGCCGAGGACGTGGCCCGCACCCGCCAGCTGGGCATCGAGGTGCCCGTCGCGGGCCTGGACGAGGTGGGCCGGCTCGGCCGTGCCTTCGACCGGATGCTCGGCCGGCTCGCCCAGTCGGAGGAGGACCAGCGCAGGCTGGTCCAGGACGCCGGGCACGAGCTGCGGACACCGCTGACCTCGCTGCGTACGAACATCTCGCTGCTGCGCAGGATCGACGAGCTTCCCCCGGCGACCCGGGAGGAACTCGTCGCCGACCTCACCCAGGAGGCCCGGGAGCTGACCGACCTGGTCAACGAGCTGGTCGATCTCGCGGCTGGGCAGTCCGACGCGGAGCCGCCGCAGCGGGTGGACCTCGCCGACATCGCCGAGGACGTGATGGGGCTGGCCAGGCGGCGCACCGGCCGGGAGATCGTGCTGCGCGCCAGCGGTGACACGCGCACCGACGGGCGGCCCGGGATGCTGCAGCGGGCCCTGTCCAACCTGGTCGAGAACGCGGCGAAGTTCGACCGCGACGGCAAGGCGCCCATCGAGATCAACATCACCGGGCCCGCGCGGCTCGGGACCGTCCGGGTCGAGGTCCTCGACCGGGGCCCCGGTATCGCCGAGGGCGACCTGATCCGCATCTTCGACCGCTTCTACCGCGCCGCCGACGCGCGGTCCCTGCCGGGGTCGGGGCTCGGCCTGTCCATCGTCCGCGAGGTCGCCATGGCACATGGCGGCGCACCTTTCGCCTTCCGGCGGGAAGGGGGCGGGGCGGTCATCGGGTTCACGGTGGGTGGGGGGATTGTGGGGAGCGGGGGGAGCTGAGGGCATCCGGGGCGGGACGCCTCGGCTTCGCCTTCGGGCCGCACCAGCCCGCCCTCTCGTCCACCGACGGGGCTGCAGAGGGCGAGCGGGCTTGTCAGGGCCTGGGCGGGATGATGAAGCCCCGCACAGGCCTTTGCTGCTGCGCGCGCTTGAACGCCGCCACCAGCTCCGCGTACCGAGGGTCGATCCACTCGGACATGCGGCCCCCTTCAGCAGGGAGACTGGACGATGCCGGGCTTCGGCCTCGGCGTGATGACGATCGTGCACTCCGGGGCGTGCCGGCAGTTCGCCGCCACGGACACGAGGGTCTCGTCCGACGGCGGTCCCCACAGCCCCGGGTCCGCCTCCCAGCTCAGCTCGGCGATCTTCTCGCGGGTCCGGCCCAGGATCGGCGGGTCGTAGTTCGTCGGGTCGTACCCGGGGTAGTGGTGCACGAACCGGCCGCCCAGCGAGGCGCACAGGTCGGCGTACATGGCGGTGTGCAGGATCAGGGCGTGCCAGCCATCGTTGATGGCGATTCTTGGAAACGACCACCCCTACTCCTCGCCCCATTCGCTCCGGCTCTCAAGCGAGTGAGGAAGCGTGGTGAGCGGCGGCCGTTCTTGATCTTGCTCTGACGAAGGGCCGTTGATGAGAACTGTGCGGCCCCGGCGCTTTGCGGTGCCGGGCCGCGCGGGGGCTGTGGTGGTTGGGTCAGTTGCAGCCGTCGTCGCAGACGAGTTCGCCTTCCCAGGCTTCCTTGCCTTCCATGATGGCGAAGGCGGCGATGAGGAATCCGGCGACCGGGTCGAGCCAGGTCCAGCCGAAGAGGGCGAAGGCCAGCAGGCCGGCGAAGGTGGTCACCGACAGCCAGGCGCACAGCTTGGTCTCGGCAGCGTCCGCGACGACCAGTCGGGAGTTCATCTCCTGGCCAGCCTTGCGCTTGACCCTGGCCAGCCACGGCATGATCACGATGGACACGCCGGTCAGGACGATGCCGGCGAAGGAGGTGTCGGGCTTCTCTCCGCCGATCAGATCGCGGATGCCCTCGACGGTGACGTAGGCGGCGAGCGCGAAGAAGGTGACGGCGATGAATTTCAGCGCCCGGCGTTCCTTGGCCTCGTCCGGCTCACCGCCCTTGATCTCCGCAAGCAGCCGTATCAGGACCACTACGGCGGCGGCGACCTCGATCCCGGAGTCGATGCCGAACCCGATCAGCGACACAGCGCCGGCGACCGAGCCGGCCGAGATCGCGACGATGCCCTCGATGACGTTGTAGCCGATGGTGAACTTCGCGTAGCGCACGGCGCGGTGCGTGGCCGGGCTGGTCACGTCGGGAACGGTGACAGGGGCGGTGCTCATCGGGCGGGTTCCTCGGCGGCGGGGGCAGGGTGGGTGCCGTAGGTGGGGCACAGGTCGACGGCCTCGCCGGTGGCGGCCAGCAGTTGCTCGGCGGCGGCCAGCAAATCCAGCAGTTCGGGGTGTGCCAGCGCGTGCAGGGTGGCCCTGCCCTGCGGCCGGGAGGTGATCAGGCCGCAGTCGCGTAGGCAGGACAGGTGCGCTGAGACCGTGGACTGTGCCAGCCCCACACAGGTCACCAGGTCGGTGACGCGAGCCTCGCCGTCGGCGAGCCGGCGCAGGATCGCCAGGCGTGCCGGGTCGCCCAGGGAGCGGAACAGGGCCACCGCCGCCGACGGCGCCCCGTAGGGGGTGGCCGCCAGTGCGGTCGCCGGACTATTCATCGTCATCGAGCGATGATAGCTAGAGATGTCGATGTCATCCATGAGGCCCGGCTCCTGCGCGGGCCAGTCGGGGCACCCGCGGGTCCGAACGGCCCTGTGCGGCTCCCTGTGCCCACAGAGAGGCTGGAGGTAAACACGCCCGCGTCTGCCGGGTCGGGCGGACGCGATGGGAACGACCCGGAGGGTGATGATCATGCACAGAACGAGCAGGCGGACCGCCGCCGCGCTGGCGGCCCTCACGCTGGCCGGCACGCTGGCCGCCGGATGCGCGGCAGGCAACAGCACCTCCACGGGCACCGCTCTCGCCCCGGCCGCCGCGCCGAGCCCCTCCGGCAGCGATTGCTGGAGGTCGGGCACGTCGGGCGACGACTGGGACGACTGGGATTCGTGGGGGCCCGGTATGGGGCCGGGCATGATGGGCAACGACTGCTCGTGGGGTCCCGGCATGATGGGCGGTCACTACTGGCAGCGCGGCGACGGCACCCCGGTGAAGACCATGGACCAAGCCCGACAGCGCGCCGACGCCTTCGCTGACTTGCTCAACCTGCGCGTCGGCGAGGTCATGCAGTTCTCGAAGAACTTCTACGCCGAACTGGAGACCCCCTCCGGGAAGCCGGCCACCGAGATCCTCGTCGACCCGGCCGACGGTGACACCGGGATCGAGTACGGCCCGGCGATGATGTGGAACACCGACTACGGCATGCACCCCCGCGGCCAGACCCGGACCCAGGCCCGGATCTCCCCCGAGCAGGCCCAGGACCGCGCCCAGCAGTGGCTGCGCGACCGGGGCAGTAACCTGACCGTCGGCGAGGCCGAGGCGTTCCCCGGCTACTACACCCTGCACACCGTGCGCTCCGGGAAGATCAACGGCATGCTGTCGGTCAACGCCTCCACCGGCGCCGTGTGGGACCACACCTGGCACGGCACCTACATCGCCACCAGCGAGCACTGACAAGGGCGCGGGAACCATGGGCCCGGCGCCCGCTCCGCGACGCGGATATCCAAATCCTGGGGTGCGTCAGCCGCATCACAGGCCGAACCCGCCGCCTTTGGCGAGGGCGAGCAGGCCTATGGCGCTCAGGACCTGGGGTAGCAGGATGTGTCGCCGCAGGGCTCAGCACCCTGCTCAACGGGCCGGACACGGGTCACCTGCTGTCCGGGTGGGGAAACGGCGCGAGCAGCTCTGAGGCCGACCCGAGCGGGAGTGGCCGAATTCAATCAAGGAGCCCCATCATCGTCGATGATCCGGGCGGTGCGAGGCCGTCCGGGCGTTTCTGCTCCCGGCGCGAGTTGTACGCGGGCCGGGAGCAGAGGCTGAGGAAGTCGGCGCCGGGCGGCCTATCGCCGCCTGCGGACGTGCGGGTTCTTGTGGGCGCGGATCTCGACGTTGATGTCCGTGACCTTCGAGCAGTCCTGGGCTGCTTGCGCTGTGCCGCGGTCCCGGGCGAGTGCCGCACACACATCGCAACCCGGGTGCGGCTCGGGCCACGGTTCGGGCCAGGGCTCGGACAGGTGGACGGGGCCTCTCAGCATCTACGCCGTCACGGTGTGCGCTCCTCTTCGTGTCGGTGGACACCGGGGCCGAACGCAGCACCGAGGAGCGTCGGGTCGGTCAGCCGGCCCGTGCCGTCCGGCAGCGCCGACCACCACCTGCCCCTCAGGGGCATGATCGGGGTGGGAGTTGAGCTCCGGAGGGGAGGCGTCGTGCTCAGTGATCAGGAGGCTGCTGTTCTCGCTTGTGTCGACGAGGCGGCCGTCGGGCGGATGTTGCTGGAGTTGATCGCGGTTCCGAGTGTGACCGGGAGTGCTGCCGAGTCGGAGATCCAGCATCGGCTGGCGGGGTGGCTGGAGCGGCTCGGGCTCGAGGTCGATCTGTGGTCGATGGATCTGCCCGCGCTGCTGGCCGACCCGGAGTTTCCCGGGATGGAGGTGCCGCGCGAGGAGGCGTGGGGCCTGGTGGGGGTCAGCGAGGGGGGTGGGGACGGGCCGACGCTGGTTCTGCAGGGGCATGTGGATGTCGTACCGCCCGGGGACCTTGCCGCCTGGGACGGGGATCCGTTCGTGCCGAGGGTGATCGGGGATGTGGTGCACGGGCGGGGGGCCTGTGACATGAAGGCGGGGGTTGTCGCTCATCTCGCTGCGCTGGCCGCCGTTCGGGCCGCCGGGGTGCGGCTGCGGGGGCGTGTCGCCGTGCACTTCGTTGTGGGTGAGGAGGATGGGGGGATCGGGGCTTTTGGGACACTGAGGCGGGGGTACGGCGGTGATGCCTGCGTCATTGCCGAGCCCACTGGTGGGACCCTTGTTACTGCCAACGCCGGTGCGCTGACCTTTCGTCTTTCCGTGCCCGGTCAGGCCGCTCACGCCAGTTCGCGGGACGCCGGGGTCAGTGCCGTTGATGCCTATGTGCCGATCCATGAGGCGCTGGCCCGGCTGGAGGCCGCCCGCAACGCCGGGCCCTCGCCGCTGATGGCCGAGTATCCGATCCCGTACGCCCTTTCCGTCGGGACGCTGCGTTCCGGGGACTGGGCGAGCAGTGTGCCCGATCTGCTGGTTGCGGAGGGGCGGCTCGGGGTGCGGCTGGGGGAGGAGCCGGGCGAGGCGCGGGCGGAGTTCGAGCGGTGTGTGGCCGAGGTCTGCGCCGGTCATCCCTGGCTGCGGGAGCATCCGGCGACGGTGAGCTGGCCGGGTGGGCAGTTCGCGAGCGGGCGGCTTCCTCAGGGCCATCCGCTGCGGGACGAGGTGCGCGACGCCTGCGCCGACGCCAACGGCTGGGCCACCCGGCCCCGGGAGCGCGGGGCGCCGTACGGGAGCGACCTGCGGCTGTACGCGGGGGCCGGGATTCCGACGCTGCAGTACGGGCCGGGGGATGTGCGCGTCGCGCACAGTCCTCGGGAGAGCGTGTCCCTTCGTGAGGTGGTGGAGGTGGCGCGGACCCTCGCGCTCACCGTGTTGCGGACGACCGGGGTGAAGTGAGGTCCGGGCAGCCGGGCTGCCTGCGGCGGGTGAAGGCCGGCAGGGTGGGCGGGGCGAGGAAGCCCTCCGCCCGGGCGCTGGCCAGGCCGATGCGGGGGATGTCGCTGCTCTTCGCGAAGAGGAGGAAGCGGGGTTCCCAGACCGGGCGGTACTTGGCGTTCGCGCGGTACAGGGACTCGATCTGCCACCAGCGGGAGAAGAAGGTGAGGATCGAGCGCCAGAGGCGGAGCACGGGACCGGCGCCGAGACGGGAGCCGCGTTCGAAGACCGAGCGGAACATCGCGAAGTTCAGCGACACCCGGCGGACGCCCAACTCCTCGGCCCGCAGCAGGAGTTCCACGACCATGTACTCCATCAGGCCGTTCTCGCAGCCACGGTCGCGGCGCATCAGGTCGAGGGAGAGGCCCGCTTCGCCCCAGGGGACGAAGCTGAGCAGGGCCCGGGGCACGCCGTCCGCGTCTCGGCACTCCAGCATCACGCAGCGGCCGTCGCCGGCGTCGCCGAGGCGGCCCAGGGCCATGGAGAAGCCGCGCTCGGTGGCGCCGTCGCGCCAGTGGTCGGCGCGGTCGACGAGGAGGGCCATCTCCTCGTCGGGGATCTCCTCGTGGCGGCGGATGCGGACCGTGTAGCCGGCCCGACGGACGCGGTTGTGGGCCTGGCGCACCACGCGCATGGCCCGGCCGTCGAGGGTGAAGTCGGCCAGGTCGACGATCGCCTCGTCGCCCAGTTCGAGGGCGTCCAGGCCGTGGCGGGAGTAGATGGTGCCCGCCTCCTCGCTCGCGCCCATGACGGCCGGGGTCCAGGCGTGGCGGCGGGCCTCGGCCAGCCAGGCGTCGATGGCGCCGGGCCAGGCCTCGGGGTCGCCGATGGGGTCGCCGGAGGCCAGGCTGACGCCGCCGACGACGCGGTAGGTGACGGCCGCCTTGCCGCTGGGGGAGAAGATGACGGCCTTGTCGCGGCGCAGGGCGAAGTAGCCGAGGGAGTCGCGCTCGCCGTGCCGGTCCAGCAGGTCACGCAGCTTCCGCTCGTCCTCCGCCGCCAGCAGGCACTCGCCGCGCGGGGCGCGGAAGCAGGCGTAGAGGACCAGCAGGAAGGTCGCCGCGATCAGGACGTTGACGATCACGTCCGTCCAGCGGGGCGCGTCGACGGCGGGGACGCGGTCGGCGAGCGGGCCGACGCTGATGCCGCGCAGCAGGGTGTAGGCGATCTCGTCCTTGAGGGTGGCGCTGGGCAGTTTGTTGGTCGCGTGCACGAGCAGGGTGCCCAGGGCGGCGCTGAGCAGCGTGCCGCCGGTGCCGACGGCGAGTGCCAGGCGCGGGTTGGAGCGGTCGCCGATGGCGTCGAACTCACGCCGGCCGATCAGCAGGGCGGCCACGAACAGGCCGGTCAGGGCGGCGGAGAGCCAGTTGGAGAGGTGCTCGCGGTAGGGGTCGCGGGTGAGGGCGAGGACGTAGAGGGAGAAGAGCGGGCCGGCGAGGAGGAGGTTGAAGACCCAGGCGGCTCGCTTGCGGCGGCGCATCACGATCGCGAGGAAGAGGGCGAGGGCCGCCGAGCCCAGGCCGGCGGTGGCCAGGTAGGGCGTGAAGTACGCGCCTCCGTTGTGCTCGTGCACCTCCTCGCGGAACGGCAGCGAGAGGACCGCCGCGATGTTGAGCGCCACCTGCAGACGCAGGTACCAGACGGTGGCCGTCGCCGCCCGCTTCCGCAGCCGGCCGTCGCCGGTGGACGGGAAGGGGATGCGGGCACGATGGTTGCGCTGAGCGGGGACCCGTGGGGTGGTCGGGCTCGACTGTTGTGCGGGCATGGTGGCGGGCACCTTGGGGAGGGGGACGGGGCAACGCTGACCCTACAGCTCGTAGGGTAACGTGTGTACGGGTGTACACATACCTGGTTCACAGGATCTCATCCCGGACCCTGGCCGCTCCGCCGGGCCGCCGCAAGGGTCCACGCCAGATTGCCCACGGCGGCCCCGGCCGCCACCGCGGCCACGATCACCCCGCCGGTCGCCAGACCGTCGCTGAACAGGTGCGGGCGCCGGTCGAGGCTGTGCAGCCCGAAGCCGCACAGCTCGTACACGCCGACGGCGGCGACGAACAGGCTGACGACCAGCAGGGTCAGCGTCGGGGCGAGAGCACGCATGCAGACCTCCTCCGCCGGGCTCGGTTTCACTTCCGTGTCCTGCATGGTGCTCCCCCGATGAACAGACGTGTGGCCGATGGCGGTTGGGAACCTACATTACGTAGGGTCGGTTGGGGTCGGAGGCGTGCCCAACCAGATACTCCTACGCGCGGCATCAGCCGAAGCGGCCCGCCACATAGTCCGCCGTGCGCTGGTCCGCCGGGGCGTTGAACATCTGCTCGGTCCGGCCGTGCTCGACGATCCCGCCGGGGGTGCCCTGTTCGGCGAGGAAGAAGGCGCACTGGTCGGAGACGCGGGCCGCCTGCTGCATGTTGTGCGTGACGATCACGATCGTGACCTGGCCCGCGAGTTCGTGGATGGTCTCCTCGACCCGGCGGGTGGAGGTCGGGTCGAGCGCCGAGCACGGCTCGTCCATGAGCAGGACCCGGGGCCGTACGGCCAGCGCGCGGGCGATGCACAGGCGCTGCTGCTGGCCGCCCGACAGTGCGCCGCCGGGCCGGCGGAGCCGGTCGCGGACCTCCTTCCACAGACCCGCGCGGGTCAGGGACTCCTCCACCAGCTCGTCCCGCTCGCGGCGGCTCGCGCGGGTGCCGGTGAGCTTGAGGCCGGCCACCACGTTGTCGTAGATCGACATCGCGGGGAACGGGTTGGGCTTCTGGAAGACCATGCCGATCCGGCGGCGGGCGTCGGTCAGGCGGCGCTCGGGGGCGTAGATGTCCTCGCCCTCGAAGAGCACCTCGCCGCCGAAGGCCGCGCCGGGGATCAGCTCGTGCATGCGGTTCAGGGTGCGCAGGAAGGTCGACTTGCCGCAGCCGGAGGGGCCGATCAGGGCCGTCACCCGGCCCGCGGGCATGGTCAGCGAGACCCGGCTGAGCACCTGGTGGCCGCCGAACCAGGCCGAGACCGCACGGGCCTCCAGGGTGGCGGGCGCGGCGCCAGGGACGGGGGCTGCGACGGGCAGTACGGCGGTGTCGGTGACGGCGTCGGTCACTGCGGTGTCGGTCACTGCGGTCTCGGTCATGGTGGCCACCTCTGGTCGGGCAGGGTTACAACAAGTTCGGGAGCAGCTCGGTGGTGCGTGTGGCGACCTGGAGGCCCAGCACGGCGACGACCGGTGCGAAGACGATCCACGTCTGGTGGCGGCCCCAGCGGTGCCACGTCCACACCGCGGCGATGGACGTGAGGAGAAGCGCCTGGAGCCACAGCACCAGCGGCCAGGGCACCCCGGAGGGGCGGGCCAGCGGCTGCTCGGAGTCCGGCAGGGTGCCGGGGCGGATCACGGCCGCCGGGGTCTGGAAGGGCGCGGAGACCAGGTCGGCGTCGACGCGCAGGATGCCGCCGGGCATGAAGCGGGGGCCGGTCGCGGTGACCAGCACCAGGCGGCCCTTGCCCGCGGCCGCGGGGGCGGGCGCCGGGTCGCCGGCCCGCCGTACGTCGATGACCTGGTACTCGGCCTTGCCCTGGCCGGTGGTCACGGTGAAGGTGTTGCCCGCGGTGAGGTCGGCCAGGTGCCCGAACGGGGCGCCGTACGCGGCCGCCCGGCCCATCAGCACGCTGGTCCCGGCCTGTCCTGGCATCGGGGTGTCCCGGCGGTGACCGGGGCCGTCGGTCATGACGGCGGAGTCGGTGCCCTCGAACACGACCTGGTTCAGGCCGAGTTGCGGTACGTCGATGAGCGCGACCGGGGTGCCGGGCGCGAGCAGCTTGCCCTGCTGGTCGGTCTGGGACACGGGAGCCGTGCCCAGGGCGAGCTGCTCGCGCAGCTCGTCGAACGCGGCGTGCTGCGCGCTGTGCTGCTGGATGCCGCTGACGAGCAGCAGCTGGGCGGTGATGCCGAGCAGCAGGGCGGCGAGGCTGAGCAGGCCGCCGCGGGCCAGGTGGCGGACGGCGGTGACACCGCGGACGCGGGTGCGCGGCGCGGCCGGTGCGAGCGTGGTCGGTACGGCGACGGTCACGTCGGCCCGCCTCCTTCGCTGGGGGTGGGGGCTGCCGGGGAGGCGGGGCTGGTCTCCCCGGCAGCCGGGTGGGTCAGGTGGACTTGATGGTGAAGTTGGCGCCGGTCTTGGCGTTCACCGTCGAGGAGCCGGCGTAGTACGCGTGCAGGGTGTGCGAACCGCGGCTCAGCAGGGGCAGGGAGACGGTCACCTGACCACCGCTCAGCGTGCCGCTGGCGCGCAGGGTGGTGCCCTCGTAGATGCGCACGGTGCCCGTCGGGGTCGTGCCGGTCGCGGAGACCTTCACGGTGACCTTGGCGTGGCTGGTGTGGCTGACCGAGGCGGGCGCGGTGGTCGTCACCGTCGGCGTGGCCTTGGTGATCTTCAGGGAGGCGGTCGTCGAGGAGCCGAGAAGCTTGCCGTTGCCGCCGTAGGAGACCGTCAGGCTGTGCGTGGTCACCTTGAGGTGGTTCGACAGGCTGATGGTGACCTTGCCGGTGGTGCCCAGAGTGCCGGTGCCGAGGACGGTGGTGCCTTCCTTCACCGTGACGGTGCCGGTCGGGACGACACCGTGCGGGTCGGTGACGGTGACGGCGACCTTCGGCGTCTTGCCGTAGGCGGTCGTGGCCGTGGTCGCCGTGGTGGCGCTGGCGTACTTGACGGTGCCGGTCCAGGTGGCGGCGGCGCCGGTGCCGTTGAGGTTGGCACCGGCGACCGTGGCGGTGTAGGTGCCGAGGGCCAAGTGGCTGAAGGTGTACGACGTGGTGGTGGCCGGGACGTCCTTGACGGCCACGACAGCGCCGTCCGGACCGGTCAGCGTGATCCGGTAGTCGGTGAGCGGCAAGGCCGGTGGCGGCCGGGGCGGTCCAGCTGAGTTTGACGCTCGCGTCGCCTCGGGTGCCCTTGAGCCCGGTCGGCGCGGAGGGCGTCTGGGTGTCGATGCCCGACTCCTCCAGGCCGCCCAGCTTGGCGTGCTTGGCCACGCTGACCGAGCCGTTGTACGACTCGTTCACGAAGCCGAAGGCGGAGATGACGCCCTCGGCGGAGTCCGAAGCCATCGCGGCCTCGTGGCTGCCCGCCGTCACGAAGACGTCGTAGAGGTCCTTGTCGAAGAAGATGCTGGTCGGGTCGATCGCCCGGGACGGCACGACGTTGTAGACGTCGCGGCCGAAGGTGGAGTTCTCGTAGTAGGCGTTGACCGGGGTGAGCTTGCCGTTGACCGTCGTCACCGGGCTGGTGGCACCGGTGTCGCTGGGCAGCTGCACCGCGGCGAGGTGACCGCCCGCAGCCGCCGAGGTCTTGGTGAAGTCGGGGGAGACGCCGTTGTTCTGGGCGATCCAGGAACCGACCGAGAAGGGCACCAGCGCGCCGTCCTCGGTGAGGGCCGCGTTGCCCTGGTTCTCCTGGACGGTCGGGATGTTCGGCGCGATGGTCGCGTCGGTGAGGCCGATCGCGGAGAGGAAGAACGCACGGGTGCCGGAGCCGCTCTGCGGGATCCGCGGGTGCACGGTCTGCCCGTTCACCTGGGTGAGCGTGCCCGCGTAGATGTCGTGCAGCTGGTCCACGGTCAGGGTGTCCAGGGCGGAGCCCTTGACCGCGACGCCGACCGCGTCCCGGGCGAACGGGATGTAGGTCAGCGCGGTGCCGGAGGTCTTCGGGCCGCTGGAGGAACGGCCGAAGTCGACCTGGCCCTTGATGGCGACGCCGGAGGAGTCCGGATACTTGTCACCGGTCAGCGACTCGCTCAGGGCCAGGCGGCCCTTGCCGGAGCCGTTGGGGCGCAGGAAGGACGGGCCGCCCGAGCGGGTGGTGATGTTCGAGGTGGTGGAGCCGGTGCCGGGCTCGATCGCGTCGTAGGAGGCGATGCCCGCGCCGCCTGCCGACTTCACGGCCGTGTCGGCGTAGTTCTTGCCGTTGACGGTGTCGCCGGCCAGGGCGTTGAGCACGTCCTGAGTGGTGTCGGAGCCCACGCCGACCAGCTTGCGAAAGGTACCGGCGGGGGTGGGGTCGGCGTACGCGGGGCTGGTCAGAGCCAGGCCGCCGGCCACCACGGCGGCGGCGACGAGCGCCGCCGTAGAGCGCGTTCTGCGCATCGAGAGTCTCCTGACGATAGTGCGTCGGTGCGGGAGAGGGGGATCTGGCAGGGTGGTACGGGCCGTCCGCCCCGACTGCCTTTCGGGGCGGACGGCCGTCTGTGGGGGGCGCCCGGTGCGGGCGCCCCGGTCTCAGGGCCTCAGGGCAGCCGCCTGCGCAGCCGCTCGGGCAGGGAGAAGGCCGGTACGACGGTCACCGTGCGGCCGCCGGGCAGCGGCACCCGCAGGGGCAGCCGCAGCCGGCTGCCGCCTGCGAAGGGCGCGCCGAGTCCGGCGAAGGCGCCGAGCGCGGCACCGACCGGTACGGCATAGCGGAGCGGATTCGCCGGGTCGGCCGGGGTGTTTCCGGCGGCCGTGGTCTCCACGGCCTTTCCGCCGTCGTACGAGGCCTGGGCGCTGGGCGTGGCGCTCGCGCCGCCGTCCGCTCCCGTACCGCCGCCGGCACCGGAGGCACCGCCGGAGGTGGCGCCGCCCGACCCGTCGCCGGTGCCGCCGGAGGCCTGGCCGCCGCTGGTGCCGCCCGAGCCCGAGTCACCGTCGGTGGAGGGCGACCCCTTGTAGCGCAGGAGCGCGTCGGCAGCCTTCAGCGTGCGGTCGCGCAGGGTGCGGGAGAGCGGGGCGTACCCCTCGGGCAGCCGGCCCGGGTCGGCGCCGGGGACCTGACCGGCGCCCGCCGCGTAGCGCAGCAGCGCCGCGTAGTCGGCGCGGGCGTCCGCCTTCAGCCAGCCCGGCCGTGCGGCCGCGTAGACCAGCTGGGCCAGCGGGTAGGCGCCCTTCGCCTTGGCGTTCGCCGGGGCGATCTCGGCGACGTCCTTGCCGGAGGCGCTCTTGGCGGCCTCGGTCAGGGCCGTGGCGGTGGGGGCGACGAACTTGCCCGCCGTGTTGCGCAGCTTGGCCGTCTGCAGGCCGTACCGGTCGGCGGAGGCCGCGTCGGTGACCGTGATGACGAACCGCGAGCCGACCGTCTGCGGGCCGGGGCTGCGGTACGCGGGCGGGTTGGACAGCGGGTCCCAGGTCGACTTCCACAGGGTGTCGGCGCGCCGGGTGTGCAGGGCGCCGGCGTGCATGTCGTCGACGTACGGGTGGAAGTCGGTCATGCACTGCCGGGCGTCCTTGGGAGCGTCGGTGCCGGGCGGCACCGTGCACCAGGGGTCGCTCTTCGGGTACTCGTCGACGTGCTCGGGGGCGAAGGCGAGACCGGAGGGGTTCAGGTCCGCGTTGGTGCTGTAGTACGGGTTGACCCGCATGCCCCAGTCGTCGGAGACGCCGGAGAGGAACTGCCGGGCCTCCTTGTCCGCGAGGATCCACTGCCACACCGCGCGGGCGCTGTCGCTGTGGCCGAGCGAGGTGAGCAGGTCGGTGTCGGTGGCCGGGGTCTCGGCGACCGAGAGGTCCGCGAACTCGGGGTTGAGGGCGATGAACTCGGGGTCACTCGCCAGGCCGGCCGGGTTGTTCTTCGCCCAGCCGTACCCGTGGGCCGCCTTGTCGCCGAGCACCGAACCCCAGGTGGAGTTGCGGTACGACTCGGTGAGCAGCTTGGCGACCAGCCGGGGCGTCAGCCTGATCGACTCGACCCTGGTGCCCGCCTGTCTCCTGATGTTCTCGGGCGCGCCGGCCTTGGGCCTGCGTTCGATCGTGAACCCGATGACCGCTCCGGACAGCGCCACGGGCGCGTACGTCGTCGTACCGCCCGGTGCCGACGTGCCGTCGTCGGCGCCCAGGGCCCGGGTGGTGAAGCCGAGGCCGAACGTCTTGTCGGTGCCCAGCCGGGAGCGGGCGTCGGGCTCGCCGAGTTCCGTGTAGCCGTACACCTTGCCGGACGGGCACAGGGCCGCCTGCCAGCTGGTCACGGCGTCGGCGACCAGCTCGCTGCCGGTGGTGGGGCGCTCGTCGCTGCCCAGCGGGCAGTTGCTGCCCACCTGGTTGAAGTGCAGCGGGATCGCGATGCGGTTCTGCCAGTTGGTCGAGGAGACCGGGGAGCCCGCGTTGACCTGGCTGTGGTCCGCGTACGGCTTTCCGTCGAGGTCGAGGTGGCCCTGCGGGACGATCACCAGCCAGCAGGAGCGCGGCTTGGTGACGCCGTTCTGGGTGACCGGGGAGCCGCAGCCCAGGTGCGGGGCCTCGTTGGCGGTCTGCACCTCGAAGTACTCCGTGCCGGTGCCGGCGGCACCGGTGCGGGCGAAGTCGATCTCGTTGGTGGTGTTGTGGTTGAAGAACCGGTTGTTCTGGGTGTTGGTGAGGATCGTCTCGCCGGTGACCGCCTTGAACGGCACCTCGCCCGGGACGCCGGGCGGCTGGGCGGCGCCGTAGCGGTTGTCCTGGCCGTAGTTGGTGGGGTCGGCGCTGTAGAAGATCTGGCGGGTGTCGTCCAGCTGGTTGCCGGGCCAGTTGCCGCGGTCGGTGGTCGGGGAGGCGCCGTACTGGCACTGGGTGCGGGGCGGTCCGGGGTTGCCCGGGACGCTGCCGTCGTCGTCGCCCCAGCACTGCATGATCTGCACGAAGTCGGTGTCGAACCAGGTGCCCGCGAAGGTGGTCGGGGTGCCGCCGCTCCAGGAGACCTTGATCGCCTGGCTGGTGAGGTGGCTCGTCTGGTCGACGGTGAACTTCATGTCCTTGAACTCGCCCCGCCCGGAGACGGTGACCGCCGAGCCGGCGGGGGCGGCGGTCGCGGAGGGGGCCGCCTGGGCGACCGCGAGGCCCGCGAGGGCGCCCACGGTGGCACCGGCGAGGAGGCGGATCAGGGCGCCGCGGACGCGGCCGGGCCGTCTGCGGATCATCGCCGGTCACCGTCCTTGGCGTTTACCCGCGACCGGGCGCCGACCAGACGGGAGACGACCGAGGGCAGCAGGATCAGGCCGAGCACCAGGAACGCGGCCAGCAGCATCAGCGTCTGGGTGGCGGTCCAGCCGTGGCCGGCGGCGACGGCGACCGGCTGGGCGAGGGCGACGGTGTTGTCGGCGCCCGTACCGGTGCCGCCCGAGCCGCCGCCCGCGCTCGCGCCCGGCGCGAGGGTCTGCCCGGTATCCGGGTCGACGGACGGGCCGCCGCTGCCGCCGGTGCCTGCCGTACCGTTTCCGCCGGTGGCGGAGGACCCGCCGTTCGCCGTACCGCCCGCAGCGGATCCGCCGCCCGAACCGCCGTTGCCGTCACCGGACTTGGCGCCGCCGCTGCCCGAGGTGCAGGGCGGGGCGCCCTTCTTGTCGCAGGGCTTCGGGTAGGGCGCGGTGTCGGCGAGCCGGTTGTGGCCGTCCGGGGTGAACGTCGGGTTGTTGCAGCGCTTGATGTCGATGTTCCGCGCCTGCACGCCCGGGATCCGGCGGATCTGGTCGAACCCGGCCTTGACCAGGTTGATCGGCAGCGGCGAGTAGCCGAGCTTGGGCGCCTGCTGCTGGCCCTGGCACATGAAGTAGTACGAGAACGCGCCCAGCGTCCGGCCCTTGACCGTGCTGAAGGTGCCCCGCACCTTGAGCGGCAGGATCATGTACGAGTAGCTGGACAGCGGGTAGTTGCGCTTGTCGGAGTCGTTGTAGACGCCGTCGAGCTGCTGGGTGAGGTAGTCCGGGGAGTTCTTGTTCGTGTTGATCCGGGCCTTGAGCAGCGAGACCGCGACGTTCTGCGGGGTCGGCTCGGTGTAGTAGCCCGAGTGGTTCAGGACCTTGGCGACCGGGTAGTGCGCGTTGAGCGCGTAGGAGTAGTTGACGTACCCGATCGCGCCCTCGCCGTAGTTCTGGGCGACGTAGCCGGCCACGCCGAGGTCGCCGGACTGGGCGATCATCCCGGGGCTGGGCGGGTAGTTCGAGGTCTGCCCGCAGGAGCCGGAGCGGCCCGCCTTGCGGCAGTACGCCTGCCACAGCGCCTTGTGCTGGTTGCTCATCCACAGCGTGAACTGGGCGGTGGAGCCCGAGCCGTCGGAGCGGACGACCGGGACGATCGTGCGGTGGGGCAGCTGCAGGCCGGGGTTGTCGGCCCGGATCACCGGGTCGTCCCAGGTCTTGACGACCCCGGTGAAGATCTTCGTGACGACGTCCCCGGACAGGCGCAGGTTGGTGACCCGCTTGCCGTTGACGGTCAGGTGGTACATGAAGACGGTGCCGCCGGCGACGATGGGCATGTAGGCGTACGAGCCCGCCGCCGGGCGTTCGGCCGCGGAGCCGTCCGTCGGGTGGGTCTGGAACGGGATGTCGGAGACCGCGAAGTCGACGGTGCCGCTGAGGAACTGGCGGCGGCCGTCGGAGGAGCCGGTGCCGGCGTAGCTGATGCGCATGCCGTACTGGTTCACCGCGCGGCGCCACTCGTCCACGGCGTTCTCCGCCCAGGTGGAGCCTGCGCCGGAGATGGGGGTGTAGGTGTCGGCCGACGCGGGGGTGGCTGTCGCGAGGACGCCTATCAGCGCGGCCAGGATGCCCAGCCGTCGTAGGGCGGTGGTGAGGTGGCTGAGCATCAGTGGCTGCCTTCGTTGTCGGGTGCGGGTTCGTGGGTGGGCACCCGGCCTTCGGCCGGGTTCGGGTTCCCACCCGCACCACCCGTGCGGCTCTCGTGGTCGGGTGCGGGTGGCCCCTGTGGGGCTGAATCACCGTCGGCGGCTGCGGGAGGTTGGTCCTGCGGCGTCTCGTCGAACAGCGTCAGGCCCGGGGCGTGCAGGTCCGCGAAGCGCTCCACATCGCGCCGCGAGGCTCGTGCCGCCCGGCGGGCCTGGCGTTTGCTCTGGTGGCCGGGGCCGCGGCCACCGATGACGCGGGCGATCGCGAACAGCACCAGGACCAGGGCCATCAGCACCGCCGCCGCGCCGAAACCGCGGGCGATCATCGTCGGCTGGGGCGACTTGACGAAGTTGAAGACGGCGAGGGGCAGGGAGACCATCGGGCCGTCCGTCGGGTCGGCGTTCAGCGCCGCCGTGAACCCGGCGGTGAGCAGCACCGGCGAGGTCTCGCCGATGCCGCGCGCGGTGCCGAGGATGACGGCCGTGGCGAGACCCGAGCGGGCGGTGGGCAGGACCACGTGCCACACCGTGCGCCAGCGCGGGGCGCCCAGGGCCTCCGCCGCCTCCGTCAGGGTGCCCGGCACCAGCCGCAGCACCACGTCCGCCGCCCGGATCACGATCGGCAGCATCATCACGCTGATCGCGAAGCCGGCCGCGAGTCCCGACTTCTGCATGCCGAGCCCGAGGATCCAGGTGGCGTACACCATCAGGCCGGCCACGATCGAGGGCAGCGCGGTCATCGCCTCGACGATGGTGCGGACGAAGCGGGAGAAGCGCCCGGGGATCTGGTTCAGGTACACGGCGCAGGCCAGGCCCAGCGGGACCGTGATCGCCAGGGCGATGGTGATCATCGTGAGGGTGCCGAGCATGGCGTGCGCGATGCCGCCGTTGGTGAGCGGGTCGAGCGGGCCCGCGGCCTGCATGTCCTGGGTGAAGAAGTTGGCGTGCGGCAGTGCCTCGCGGCCGCGCCAGGCGGTGAAGCCGACGACCAGGGCGAGCGCGACGAACAGCAGGGTGGCCGCGCTCCACAGCACCACGGTCATCACCCGGTCCCGTACCGCCTGCCCGTTCTCCTCCAGGCCGGTGAGCACGGCGTAGCTGAGGAGGAAGGCGAGGTAGGCCGTGACCATGAAGCCCAACGCGCCGGAGAAGGGGGCGAGTTGGCCGAACAGCAGCAGGGCCGTGCAGAGTCCGGAGGCGGCGGCGCCGGTCAGGGACAGCACCCCCGAGCGGGTGGGGCCGCCGATCCGGCGGGGGACGTCCGGGAGTTCGTCGGCCGGCTGCACGGCGGCCGCGGTCTCCCCGACGCCGTGGTCGCGTACGGCGTTCTCTTCCACGACTGTCATGTCAGGCCTCGCTCTGTGCGCCGGACCGGGAGCGGGCCACGACCGTCGACGCGGTGAAGTTGACCGCCAGGGTGAGCAGGAACAGCGCCAGGCCCGCGGCCATCAGTGCCGACATGCCGAAGGTGGAGGCGTCGCCGTAGTGCAGGGCGATCAGGGAGGAGACGGAGTTCGAGCCGGTCTGCAGGATGTGCGGCTGGATGGTGAAGACGGGCGAGATGATCAGGTAGACGGCGATGGTCTCGCCGAGCGCCCGGCCGAGCCCCAGCATGGTGCCGCCGATGATCCCGCCCTTGCCGTACGGCAGCACGACGGAGCGGATCATCCCCCAGCGGGTCGCGCCGAGGGCGTAGGCACCCTCCCGCTCCCCGGCCGGGGCCTGGGCGAACACCTCGCGCATCACCGAGCACTGGATCGGCGCCACCATCAGGGCCACGACGAGCCCCGCGATGAAGGTCGAGGCGGTGTAGACGCTCTCGGTGGCCAGCGGCTCGCCCGGCTGGGTGCCGTCCACCTTGAAGAGCGGGAACCACCCGAACCAGTCGGACAGCCAGCGCGACAGCCCGATCACATGCCCCTGGAGGAAGAACAGCCCCCACAGCCCGTACACCACCGACGGTACGGCCGCCATCAGGTCGACCATGGTCACGAGCGTCCGCCGCAGCGGGCGCGGTGCCACGTCGGAGATGAACAGCGCGGTGCCCACGGCCAGCGGCACGGAGATGGCGACGGCGACGAGGGCGATGAGCAGCGTCCCGGTGAGGACCGCGGCGATGCCGAACCTGTGGACGTCCGGCTCCCACTCGGCGGTGGTGAGGAAGGCGAACCCCCTGACCTTCAGCGCCTGTCCGGCCCTCAGCAGCAGAAACAGGCCAACGCCTGCCATGACTGCCAGGACGGCGACGCCGGTGACGGTCAGCTGGTACCGGAAGATCCGGTCCCCGAGACTCCGCGCGGCGAACGCCCTTCCGGGCAACGGCCGTTCAGGTTTCCCGGGGTCGTCGGATCTGTTGGGTCCGGCTCTGCCGGGCCCCTCTACCGCGGACACCACGTGTGGCCCCCCATGCGACATGAAGCGACATGTACGGGAACGGCGTCCCCGCGCGGGGAGAGTCAATGGCTGGATGCTGTCGCTTCCGGGCGCCGCAGACGGCCCATGGATGAATGGTTCATGTCATCTCGGTGGGGGAGTTGTGTGTGTAGCGGCCATGTGTCGGCCGATTCAGTCCGGCTGTGCGGGCGCGGTCCGGCGGGCGTAGGCACGGGCCGCGCGGGCGCGGTCGCCGCAGCGGGTGGAGCACCAGTGGCGGCGGCCGTGCCGCAGGAGGTAGCGGTTGCACGGGCTGGAGCCGCAGGCGGTGAGGCGGTCGGCGTCGGCGCCGGTGAGCAGTTCGGCGGCGTCGGAGGCGAGGGCCGCCAGGGCGTGCTCGACGATCTGGGTCGTGGGGTGGGAGGCCGCCCGGTACAGGCCGCGCTCGGGGTGCCAGTGCAGCAGGGCGGCCGCGGGGGCGCGGGTGAGCGCGTCGTTGAGTGCGTTCAGGGCGCCGGCGGGGGCGGCGTGCCCGTCGACCCGGGAGGCGAGCAGGGAGCGGATCTGTTCGCGCAGGGAGCGCAGTTGGGCCGCGCAGGTCTCCTGGAGTTCCGCGTCGGCCGGGGCCAGGCCGTGCTCCACGAGCCAGCGCTCGGCCGCCGTGGGTGTCCCGAGCAGGTCGATGAACTGGCCGCCGGGCAGCGCGACGGCGCTGTTGGCGAGGTCAAGTGCGGCGTACTGCTCCGCGCCCGGCGCGGGGAGCACGGTCGGCTCGTCGGTCACGGTCCCCTTCATGAGTCTCATGGTACGGCTTGCGTCCATCCGTGAGGGGCGGCTAGCGTTCATCACGGATAGAAATTCTCTATCCGTGAGACGCGTGTGAGAGCGCGTGTTCCTGAGACGACCCTCCGCGAGGTGCCCCCATGGCTGCAGCCGGCCCGAACCCCGACCCCACGAGCGAGCAGGTGCCCGTCCGCGTCCTCGGCGGCCCGACCGTCCTCATCGAGTACGGCGGCCTCCGCCTCCTCACCGACCCCACCTTCGACGCCCCCGGCGACTACCCCGCACCCAGCGGCCGGGTCCTGACCAAGACCGCGCCGCCCCGCCTCACCCCGGCCGAACTCGGCCCCGTGGACGTCGTCCTGCTCTCCCACGACCAGCACGCCGACAACCTCGACCACTCCGGCCGCGCCCTGCTGGCCGAGGTGCCCCGCACCCTCACCACGCCGAGCGCCGCCGACCGCCTCGGCGGCACCGCCCGCGCCCTCGCCCCCTGGGAGTCCGTCGAACTGCCCCGCCCCGACGGCGGCACCGTCACCGTCACCGCGGCGCCCGGCCTGCACGGCCCCAAGGGCTCCGAGCCGATCGTGGGCGAGGTCACCGGATTCGTCCTGACCTCCGCCGACCTGCCCACCGTCTACGTCAGCGGCGACAACGCCTCGCTCGAACTGGTCCAGGAGATCGCCGACCGGTACGCCCCCGTCGACACCGCCGTCCTCTTCGCAGGCGCGCCCCGCCTGCCCGTCCTCGACGACGCCCTCCTCGTCCTCGACGGCGCCGGAACCGCGAGTGCCGCCCGCCTCCTCGACGCCCGCCGCGTGGTCCCGGCCCACTGCGACAGCTGGGCCCACTTCACCGAGACCAGGGATGACGTGGTGGCCGCGTTCGTCGAGGCGGGGCTGGTGGACCGGCTGCAGCTGGACTGAGCGGGCGGCGGCGCCGTGGTGCCGCCGAACTGTCCGGGTACCACCCGCCCCGACCCGTTCGGCCCCCGGTACACGGAATCGGGGCGATTCGGACCCTAGCGTTGCGGATGAGGCGTCAGAAGCGACGGACGCCCGAGTCCGAGAGAAGGCAGCGCGCATGATCGACGCACGGCAGCTGACCAAGAGGTACGGGGAGAAGACGGCCGTCGACGGGCTGGACTTCGTCGTGAAGCCGGGCACCGTGACCGGCTTCCTGGGGCCCAACGGCGCGGGGAAGTCCACCACCATGCGGCTGATCGTCGGGCTCGACGCCCCGACGAGCGGCACCGTCACCGTGAACGGCCACCACTACGCCCGCCACCGGGCACCGCTCCAGGAGGTCGGGGTGCTTCTGGAGGCCAAGTCCGTCCACCCGGGCCGCTCGGCCCACAACCACCTCAGGGCGCTCGCGCTGACCCACGGCATTCCGCGCCGCCGGGTCGACGAGGTCGTCGAGCTGGCCGGTCTCGGCGGCGTGGCCCGGAAGCGGGCCGGTGCCTTCTCTCTCGGCATGGGCCAGCGGCTCGGCATCGCGGCGGCGCTGCTCGGCGATCCGCAGACGGTGATGCTGGACGAGCCGGTCAACGGTCTTGACCCGGAGGGCGTGCTCTGGATCCGCACCCTGCTCACCTCGCTCGCGGCGGAGGGCCGGACGGTGTTCGTCTCCTCCCACCTGATGAGCGAGGTGGCGCTGGTGGCGGACCACCTGATCGTCGTGGGCCGGGGGCGGCTGCTGGCCGACACCACCGTGCGCGACCTGGTCCGCGAGGCGGGCGGCGACACGGTGAAGGTCGCCACCCAGGACCCGGCCCGGCTGCGGGACGTGCTGGCCGGCCCGGGCGTCGACATCACCGGCCGCGTCGGCTCGGAGGAGTTGCAGGTCACCGGCCTGACTGCCCGTGAAATCGGACTGAAGGCCGCCGAGCACGGGATCCCGCTGTTCGAGCTGACCGCGCGGACCGTCTCCCTGGAGGAGGCGTTCATGGACCTGACCCGGGACGCCGTGGAGTACCACGGCTCCACCACCGGCATCGAGAACCCCGAGACTGCCGGGAGGACCGCATGAGCACCCTCACCGCCACCGCCGAAGCACCCCGGACCACACCACCCGCCCGGCCCGCCTATCGCGTGACCGGACGGCGCGTGCTGTCCTCCGAGTGGGTCAAACTCTGGTCGCTGCGCTCGACCTGGATCACCCTCGGCCTCGGCCTGCTCTTCCTCGTCGTCTTCGGACTGATCGCCGCGAGCCGCTACAAGTCCCTGAACGGCTCCCCCCGCATGACCCCGGAATTCGGCCGGGCGACGGCCGTGAGCCTGTCCCTCTTCGGCACCAACTTCGCCCAGTTGGCCCTGGGCGTCCTCGGCGTACTGGTCACGGCGGGGGAGTACGCCACCGGCACGATCCGCTCGACCCTGGCGGCCGTACCGCGCCGGCTGCCCGTCCTGTGGTCCAAGGCGGCCGTGTTCGGGCTGGTCGCGCTGGTCGTCGGCACCCTCGGCGCGTTCGTCGCCTTCCTGCTCGGCAGCGGCATCGTCTCCGGCACACCCGCCGCGATGGACCTGACCCACGCGGGGGTCGTACGCAGCCTGCTGGGCGCCGGGCTCTACCTCGGCCTGGTCGGCGTCATCGGCATCGCCCTCGGCGCCCTGCTGCGGTCGGTGGCCGGCGGCATCTCGGTGCTGGTCGCCGGCCTCATGCTCCTCCCCGGACTGACCTCGCTCCTGCCCAGCTCCTGGCAGGACGACATCAGCCCCTACTTGCCGAGCAGCGCGGGCAGGGCGATGTTCGCCCTGACCCACGACTCCACCACCCTCCCGCCCCTCGCAGGACTGATGGTCTTCCTCGGCTGGACGGCACTGGCGCTGGCGGGGGCGGCGTACCGGCTGGTGCGCAGCGACGCCTGACCGTGTGCAGCGTGGGCGCGGGCCATGACATATGCCATGGCCCGCGGGTGGCATCCGGCAGGGACATCCATGACGCATGGCACTGTCGGTGCAGGTCACAAGGGCGAAGACTGGCCATATGACAGTTCGCCCGCCGGACACCGCAGCGATGACGCGGAGTCCGCGGTTCGGCCGGGAGCCCCGGAAATGATCAACACAGCCCCGAATCGAATGTTTGAATGGAGGCCAGGGATCTCCGCGACAGCGGGAGGGGAACTGCGTGCCTCCGGTTTTACAGGGGACGAAGTATCGGCGAGGCCCCGAACGGATCGAGCTGTACACGCATCTGTCGCTGTATCTCCTCACCTTGCTGGAACCGATCCTGCTGGTCGTCTGGCTGGTCTCGGCGCCGGTCACGGACACCGGCTCGCCCCTCGCCCCGGTGGTGGCGTTATCGGGGCTGCTGCACAGCGCGACCTGTCTGGAACTGCTGCGCACCGGACTGAACCGTCCCGTGTTCCACGGCTCACGGCACCGGCTGCGGGTCGCGAGTGCCGCGGTCATGAGTCTTGTTGCGGCGGTCGTACCGCTCGTGCTGCACACACATGTCCCGCTGCTCAGTCCCGACACGGCCAAGTTGCTGGCCGGCGGTGCGCTCGCCTTCCTGGCCGGGCCCCTGGTCGTCGCCTGGCCGCGGGGCGGGGCCCTGGCCCTGCTGGCCGGGCTCGCGGCATGCGGGGCGCTCGTCGCCGCTTCCCTCGGCACCTCGGGTGGCGTGCTCGCCGGAGCCGGCATGGTGGCACTCGTCGGCGGCACGGCGTTCGGCTGCGCCTACTGGTTCTCGGACTGGACGCTCGGCGTGGTGCGTGAGCTGGGGCGCGGCCGGCATGTCCAGGCCCAACTGGCGGTGGCCGAGGAACGTTTGCGGTTCGCGCGCGATCTGCACGACGTGCTGGGGCGCAATCTGACGGTCATCGCCCTGAAGAGCGAACTCGCGCTCGAACTGAACCAGCAGGGCCACACCGTGGCCGCCAACGCCCAGATGGCGGAGGTCCAGCGCATCGCCCAGGAGTCCCAGGACGATGTGCGGGCGGTCGTCCAGGGGTACCGCACGGCCGATCTGCGGACGGAGATCGAGGGCGCCCGGTCGGTCCTGCGCGCGGCCGGCATCGACTGCCGCATCGAGGGCCCCACCGACGTCGGGGACGAACTGCGCTCGGCGCTGGCCTGGGCCGTCAGGGAGGGGACGACCAACGTGCTACGACACAGCGAGGCGCAGTGGTGCGCCATCACGCTGTCCACGCAGGACGAGAGCCTGGTCCTGACCATCGAGAACGACGGCGTCGGCCGGGCGGGCACACCGAAGGGAGGCGGCGGACTGGTGGGCCTGGACGAACGACTGGCCGCACTGGGAGGTTCGATGGAGGCGGGCCCGACGGCGGAGGGCCGGTTCGCGCTGTGCGTCCGCCTTCCGCGCAGCCTCTCCCGGACCAGTCAGGCGGCGTCGGCGTGAGTGACGACCAGCAGACCGGCCCGCGGATCCGGGTGCTGCTCGCCGACGACGAGAAACTCATCACCGGCGCGCTGGCGGCGCTGCTCGGACTCGCCGAGGACCTGACCGTGGTGGCCGAGGCGTCGACCGGACCGGAGGCCGTGGCCCTGGCCCGGTTGCACCGTCCCGACGTCGCCGTGCTGGACCTGCAGATGCCGGGACTCGACGGCCTGGCCGTCGCCGAGACGCTCCGCCGCGAACTCCCGGACTGCCGGCCGATGATCGTCACCAGCCACGGCCGGCCGGGCCATCTCAAACGGGCGCTGCGCGTCGGGGTCCGCGGCTTCCTGCCCAAGACCGTCTCCGCCCGTGATCTCGCGGACATCATCCGCACCGTCCACGCCGGCCGTCGCTACATCTCGTCCGAACTCGCGGCCGAAGCCATCAGCGCGGGGGACAGCCCCTTGACCCCACGCGAGGCCGACATCCTGGCGCTCGCGGTGGACGGGTCCTCGATCGCGGAGATCGCCGAGCAGGCGGGGCTGACGGTGGGGACCGTCCGCAACCACGTCTCGTCGGCCGTGAGCAAGCTGCAGGCAGAGAACCGCCATGCGGCCGCACGCATCGCGCAGGAGCACGGCTGGATTTGACCAGATCCCGCCCGCGGTAGAGGGACGCGGCTCTCGCACGACCAAACAGAACATAACGGGGAGATGACCACATGGGACGACCGGAGACACGCTTGAACCCCTCCGATGGACCACTGCAGAGCTTCGCGTACGAGTTGAGGACACTCCGGAGATCGGTCGGCAACCCGTCGTACCGCGAACTGGCCCGCCGCGCCAACTACTCGGGTACGACCCTCTCGGAGGCTGCCCGCGGACTCAGCCTCCCCAGCCTCGACGTGACCCTGGCCTATGTCAGGGCCTGCGAGGGCGACCCCGATTTCTGGCAGAAGTACTGGAAAGAGACCGAAGTCGCCCTGCGCGGCGCCGACAGCCCCGCCCATGGCGCCCACGGCGCTCGCGCCGAGTCTCCCAGGCCGCCCGCGGCGGCGCCCTGTCACGCCCACGCCCACGCCCGCACCGGCGCCCTGGCCGCCAGGCCCGCTCCGGCCCGTCTGAGACTCCCCCTGTCCGCGCTCGCGGGCATCGCCGGAGTCGCCGGCGTGGCCGGCGCCGCCCAACTGGTCAGCAGCAGGCCGAAGGCGACGGCACTCACCGTGATGGCCGGGACCTGCATCGCGTCCGGTTTCTGGCTGGGAAGGAACCTGCGCGATGCCTGACCCCCTGACACCCGAACCCGTCGAGGCGGAACCGGTGTCCCGCAGGTCGGGCGCGCAGTGGACCACCGCCATGCTCCGCGACCTGGGGAACTGGTCCACCCGCAGGCCGGTGTGCCTGGCCGAGGGCGAGCAGCCGATCTCCCATTCCGCGGACGTTCGCATGGTCGTCTGGGCCTTCGTCGGTACCGACCTGGTCACCGGGGCCCTCATCGACACGATGGTGCCGGCGGCCGGCCGGGTGATCCACCTCCTGTGGATGCTGTTCTCCCTCGTCCTCTCGCTGGGCTTCTGCGCGATGACGGCCCGCGCACCGCATCTGCTCGACGCCGCAGAACTGCGCCTGCGCACAGGCCCGTTCGGCGCGCTGACGATCCCGGTGGAGGCGGTCGAGTCCGTGCGGGTGGCCCATGCGCCGATCCAGGGACACGGACTGCGCCGGGTCCCGGACCGGGACGACGCGGTGGCCTGCACCGTCGGCAGTGCCACCAACCTGGTCATCAACCTTCGGCGGCCGCTGCCGGTGCAACCACGCAAGGGCGAACCGGTGCCCGTCACAACAGTCCACGCCGTCGCCGACGAACCCGCCGCAGCGGTCCGGTTGATCAGCGGCGCGATCACCCGGGGGGCACAGCGGTGACCGAGACGATCCCGACGACGTTCCAGACTCCGGCCGAGGTGGCGGACCTGCTCGTCCGCACCGGGCTCGGGTCCCTCGACGGACAGGGGGACATCAGGAGACTGCCGGGACGCAACCAGAACTGGCTCGCCACCACCGACAGCGGAAGGCGTGTCTTCGTCAAGAAACTCGAAGGGCCTGCGCAGGCATCGGCGGCGCGCATCCGCCAGTGCCTCGCCTTCGACCGGACACTGCGCAGTGCAGAGCCCACCGAGCTGCTCTCTCCACAACTGCTCGCCGCGGACCCCGAGTCGGGCCTGCTGGTCTTCGCCGGCGTGGAGCGGGCGAAGACCGCCGCGGAGCTGATCCGCGAGGAAGAGCTGACATCCGAACTGGCGTACTCCCTGGGGCGCGTGGTCGGGCTCCTGCACACCCTGCCCGTGGACGAACTCCGGCACGACGAGGAGATCAGCCCCCTCCTGCCCTCCGAGGAACTGCTCGCATCCATCCCCCTGTCCCTCTTCGAGGCGTCGTCCGCGGCGGAACTGCAGGTGTGGAGCCTCATGCAGAACGACGAGGCACTGGGGCAGTCCCTGCGCCGGCTGCTGAGCAACGAACGGCGGGCCGACCGGGTCGCCGCCCACTGTGATCTGCGGCTCGACCAGTTCCTCGTCTCCGACGGCACGGTGTACCTCACCGACTTCGAGGAGTTCCGGGCCGGGGACGCGGCCCGGGACCTGGGCGGAGTGATCGGCGATCTGCTGCACCGCGCCCTGCTGGACGCGGCCGCCGGCGACCGGTCGGCCGAGGGGCCCGCGACCCGGGAGCGCATGCTGGCCCGACTGACGGACGGGATACGAAAGGTGCGACCACGGAACACGGCCTTCTGGACCGGCTACCGCGACACCGGGCCGAGCGCCGACAGCAGGCTCGCCGAGCGCGTCACGGCCTTCGTCGGATGGCATCTGCTCGACCGGTTGCTGGCCGGAGCGCGCACGGCCCCCCGTCTTGCCGCGTTGCCGCGGGCCATGGCGGGCATCGGCCGCAAGGCGCTGCTGACGCCGGAGGCATTTCTCGCCACCCTCGGACTGACGGAGGCCCGAGGATGAGCACAGCGACCGGAAGCGGCCTGTCCCCGCGGCTCGAAGAGATCCTTTCCGGTGTGGACGTACGGCCCGACGGCCGGACCGCGTCCGTGGGTGCGCGGACGGTGACCGCCGACTCTCCACGGGCTCTTGGCGGCCAACTCGCCACCGCTCTCTACGAGGTGGTGCACGTCGGCCGGACGGCGGCGGACTCGGCGCGGGCGCAGAGCCGCTGGGACGCACGCGACCTGGAGACCGGGCTCGCCCGAGGCGTACCGCACGAGCACACCCGTTACCGGGGCCCCGTCCTGAGCGGCGCAGAGGGTGAGGACCCGGTCGTCGTCTCTCTCTCGGGCGTACGGGTCCGGGTGCCCCGCGAGCGCATCGTCGAGGGGGCCGGCGGCGCAGCGCACGGAGAAGGGAACGCAGCAGAGGCGGACGTACTCGTCGCCGCCGCCAGGCCGTTGCTCTCACCGGGCTTCTTTCTCGTCGACGGCTCGCTGCCGCTGGCCCGGCAGGAGGCGGTCCTTCGGCTGTATCTGCACGTCGAGACCCCCGAAGTCCTTCTCGACGCGTGGGCCGGAACGCTGCGCTGCCTGGCCGACGGCGGGGTGCCGTACCGGGCCAAAGCCGTCTCGTCCGCCGACTCCCTCCCACGGCGCGACGGCATCGTCGTCTATCTGGGCAGCAGCGCCCGGCACCTGCTGCCGTCCCTGGTGGCGGCGGTGGAGGGGCACGTCGGCCTGGGGGCCGCCACCTCCCCCTTCGCCCGGGCCCTCGCGCCCGGTGTCGCCGTGGCCTGGGAGCCGAACGACCCGAGACCCCACATGCGCAACACCAGCTTCGGCGAGCACCGGTCCCGGGCGCTCGCCACGGCGCTCGTCGGCCACGCCACCCGGCCCGACGGACCGGCGCACCGGCGGGAGGTTGTAAGGCAGGCGCTCCTGGAAGCCGGCATCGACCCGCTCGAACCGGCCCGGAACCTGTCCTCGCCGCCTTTCGACGCAGGGCTTTGATGTCCGGTGACCGCCGAACAACCTTTCAACAGAAAGATCTTGCCCGTCCGAATCGCATCGAACTAGCTTTCTGGACGTCGCGGAAGAAGCCGCTGAGGGATTCGGCGGTTTTCCTCCCCGATTTCATCGCTACCTTCAATGACCAAGGAGAAAGCTATGAACGACATCGAGCTGGCCGCCGGTTTCGACACCTACGCGGACGTCAACGAGATGGCGGACGAGGCGACCCCGGACGAGGCCCCGTCGCCGCAGACCATCGTCTCCCTGAGCGTGGTCGCCAGCATCAAGTGGACCTGCTGAACGCCGTCCACTGAGGTGACATGCCCGTGCGGCCGGCGGTTTCACCGTCGGCCGCACGGCTGTCCGGTCCGGAAAACTGGCAAGCGGTCGAAAGAAGAGAATTCAAAGGGCGGCGCCGAGAAATGAGTACATCCATTCTCCTTCCCTTCATGCCTGTTACCGGCGAACAGGTGATGCCGTTCGCGGACATCGTCCGGAAAGGAGACGCCGAGCGACTCTGGACCGGTCAGTCGCTCCTGATCGAACCGCACTCCGCCCTCGCCCATGCCGCAGGAGCCGGAGCGCGGATCCCCATGGGCACCAGCGTGGCCCTCATGCCGCTCCGCCACCCCCTCCAGGCCGCGCTTCAGGCACGCTCCCTCGCGGCCCTGACCGGACAGCCGTTCGTCGCCGGGTTCGGCACCGGGCCGGAGCCGTTCGTCCGCTCACTGCGTGCCCAGGGCTACACCAGTCCGCTCACGGCGGTGCGCGAGTACACCACGATCGTCCGGGACCTCCTGGCAGGCGACATGGTCGGCCTCGCCGGCGAGTACTTCGCCATGGGCGGCGCGCTGCCTCCCATGAAGACACCCCCCGTCGAGGTGGGCCTCGGCGTGCTCAGACCGCGGATGGCCGAGCTGGCCGGGGAGCTGGCGGACGTCGCCATCACCTGGCTCGCACCCCCGCACTACCTCGCGGAGACCATCGTCCCGGCGCTGGCCAGGGGAGCGGAGCGGGCGGGCCGCCCCCGGCCCCGGGTGGCCGCCGTGGTCCACGTCTCGCTCGACGGTCCGCAGCGCGACCACGAGAACACCGTGCTGGCGGCCGTGCAGGCCCACCTCCAGGCGCCGCACTACGCCGACATGCTGGGGCGCGCCGGAATCGACGTCGACTTGCAGGACCTGCGCAGGACCGCGACCCGGCTCATCGGCACCGGTACGGCGGCGGTCGGCGGCGCCGACGACATCCTGCGTGCCGTCACGGCCTACCGCGAGGCAGGCGCCGACGAGGTGGTGCTCAGCACGATCGGCATGCAGGCCCTCGAAGGAACCCACGCGTCGCTGGACGCCCTCGGCGCCCTCATCGCAGCGCAGAGGAGTGTCCGGTGACCCACGACGGCAGTTCCGCGCTCCCCGACTACTCCTTCCGCCGCCTGCTCCTGGTGGGCACGGGCGCGCTCGGTGTCTCCTCGCTGCCGGGCTGGCTCGGCTGGCTGCGCGAGAGCCATCCGCACATCGAGACGAAGGTGGCCCTCACCCGTCAGGCCGCCACCTTCGTGGCGCCCGCGGCGCTCACCGCGATCGGCGGCAAGCCCGTCTTCCACGACCAGTGGCCCACCGAACCGCAGACCACCGCCCCCCACATGGAACTCAGCGAGTGGGCCGAGGCGGTGGCGGTCTTCCCCGCCACCTTCCACTTCGTCAGCCGACTGGCCCTCGGGCTCGGCGACACCCCGGTGATGCTGGCGCTCCAGTGCACCGACGTGCCGATCGGCCTCGCTCCCTCGCTGCCCCCGGGCGGATTCCGCAGCCACGCCTTCCGCTCCCATCTGGCCGCCCTGCGCGAACGCCCCAACGTGGTCGTCGCGGAGCCGGAACTCGGGCGCAGCGTGACCACCGGACGGGTGGAGCGGACCACGGCCGCCGCCCTTCCGACACTGCTCGAACTCGTGCAGAAGTGCCACATGGAGCTGACGGCCGGACGGGGCGAGGGCGAGCAGGGATGACGGTCGTAGCCGAGTACGCGAGCGGATTGGTGCGTACGCAAGTACTGGCCGGTGCGCGGGACGGCCACTTCACCTGGGTCCGCGGTGCGGGCAGAGCCCGCCCCGGGCCGTTGCAGGGCCCGCCGCCCGCGGCCCGGAACATCCTGGCCGGCCTGGCATCCGGCCCGAGCGGCCAAGGGCCCGGCGTCCGGTGCGTACTGCCGCGCGCAAACGAAGACGGAACCGAACTGCACTACCCGGTGCCCGGCCGCCGGTCCATGGCCGAGACGCTGCTGTCCGGCGACCCCCGCGACCTGTCGGGGGCGGAAGAGACGCTGTACGACCTCGGCCGCCTGCTGCGGGCGCTGCACTCCGCACCGGTGCCGGCGGGAGAGGCCGACGCCTGCTCCCCACCGGGCTCCTGGCGCCGGCTGCACGCCTGGTTCGACGCCCCGCGCACCGGCCACGCCGAACAACTGCACAGCGTTCTGGGCGAGTTGCTCGGAGCGGACCGCCGGGGACGCATCGAGCGGTGGCTGCACGAGCTGCCGGAGGTCAGGCCGCTCACCCCGGTCCACGGCGCTCCCGGCCTCGGCCTGCTCGTGCCGGCCGTGGCACAGGGGCACCCCCACGGTCTGCTCACCGGAGAGGACGTCGGCCGCGCCGCCTGGCAGTGGGACGTCGGCTGGGTCGTCGCCGAGCTGCACGAGATGCGCTTCTTCGCGGCTCGAGTGCCAGGCGCCGGAACCGACTGGGAGCACCTGGCGCAGGTCTTCCTCCGCGGCTACGGGCGCGCCCCCGACGCATGGGTCCGGCGCTGTGCCGTACTGCGCTCGCTGCTGCACCTCCACGACTTCAGCGTCTTCGTCACCTGGGACGTGGCGGAGGTCCGCCGGTACGCGGTCCTGCTCGCGAGCCTCGTCGACGCGGAGGGGGATCTGCGATGACCCGTCCGAGCCATCCACCGGCGCGCAGGCAGGACCTGGTGGAGCATCGCTTCGGGCACCGGATCGCCGACCCGTACCGCTGGCTGGAACAGGCCGACAGCGCCGAGACCCGTACCTGGCTGGCCGCCCAGGAGGCGCTGTGCCGGGCAGCCCTCGAGGAGCTGCCCGGCCGTGACCGGCTGCGCGCCCGCATGGAGGAGCTGCTGTCCGTCGGTGTGACCGGCCCTCCGGTGTGGCGGGGCACGCGGCAGTTCTTCATGCGGCGCCTGCCGGGTCAGGAACACGCGGTCCTGCACGTCGTGGACCCCGACGGCACGGAGCGGGTCCTCCTCGACCCCATGACCCTCGACCCGACCGGCCGTACCGTTCTGGACGCCTGGCACCCCGACCAGGAAGGACGGCGGGTCGCCTACCAGGTGTCGACCGGCGGGGACGACGGCAGCCTGCTGTACGTCCTGGACGTCACCTCGGGTGCCCTGCTCGACGGCCCCATTGCCCGCTGCTGGCGGTCCTCCGTCGCCTGGCTGCCGGGCGGCGAGTCCTTCTACTACGTACGACGCCTGCCCGCACACGCCGTGCCGGCCGGTGAGGAGCGCTATCACCGGCGGGTCCACCTGCACCGGGTGGGCGCGGACCCGGACACCGAGGACCGGCTCGTCTTCGGGGACGGCGGTCCCAGGACGGCCTCGTACACCGCCGGGATCAGCGCGGACGCCCGCCGGCTCGTCGTCACGCGATCCGTCGGGGCGGTGCGCCGCAACGACGTGTGGGTCGCCGACCTCACCCGGCACGGCGGTGAGGAGCCCGAGTTCGTACCCGTGCAGACGGGTATCGACGCCCACACGAGCGTGGCCTTCGGCCCGCGCGGACTGCTGTTCCTGCACACCGACCACGAAGCGCCCCGCGGCCGGCTGGCGGTCCTCGACCTCGACGACCCCGCCGCCCAGGGCACCCCTGCGCCCAGCGCGTGGAAGGAGCTGCTTCCGGAGGATCCGCAGGCCCGGCTGGAACACTTCACCGTCCTGGACGACCCGTCCCTGGACCGGGCGCTGCTCCTGGTCGTACGGAGCCGGCACGCCGTCTGCGAGATCACCGTGCACGACCTGGAGACGGGGACACGGCTGGACGCCATAGCGACGCCCGGGCTGGGCACGGTGGGAGAGATCAGGAGCAGGGGTCACGAGGCGTGGTTCACCTACACGGACCCGTTCACCCCCGTCACGGTCTTCCGCTGGGACGCGCGAGACCGCACGACCAGCGTGTGGGCCTCCCCGCCCGGGCAGCGCGCCACGCCCGCCGCGGGGACCGTCGGCACGATGCGCCGGATCACCTGCGCGTCGGCGGACGGCACGCCGATCCGGGTCACCGTGCTGGCCCCGCACGGCGAACCGCGCGAGCCGCGTCCGGCCATCCTCTACGGCTACGGCGGATTCGGCCTGTCGCCCACTCCCGTGTACAACCCCGAGGTCGTCGCCTGGGTCGAGGCCGGCGGTGTCTACGCCGTGGCTCACGTACGCGGTGGCGGCGAGGAGGGCGCGCAGTGGCACCGCGCGGGTGCCCGAGCCGGCAAACAGAGGTCCGTCGACGACTTCCAGGCCGCCGCCCAAGCCCTCTGCGACGCAGGCTGGACCAGCCCGCGCCAACTCGTGGCCGGCGGAGAGTCGAACGGGGGGCTGCTGGCGGGCGCGGCGCTGACGCAGCGCCCGGAGCTGTACCGGGCGGCTCTGCTCGGCGCACCGGTGCTGGACCTGGTGCGCTACGAACACTTCGGCCTCGGCGCTTCCTGGACCACGGAGTACGGCTCGGCGACGGTGCCCGAGGAGCTGGGATGGCTGCTGGGTTACTCCCCCTACCACCACGTCACCGAGGCGGGGGACTACCCGGCGGTCCTCCTGACGGTGTCCGAAGGGGACGCCGTGGTCGACCCGCTGCACGCCCGCAAGATGTGCGCGGCCCTGCAGCACGCCGCCGGCCCCGTCCCCGCCGAGGACGGCCGGGGCCTGACTCTGCTACGCGTCGAGTCCGGCGTCGGCCACGGCGCGCGCGCCATGAGCCGCATCGCCGCCCTCTCGGTGGACCAACTGTCCTTCGCGGCCTGGCAGTCGGGGCTCTTCGGGCAGGGCCACCCCTACGGTCAGTAGCGCAGCGCCGAGCCGACCACCGCGTGGACCTCGCCGGTCAGGTTGCGGTTGCTGGTGGCCGTGGCCTCGCCGGAGGAGCCCGCGCCCACGTCCTTGAGCGTCACCACGGTGACGTCCAGCAGATTGCCGCTCTTGTCCGTGAAGTTGACCTGGACGGCGAAGGACTTGGCGGAGTCGGCGGTGTTCTTGGCGGTCACCTTGACCGTGGCCTTGCCCGAACTGTCGGGGGTGGGGGCGCCGAGCGTCACATCGTCCTTGGCCTTCACCCCGTTCTTCACCGAGTCGAGCTTGTTCCTGGCCTCCGCCGAGGCCGAGGCCAGCGACTCGCCCGCCTTGGAGGCGAGGGAGGCGGCGGCGGAGGAGGCCGCCGATGCCGCCTTGCTGGCGACGCCCGACGTGTTCCCGGAGTTGTTGTCGGAACATCCGGCCGCCGCGCCGACGACGACCAGGGCCAGCACCGCGCCCGCCGTGCCCCTCGTCCATGTCTTTCGCACTGCCATGCCGCGCCTCCACTGACTCCCGAAAGCTGTCTGCTGTCTGTTCCTCTCACCTCAGTGAAGGGGCCGCCGCCGCGCCCTGCACGCCGGGTGAGGTGTCCGGGTGCCGTCCGTCGGGCCGACGTTTGCGTCGCCTCCGTCGCTCACTTCCGTCGCTTCCGTCGCGAAATTCACCCGAATGCAGCAGTGGCCGTACGCGCCGGGGGCGCCGATCGGAGTACGGCCGGATAGTGGTGCCCGGGGAACGACGTCCCGACGGCTCCCCGGTACAGGAGGCTCCATGCGTGCTTCACGGTCGCTGGCCGCACTCATCGGTGTCGCGTCGCTCGGCATCGCGCTGACCGCCTGCCAGGATCAGGCGTCCGGCATGGTCGTGGCACACACCGGTGCCCGATATGTGGAGACCTTCACGAACCCGTCGATCCGCGGGTGCCACCCTTTCCGTGAGGGCGTGACCCATATCAAGAACTACACGCTGAGCAGCATGCTCCTGTACACGACACCCGACTGCACCGTGCCGCCGGGCGGGTCGAGCAACTACGTGGACATGCAGTCGTCGGACCAGGTGGTCCCGTCCTACGGCCCGTGGCGCAGCTTCTCCTTCGCTCCCGAGTGACGCGCGGGTGGTGCGCGAGCGGTCCCGGAGGTCGGCCGGTTCGCGCCGGCCGGGTTCCAGGTGCATTTCGTGGAGCGTGAGCCGGACATGATGGCCATCGGCGGCCGGCTGCTGTCGGACGCCGGTCAGGGGCTCGACGTCATGGTGATCGACGTGGCGGTCATGGACGGTGACTGGCGCAGGGAGGTCCGGGTCGAGGTCATCGAGCGCATCCTGGCCGCGCTGGCGCGGGCGTGCGGTCTGCCCGAGCCGTCGCCGGCCTGGTGGGTCAACTTCCGGGTCGTCGAGGAGGGCAGCTGGGGTGCCGGCGGCGGTGTGCTCTCCGTCCTCTCGCTCCTGGAGAGCGGCGTGTTCACCGAGGAGAAGGCCAAGGCGATCCGCGCGGGGATCGGCGCCTGAACCCTGAGCCCTCAGTCCTGAGCCCTCGGCCCTGAGTCCTCAGCCGTCAGCCCTCAGGCCGGCCGGTCGAGCGCACCGACGATCAGGGCTTCGAGTTGCTGGGCGACCCGGTCCAGGGGCTCCATGCTGCGCTTGGCGCGGCACATGGCGATCGCGCCCTCGACCGACGCCACGACGAGGGTCGCGAGTCCGGGCGCCCGGTCGGGGTCGGCGCCATGGATACGCAGCGTCGATCCCGACCCGGAGCACCGCAAGCTGGCCGAGGGCTACGGCGCCCGCACCGCCGAGACGCTCGAAGCCGTCCGGCACGGCTTCGACCTGGCGGTGGAGGCCACGGGCCGCGTCGACCAGCTCGCCCTGGCGGTCGGGTCCCTCGCCCCCGAGGGCATGTGCGAGTCGGCGGGCAACCACTTCCGCCCCGGCGAGCTGCCCCTGCTCGACATGTACCTCACCGGCGTCACCCTGCGCATCGCCCGCGACAACGTCCGCGCCCACATCCCGGACGCCCTCGACCTCGCCCGCTCCGGCCAGGTGGACCCGGCACGCGTCGTCTCGCACGTCCTCGACTGGGAGCACCTCCCCGACGCACTCCCCGAGAAGCATCTCAAGCCGGTCTTCGTCCGCGCCGACACGTCAGAGTGAGGCACGCGGTGTCTCAGTCGACCTTGATGTGCTGGTCCATTCCCATCTGCTTGTGACCGTCGATCGGGCAGTACACGTCGTACGTGCCCTTCTTGAGGGTCACCGTCACCGTGCCGTCGTGGCCCGGCGGGACGTCCTTGGTCCGGGCGTCCTCCACACCGGGGCCGTCGACGGACAGGGCATGAGTGATCTTGCCGGCGTTGTCGGAGACGAAGGTGTAGGTGCCTGGTGTGAACGACGTCCGGGACAGCTTCAGCGCGTACTCGGTCTCGGTGACCGTCACCTTGGTCCCCGAGCCGGCCTGGGGCGTGCCGGAACCGGCCGAGCCGCCCGCCTGGCCGCCGCCTCCGCTCGAACAGGCGGCCAGGAGGAGGGCGGCGCAGAAGGCCCCCGCTGTCGTACGGAGTGCCGTACGGGTCGTATGTGCCGAGATTGCCGGGATCGCCATCTGGCTCATCCCCTTCGATGTCAGGGAAAGGCCCCTATGACGGATACGTTCGAGCGGGCCGGATGGTTCATGCCGACGGCGACTGCTCACATCCGCCTCCCAGGCCCTGTGCGGTGCGCTTAACCCCTGGTGATCCGGCGCAGAGACACCCACGTAATGAGCGGTTCGTACCGTCACGAGGGGAGAGATCGGACCGAGCACAGCAAGGGAGGCGCCCGTGGCCGCGCCGGGCTCGCGGAGTGAGGGCACGACGACGGTGCGGACGGTCTGCTCCTACTGCGGAGTGGGCTGCGGCATGGTCCTCGACATCGGCAGGGGACCGGACGGGCGGCGTACGGTCCTGAAGGCGGCCGGGGACAAGGAGCACCCGGCGAACTTCGGCCGGCTGTGCACCAAGGGCGCGACCACCGCGGACATGCTCGCCGCACCGGGCCGGCTGACCACCGCCCTCGTCCGGGCGGACCGCGGCGAGGAGCCGCAGCCCACGACCGTGGCGGCCGCCGTCGTCGAGACCGGCCGCCGGCTGCGCGCGATCGTCGACGAGCACGGCCCCGACGCGGTCGCCCTCTACGTCTCCGGGCAGCTGAGCCTGGAGGCGCAGTACCTGGCGAACAAGCTGGCCAAGGGCTTCGTCCGGACCAACCAGATCGAGTCGAACTCCCGGCTGTGCATGGCCAGCGCCGGCACCGGTTACAAGCTGTCGCTGGGCGCGGACGGGCCGCCCGGCTCGTACCAGGACCTCGACCGGGCCGACGTCTTCTTCGTCATCGGCTCCAACATGGCCGACTGCCATCCGATCCTCTTCCTGCGGATGATGGACCGGGTGAAGTCGGCGGGCGCCAAGCTGATCGTCGTCGACCCGCGACGCACCGCCACCGCCGACAAGGCCGACCTGTTCCTCCAGATCAAGCCCGGCACGGACCTGGCGCTGCTCAACGGTCTGCTGCACCTCCTGCACGCGAACGGCCACACCGACCCCGCCTTCATCGCCGCGCACACCGAGGGCTGGGAGGAGATGCCCGCCTTCCTCGCCGACTACCCGCCCGCCACCGTCGCGGAGATCACCGGCATCCCGGAGGACGACATCCGCGAGGCCGCCCGGCTGATCGGTGCGGCGGGGGAGTGGACGAGCTGCTGGACGATGGGCCTGAACCAGTCCACGCACGGCACCTGGAACACCAACGCCCTGGTCAACCTGCACCTCGCCACCGGCGCGATCTGTCGCCCGGGCTCCGGCCCCTTCTCCCTCACCGGCCAGCCCAACGCCATGGGCGGCCGGGAGATGGGCTACATGGGGCCGGGGCTGCCCGGGCAGCGTTCCGTGCTCGCCGACGCCGACCGGGCCTTCGTCGAGGAGCTGTGGGAGCTGGAGCCGGGCGCCCTGCGCGCCGACGGCGTCGGCCGGGGCACGGTCGAGATGTTCCGGAAGATGGCCGACGGGGACATCAAGGCCTGCTGGATCATCTGCACCAACCCGGTCGCCTCCGTCGCGAACCGCAAGACGGTCATCGAGGGCCTGGAGGCCGCCGAGTTCGTGGTCGCGCAGGACGTGTTCGTCGAGACGGAGACGAACGCGTACGCCGACATCGTCCTGCCCGGCGCGCTGTGGACCGAGACCGAGGGCGTCCTGATCAACAGCGAGCGCAACCTGACCCTCGCCCGCCCGGCCGCCGATCCGCCCGGCGAGGCGATGGCGGACTGGCGGATCATCGCCGCCGTGGCCCGCGCGATGGGCTACGAGAAGGGCTTCGGGTACGACAGCGCCGAGGAGATCTTCGAGGAGATCAAGCGCGCCTGGAACCCGGCGACCGGCTGGGACCTGCGCGGTGTGAGCTACGAGCGGCTGCGCGAGACGCCCGTGCAGTGGCCGGCGGCGAGCGCCGACGGTCCCGACCGCAATCCGATCCGGTATGTCGGTGAGGACGGCTCGCCGACCTTCCCGACCGCGAGCGGCCGAGCGGTGTTCTACGCCCGCCCGCACATCCCGGCGGCGGAGATGCCCGACGACGACTACCCGTACGTGCTCAACACCGGGCGCCTCCAGCACCAGTGGCACACGCTGACGAAGACGGCCAAGGTCGCCAAGCTGAACAAGCTCAACCCCGGACCCTTCGTGGAGGTGCACCCGCAGGACGCGGCCGAACTGGGCCTCGCCGAGGGGGATTCGGTGGAGGTCGCCTCGCGGCGCGGGCGGGCCGTGCTGCCCGCGGTCGTCACCGACCGCGTGCGGCCGGGCTGCTGTTTCGCGCCGTTCCACTGGAACGACCTGTTCGGCGAGTACCTGAGCGTCAACGCGGTCACCAGCGACGCCGTCGACCCGCTGTCGTTCCAGCCCGGGTTCAAGGCCTGCGCGGTGTCGCTGACGAAGGTGGCGACCCCGGTGACGGTGCGGACCCCGGCCCAGGCGTCCACAGAGGTCTCGGTCTCGGTCCCACCGCTCGCGGCTCTTCCCCCGGCGTCCGTCCCCTCCCCCTTCGGGCTGGAGCCCGCGCCGCCGCCGGTCCTGGCCGAACACGAACGCCGGTATCTGACCGGCTTCCTGGCCGGCATCCCGTCCGGCGCCCCCGGCGTGCCGGTGCTGCCGCCGGACGCCCCGTTCAGCCCGGAGCACGCCCTGTGGGTGAACGGCGTACTGGCCGGAATGTACTCCAGGACCTCCGCCGTAGAAGGCTCCCCGGGCTCGTCCGCTCCGTCCGCCCGATCCGCTCTGTCCGTGGGCGCTTCGCGCCGCCAGGTCGTGATTCTCTGGGCGTCGCAGACCGGGAACGCCGAGGAGTTCGCGACCGCCGCGGCCGAGCGGCTCACCGTGGACGGCCACCCCGCCTCCCTCCTGCCCATGGAGGAGGCGGACCCCGCCGCGCTGCCGTCCGACGCCGACCTGCTGCTGATCACGAGCACCTTCGGCGACGGCGACGCCCCGGACAACGGCGCCGGCTTCTGGGACGCCCTCGCCGCACCCGAGGCCCCGCGCCTGAAGGGCCGGCGCTACGCCGTCCTGGCCTTCGGCGACTCCTCGTACGACGACTTCTGCGGCCACGGCCGGCGCCTCGACCGGCGCATGGCGGAACTGGACGCGGTACGGCTGGCCCCGCGCACCGACTGCGAACCGGACTACGAGACCGAGGCCGAGGCCTGGCTCGACCAGGTAAGCACCGCGCTGAAGGTCTCCGAGCGCCCGGAACCGGCCCTGATCCCCGCACCGCCGGCGGCCCCCCGGCCGAGCCGTCCCGCCCCCGCCACCGCCCGCCTCACCGGCAACCGCCTGCTGAGCCTGCCCGGCGCGGGCAAGGAGGTCCGGCGCTTCACCTTCGACACCCGTGACAGCGAGACCCCGCTGGTCTACGAGGCCGGGGACGCCCTCGCGGTGCACCCGGTCAACCAGCCGGACCTCGTGACGGAGTGGCTGGCCGTCACCGGCCTGGACGCGGACGCGACCGTGCAGGTCAAGAGCGTCGGAGAGGTGCCCTTCGCCGAGGCCCTGCGGCGCCACCTGGACATCAGCCGCGTCACCGGCGACCTGCTGCGCTTCGCCGCCGACCGGACCCGCGACCCCCGCGAGCTGCGCAAGCTGCTGCGCCCGGACAACAAGGGCGAGTTGGCGCGCTGGTCCTGGGGCCGCCAGGCCGTCGACGTGGTCGCCGAGTTCGGCGTCCGGGCCGGGGCGCAGGAGTGGGCCGACGTGCTGGGCCGCCTGCAGCCCCGCCTGTACTCCATATCGTCCAGCCCGCTGACCGACCCGCACCTGGTGTCCCTGACGGTTTCCGTCGTCCGCTACGAGAACCTGCACGGCCGCCCCCGCCAGGGCGTCTGCTCTCCCTTCCTCGCCGACGCCGAGCCCGGCACCCCGGTGCCGGTCCGCGTCCAGCGGGCACCGCACTTCCGCCCGCCCGCCGACCCCGCCACACCGGCGGTGATGATCGGCCCCGGCACGGGCATCGCACCCTTCATCGGCTTCCTGGAGGAACGCCGGGCCCGCGGCCACCGCGCCCCGAACTGGCTGTTCTTCGGCGAACAGCACCGGGCGACCGACTTCTACTACGAGGAGGAACTGGCCGCCCACCTCGCCGAGGGCACGCTCACCCGCCTGGACACCGCCTTCTCCCGCGACCAGCGCGCCAAGGTCTACGTCCAGGACCGGATGCGCGAACACGGCCCGCTGCTGTGGTCCTGGCTCCGCGACGGCGCCCACTTCTACGTCTGCGGCGACGCCTCCCGCATGGCCAAGGACGTCGACCAGGCCCTACGCGAGATCGCCACCGTCCACGGCGGCCTGGACGAGACGGAGGCGACGGCGTACGTCAAGCAACTCACCACCGAGAAGCGCTATGTGCGGGACGTGTACTGACCAGGGACCAGGGCCTGTCCGGCCAGCGGGGGCGGAGACAGGACAGGCCCTGGCGGACTCGGGCGGGCCGTGGGGGAGTTACACCGCGAGCCAGGCGGCCTGGTCCGGGGCCAGGAGGCCGCTCTCGACGGGGCCGCTGGCCAGGAGGACCGAGGTGTGGTCGGGCAGCGGATACGGCTCGGCCGAGAGGTTGACCACGCAGACGAAGCCGGGGTCGCGTCCGAAGGCGAGGACTCCTTCGGGTGCGTCCAGCCAGGTCAGGGTGCCGTCACCGAGGGCGGGGTGTTCACGGCGCAGGTGCAGGGCGGTGCGGTAGAGCTCCAGCACGGAGGTCTCGTCGCCGGTCTGGGCTTCCGAGGTGCGCGACGCCCAGTCGGCGGGCTGTGGCAGCCAGGGGGCGGCGGTGGCACCCTCGGGGCTGAAGCCGTACGGGGCCCTCCGGCCGGCCCAGGGGATCGGCACCCGGCAGCCGTCACGGCCACGGTCCGTGTGACCGGAGCGCTCCCACACGGGGTCCTGGAGGACGTCCTCGGGCAGGTCCTCGACCTCTGGCAGACCGAGTTCCTCGCCCTGGTAGACGTAGGCGCCGCCGGGCAGGGCGAGCATCAGCAGGGCGGCGGCGCGGGCGCGTCGGATGCCCAGTTCCAGGTCGAGAGGGCCTTCCGGCTCGTAGCGCTCGTTGGCCACCCATCGCCTGGCGGCTTTGCGACCGTAGCGGCTGGGGTGGCGCACGACGTCGTGGTTGGAGAGGACCCAGGTGGCGGGCGCGCCCACCGATCCGAGCATGGCGAGTGAGTCGTCGATGACCGTGCGCAGGTCCTTGGGGTCCCAACTGGCCATGAGAAAGTCGAAGTTGAACGCCGTGTGCAGGCCGTCCTCGCGCACGTAGGCGGCGAGCCGCTCGGGCGTGTCCGCCCAGGCCTCGGCGACGAAGGAGCGGTCGCCGGGGAACTCGTCGGCCACCCTGCGCCAGGCGCGGTAGATGTCGTGGACCTCGTCGCGGTCCCAGTGCGGGTGGTCGACATGCTGCCAGGGCCGACCGCCGTCCGGGTCCCGGCGGGCCGGGAGGTCGGGCAGTTCCGGGTGCTTGATCAGGCCGTGGGCGACGTCGATGCGGAAGCCGTCCACTCCACGGCTGAACCAGAAGCGCAGGATCGACTCGAACTCCCGGCGCACCTCGGGATGCTGCCAGTTGAGGTCGGGCTGTTGAGGGGCGAACAGGTGCAGGTACCACTCGCCGTCGGGCAGCCGGGTCCAGGCCGGGCCGCCGAAGCAGGAGACCCAGTCGTTGGGCGGCAGGGAGCCGTCCTTGCCCCGCCCCTCGCGGAAGACGTAGCGCTCGCGCTCCGGGCTGCCCGGCCCCGCCGCCAACGCGGCCTGAAACCACGCGTGCCGGTCGGAGGTGTGATTGGGCACGATGTCGGGGATGACGCGTATCCCGTGCTCGTGCGCCTCCTCGATGAGGCGCTCGGCCTCGGCCACGGTGCCGAAGAGCGGGTCGATCTCGCGGAAGTCGGCCACATCGTAACCGTGGTCCGCCATCGGGGACTTGTACCACGGGTTGATCCAGATGGCGTCCACACCCAGCGACTTCAGGTAGGGCAGACGGGAGCGGATGCCGGCGATGTCGCCGACGCCGTCGCCGTTCCCGTCGGCGAAGCTGCGGATGTAGACCTGGTAGATGACGGCACTGCGCCACCAGGGTGCGGTGGGGGACACGGGTGTGGTGCTCCTTGGGTGTCGAGGGAGAGGAAAGGGAGACGTCTACTTCGCCGCGCCTGCGGTGAGTCCGGCGACGATGCGGCGCTGGAAGAGCAGCACCATGACCACCAGCGGGACCGTGACGAGGACGCCCGCGGCCATCTGGCTGCCGAACGGTGTCTCGTACGTCGTGGCGCCGGTGAACTTCGAGATGGCGACCGGTGCGGTCTGCATGCCGGGCTTGTTGGTCATCGACAGGGCGATGAGGAACTCGTTCCAGGCGGCGATGAAGGTGATGATCGCGGTGGTGAAGATGCCCGGCGCGGCCAGCGGGATGATGACCTTGCGGAACGCCTGGCCGCGGGTGCAGCCGTCGACCATGGCGGCGTGTTCCAGCTCGTCCGGCATCTGCCGGAAGAACGTGGTCAGGTTCCACACCGCCAGCGGCAGTGCGAAGGACATGCTCGGCACGATCATTGCCTGGTAGGTGTTGATCCAGCCGATGTCCGTGAACAGCTTCAGCAGCGGGACCACGATCGAGACCACGGGGAACATCGAGGTCGCGATGACGATGGTCAGGATCAGCCGCTTGAAGCGGAACTCCAGCCGGGCCATCGCGTAGGCGGTGAACGTGGCCAGCAGGAGGGCCAGGGCGGTGGTGACGCCCGCGACGATCAGGCTGTTGAGCAGGGCACGGGAGAAGCCCTGCGCGGGATCGAACACCGCTCGGTAGTTCTCGAAGGACACCGGGGAGGGCAGGAGCGTGGTGTCGAAGATGTCCGAGGTGCGGCGGAGGCTGGAGACCAGCATCCAGTAGAACGGGGCCAGGCAGTAGGCCACGACCGCGATGACACCCGCGTACAGCAGACCGGTGCGCCATTTCGGCGTGACGGTGGTCGTCATGCGGTCACCTCCGTACGGCGGGAGAGGGGCATCCTGCGGCGCCCGCTGTTCCCTCCGCGCCCCTCACCGTTCCCGACGAGGTCCGCGCCGAGCAGCCGTACGAAGGCCAGCGCGATGAGGAAGACGTAGAGGAAGAGGAGTACCGCGTAGGCGGAGGCCGGTCCGAAGCGGACGTTGGACGCCTCGTTCTGCGCGAGCATGGACAGGGTTTCCACCGAGTTCTTCTGGGCGCCGATGAGGATGTAGGGCAGGTCGAACATCCGCAGCGCGTCCATGCAGCGGAACAGCATCGCCACCAGCAGCGCGGGCTTCACCAGGGGCAGGGTGATGTGCCAGAACTGGCGTGGCGGACCGGCTCCGTCGAGGCGGGCGGCCTCGTACACGTCCTTCGGGATCACCTGGAGGCCGGCCAGGACCAGCAGGCCGATGAAGGGGGCGGTCTTCCAGACCTCGGCGACGACGACGGCGACCTTGGCGTGGAAACCCTCGGTGGTCCACAGGACCTGGTGGCCGAGGAGCGCGTTGGCGACTCCGTCGCTGTTGAAGATCCACCGCCACAGCAGGGCGGAGATCGCCGTGGGCACCGCCCAGGGCACGAGGATGCCCGCCCGGACCAGGGCGCGGCCCCGGAAGGCCTTGTGCATGATCAGGGCCATGGCCACACCGGTCACCGTCTCCAGGCCGACCGTGACGACGGTGAAGAGGGTGGTGTTCCAGAAGGCGTTCCAGAAGCGGTCCCCGGCGGCGCCGAAGATGTCGGCGTAGTTCTTCAGCCCGACGAACGGCTCGGTGGTCCGGATGAAGCCGGTCTTCGGGTCGAGGCCCTTGGGCCCGTACAGCGACTCCCGCAGCGCCATGACCGTCGGGTAGAGCACGACGATCGTCAGCACCAGCAGCGTCGGGGACACGAGCAGGGCGGCCATCCGCCCCTCGCCCGCGGTCGCGCGGGTCCGCGTGCTCCGGCGGCTCACCGGCTCGGTACGCTCGCCCGCCGCCCGCTCGACGTCGGTCCTGGGCGGGATCTTGGTGTCAGCCATGCCCCCGCTCCTCACTGCGCCGCCGACTGCTGCAGATCCTTCTGCAGGTCCTTCAGCGCCTGCGCGCTGCTCTTGGTGCCGGTCAGAGCGGCGTACGCCTCCCGCTGGATCGCCGAGGTCACGTCGCCGTACTGCACGACGCGCGGGCGCGGCACGGCACGCAGGATGGACTCCTTGAGCACCGGCAGGTACGGGTACTGCTTGACCAGCGCCGTGTCGTCGTACAGGCCGGCGTACGGCGGGGCGAGAGAGGCGTCCTTGAGGAAGGTGGCAGTGGTCTCCTCGCTGGTCATGAACTTGATGAAGTCCAGGGCCGTGGCCTTGTTCCTGGCGTAGGACGACAGGGCCATGTTGTGCCCGCCCAGGCTGGAGGAGCCGGGCCCGTTCAGGCCGGGCAGCGGTGCGACCGCGTACTTCCCGGCGATCTCGCTCTTGCCGGCCAGCGAGTACACGTACGGCCAGTTGCGCAGGAAGAGCAGCTTGCCCGACTGGAACGCCTGGCGGCCGTCCTCCTCCTGGTAGGTGATGGCCTCCCTGGGAATCGTCCCGTCCTTGACCGAGCCGACCAGGAAGTCCAGGCCCTTCTTCGCCGCGGGGGTGTCGACGTCCGGCTTGCCGTTCGCGTCGGTGACGGAGCCGCCCGCCGAGTTCACGGCCTCGGAGAAGTTCACGGTCAGTCCCTCGTACTTCTGGAACTGCCCGGCGTAGCAGGACATGTCCTTGGCCTCCGGCAGCTTCCTCGCCTTCGCGCAGTCGGCCGTCAGTTGCGCCCAGGTTGTCGGCGGCCTGCTGATGCCGGCCTTCTTCAGCAGGTCGGTGCGGTAGTACAGCATTCCGCCGTCAGAGCTGGCCGGGACCGCGTACAGGCCGCCGCGGTACTTCGCCGTCTCCACCACGGGCTTGAGCATCCTCGCCAGCGGGAACCGCTGTTCGGGCAGCCGGTCGATCCACTGGTGGGCGGCGAACTCCGACGTCCACACGACGTCCACGGAGAGCACCGTGTAGGCGTCGGACTTCGTCTCCGCGTTCTGGATCATCTGCTGGCGCTGCGCGTCCGCGTCCGTCGGCAGCTGGATGAAGGTGACCTTCTCCTTGGGGTGCAGCTTGTTCCAGCGGTCGAGCATCGGCTGGACGGTGCCGGTGGTGTCCTTGCCGGCCACGTAGGTGATGGGGCCGCGGCCCTCGAACGAGGCCGTCCCGGCCGGTCCGGAGTCGCTGCCGGACGAGCCGCAGGCGGTGAGGAGGAGCCCTGAGGCGGCGAGCGTGGCCGAGCACCGGAGCGCTCTGGCGGTCCTGGTCTTCACTGTGTCTCTCCTGGTCGTGCGGAACCGAGGTCGCGGCTGGGTCGCCCTGTAGGGGAGTAGCTGCCGAGACGACTCTGAGATGACTCTGTTGTGAGATTGCGTTGTCACGCTGTCTTGTGGATCAATGCCGCAGGTCAAAGCCTCAAGGGTCGGCTCGAAGGTGAACGCTTTGACTTCCTGGGACAACGTTTGCACGGTAGGGGCGGCAATTCTCCGACGTCAATGCGTTACTTGGCGGTAATGCGACGAGATCGTCTGTGAACGAGCGTGAAAGCGCTGTCACAAAGCCCCTACAGGAAGCGCTGGCTGTGCTACCGTCCGCTCATGCCACCAGCTCAGCGGCACCCCACGATGGCTGACGTAGCCGAACGGGCCGGGGTCTCGACATCCACTGTCTCGCGGACCCTGCGTGGTCTGTCCACGGTCTCGCCGGAGGTCCGTGCCCGCGTCGAGGAGGCCGCGCGCGAGCTGAACTTCGCCGTGTCACGGCAGGCTGCAAGCCTTGTCACGGGCAGGACCGGGACCGTGGCGGTGCTCGTACCGACGCTCGACGCGTGGTTCATGGGAGCCGCCCTGTCCAGCCTGGCTCCGCTGGTGCGGGCGGCGGGCATGGAGCTGAACGTCTACCTGATACCCGACCTGGCCGAGCGCACCTCGTTCTTCGAACGGCTCCCGGCCCGGCGCAACGCGGACGCGCTGCTGGTGTTCTCCTTCGACCTCACCGATGAGGAGACCGCACGGCTGGACAACCTCGGCATGCCGGTCATCTACGTCAGCCAGCACGTCGAGGGGCGGCCGAGCGTATACGTCGACGATGTGGCCGGCGCCCTGCACGGCACCCGGCACCTGCTCAACCTCGGCCACCGCCGGATCGCCTTCGTGCAGACCGTGGGCGCGAGCGGCTTCTCCTTCAGCTCCAACGAGCGGCTGCTCGGCTACCAACAGGCGCTCATCGAGGCGGGTATCCCCCTCGACGACGACCTCGTGGCCGCCACCCGGGTCGGCGACAAGCGAGGCACCGCCGAAGCGCTCGGCAAACTGCTCAGCCTGCGCGAGCCGCCCACCGCGATCTTCGCCGAGCAGGACGAGGTCGCCGTCGCCGTCCTCTCGACCCTGCGCAGGACGCAGATCGCGGTTCCCGAACGGATCTCCGTCCTCGGCTTCGACGACCAGCCGCTGGCCGACTGGTTCGACCTGTCCACGGTGGCCCAGTCACCCTCGGACATCGGCCGCGAGGCCGGCGAGCTGGCCCTGAAGCTCATCGAGGACTCCGACGCGGAACACGAGCGCCACGTCGTCCTTCCCACCCATGTGATCCCGAGGACCACCACCGCGCCCGCCCCTCGCCCTCAGGAGGAGCCGGAGCTCCGCGGCGAGCCGGGGTGACATTCACCCGAATGCGGCACCCGATCGGCCTCGGCCGAGGATCTGGCCGACAGTGGTGCCGGCGCGACGTCCCTCAGCCCCGCCGCAGGAGGATCGGCTCGAATTCGAGGTCCAGCACCTGCTGTTGTAGTACGAGGTGTGGGTGAATCCGGCTTGGCGCAGGGTCTGCCGGTACTGCTCACGCAGGAACGCGACCTTTTAGGAGGGGCGGGGGCTGACCTGGGGTTTGGGCGGCGCCCGACCGCCCACCACGCGGCCGAAGCGGCGCTCTTCGGGCGTGGCGCGAAGATCCGGGACGGTCGCGTTCAGGCGGAGTGGCGGTAGTAGGTGAGGGAGACCTTGACCGGGCCGTCGTTCGAACCGTTGGTGAGCGTGCGGACGATGGCGATGTCCTGGCCGCCCGGGTAGCGGACGCAGAAGCTGCGGCCGGCGCGCAGAGTGGCGAAAGGCAGGGCGGAGGCGGGCTGGGTGCCGATGCCCTTGAGGCAGTCGGTGAGGGTGAGAGGGCCGGCCGGTGGGATGTAGGCGGCGCTGTCATCGGGGACGTAGTACTCGCCGTCCTCGCGGCCCAGGTACCAGGTGGAGTTGTCCTGGGTCACCTTCCCGGACTTGAGATCGAACTCGTAGTCGGAATCGGGGGAGGTGAGTTCGCGGTTCGTGTAGACGGTGGTGTAGCCGGGGACCGTGGTCGGTTGCGGGGGCGTGGAGGGGGAGGACGGGGTGGGGGTGGAGACAGCGGACGGGGGGAGACTGCGGGTGGCGGCGGCGTGCTGGTCGCCGCGGTCGTCGAAGTAAGGGGAGTTGAGCAGGACGTAGGTCATTGCGGAGCCGGCGAGGAAGGCGGCGGTCGTCAGGGGCGCGGTGCGGGCGCCTCGGCGGGTGGTGGTCGCGGTTTTGTGTGCGGCGGGTGCCGACTGCGGTTGGTTGGGCACCGATGTGGTGAGGACGGATGCGGCCGGGGCGTCGGCCGCGGACCGGGCCGGGTCGAGGATCGTGGCGGGCGGGGGAGGCGTGGTCGGCAGGTCGGTGTGGCGGTGGATGTCGCTGCTGATCTGCCGGGGCAGCCAGCCGTCGGAGAAGCGGAGTTCGCCGCCGGTGGCGGGGTGGCTGCGGGCGGCCTCGATCAGCCAGGCTGTGCCCGGCCGGTTCTCGGGGTTCTTGGCCAGGCAGAGCCGGACCAGCTCGTGCAGTCCGTACGGAAGGTGAGAGAGGTCGGGCTCCTCGTGTATCGCCCGGTAGAGGGAGACGGACTCGGGTCCGTCGCCGAAGGGGGGCGTGCCGGAGCCTATGTAGGCGATCAGGGCGCCCAGAGCGAAGACGTCGGTGGCTGGGGTGGCGGGCAGTCCGAGGGCTTGTTCGGGGGCCATGAAGCCTGGTGAGCCGATGCGCAGGCCGGTGCCGGTGAGCGGGTTGGCGTCGGCGGCGCGGGCGATGCCGAAGTCGATGACGCGGGGGCCGTCGGCGGCGACGAGGACGTTGCCGGGCTTGAGGTCGCGGTGGACGACGCCCGCGGTGTGGATCGCCTGCAGGGCTTCGGCGATGCCGGCGACGAGCAGCAGGACGGTCCGTTCGGGGAGCGGGCCGTGGCGGTGGACGACCTGCTGGAGCGAGGGGCCGGGCACGAAGGTGGTGGCGAGCCAGGGGGTGGTGGCGTCGGTGCCCGCGTCGACCACCTGGGCCGTGTAGAGGCCGTGGATACGCCGGGCGCTGGCGACCTCCTGGGCGAAGCGGTGCCGGAACCCGGGATTCTCGGCGAGTTCGGGCCGGACCACCTTGAGCGCGACCGGGCGCCCGCCGACGGTGTAGGCCAGATAGACCCGGCCCATGCCGCCCGCGCCGAGCCGCGCGCGAAGGCGGTAGCCGCCGATTCCACGGGGATCGTCCGGGGACAGCGCCTCGAAGGGCGAGGGCGACGGGGCGCCGAAGGGCTCTGTGGTCATGCTGGCTCCGAGCGGGTCGAGCGGTTGGGACCGGGGCGGGGGTGGGGCGGTCGGGGCGACCGGGTCAGGACACCCCCGGGGTGGCCGCCGACCTGCTCGGCCGGGTGCGGTTGCTGAACGGGGACGCTGAGCCTCCGGGTTATTCGCGGGAGTTGCCGAACAGGATGCGGTAGCCGATGAGCAGCACCAGGGAACCGCCGATCGCCGCGCCCCAGGTGTAGAGGTCGAAGAAGTCCTTCTCCACCGGACGGTCGAGGAAGTGGGCGGAGAGCCAGCCGCCGACGAAGGCGCCCGCGACGCCGATGAGAGTGGTGCCGATCAGGCCGCCCGGGTCGCGGCCGGGCAGCAGCGTCTTGGCGATGGCTCCGGCGAGCAGGCCGAGGATGATCCAGCCGATGATGCCCACGGTGTTGTTCCCCTTGGTTCGCTTGTCTACGCAAGCACTGGCAGTGCTTGGTCGGGTGATGTGAGGGTGGATATGTCGCGGTGACAGAAGGCGTGGGCGCTGCCCAAGGCCGCCTCTTTCAGTCCGCCTCTTTCAGTCCGTGATTTCCTTGGCGGCGCGGATTCCTGACAGGTAGGCGCCGTGGACGGTCTGGTAGGAGTCGCGGTGCGTCGCCTCGCCGGCGAAGTGCACACGGTCGTCCACGGCGGCGGCGAGATGGTCGCGCATGGCCGGTGTGGAGCCGATCTTGTTGTACGAGTAGGAGCCTCGCGCGTACGGGTCGGACGCCCAGCGGGTGATCTGGTAGCCGACAGGCGCGGGGATGTCACTGCCGAAGATGGTTTTCAGCGTGCCCATGGCGCTGTCGACGATCCGGGTGTCGCTCCAGCCTTCGATCGTGCGGCCGAAGTCGGCGGCGTTGAAGCCGAGCAGCACCGGCTGGCCGGTGGGTCGTGTGATGTTGATCCACTGTTCCCACTGGCCGTAGTTGTCCACATCCGGCACGTAGGTCATCCAGTCGGTGTCCGGCCAGAACACCTTGGGGAAGCGGAGGTAGCACTTGTTGAGCACGCCCATGCCGAGCCTGTCGATGGCGGTGCGCTTGGATGCGGGCAGGCCAGGGCCGAACTTGACCGCGCCGCTCTGCAGCACGCCCAGCGGCAGCGTCACCACCACGTGGCCGGCGTGGAACGTGTCCTTGTCGGTGCCGACCGTCACGCCGCTGGAGTCCCAGTCGATGTGCTTGACGACGTGCCCGGTCCGGATGGACAGCCCTCGCGCGAGCAGATCGGTGATCTGGTGGTAGCCGTCCGGGAACAGCACGTCCTTGCCCTTGATGTCCGCGCCGCTGTCGAAGTACAGGGCCGACATCTGGTCCACGCTGCCCGAGTACTCGTGCTCGTAGTCGTTCAGCCCGAAGGAGATCAGGGCCTTGTCGTCGTCCGACAGTGAGGACCAGCCCAGCGCACGCTTCACCACGCTGCGCACCGACGCGTCCTTGTCCGCGTCGTCCTGGTACGAGGCCAGGGCGTCCTCCATCTTGTTCTGCCAGCCCTCGATCGCCTTCTCCTGAGCACCGTCGACCTCGCTGCCGTCGGCGAGGTAGTCGGTGGAGCTGTCGGGGTCGGTGACGACCGTCCGTGCTCTGGCCTTCCTGGCCAGCGCGGCGATCGGATTGTTGTCGATGCCGTGGATCCATGAGGCGCCGAGGTCGAGTGGCACGCCGGCCCACTTCTCGCTGGTCCAGATGCGGCCGCCGATCCGGTTGCGCGCTTCGAGGACCACCACGTCCTCCCCCTGGTCGGCCAGGTGGCGGGCTGCGGCAAGACCGCTGGTCCCGGCACCGACGACGATCACCCCTTCACTGCCGGACGAGGCCGACGTGGTGTTCGCATCGGCCGTGACCTTGCAGGCGGACAAGGAGGTGAGAGCGGCGAGGCTGGGCAGGCCCAGGCTCGCGCTCTGCAGGAAACGTCGGCGGTGCATCGTCATGGCTGTCAACCGATCTGCGATCCGGGACGGGCTCTTGCGGGCATGCCGATGAACGCTCCGTTGCGTTCGACGGTCTGCCCGTGGGCAAAGAAGCCGCGCAGGCTGAAGTGACGTCCCCGATCCGGTCGGGGACCGCCTCAGTACAATGAGGCTGATACTGCAGAGCATGCAATTGAAACATCGGTGTGTCAATAGAGGCATTGGAGATTGGTGGGGCGATGCGTACCGACGCGGCAGAGGTGCTGGACTCGGCGATCCCGGTCCTCGCCAAAGACCGGGCGGCGTCCATGCAGGTCATCGCTGCACGCGCGGGCATCAGCCGGGCGACCCTGGTCCGCCATTTCCCTACCCGCAAGCACCTGGTGCAGGCGATGGCCGAGAAGATCCTGGACGACTGCGACCGGGTCCTGGCCCAGGACGAGGTCGAGGCCGACGCCGCGCCCATGGAGCAGGTACTGGGCGCGCTGGTCGCCGAGTACACGCCGTTCGCCCAACTGTGGAACCTGGTCTACGTCGATCCCGACGTCTCGGGTCTGCCCGAGGCCAGCACGCGGGCCAAGGCGATCTTCGTCCGGACCGTCAAGCTCATGGAACGCGGCCAGAACTCGGGGCTGCTGCGGGGCGACATGCCTGCCACCTGGCTGGCCTCGACGTTCTGCGGCCTGGCCGAGACCGCATGGGAGCTGACACTCGAAGGCCACATGGGCGCCCGTCAGGCCCCGGACTTCATCAACGCGATCCTGCTGCACGGCGCGACCGCCTGACCAGCGCTCAGAACCGCCTGGTCCCAGTCCCTGGCCGACTGGTCACGCGAGCTCGGCAGTGCGCCCGTCCGCGCCTGCTCTGCGACCCGCCGGGCTGTAGCAGTGACGATCGGTCCGTCGAGGTCGCGCCGTAAGCTGCGCCGGGTTTCTGATTCACGGGAGGCGTGAGTGGGGCGGGATATGGTCCTCAGCGGCCGGTACGAGCTGGTCGAAAAGCTCGGGCAGGGTGGCATGGGAACGGTCCATCGGGGAGTGGACCGGCAACTGCGCCGCACCGTCGCAGTCAAGCTGCTCTCCTCCGAGCTGGCCCACGATCCGCAGTCGCGAGCCCGCTTCAGGCGCGAGGCGCACGCGGCCGCCGCGCTGAACCATCCAGCGGTGGCCACCATCCACGACGTCGGCGAGGAGCCGCACCCGGACGGCCCACGGCCCTACTTGGTCATGGAGTACGTGCAAGGCGCCACCCTCGCCGAGGTCCTGGACGGCGGCCCACTGCCCGTCGCCGAGGCGATCAACACGGCCTGCGCGATACTGGACGCGCTGCGGCACAGCCACGAACGCGGCATCGTGCACAGGGACATCAAGCCCTCGAACATCATGCTCACCGGACCCGACACCGTGAAGGTCCTCGACTTCGGCATCGCCAAGGCGTTCACCGAGGCCGCGACCCGTATCACCGGCAGCGGCGCGGCCATAGGCACCCCCGCGTACCTCTCGCCCGAGCAGATCGGCGGCGCCGAGATCGACCACCGGGCCGATCTGTACGCGATGGGGTGCCTGCTGCACGAACTGCTGACCGGACAGACCCCGTTCCGTGGCGATTCGCCGTTCGCCGTCATGCATCAGCACCTGTACGCCGAACCCGAGCCGGTCTCCCGGTTCCGACCGCAGATACCGCCGGCGGTGGAGGCAGTGATCCTGCGCGCACTGCGCAAGGACCCGGCGGAACGATTCGCCGATGCGGGACAGATGCGTGCAGCCCTCGCCGACGCCCTGACACAGGCCTCCATGCCGACGGTCCAAGCCACCACGCCCGCGCCCCCGGCGCCCCGGTCCGGCGCCCGAACCGCTCTCCGGGCCAAGTTCCGTACCTCACTGCGGCCTTCCACCGACAGCGCTCTGGCTCTGCTCGGATGCCTGCTGTCGCTGCTGTGCGCACGCGGTCAACTGGTGGACACCGCTCACTTCGGCCAGGTCGCCATCGCGGCCGGCGTGGTGGGCCTGGTGACGCTGCCGTGGTCCACACGCCTGTCGTGCGCCGTCGGCTGGGGGCCGGTGGCGGAGGCCATGGCGATCAACTCCGAACTGCGGCGCGCCTACCTCGGCTGGGACAAGTCGTACGTCGCCATCGCTGCCCTGCTCGCACTGGCCGCCGCCTGCTGCCTCGTCAGCGCGGCACGCAGCCGGGAACGCGGCGCCGGCTCACTGGTCGCCTTCTGGCTCACTGCCACCGCATCGATCTGGTACTTCCTCGACGACCTGCACAAGCTCTTCGTCTTCTACCTGCTCCTGGCGCTGGTCGCCATTGGCACCGTGTCGTGGGAGACCGTCGTACTCGTGCGGCGCCGGGCCCAGGGCAGGCGGGCAGCGCTGGAAGGGCGTCCGCCAGCGTGACGCCGTCTGACGGCCCTCTCCGGCACATGACGAGAGCGGGGCCCGAAAGCCCCGCCCGAACCCAGCAAAACCCCAGCTCAGGGCCAAACCAAGCAATAAGGCTGATGCCCCGCCTCATGCAACCGATGGCTGAAGTCCTGCCACTCGTGCAGCAGCTGGTACACGTTGAACGCATCCCGAGGCCCACCCCGGTCAGGCACCGTGGACCAGATGAACGCCGCCGCGCCCACCGCTTCCTCGCCGATGCCGCGCAGGGGGTCGACGACCGTCATGGGGAGCTTGACGACCGCGTAGTCGGGGTGCAGGACGACCAGCTCCAGGGGCGGCACCTTGTGCAGGGGCACGCCCTCGATGCCGGTCAGCACCATCGCGGCCATCGTCTCCGGCTTGATCTTGGTGAACATGCCGTTCATGCCCAGCTCGTCGCCGCCGAGTTCCTCGGGACGCATCGAGATGGGGACGCGGGCCGCGGTCGCGCCGTCCGGTGCGCCGAAGTATTTGTACGTCACCCCCACCCGACCACCATTCCTGCTCCCCGCCCGGAGGCGGTCTACCCGGTGCTCGAGCCGGCTGTCGAACTGCCGGTCGTGCCGCTCGGGCTCACTCGGTACACCCTGTGCCTGACGTGCGTCAGCCTGTCGTGCGTCAGTCTGTCGTGCTTCGGTAGTTTCCTCCGCGTCGCGCCGGTGCCTTCCCCGCCGGGCACGTCGAGGACCGAGGTCGTCAGTCCCCTCGCCCAGTCCGCCACCGCGATGCATATCTCCACCCGACTGCTTTTCTAGGACGCGTGGCCCCCGCCGCGCAACCCGATCATCGTGTCAGTGACCTCCCCCACGGCCGCTCGCCGAAACGTGCGGTGAAACACCAGTCCGCAGGATCTTCAACAGCCCCTTACTACTACGTGCCGTATGAGCTGTGTGTATCAGGTCTCAGTCTCGCAGATGGCACAACCGCCATCACGGTTCCGATCTTGAGGTCGGCCGCTTCCGGGGCGAGCCGCGGCCTACCCTGAGGAGGTCACCACGCAACCGGAGTCCGAGAAGTCGGAGAATTCGCACGTCATGAGCGCCATGAGCGAACTGCCCTATCCCTATGAAGCGCCCGTCTCGCAGGCGCTCTTCGACCGTGCGTCCGTCGTCACACCGGGCGGTGTGAACTCGCCGGTGCGCGCCTTTCGTGCCGTGGGCGGCACGCCCCGGTTCATGGTTTCCGGCACGGGACCGTACCTGACCGACGCCGACGGGCGGGAATACGTCGACCTGGTGTGCTCCTGGGGACCGATGATTCTGGGACACTCCCACCCCGAGGTCATCGCCGCCGTCCAGGAGGCGGTAGCGCGCGGTACGTCCTTCGGTACGCCCGGTGAGGGCGAGGTCGCGCTCGCCGAGGAGATCGTCGCCCGGGTGGAGCCCGTCGAGCAGGTGCGGCTCGTCAGCAGCGGCACCGAGGCGACCATGTCGGCGATCCGGCTCGCCCGCGGGTTCACCCGGCGCTCCAAGGTGATCAAGTTCGCCGGGTGCTACCACGGGCATGTGGACTCCCTGCTCGCCGCGGCGGGGAGCGGCGTCGCGACGTTCGCGCTGCCCGACACGCCCGGTGTCACCGGCGCCCAGGCCGGCGACACGATCGTGCTGCCGTACAACGACCTCGAAGCCGTGCACGAGGCCTTCCACCGGCACCCGGGCGAGATCGCCTGTGTCATCACCGAGGCCTCGCCCGGCAACATGGGCGTCGTCCCGCCGGACCCCGGGTTCAACCAGGGGCTCAAGGACGCCTGCCAGAAGAACGGCGCCCTGTTCATCTCCGACGAGGTCATGACCGGGTTCCGTACCAGCCGCGCCGGCTGGTACGGGATCGACGGGGTCAAGCCCGATCTCATGACCTTCGGGAAGGTCATGGGCGGCGGGTTCCCGGCCGCGGCCTTCGGCGGTCGCGCCGACGTCATGGCGCACCTCGCTCCCGCCGGGCCCGTCTACCAGGCCGGCACCCTCTCCGGGAACCCCGTCGCCACCGCCGCCGGGCTCGCCCAGCTGCGGCTGCTCGACGACGCCGCGTACGACAAGGTCGACGCCGTCTCCGAGCAGATCCGGTCCCTCGTGACCGAGGCGCTCAGCAAGGAGGGCGTGGCGCACCGGCTGCAGACCGCCTCCAACATGTTCTCCGTGTTCTTCACCGACCGGCGGGTGCGGAACTACGAGGACGCCAAGCGGCAGGAGTCGTACCGCTTCACCGCCTTCTTCCACTCGCTGCTGTCGAACGGCGTCTACCTGCCGCCGTCGTCCTTCGAGTCCTGGTTCGTGTCCACGGCCCACGACGAGCGGGCCATCCAGAAGATCGCCGACGCCCTTCCGGCGGCGGCCCGAGCGGCCGCGGAGGCCACCGCGTGAGCAACAGCATCACCAGCAGCGACAAGGACGTCACCGTCGTCCATCTCGTGCGGCACGGTGAGGTCGAGAACCCGACCGGGATCCTCTACGGGCGGCTGCCCGGCTACCACCTGTCCGAGCTGGGCCGGCAGATGGCCGACCGGGTCGCCGAGCACCTCTCCTCGCGCGACGTCACCCACGTGGTCGCCTCGCCGCTGGAGCGCGCGCAGGAGACCGCCACCCCGATCGCGAAGGCGCACGGGCTCGACCTCGCCACCGACGAGCGGCTGATCGAGGCCGACAACGTCTTCCAGGGCAAGACCTTCGGGGTCGGGGACGGCGCGCTGCGCAAGCCCGACAACTGGAAGCACCTCGTCAACCCGTTCAAGCCGTCCTGGGGCGAGCCGTACATCGACCAGGTCGTCCGGATGATGGGCGCGCTGAACGCGGCCAAGGACCAGGCCCGCGGGCACGAGGCGGTGCTGGTCAGCCACCAGCTGCCGATCTGGATCGTGCGGTCCTACGTCGAGAAGCGGCGGCTGTGGCACGACCCGCGCAAGCGGCAGTGCACCCTCGCCTCCCTGACGACTTTCACATATCTGGGCGACAGGATCGTCTCCGTCGGTTACGCCGAGCCCGCCATCGACCTCGTGCCGGCTCATCTCCGGGCCGGTGCCAAGCCGGTGAAGGGGAAGAGCAAGGCCTTCGGGGCGTGACGCGCCGGCTGAGGCCGTGAGCCGAAGGCCTCAGCTGACGGCCGCTTCTGACGGTCCGTTTGGAATGGCTTAGGGTTCCTTTGCCGTATCCGTTGCGAAAAACATAAGTATCAGCGGAACCTCCCCGATCGTCGTGCCCTCTGACTGGGTGACCAGCAGCAGGCGCGATGAATCGGGGATTTCCATGCGCACCAACTCCCGGACCCTTTCCCGGAGGGGAATACTCGGCCTCGGCGCGGGCGCGGCGGCTGCCGCCACACTCGCCGGCTGCGGGTCCCTCAAGTCCTCGGACGGCGGCGGGCACGGATCCGGTTCCGGGAACTCGGCCGGGGGCGGCGATGGCAAGAACGGCGGGGCCAAGGCGCGGCCCATCGGCGACGGCTCCACCTCCTTCACCGGCAAGCAGCCGCACCAGCCGGCCAGGCCCGAGCCGCTGGAGCCGGGGCAGACCCCGCCGCAGTTCGTGATCTTCTCCTGGGACGGCGCCGGCGAGGTCGGCAACGGGCTGTTCCCGCGCTTCCTGGACCTGGCCAAGGAGCACGGCGCGAGCATGACCTTCTTCCTCTCGGGGCTGTATCTGCTGCCCGAGGGCAAGAAGCGGCTGTACGAGCCGCCGAACAACCCGCGCGGCGCCTCCGACATCGGCTACCTCAGCGACCCGCACATCAAGGCCACGCTGACCAATGTGCGCCGGGCCTGGCTGGAGGGCCACGAGATCGGCACCCACTTCAACGGGCACTTCTGTGCCGGCAGCGGCACGGTCGGCAACTGGACCGGGGCGCAGTGGGAGAGCGAGATACGCCAGGCCAAGGCGTTCGTGAAGGAGTGGCGGACCAACACCGGCTGGAGCGACCTGCCCTCCCTGCCGTTCGACTACGACAAGGAGCTGGTCGGCGGCCGTACGCCCTGTCTGCTCGGCCAGAACAACCTGCTGCCCACCGCCAAGAAGCTGGGCTGGCGCTACGACGCCTCCTCGCCGGGCGGCCGCCAGGTGTGGCCGGGGAAGAAGCTGGGGATCTGGGACCTGCCGTTGCAGCAGATACCTTTCCCGGGGCGTTCCTTCGAGGTCCTGTCCATGGACTACAACATGCTCGCCAACCAGTCGGTCAACACGACCAAGGCGCCCGCCTACAACTACCCGGGCTGGCGCAAGCAGTCCGCCGGGGCGTACATCGCGGGCTTCGAGCGGGCATACAAGACAAACCGGGCGCCGCTCTTCATCGGCAACCACTTCGAGCAGTGGAACGGCGGCATCTACATGGACTCCGTCGAGGAGGCCTTCAAGCACATCGCGCGCGAGAAGGAGAAGGGTGCGGACGTGCGCCTGGTCTCCTTCCGGCAGTTCGTGGACTGGATGGACGTCCAGAAGCCCGAGGTGCTCGCCAAGCTGCGCACGCTGGAGGTCGGGCAGCAGCCGGCCGGGGGCTGGAAGGGCTTCCTGCGGGACGCCGGGGGTGCCAAGTCGGCCTCCTCGGACGCCACCTGAGAGACTGCCCGGCATTGCGCCTGAAATGTCCGGAGTAAATACCTCCTGAAATGCGGTTTTCTGCCCGCCGGGGGGGTGCGCGAAATCCCCGGAACAGGCATGCGAAACTTTTCACATGAGTACCCGTAGCCGCGCCGCCCTCCTTGGCGCCATGGCCGCCGCGGCGGCCCTGACCCTGTCCGCGTGCGGCAACGGCGGCACCTCCGGCGGGGGCGGCAACACCGGCTTCGTCACCGGCAACAACGGCATCAGCACCGTCCCGCAGGGCAAGCGGGCCACCGCGCCCGACCTGTCCGGCAAGACCATCGACGGCAAGACCCTGGACGTCGCCGACTACAAGGGCAAGGTCGTCGTGATCAACGTCTGGGGCTCCTGGTGCGGACCGTGCCGGGAGGAGGCCAAGTACTTCTCCAAGGTCTCCCAGGCGTACGAGGGCAAGGGCCTCCAGTTCGTCGGCATCAACACCCGGGACACCAGCACCACCCCCGCGGTCGCCTTCGAGAAGGAGCACGGGATCAGCTACCCGAGCCTGTACGACCCCACGGGCAAGCTGATGCTCCGCTTCAAGAAGGGCACGCTCAACCCGCAGCTGATCCCGTCCACGCTCGTCATCGACAAGGACGGGAAGGTCGCCGCGCGGGCGCTGGAGGCGCTCGACGAGACCACCCTGCTGAAGATGGTCAAGCCGGTCCTCGCGGAGAAGTGACGTGAGCGCACTCGTCACACTGGCCGCGCAGAACCAGACCGTCCTCCACGGGGCCCTGCTGGTCGCCCTGCCGATCGCCCTGCTCGGCGGCCTCGTCTCCTTCTTCTCGCCCTGCGTGCTCCCGCTCGTCCCCGGGTACCTCTCCTACGTCACCGGGGTCGCCGGCACCGACCTGGCCGAGGCCAGACGCGGGCGCATGGTCGCCGGAGCCTCCCTGTTCGTCCTCGGGTTCAGCGCCGTGTTCATCTCCGGCGGGGCGCTGTTCGGCTCCTTCGGCTGGACCCTCCAGGAGCACAAGGCCGTGCTGGCCAAGGTGCTCGGCGTGCTCATGATCCTCATGGGCGTGTTCTTCATGGGGCTGATGCCCTGGTTCACCCAGCGCGAGTTCCGCTTCCACCGCCGGCCCACGACCGGTCTGGTGGGCGCACCGCTGCTCGGCGCACTGTTCGGCATCGGCTGGACCCCCTGTCTGGGTCCGACCCTGTCGTCCGTGAACCTCCTCGCCATGGAACAGTCGAGCGCCGGGCGCGGAGCACTACTGATGGTCGCCTACTGCCTGGGCCTCGGCGTGCCCTTCGTGCTCGCCGCGGTCGGCTTCCGCAAGGCGCTCGGTGCCTTCGGCTGGGTCAAGCGCCACTATGTCTGGGTGATGCGCATCGGCGGCACGATGATGATCGTGACCGGTGTGCTGCTGCTGACCGGGGCCTGGGACCGCCTGGTGCAGGAGATGCAGACCTGGTCCGACGGCTTCACTGTGGGGATCTGATCGATGAGCAAGACTGAAACCGCGGGCGGCCAGGAGCAGGAGGACCTGGGGGCGGCCGGCTCCCAGCTGTCCACCGCCCCGCAGGAGGAGACCGCCGCCGTACCGGGCCTCGGCGTCATCGGCTGGACCCGCTGGTTCTGGCGGCAGCTCACCTCCATGCGGGTCGCGCTGCTGCTGCTCCTGCTGCTGTCGCTCGGCGCGATCCCCGGCTCGCTGATCCCGCAGACCGGCGCCGACGCCTCCAAGGTCGAGGACTTCCGCCAGGCGCACAAGACGCTCGCGCCGGTCTACGACAAGCTCGGCCTGTTCCACGTCTACAGCTCGGTGTGGTTCTCCGCGATCTACATCCTGCTGTTCGTCTCCCTCATCGGCTGCATCGTCCCGCGCACCTGGCAGTTCGTCGGCCAGCTGCGCGGCCGCCCGCCGGGCGCCCCCAAGCGGCTGGACCGGCTGCCCGCCTACACCACCTGGCGCACCACCGCCGAGCCGGAGCAGGTCCGCGAGGCCGCGCTCGCGCTGCTGAAGAAGCGCCGCTTCCGTGCCCACCTCGCCGGTGACGCCGTCGCCGCCGAGAAGGGGTACGCCCGGGAGCTGGGCAACCTGGTCTTCCACGTCGCGCTGATCGTGCTGCTGACCGCGTTCGCCTCGGGCCAGATGTTCAAGTCGGACGGCACCAAGCTGATGGTGGAGGGCGACGGCTTCTCCAACGCGCTGCCGATGTACGACGACTTCAAGTCCGGCAGCCTGTTCAGCACCGACGAACTGGTGCCGTTCAGCTTCGACCTGAAGGACTTCGAGGGCACCTACGAGCTGACCGGCCCCAACCGCGGCACCCCGCGCACCTTCCAGGCGAAGATCGCCTACAGCGAGGGCGCGTACGGCAAGGAGAAGCCGGCCACCGTCAAGGTCAACCAGCCGCTGGAGATCGGCGACTCCAAGGTCTACCTGGTCAGCCACGGCTACGCGCCCGTGATCACCGTCCGCGACGGCAAGGGCAAGGTCGTCTACCAGGACGCCGTACCGCTGCTGCCGCTCGACGGGAACGTCACCTCGCAGGGCGTCATCAAGGTCATGGACGGCTACCGCAACGCCCAGGGGCAGAAGGAGCAGCTCGGCGTCCGGGCCTTCTTCCTGCCGACCTACGGCGGCGGCGCCTCGGTGCTCTCGCAGTTCCCCGCGCTGCTGAACCCGGTGCTGAACCTGGAGCCGTACCACGGCGACCTCGGTGTCGACTCGGGCCTTCCGCAGAGCGTGTACCAGCTCGACAAGAGCCACATGAAGGGGTTCAAGGACGCCAAGGGCCTGCAGCTGCGCGGGAACCTCAAGCCCGGGCAGACCCTGAAGCTGCCGAACGGCGCCGGCTCGATCACCCTTGAGAAGGACATCAAGGAGTGGGCCGGCTTCGAGATCGTCCAGGAGCCGGGCAGCGGCTGGGCGCTCGGCGGTGCCCTCGCCGCGATCTTCGGTCTGGCCGCGTCCCTGTTCATCCAGCGCCGCCGCGTGTGGGTGCGGGCGGTGCGCGGCGCCGACGGCGTGACGGTCGTCGAGATGGCCGGGCTCGGCCGCAGCGAGTCGGCCAAGGTGCCCGAGGAGCTGGGCGATCTCGCCGGAACCCTCTATGACCAGGCGCCGGGGGCACCCGACCGCGACTCCAACGAATCCGACGTCGTACCTGCCGAAGGGGCTGAGCAGTGACTCTCGCCGCCGCCACCAACGAACACCTGGCCGGCATCAGCAACACGCTGATCTACTCGTCCATGGCCGTCTACACCCTGGCTTTCTTCGCGCACATCGCCGAGTGGCTCTTCGGCAGCCGCAGCAAGGTGGCCCGTACGGCCGCGGCGCTGACCGCCGCCGGCGAGCAGAAGGCGAGCGGGCCCGCCGTCACCGTCAAGCAGGCCGGGGGTACCGCCGTACTGGAGCGGCCCAAGGTCGTCGTGCGCTCCGCGTCCGGCGCGCGGGACGTGCCGGACGGGCCCGGTGCGCACGGCGGGGACGAGCAGGGCGACCTCTACGGGCGGATCGCCATCTCCCTCACCGTGCTCGCGTTCCTGGTGGAGCTGGGCGGGGTCGTCGCCCGTGCGGCCTCCGTGGAGCGGGCGCCGTGGGGCAACATGTACGAGTTCAACATCACCTTCTCCACGGTCGCGGTCGGGGTGTACCTCGGGCTGCTGGCGCTGAAGAAGAACGTGCGCTGGCTCGGCCTGTTCCTGGTCACCACGGTCCTGCTCGACCTCGGTCTGGCCGTCACGGTCCTGTACACCGCGAGCGACCAGCTCGTCCCGGCCCTGCACTCGTACTGGCTGTACATCCACGTCTCCACCGCGATCTTCTGCGGTGCGGTGTTCTACGTCGGCGCGGTCGCCACGATCCTGTACCTGTTCAAGGACTCGTACGAGAACAAGCTGCAGACCGGCGGCGAGCCCGGCAGGTTCGCGACCTCGGTGCTGGAGCGGCTGCCCGCCTCCGCCTCGCTCGACAAGTTCGCCTACCGGGTCAACGCGGCGGTCTTCCCGCTCTGGACCTTCACGATCATCGCGGGCGCGATCTGGGCGGGCGACGCCTGGGGCCGCTACTGGAACTGGGACCCCAAGGAGACCTGGTCCTTCATCACCTGGATCGCCTACGCCTGCTACCTGCACGCCCGGGCCACGGCCGGCTGGAAGGGCCGCAAAGCCGCCTACCTGGCGATGATCGCCTTCGCCTGCTGGCTGTTCAACTACTACGGCGTCAACATCTTCGTGAGCGGCAAGCACTCCTACGCGGGCGTGTAGACCTCCTGACACGAAGGCCGGTTCCCGTGACGTGGATCACGGGAACCGGCCTTCGTCGTACGACAGGCAAGTGTCGTGGACACGAATCTGCGAAGGCGCATCCGCGCGGGGGACCACGGAGCCTTCGGCGACCTCTTCGACGCGTACGCACGCGCCGTCTACAACCATGCCTACCGGCTGACGGGGGAGTGGGCGACCGCCGAGGACGTCGTCTCGCTGACCTTCCTGGAGGCGTGGCGGCTGCGCGCGCGGCTCGACGAGGAGGGCGGGTCCCTGCGGCCCTGGGTGCTCGGCATCGCCACCAACGTCAACCTCCCCCACTCTCGGCTTCGCTCGAGCGGGGGCACCCCCATCACCCGCCGCGCGGCGCGAAGACACGCGGCCGCGGTCGCCAGGCTGCCCCGCGACGAGGCGGTGCGGGACTTCGCCGACGAGGTCGCCGGGCGCCTGGACGACGCCGGCCGGCTGGCGCTCGTGCGCACCGCACTGGCGCAGCTGCGGCGGCCCGAGCGCGAGGTGCTGGCGCTGTGCGTGTGGTCCGGCCTCGACTACACGGCCGCCGCCGAGGCGCTCGGCGTGCCCGTGGGCACCGTGCGCTCACGGCTCTCCCGCGCCCGGAAAAAACTCGCGAAACATATGGAACTCCCCCGAACCCGCGAACAGATGAGAGGTGACCGCACCACCGCGGTCGGGCCCCTGAGGGAGGGAAACCGATGAGCACGCTGCCCGAGAGAGACCTTCCGCCGGCCCGTCACCGACTCCTCAAGGAGCATCTGTTGACCGAGATCCGGCGTGAACCGCAGAAGTCCGCACGCACCAGGTGGCTGCGGCCCGCGCTCGCCGCGGCCGCCGTGGCGACGGCCGCCGCCGTCACCGTCGTACTCCTGCCGTCGTCGCACGGCGGCACGACCGTCGCGCGGCCCCCGGCCACCGCCACGGCCCTGCTGGAGGACATCGCGCTGGCGGCCGAGCACGCGGACACCTACGGCGACATCAAGGACGGCCAGTACGTGTACGTGGACAGCAAGGTTTCCGACGCGTCGCAGGAGGAGGGCAAGCCGATCGACATCCCGCCGCCGCACCGCCGGGAGCAGTGGACCCCGGTGGACGGCAGCCGCAAGGGGCTGATCCGTGAGGCGGGCCGGGGCCAGTGGACGACCGACCCCGACCCGAAGCAGGGAGCGGAGGGGTACGAGGTCTCCACCAACTACCGGCACCTGTCCACCTGCCCACCGACCCGGACAAGATGTACGACTGGCTGCGCGAGACCGCCCCGAAGTACAGCGGACAGGAGCCGAATCAGGCCATGTTCGTGCTGGTCGGCGACCTGATCCGGGACGCGATGGTGCCGCCCGGGCAGAGCGCGGCGCTCTACCGGGCGGTCGCCCGGATCCCCGGCGTGCGGGTCGTGAAGAACGCGGTGGACGGCGCCGGGCGGCACGGGGTCGGGATCGCGCGCCAGGACCCCGGCAACCCCACCATGGAGGAGTGGATCTTCGACGCGAAGACCCACGCGTTCCTGGGCGAGCGCGAGGTGGCCACGGGGGACCTGCCGAAGGCCGGGATCAAGAAGGGCATGGTCCTGGGCAGTGCGTCGGTGCTGCGCCGGGACGTCGTCGACAGCGCAGGTCAGCGCCCGTAACGGGTGCGGATCCGCGGGGCCGGGGTCACGCTGGTGTCATGAGCGGTTCCATCGAACAGGGCACCAGCCGGACGCACGGGAACACGCACATACTCCACTTCCTGGTGCGTGTCCCGCGGCGCATGGAGGAGGTCTGGGTGGCGGTGGCCACCCCGGCGGGGCTCGCCTCCTGGTTCACCGCCGCCGAAGCCCTGGAACCCAGACTCGGCGGCACGGTCACCCTGCGTGACGTGGGTTCCGGGCGCGTCACCGCGTGGGACGTCGACCGGGTGGCGGAGTACACGGTGGAGGGCGGCGGCCGGATCCGGTTCCATCTGGAGCGGGACGGCGAGGACGCGAGCGTGCTCCGCTTCACCCGCGAGTTCCAGGGCGAGGGCGAGCCGGAACCCCGCTGGCGGGCCCGCTTCGAGCGATTGATCGAGGTGCTGGGGGGCGTCGACTGAGGTAGGCCTCGAAGTCGTACTCGGCCTCGGACACGACGACGAGGGAGTCCAGGGTCCCCGACAGGAACATCCACGGCTGCTCGAGCGTGTCCCGCAACCGCGCCGTCCAGCCGTGCTCCGGGACCCGGCACTCCAGCCAGGGAAGGATCCCGAGGTGGCTCGCCACGTAGACGCGGCTGGTGATGCCGTTCGCGGCCAGCAGTCCTTCGATCCACGCGTCGAGCTCCCCCGGCGATGTGTCGTCGGGGACCGACTCAGTCGGGTCCGTGTGGATGTCCCAGATCCGCCAGAGCGCCTCCCGACCCACTCCGGCACGGCGCCGGGCTCCAGGGCGCCTTCCGTCCGCAGATCGCCGAGCCCGGCCTCGATGCCTTCCAGGGCGGCCTTCTCCCGCCGCTCCCGGAGCTTGTGCTGCAACCCACTTTCCAAGGCAACGTTCCTGTTCGCACTCCAGTGGGCCGGGGCGGGACGTGCCCGGACACGACAGCCACGTCTACGACGGCGGCAGGCACTCCTTCGTCGGTGGTCTGCCCTCCGGCCAGGCGATCCTGACGAAGCGGGAGTCGCCCTCGGGGGTCAGTTCCACGATCGGGACGGCCTTGTCGTACGGGTTGCCGTGCACGTCCAGGCAGATCCAGCCGCTCGCACCGCTCACCCGGAGCGATCCCTTGACCTGCGGCCACTGGAGGCCGACGTCCGCGAGGGCCGGGACCTTCCTGCCGTCGGGTACCGCCTCGCGGATGCCGTGGACCGCCAGCTGCAGGGCGTCGTAGCCGATGATCAGCTGGCCGTCGTCCAGGGCGACCGGACCGATCGGCCCGGACGGCCCCCGTTCGGCGGCGGCCAGCAGCCGCTGCAGCACCCCGAAGTCCGCCGCCGAGCCGCCGGTCTTCGCCGGGTCCCTGGGCCAGGCGTCCGGGTGGGCGAGGGAGGTGTAGCGGACGGAGAGGTGGTGGCGCAGGGCGTCGCGGTCCAGGTCGCTCTCGTGCGTCAGGTACGACGCCTCGTCACCGGTCAGGACCGTGAACCTGCGGTCCTGGCAGCCGCGTCCGCCGAGCGCGTTGATGAACTGCCGCAGCTGGGTGTGGCGTCCCGCGAACAGGATGGTGTCGGTCTCCCGGGAGGTGTCGCACACCAGGTGCGTGATCTGCCGGAAGGTGTTCGCCGTCGTCCCCTCCTTGCTGCGGTCGGCCGGCGGGGTGAACGGCTGCGGCTCGTACGGCGAGCCCTTGATCAGCGCCGCGAACGACTCCTGCAGCGTCCGGGTGTACGGGTCGCCCGGCTTGTCGTACACCAGCAGCGCCTTGCCCGCGCTCACCTTGGCGAAGGACGCCAGCGCGCGGGCCTCGTCGGTGTTGGTCGGCGACACCCGGGCAAGGCCGGGGTAGGGGTCCGTGCCGCCCTGCCCGTTGGCCAGGTCGTCGGCGGTGATCGAGGACCCGACCACCGGGATCCCGAGCCGGGTCAGCGCCTGGACGGCCTTCTTGTTGTTGTCGGTGCTCTGCCCGATCCCCGCCACGGCCCGCAGCCGGTCCGCGCCGGTCGTCATCCGCTTCAGCTGGTCCACCGTCTGCTGCCAGTGGTCCCCGGTCGCACCCGGGTTGGCCAGCACCAGCCGGATCGCGGGCGCCTGCCCGTTGGACTCGTGGTTGGCCTGGTACTGCGCCAGATAGGCGCCCTGCAGCTGGTGCTGGATGTCGTTCAGGTTGGTCGCGGAGGCGGAGCTGTACGGGAGCATCAGCGCCACCGTCACGTAACTGCCGGGCTTGAGGCGGTCGTTCTCCCGCGCGACCGCCCGTACGACGTCCTTCAGCCGCGCGTGCCCGAAGTCGTACGAGCCCGTCGCCACGCCCACGCACTCGTCGCTGTCCTGCGGCCGGGACACCCCGGGCGCACAGGACCGGTCCTCGTGCAGGAGCGCCCGGCCCGCGAACACCAGCCCCGTCACCAGGGCCGCCGTCACCAGCAGCGCCAGATAGCGACGCAGCGGGATCTCCCACACGCTCTCGCGCACCCACGTGCCCACGCCTCTGCGCGCCATCACGCCTCCCCGCTGCGGTCGTCCGGGCCGTCGTCCGTGTCGTCGGGGTCGTCGGGTTCGGTCATCGGGCGCCCGGCGAGCGCCGCCGCCGGCCAGTCCCGGGATGCCCGCCACAGCAGCGCGTTGGCCGCCGGCCGCAGGTTGGACAGCTGCTCCAGCTCGAAGCGGAGCCGGTCGCACACCTTCGGATCGGGCGGCACCAGCGGATCGCCCAGCTGCCACACCGCGTGCAGCAACCGCCGTATCCGCAGGTGCAGTACGGCGTCCGCGCCCTCGGGCGGCTCCTGCCCGGCGTCCGTGCGGCCGAGCGCGATCGCGGCCCGCCGGTCGCCGTGGCCCGTGAAGTCGCGGCCGTCGGCGTCGTGCGCGTGGAAGTAGGGCGCCGACGCCACGAAGCGCAGGGCGCGCAGCCAGCTCCGGATGTCCGCGGTGTGGAAGGTGTCGCGCAGATGGGCGACCGCCGACTCCGAGGTGCCCAGGGCGAGTTCGTGATGGAGCCGGTAGCGGGCCTGCTCGGGGTCCGGGTAGTGCGCGATCAGCGTCTCGTGCGCCGTACGCCACGACGCGTGGTCGGCGTCCCGCAGATGCAGCCTCAGCAGCAGCAGGGTGCGCACGAAGGGATCGCCGACGAACCGGCCGGGCTCGGCCGGCAGCCCCTCCTCGGCCAGCCGGGTCCGCAGCGCCCGTACGTCCGCCGGGCCGAAGGTGTCCGGCAGCAGGGCCGCGGCCAGCGCGCAGGCCGAGTCGTGGTCGTGGGCGGCGGCCAGCACGGTCAGCTCGTCCAGGTGCTCGGCGGGCACCAGCCGGTCCAGCAGCGCCTGGTAGGCGGGGGCGGTCTCCTGGTCCTCGTCCAGCCGTACGCCGGCGGTGAGCAACTCGCCCAGCGAGACAGCCTGGTTCTGCGCGGCGGACTCGGCGAGCAGGACGATGCCCAGTGGATTTCCGCCGGTCAACCGGTGGGTCGCGTGCGGGAGTTGGGGCGGGACCGGGATGTCGTCGCAGACGGCGCCGACGATGTGCAGGGTGTCGTCCGGGCTCAGCGGGGGAAGCGCGACGAGCAGCGCCCGCGAGGAGGGGGCCGCGTCCGGGGTCCAGCCGCTGCGCCGGGCCACCTCGGGCAGCTCCCGCCGGACCGCGCTGCGCAACTCCTCGCGGCCCTCGCCGCGCCGGGCCGCGACGAACGCCACCTGGTCCGCGATGCCCTCGGCGCGGTCGCGCAGCACGGCCTCCACGAGCCCGGGCCCCGGCGCGGTCTGCGCGTCGTCGATCAGCACCAGCGGCCGCCCGAGCCGCTGCATGCGCGGCAGCACCCCCGCGTACGCCTCCGTCAGGTCGGCCAGCAGCGCCCGCACCAGATACCGCTCGGCGTGCTCCCGGGAGGTGCCGCCCGCCCGGAAGTGCCCCGACAGCAGGATGAGCCCGCGCTGGGCGTGCCCGCCCGCGTTCGGGTACGTCCGGTACCAGACCGACGCCTTCTGGTGCCGCCGGCTGGTGAAGCCCTCGGCGACGGACTCCAGGGTCGCCTCGATCGCCCCGGACAGCAACGGCCCGGTGCCGGTGGCCGCGGCGACCACCTTGGCCGCCACCTTCCCGGCCCAGCGGCCGGCCAGACCGCTGATCCACGAGCCGCTCTCGTTCAGCAGCAGGATCCGCTCGACCTCCCGGCGGATCCGCTCCGAGTCGGCGTCGCCCCAGCCGCTCGCGGCCACCGCCACCAGGCCCGACATCAGCCGCGGAAAGGTGATCCGCCCGGCGCCCGTCACCGGCGCCGCCAGCTGCTCGGCGATCACCAGCAGGCCCTGCGCCACCGGCGACCACGACTCGGCGGGCCGCTCCGCGGGCGGCCTCGCGAACTGCTCCTCCGCGCAGTCGATCAACGCGACCGGCGTATGGCCCTTGTAGGCGTCCCGTAACTCGGCCAGCACCGCGCTCTTGCCCAGCCCGCGGGCGCCCGTGAGCACCACGAAGGGCAGCTCGCCCGGGTGCTCGAACGGATGGCCGCGGTGCTGGTGGGGGCGCAGGCCCACGAGCCGGGGCGCGAGACCGGCCGGATCGACATCGAACAGCGCTCCGCGCCCGTGCAACCGTCTGTGCACCGCATTCCCCCCTCAACAGAAGTGTAGAAAGGGGAAGTTGTCACTGACCAGAGTCAGTGATGTCCGTTGGGTTACGAAAATCGACCGGGTCGCGACGCCGTCGCCGTGACCAGATCCCGCAGCCGCTCGACGTACAGCCGCATGTTCTTGGCCGCCACGTCGGTGTCCGGGTAGCGGCTCGCCACCCACAGACCGTCGTGCAGCCGGCTGACCCACACGCACACCTGGTCGCCGTACGACACCCGCAGCAGCCCGTACGCCTTCTGCTCGGCCCACCGCGCGGCGCCCGGGATGCCGCGGGCGTCCAGGAACGAGACGATCGAGTACAGGTCGGGGGAGGTCGGCCGGAAGTCCGCGCCGAGCAGCTTCAGCACCCGGGCGAGCGGCATGCGCGCGAGCGACCGGTTGGCCTGCAGCTCGGCCCGCACGGCTTGCAGCGTGCTGGGCAGATCGGGAGTGCCGGCCAACGGCACCTCGATCGGGGCGCCGCCCACGAACCAGCCCACCGAGTCGCTCCAACGGGACCTCACCCGGGTGTGGAACGGCACCACCGTCCGGTACACGGACTGCCCGCCGAGTTCGTGCACGATCAGACCGGTGGCCGCCAGCAGTCCGACCAGGCTGCCGCCGTGGGGCCGGCAGTACGCCTCGAACGCGACGGCCGAGTCCGCGTCCGCGAGCGGCTCGCAGATCATCTTCTGCGGAGGCAGCGGACCGCCCGGTTCCAGGCCGAGGTCGACGGGGAAGCCCGGCAGCGTTCCGTCGCACCGCCGGACGAACTCCCGCCAGCGCGTGACGATCTCGTGGCCGCCGTCGACGCGGTCTGCGTCCGCCCGCTCCAGCTCGCAGAAGTCGACGTAACTCGCGGCCGGCGTCCGCACCACGGGTCCGCGCCCCCGCAGGCCCGCCGCGTACAGCTCGTGGATCTCGGCGGGGATGCCGTGCAGGGAGTAGGCGTCCACGTTGCTGTGGTCGAAGGCCATGTACACGCTGGTCGAGTCGTCCCGGACGACCGCCGTGTAGATGAGGTTCGGCCAGCGCAGGGCGTCCGCGACGGCGTCGAAGCGGCCCTGGAGATGCCGGGCCAGGGCGCCCGCGTCGCCGAAGTCCCCGACCGTCTCGCGCCACAGGGACACGTCACCGGCGTCCAGCGTGAACCGGCGCAGCCGGTCGTCCGCCCAGCGAAATCCGCTGCGCAGCGTCTCGTGCCGCAGCGTCCAGGCCCGCAGGGACTCCTGCAGCACGTCGAGGTCGACCCGGCCCGGCAGGTCGAAGGCCGTACCGAGCCAGGTCGGCACGAACAGCCCGCCGTCCCGGACGGACCTGGCGGTTCTGATGTGCGACTCCTGGATGTAGGCCGGCGGCCGGGAGTCCTCCGGCAGCCCCTTCGCCGTGGCGACGGTGTCCGGACTCAGCGTCCACTCGACGAGCCGTCCCGGCCGGACCTCGCAGCGCTGGATGTCAGTGATTCGCACGCGTCTCCGATCGCAGAAGGGGGCCCTGTGATGTGGGCCCCCTTCAAGGGAATGCCGTCGGACGGGGCCGGGACATGCCCGACCGGGGCATTTCAGTGGAACGGGTGGCGGGGCGAACGTGGAAGTGAATAACCGACAGTGATCAGGTACCAGGTCAACGACCCGCTCCTCTTCGGGGTGGGCTTGCAGCTACAGTCGCCACTGGCGGTGACGATTGCGCCGCATGAGGGCGGTTGACGGCGCCCCAGATGACTTTGGCGAGACTCGCGATGTTGCGGGCCGCGTTGTGATCGGCGTGCGCAACGATGCCGCACGACCAGCAGATGAAGAGTTCCTGGGAGGGTCTGTTCGCCTTGTCGATGTGGCCGCACCACGAGCAACGCTGGCTTGTGTACGCAGGGTCGACGTGGATGACCGGAATGCCGGCGCGCTTCGCCTTGTAGGCGATAAAGCGGCCGAGCTGAGCAAAAGACCAGGAGTGGTATGTGGCCCGTTGAGGCTTCCTCAGCCGTGCCCGTTCGCGGATGCCGGTAAGTTTCTCCAGCGCGATCCCGCGCCCGGTGCGTTGAGCCTCGGCCACGATGCTCTTCGCGATCTTGTGATTGACCTGGGCGGCATGCCGAGCCTCTCGTCCGGCACGCTGCTTCAGCTTGCGTTTGGCTGACTTCGTTCCGGTGGCTTGCAGCTCCGCACGAGTACGCAGAGCGCTGGCCCGATACCTGTTCAGTTCCTCCCCGGCGAACGGTGTGCCCTCGTCGCTCGTCGTGGCGATGTTCGCGATTCCGAGATCAACCCCCAGCCAGCCTGCGGGATGCCCGTTTGGTGCGGCCTCCGGCGTCTCGCATGTGGCGAGTAGGTACCACTTGCCGTTGCGGTGTACGAGATCGCTTTCGCCTCGCCGATTTTCCCGTAGTTGCCTGCCCTCAGGTTTGCCTTGAGTGCGGCGTATGCTCCTGCGACTTTACGGATCGCGTGGATCGCAGGCTGGGCTGACAGGCCGTAATCGCATTTCACCTGTGCGTAGGCGAGGCGCTGGAGTTCCGTCTTTTCCGTCACGCAGTGGCGGTGGGCCAGCCGAGAGATCCAGTTGGCCGGGATTCGATTGTGCGTTGTTACTCAATTCGAGTGAACGGGAAGCGCCGATAGCTGTTGGGTGCGCGCTGGCGGTCCGTCGGGCTGGTACGGGAGAGTGGAGGCATGTGCAAGGAACAGGCCCGCGCTTGGCTCGCCACCGCCTTCGCCGAGGCTCGCGCCGGGCTTGCCGAGGGCGGCATCCCGATCGGCGCTGCCCTTTACGGCCCCGACGGGACCCTCCTGGGTCGCGGCCACAACCGCCGAGTCCAGGACGACGACCCCTCCATGCACGCGGAAACGGCCGCATTTCGTGCGGCGGGACGACAACGTACCTACCGCGGCTCGACCATGGTGACCACCCTTTCGCCGTGCTGGTACTGCAGCGGTCTGGTGCGGCAGTTCGGCATCTCACGGGTCGTGATCGGCGAGGCCAGCACGTTTCACGGCGGGCACGACTGGCTCGCCGAGCAAGGTGTGGAGATCGTGATCCTGGAGGACCCCGCTTGCATCGCGCTGATGCGCGACTTCATCAAGGACAACCCGGCTCTATGGAACGAGGACATCGGTGAGTGAATCACCCATCCCGACCATCGGCCTTCGTCCCTGGACCGACGGCGATGCCGAGGCCCGCACGATCCTCGCCCGGACCGTCGACCAGGCCCTGCAGGGCGCCGGTTTCCTACTGGTCACAGGGCACGGAGTGGATCCCGGGCTGCGTGGTGCCATCCGGGAGGCCGCGCGGAGGTTCTTCGTGCTGCCTGCCGAGGCCAAACGGGCCTACGAGGCGAAGGTCGGCGGGCGCGGGTGGCTGGGGCCAGGGGCCGAGGCCAATGGGTATGCGGAGGGCACCGAGACTCCGCCCGACCTGAAGGAGTCGCTGACCTTCGCCACGCACGAGCCGTTCGAGGACCCGGCCGTCAATGCCGAGTGGTATGCGCCGAACGTGTGGCCCGCTGAGGTCCCGGAGCTTCAGCCGCTGTGCGAGGAGTACCTCCGGGCGATGGCCTGGCTGGAGAAAGAGCTACTGGCCCTGCTCGGGTACGCGCTCGGCCTGTCGCCAGACTTCTTCAGCCGACACATGGACCATCCCACGTACGGCTTTAACATCAACTGGTATCCGGGCACGGAGGTTGTCGGAGCGCCTGCGCCCGGGCAGTTCCGTATTGGGCCGCACACCGACTTTGGCACGGTCACCATCCTCGACCGGCAGGCGGGGAAGGGTGGGTTGCAGGTCTACACCGATGCGGGCGGGTGGGAAGACGCTCCCTACAATCCTCAGGCGTTCACCATCAACATCGGGGATCTGATGGCCCGTTGGACCGGTGACCGGTGGCGGTCGGGTCGGCATCGGGTGCTGCCGCCGCCTGCCGACGAGCCCGCCGAGGAGCTGATGTCCCTCGTCTACTTCGGCGAGTGCACCCCCGGGACGCTGGTGGAGTCCGTGTCGGCGCCGGTGGGACGGGTGGCGTACCCGCCCATCGACTCACATGTCTACCTACGGGAGAAACTCGACTCGATCACAGTCGGTTGAGCGTCGGCCTGCCTGGGGGCCCGGGGGTATTCGAGGCGGCGTCCCAGCGCCTCTGTACCCTGGCCCGATCACACCGCGCGGGAGGGAACGCCCATGGTTGCTGCCCCGGTTCTGGAGGAGCTGCGGGAGGTCTGTCAGCCGTACGCCAAGCTGGCGAGCCGCAACGGGGAGCACTGGGCGGGACGGCTGTACATGCGCAGGGTTTCGCTGCGGTTCACCCGGCAGCTGGTGCGTACCCCGGTCACCCCGGACCAGCTGACCTGGACCATGGTGGTGTGCGGGGTCGCCTCCGGCGCGGCTCTGCTGATCCCCGGCCTCACCGGTGCCGTACTGGCCGTCGTCCTCATGCAGCTGTTCCTCCTGTTCGACTGCGTGGACGGCGAGGTCGCCCGCTGGAAGGGGCAGAACAGCGCGACCGGCATCTACGTGGACCGGCTCGGGGCGTACCTCGCGGATGCGGCGCTGATGGTGGGGATCGGGTTCCGGGCGGCGGAGAACGGCCTCGGCGGCTGGCTCTCGCTCGGCATCGCCACCGCGCTCGGGGTGGTGCTGCTGAAGGCCTCGACCGACCTGGTGGACGTGGCCCGGGCCCGGCGCGGGCTCGGGGTGGCCGATGACGAGTCGACCCGGCCGCGGTCGCAGGGCGTGGCCACGGTGCGGCGGCTGGCGGCGGCCTTCAAGATCCACCGGGTGACCAACGGCATCGAGGCGTCCCTGGTCCTGCTGGCGGCGGCACTCGGGGATCTGGCCACGGGCGGTGTCGAGGTGACGCGTTGGGCCCTCATCGCGCTTGCCGCGATCACCTGGCTGATGGTCCCGGCCCACCTGCTGTCGATCCTGGCGTCGTCGCGGCTGCGCTAACGCGTTGCCCGGGATGATCGCGTCGGAGTAGCGTGACACCGACCGCAATGATCGATTCGGCACGTCGGCCGCCGTCACCCTCGGGTGGACGCAGCGCACTCGCCGCTCAATGATCGTATGCCCGCAGGTGAGGCAGCCGTTGTCGCCGGACACGACATTCGACCTGTGAACGGGGAACGGAACTCATGAAGAAGCGTTTGGTGGGCAAGTTCGTCGCGGCGGCATTCCTCGCCCCGGCGTTGGCCTTTGCGGGTACGGGGGAGGCGTTCGCGGCCAGCCACGCCGTCACCTGGAAGAACAAGAAGAACGGCGAGTACCTGGCCTACTTCAACGGCAGGGTGCGTACGACCTCTGCCACCGGGGCGAGCATGAAGTGGGACGAGAACAAGCAGTCCGACGGCTCCTACACCATGAAGCACCACCTCACCGGGAAGTGCCTCGACAGCAACCGCAACGGCGCCGTCTACGTGGGCGCGTGCAACGGCGGCAACTACCAGAAGTGGTACGAGAGCAAGGACTCCTCGGGCTGGCGGCTGAAGAACAAGGCCACCGGGCGCACCCTCGGGCTGTCGTCCAGGGGGACCGTCGTCACCTCTTCCGACACGGGCTCCTCGCGCCAGCGTTGGAGCTGATTCGAGGGTAGTTCGGTCGAGCAGGTCGAGCCGGTTCGCATCCGTTCGAGGCGGGTGCGGACCGGCCCGGCTTTCATGTGCGCCTGGACGGCGCTCAATTCGGCTCCGCGCCGACCGAAGTGGTGGTGGAGGCTGCCCGGGCTGGCCCCGCTCGCCTTGGTGACGGCACCGACCGTCAGGGTGCACCGTCCTCACACCAGGAGTCGCCGGTCTGGTCGCTGAAGTAGGTTGCTGAAAGCCAAGTGACCTACAAGGGGGGCGACTTGAACGGGGAACAGAACGGGGTCGAGCCGCTGGAGGACGACGATCCTCGGCGGATCGGACCGATCCCGCTGCTCGGCCGGCTCGGGGCCGGCGGCATGGGGCGGGTCTACCTGGGCGTGCACGAGGGCCGGTACGCGGCCGTCAAACAGGTGCTGCCCTCGGTGGTGGGCGAGGACCAGGACTTCGTACGGCGCTTCGGGCACGAGCTGGACAACCTCTCCCGGCTGCCCGCAGGGGCCACGGCGCCGCTGCTCGCGGGTGACCGGGCCGCCCGGCCGCCGTGGTTCGCCACCGCGTACGTGCCGGGGCTGACCCTGCGCGAGGCCGTGGAGGTGCACGGCGGGCCGCTGCCGTCCGGGGCGCTGTGGCTGCTGCTGCGGGAGGCCGCGGCGGGGCTGGCGGCGGTGCACGAGCTGGACATGGTGCACCGGGACGTCAAGCCGTCGAACGTCATGCTCACCCTGGAGGGTGTCACCCTCATCGACTTCGGTGTGGCCCGGGCCGCCGACCAGAGCCAGCTGACCCGAACCGGCATGGTGGTGGGCACTCCCGCCTACATGTCCCCCGAACAGGCATCGGGGGCACGGCGGTTGACCGGCGCGGTGGACATCTTCGCGCTGGGTTCGGTGATCGCGTTCGCGGGCAGCGGCCGACCGCCCTTCGGCGACGAGTCCGGGCACGGCGTGCTGTACCGGATCGTGCACGAGCAGCCCGACCTGGAGGAACTGCGTGAGACCGACGCGGGGTTGGCCGCCGTCGTCGCGTCCTGCCTGGACAAGGATCCCGAGGGCCGGCCCACCGCCGCCGAACTCGTCGAACTGACCGCCGGGCGGGGCCGGTCCGAGCCCCCGCTGTGGCCCGCGTCCATCACCGAACGGCTGACCGCCCGGACGGCGTTCGCGGCACAGGTGCCGGAGGTGACGGCGGCGCAACCAGAACCCGAGCCGGAACCGGAGGCCGAGTCGGAGCCCGAGGTGGTCGTACGGCCCGGCGAGAAGCAGCGGCCGGCCGAGCGGCCCCGCGATCGGCGCCGTACGCGCCTCCTGTTGGCCGTCGTACCGGTTGTGGTCGTCGTCGGTACAGGGACGCTGGCCTTACAACTCCTGCCGTACGGCGCCGACTCCGGGCGGAAGGGCACTGCGGGCGCCCCCGAGGCCTCCGTCTCCGCGTCGGCCGATCCGGCGCCCGGCCAGTCCTCCGCGAGCCCGTCGGGCAGCGGGAAGCCGGGCCGGAAGGGGTCGGCTTCTCCCGCGGGCAAGCAGAAGCCGGGCAAGGGAGATTCGGGCGGCGGCACGGAAGGCTCGGGTGCCTCGGGCGGCTCCGGTGGCTCGGGCTCGGCGGGCGGTGCAAGCGGAACCACCGGAGGTACCTCGGGATCCGGCTCGGGCGGCTCCTCGTCCGGCGGCTCCAGCAGCTCCGGCGGTTCTTCGGGCGGCTCCTCGTCCGGCGGCTCCTCCTCCGGAGGGACCTCCACGACCAGCCCTGGCACGGGCTCCTTCCGGCTCAAGAACGGCGAGAACGGCAAGTGCCTGATCCAGGTCTACGGCTCCACGGGCCTCGGTGACTGCTCGGACTCGTCCGCCAAGTGGACCTTCCGCAGTGCCTCCGGCGGCAGCGTCAAGGTCATCAACGTGTCGAGCGGCGCGTGCCTGAGCGCGAACGGCAACGGCCAGGCCGTCTTCGTCGGCGACTGCTCCCAGAGCAGCAGCGTCCGCCTGTGGAAGACGGGCTCCGGCAACTCCCTGCGCACCGTCTACGACGGTGGCTGCCTCGACCTCGCCTTCGGCGGCGGGGTGGCCGAGGCGACCTGCCAGTCGGGGGCCGCCTCCCAGAGCTGGGCGAGGACGTGAGGCGGGGCGCCTAGGCGTTCACGCGGAGCAGCAGCTTCCCCGTGCTCGTCCGGCTGCCCATCAACCGGTGCGCCTCCGCCGCCTCCTCCAGCGCGAACTCGGCCGTGACCGGCAGGGACACCGTGCCGTCGACCGCCTTGGCGAAGGCCTGCTCGGACAGGCGGCGCAGCTCGGCCGGGGCCGTCCTCGCGAGGGTCAGGATGGAGAAGCCGGAGACCGAGATGCCGAGTGGGTACAGCTCGGGCTGGCCCACGGTCCACGGCTCGGCGGAGCCTGCGTTGCCGAAGGAGACCAGGCGGCCGAAGGGGGCGAGGGAGGCGAGGCCCGCGCGCAGGGTGTCGCCGCCGACGGGGTCCAGGACCAGGTCGACGCCCCGGCCGCCGGTGGCGTGCCGCACCGGGTCCTGGAAGGCGCCGGCGAACACCTCGTCGTAGCCGTGCTCCTTGGCGTAGGCCGCCTTCGCCGCCGAGGACACCACGCCGTACACCGTCCCGGCGCCCGCCGCCCGGGCCAGCTGACCGGCCACAGTGCCGACTCCGCCCGCCGCTCCCTGGACGAGGACGCTCTCGCCGGGCTGGAGCCGGCCGACCGTGTGGATCAGGGCGTAGGCCGTCGGCAGGACCGTCGGGAGGGTGGCCGCCGTGCGCAGGTCCACGCCCGCGGGGAGCGGGAAGACGGTGGTCGTGTCGGCCACGGCCACCTCGGCGTACGCCCCGCCCTCGGTCAGCGCCGCCACCTCCTGGCCGACGGCCAGGCCGGTGACGCCCGCGCCGAGTGCGCGGATCCGGCCGGAGACCTCGAGGCCGGGGACGTACGGCAGCCGCGGCACCCGGTAGCCCTCCGCGCGGGCCTTCAGGTCGGCGAAGTTCACGCCCGTGTAGGCCACGTCGATGCTCACTTGGCCGGGGCCGGGCTCGGGCGCCTCGGCCGTCACCGCCTTCAGGACCTCGGGACCGCCGTACTGCTGGAACTCGACCGCGCGCATGCCGTACCTCCGACTCGGGGAGAGTGTTCAATGAAAAGCGAACACTCGCGAGTGTATGGTTTTCATCGAACACTGGGCAACGGGAACGCGGGAGTGGGGAGGCCGGCATGGCAGTCAGTGGTCATCGCGCCGCCCCCGAGCACGTCCACCCCGATGAGGTGCCGGTCGAGGCCGCCCTGGCCGCCCTGGCCGACCCTGTCCGCCTCACCCTGGTCAGGCAGCTGGCCGCATCAGCCGACTGGTCCCGCAGCTGCGGCAGTTTCGACGTGCCCGTCGGCAAGGCGGCCCTCAGCCACCACTTCACGGTGTTGCGCGGGGCGGGGCTGGTCGAGCAGCGTGACGAAGGGCCCAAGCGTGTCAACCGGCTCAGGAGGGCCGAGTTCGACGCCCGCTTCCCGGGGCTGCTCGACCTGGTGCTCAGGGGCGACTGAAGCGGCGGAGGTACGGAGGGCGTACGGCGGACGTACGCGGCGATGCGAGTCCCCGGTGGCTCAGGTCGGTTCCTGGGCGGGTCGTCCTGCGGGGCGCATGACGATCTTGGGGTGCCGGCGCTGCTCCCAGTAGTGGCTCAGCCCTGGGACCGGCACCCGGGGATACAGGTGGCCGTAGCGGGCGTAGTTGTTCCGGACCGTGGTGAGGCCGTTCTGGGTGGGCACGGCGTACGTCTGCTCGCCGCGTTGGACGACTGTGGCCTGCTGGCGTATCTGGAGGGCTCGGAGGTCGTCGGCGGAGGCGTAACGGGTCGTGCTGGACAGGGCGATGCCGTCGAGTCCGGCATTGGCGAGGGCGACCATGAGGCGCCACTGGCGGACATTCACGGCCTCGGACAGGAACCTGCTCAGGGCCTTGGCGGCGGTCGGCGCGGCGTCCTCGATCCGCGTCTCCAGCCAGGTGCGGCGCCTGCGGGCCTTGGCGGCGGCGGCAGCCGTCTGCGCGAAGGCCTCGTCGACCTTCATGCGGGCGTGTTCCCGCAACAGCTCGCGGTAGGCGTCGAGTTCGGCGTTGACGAGGCGGCAGGCCACGCGGGCCGGTCGCTGCAGGAGCGACGCGATGTGCTGGAGCAGCACGTCTTCGGTGTCGATGACGGCGGGTGTGTGCTCCTGGTGGGCACGCCGGAAGACGACACGCAACTGCTCGGCCAGTTCGGTCTGGCGCGCCTCGGCCGCCGGGTGGCGCAGCAGGGCACGGTCGATGACCGCGGGGGAGACGCCGAAGACGCGGGCCAGGTTCATCCGCACGGTTCCGTCGTCCCGCACGGGCAGCAGGGCCTGCCGCTCGATGTTCGTGTAACTGCCGCGGCTGATGCCGGCCAGCGCGGCCGCCTCGGCGATGGTCAGGCCGCTCTGGCAGCGAAGGCCGTGGATGTCGGCCAGCGCGCGCTTGGTGCGCAGTTCGCGTGCCGGAATGTTGAACAGGTCGCTGAGCTGGGCGATGCGCTTGGGGTCCGGCTTGGAGACGTTGTTCTCGTAGGCCAGGATGCGGCTCTTGGAGGTGCCCAGGAGTCTGGCCACGGCCTCGGCGCTGAGCAGCCTGCCGTCGACCGGGCGGGTCAGGCGGGCCATGCGCAGGGCGTCGCCGTCGAAGTTCGCCGTTCCACGAGCCACTGTCGCCGACCCCTCTCGTCGGTCCGTTAGTACTTCAACTAGCCCTGCTAATCACGGTCGGTACCGTTCAGGACCAGCTTCGTGCAGAGCGATTCATCCTGGCGAGTGCTCGGGGAACTTTTTGCAGCTCAGTCGCTATATCATGGTACCGTTTAGAACTGCTTTGGGTTTCCGGGCGGCGGCACAGCCACCAGGATTAGCGCGCAAGCGGGGGTGGATTTCTCGGGGGTCCCTACAGTGGGAGTGTCCCTGGAGCGTGCTGCTCCCCTGACGACTTACCGAAAAGTGACCGTGGGCCCGTGTCCGGCGGGAACCTGAGCACGGGCCCACGTACCGGCTATTCGGTAACTGACGGCGGATGAGGTCCCAACCTCATCCGCCGTTGTCGTACAGGTCGAGCATCAGCCGGACGAGCCAGTACAGGCACTCGCCGACCACGCGTACCCGACGTGCGCGCGACGCGTCACCGAGGTCCGGCTCTGGGCAGCTGCGCGGGGGACCGGCGCTCTCCCGGCCCGCCGTCACCGGTACCGGAGGGTCCGGGTCCCGCGGATCAGGGGGGACTGCGTCGTCCCGGTCGCTTGGCTGGTCAGAGCTAGCCACGGACCTGCTCCTCTCTGTTGGGTAACCGGGCCTGTCGAACCCGTACGGCGCCCACAGGCACCGGTGCAGAGAAGAGCTAGGGAGGAGACTACCGGGTGTCGGGGCCGGAACCCGTATCACTCGTGTGGGTCAATCGGGCGCCACTGAGGGCCATGTGAGACCGCGTGGCCGGCGCGCCGCGAGTGTTCGAATAGACGAGTCGACATTCTTGTGTACCTGTCAGTTCACACCTTGTATATGAAGGGGTCGTTCGAGTGAATGCCTTCATTGTGAAGGCGGTTATTACTCTCGGGTAGTTAGAAAAAAGTTGTGCAACTTCCTTTGATAACCCGCCTGTTGCCCGTCGCTTTTCGGCCCTGATGTACCATCACTCGCTCAATCGGCAGGGCCGATGGGTCCATCGGGAGGACGCCCCACTGGCTCGTGGACCGGCGATGACGCTCGTCCGTAACTTCGACGGCATGACCCAAGAACACAAGGGCACGGCCCAGCTGACCACCGCGATGATGCTGTCCGGCACCCTCGGCGTCTTCGTCGTCGAATCGGGCGCCTCGCCCTTCAATGTCGTCTTCTTCCGCGTCCTGTTCGGCGCCCTCGCCCTCGGCGGCTACGTCGTCGCACGCGGCTGGCTGCGCGACCACGGCTTCACCCCGCGCACCCTCGGACTCGCCGTCCTGGGCGGGGTGTTCATCGTCTTCAACTGGGTGCTGCTGTTCCAGTCGTACGAGAACACGTCCATCTCCGTGGCCACCGTGGTCTACCACACGCAGCCCTTCTACGTGGTCCTCCTCGGCGCCCTCCTCTTCCGGGAACGGCTCACCGCCGCCCGCGTCGGCTGGGTCGCCGTCGCCTTCGCGGGCCTGATCCTGGTCTCCGGCGTGACCCCCGCCGACTTCACCGGCGGCGGCGCCTACCTCACCGGCATCGGCCAGGCGTTGCTCGCCGCCCTCCTCTACGGCCTGTCCACCCTGGTCACCAAGCGGATCACCGGCGTGCGCCCGCATCTGATCGCCCTCGTCCAGGTCCTGGTCGGCATCCCGCTGCTGCTCCCGTTCGCCGACTTCGGCGCGATGCGCGGGACGGGCTGGGACTGGGGCTGGCTGATCGGGCTCGGCTTCATCCACACCGGCGTGATGTACGTCCTCATGTACGCCGCCTACGCCCAGCTGCCCACCGCGAAGATCGCCGTACTCGCCTTCGTCTACCCGGCCGTGGCGATGGTGATGGACTGGGCGGTGTACGGCCACCACATCGGCCTCGTCCAGGCGCTGGGCGTCCCGCTGATCGTGACGGCGAGCCTGAAGGTCACCCTTGCTCGGCCACGAGCCGCCGCGCCTGCTCCACGAACAGCCGCGCATGAGCCGGAAGCCGCTTCCCGGACCGCCACGCCAGCTGCGTGCGAAGCGTGAACGGAGGCTCCCAGCCGAGCCGTACCAGCGAGCCCTCCGCGAGTTCGGCGGCGACCGTCACCTCGGGCAGCAGCGCCGTCCCGAGGCCGGCCGCCGCCGCGCGTTTGGTGGCCTCGATCGTGCCGAACTCCATGAACTCCACCGGCTTCAGCGCCGTCAGCTCCCGCTCGAACAGGTCCCGGTAGGCGCAGCCGGGCTCGGTGGCGAGCAGAGGCTGCCCGGTCAGGTCGGCAGTCGTGACCGGCCGTCCGGCCAGCGGGTGTCCGGGCGCCGCGACCAGCGCCAGCGGTTCCACCGCCAGCACCGCGCTCTCCAGACCCGGATGCGCGGTCTCCTCCTCCATCAGGAATCCGACGTCGTACGTCCCCTGCCGCAGCGCCTGCCGGGTCTCGTCGCCGATGGTGGTGCGCAGGGCGAGCCGCACCTTCGGGTGGCGGTGGTGGAAGTACTCCAGGAGCGGGGGCAGCCGGTAGGAGGTCAGGGACTCCATGGTGCCGACGGTGAGGGTGCCGGACGGCTCCTCGGCTCCGGTGACGGCCGCCCGGGCCTCCTCGGAAAGCTCGATGATCTGCCGGGCGTAGGGCAGCAGCCGCTCGCCCGCCTCGGTGAGCCGGATGCGGCTGCCGAGCCGGTCGAACAGCTCCACGCCCAGGTCGGACTCCAGGGTGCGGATCTGGCTCGTCACGCTGGACTGCGCGTACGACAGTTCGGCCGCCGCACGGGTGAAGCTCAGGACCGTGGCGACCTTCTCGAAGGTGACGAGCAGCCGGAGTTCCATGGGTCAGTCGCTCTTCGGGTCGTCCTTGTCGAGGGACTTGAGGAACTCGGGATTGTCGTCGGGGGCGACCCAGGTGGCGGCGGTGTTGCGATGCCACTCGCTCGGAGTGGAGCCCGTCTCGGGGGCGCGCCGCACCTTGCCCGTGACCAGCCAGGCGACCGGGCCCACCAGGACCTCGCCGAAGAGCAGGACGATGATCACCCACACCACCTTCGGCAGGTGGCGCACCTCGTCCTCGGGGGTGTTCAGGCAGTCCACGAAGGCGTAGATCCACAACGCCAGGACCAGCAGGAACGGCAGATACCTGAGCATCGGTGTGCGCTCTTTCCGAGATGTGAGTGGGCCCCGGTGACGGGCCCAGGTTAGCGGGTGACAGATACTGGGACACATGGCTTACGACGATCTTCGCTCCCTGCTCAGGGCGCTGGAGCGCGAGGGAGACCTCAAGCGCATCAAGGCCGAGGTCGACCCGTATCTGGAGGTCGGGGAGATCGTCGACCGGGTGCAGAAGTCCGGAGGACCGGCGCTGCTCTTCGAGAACGTGAAGGGCTCGGCGATGCCCCTCGCGATGAACGTCTTCGGGACCGACCGGCGGCTGCTGAAGGCGCTGGGCCTGAAGTCGTACGGCGAGATCTCCGAGAAGATCGGCGGGCTGCTGCGGCCCGAGCTGCCGCACGGGTTCGTGGGCGTGCGCGAGGCGTTCGGGAAGCTGGGCGCGATGGCGCACGTGCCGCCGAAGAAGGTGAAGGAAGCGCCCGCACAGGAAGTCGTCCTCACCGGCGACGACGTGGACCTCGACCGGCTCCCGGCCCTGTTCACCTGGCCGAAGGACGGCGGCTCCTTCTTCAACCTGGGGCTCACCCACACCAAGGACCCGGAGACCGGGATCCGCAACCTCGGGCTCTACCGCCTCCAGCGCCACGACAAGCGCACCATCGGCATGCACTGGCAGATCCACAAGGACAGCCGGAACCACTACCAGGTGGCGGCCCGGCGCGGTGAACGCCTCCCGGTGGCGATCGCCTTCGGCTGCCCCCCGGCCGTCACCTACGCCTCCACCGCGCCCCTTCCCGGCGACATCGACGAGTACCTCTTCGCGGGGTTCATCGCCGGCAAGCGCATCGAGATGGTCGACTGCAAGACGGTCCCGCTCCAGGTCCCCGCGAACGCCGAGGTCGTCCTGGAGGGCTGGCTGGAGCCCGGCGAGATGCTCCCGGAGGGCCCCTTCGGCGACCACACCGGCTTCTACACCCCGCAGGAGCCGTTCCCGGCGCTGAAGATCGACTGCGTGACGATGCGGAAGCGCCCGCTGCTCCAGTCCATCGTGGTGGGCAGGCCCCCCACGGAGGACGGCCCGCTCGGCCGCGCCACGGAACGCTTCTTCCTGCCCCTGCTGAAGATCATCGTCCCGGACATCGTGGACTACCACCTGCCCGAGGCCGGCGGCTTCCACAACTGCGCGATCGTCTCGATCGACAAGAAGTACCCGAAGCACGCGCAGAAGGTCATGCACGCGATCTGGGGGGCCCACATGATGTCCCTCACCAAGCTGATCGTGGTCGTCGACTCCGACTGCGACGTGCACGACCTGCACGAGGTCGCCTGGCGGGCCCTCGGCAACACGGACTACGCCCGCGACCTGACCGTCGCGGAAGGCCCCGTCGACCACCTCGACCACGCCTCCTACCAGCAGTTCTGGGGCGGCAAGGCGGGCATCGACGCGACGAAGAAGTGGCCCGAGGAGGGCTACACGCGCGACGGCGGATGGCCGGACATGGTGGAGTCCGACCCGGATACGGCGGCCCTGGTGGACCGCCGCTGGAAGGAGTACGGCCTGTGAGCAGCGCCTCCGCGGCACTCCCGCAGCCGGGACGCACCAAGGCGTTCCTGCGCCTGGTGATGATCGAGCACTCGGTCTTCGCGCTCCCCTTCGCCTACATCGCCACCCTGACCGCGATGTACCAGTGGGACGAGAACATCCACTGGGGACGGCTCCTCCTCGTCACCGTCTGCATGGTCGGCCTGCGCACCTTCGCCATGGCCGTCAACCGGATCATCGACCGCGAGATCGACGCCCGGAACCCCCGGACGGCCCACCGCGAACTCGTGACCGGCGCGATGTCGGTGAAGCACGCCTGGACCGGCGCCCTGATCGCCCTGGTGGTCTTCCTGGGCGCGGCCGCCCTGCTGAACCCGCTCTGCCTGGCCCTGGCCCCCATCGCGGTGATCCCGATGGTGGTCTATCCGTACGGGAAACGCTTCACGAACTTCCCGCAGGCCATCCTCGGCCTCGCCCAGGCGATGGGCCCGGTCGGCGGCTGGCTCGCGATCACCGGCGAGTGGTCCTGGGACGCGGTGATCCTGGGCCTCGCCGTCGGCATCTGGATCGGCGGCTTCGACCTGATCTACGCCTGCCAGGACGTCGAGACCGACCGCGAGATCGGCGTCATGTCGGTCCCGGCCCGCTTCGGCATCCCGGCGGCGGTCTGGGGCGCACGGGCGTGCCACGCCGTCACCACGGCCCTGTTCGTCTGGTACGCCCTGGCCACCCACGCCGGTGCCTTCTTCTGGCTGGGCCTGGTGATCGTCGCGGCCGCCTTCGGCTACGAGCACCGCATCGTCCGCCCGCATGACCTGTCCCGCTTGAACAGGGCGTTCTTCAGCGTCAACGGGTTCATCGGGATTGCCCTGTTCGTGTGCGCCTTGCTGGATCTCCTGGTTCGAGGTCTGACCGTCTGAATACGTTGCGGCCTACCATCGAGTGCAGAGAGAGGGAGGCCGACGTGACCGTCTCGGACAGCGACCGCCTGCACTCGCAGCTCGCCCGGTACGAGGACATGTTCCGCGGGTACCGGATGGAGATTGTCGAGGGCAACATCGTGATGAGTCCGCTCAGGCCGTTCCACAACGAAACCATCATGAGGTTGTGGACGCAGCTCGAACCTCAGCTGAGCCCGGAGTGGGGCTTCATCAGCGACGTGGCGATCCCGTTCAGCGACGACTTCGAGTTCTGCCCCGATCTCGCGGTCATCCCCGAAGCCGAGAAGAACCGCAATCTCACCTCCTACCCGGCCGACCTGGTGGAGCTGGCGATCGAGGTGGTCTCTCCGAGCAGCGTCCGCAACGACTACGAGGTCAAGAACAAGCAGTACGCGGCCCGTGGAATCCCGAACTACCTGATCTTCGACCCCCGCACGGGGCACCTTGCCACGCTGTGGAATCCCGGCCCGGACGGATACCTCGGGCGGGACACGCTTCCGTACGGGGGCAAGCTGACCGTCGAGACGAAGCTCGGAAGCCTCACGGTTGACACCTCCCGTCTCCCCGTCGACCCCAAGGCCCCCCACCCGGCCTGAGCGCGCCCCGACCCGCCGGTACGCTCAAGGTGTGAACGCAGGAGAAACGCAGCGCGCGCCTTGGATCGTGGGGGTGTCCGGAGCTTCCGGGACGCCGTATGCGGCTGCCGTGCTGCGGGCTCTGCTGGACGCCGGGGAGGCGGTCGACCTGGTGGTCAGCCGGGCCTCGCGGCTGACGCTGCTGGACGAGACGGGTATCTCGTTCCGGGACGCGCACTGGCAGGAGGACCTGCGGGAATGGCTGGCCCGGGGCGCCGACGGCAAGCCCGGGACCTTCGATGTGGACGTCAGCGCGGTGCGGCACTGGAGCGCGGGGGATCTCGCGGCCGGGCCGTCCTCGGGGTCGTACCCCGCGAAGGGGATGCTCATCGTGCCCGCCTCGACCGCCTGTGTCGCCGGTGTCGCCCTCGGGCTGTCCAAGGACCTGCTGCAGCGCACGGCCAGCGTCACACTGAAGGAGCGCCGGCCGCTGGTCGTGGCCGTACGGGAGACCCCCTTGAACGGCCAGACCCTGCGGCACCTGGTCGCACTCGACGACGCGGGGGCGAGCGTGGTGCCGGCCTCGCCCGCCTTCTACGCGGGCGCGACCCACATCCAGGATCTGGTGGACTTCGTCGCCGGGCGGGTGCTGGACGCGGCGGGCGTCGGGCACGGTCTGTACCGGCGCTGGAAGGGCGAACTGGGCGGCGGCCCAGCGGTCCGGTAGTCGAGCAAGTCGCAGTACCTCTCATCACTTCAGAACGTTCAGAACATTTCCAGGGGAAGGCTTCGATCGCATGGACGCGGTGGACAGGCAGCTCATCCAGGCCCTGAGGGAGAACGGCCGGGCCTCCTACGCGGAGCTGGGACGCCTCGTCGGCCTGTCGGGACCCAGCGTCACCGACCGCATCAACCGGCTGGAGGCGGCCGGTGTCATCACCGGTTACCGCGCCACCGTGAACGCGGCCTCCCTCGGCCTCGGCGTGACCGCCCTGATCGGCATCTCGCTGTCCGACGCCGCCGACCACGAGGACGTGGCCCAGCGGCTGAAGGAACTCCCCGAGATCGAGGACTGCTGGTTCATCGCCGGCGACGACTCCTACATGCTCAAGGTGCGGGCGACCGACGTGGACGGGCTGGAAAGGATCATCCGGCGGCTCAGCGGGACCAAGGGCGTGTCCCGCACCCGTACCACGATCGTGCTGTCCACGAAGTGGGAGAACCGGGTCGGGGAACTTCCCGAAGAGGTGTAGGCGCGTTCAGCGCCGTATGGGGGTACCGCCCGCCCGAAGGGTGGGGGAGTACGGTTGGTCGGGCTGTCGAGGAAAGGTGTTGGCATGGACGTCGGGCTCAAGCGCGAGCTGGAGGAGAAGGTCCGCTCCGGTGAGCGGCTGACCCGCGAGGACGGCATCGCGCTGTACGAGTCGGACGACCTGGCCTGGCTCGGCGGCCTGGCCCACGAGGTGCGGACGCGCAAGAACGGCGACGTCGTGCACTTCAACGTCAACCGGCACCTCAACATGACCAACGTGTGCACGGCCTCCTGCGCCTACTGCTCGTTCCAGCGCAAGCCGGGCGAGAAGGACGCGTACACGATGCGCATCGAGGAGGCCGTCAAGCTCGCCAAGGCGATGGAGTCGGAGAACCTCACCGAGCTGCACATCGTCAACGGCCTGCACCCGAACCTGCCGTGGCGCTACTACCCGCGCTCGCTGCGGGAGCTGAAGGCCGCCCTGCCGAACGTCTCGCTGAAGGCGTTCACGGCGACCGAGATCCACCACTTCGAGACCATTTCCGGGCTGTCCGCCTCCGAGATCCTCGACGAGCTGATCGACGCCGGTCTGGAGTCCCTCACCGGCGGCGGCGCGGAGATCTTCGACTGGGAGGTCCGCCAGCACATCGTGGATCACAGGACCCACTGGGAGGACTGGTCCCGCATCCACCGCCTGGCGCACGAGAAGGGTCTGAAGACCCCGTGCACCATGCTGTACGGTCACATCGAGGAGCCCCGCCACCGGGTCGACCACGTCCTGCGCCTGCGTGAGCTGCAGGACGAGACGAACGGCTTCCAGGTCTTCATCCCGCTGCGCTACCAGCACGACTTCGTGGACATGAAGGACGGCAAGGTACGCAACCGGCTGCAGGCGCGCACCCAGATGGCGACCGGTGCCGAGGCCCTGAAGACCTTCGCGGTCTCCCGTCTCCTCTTCGACAACGTGCCGCACGTCAAGGTCTTCTGGGTCATGCACGGCGTCCAGACCGCCCAGCTCGCCCTCCAGCACGGCGCCGACGACATGGACGGCTCGGTGGTCGAGTACAAGATCACGCACGACGCGGACAACTACGGCACCCCGAACAAGCTGACCCGCGAGGACCTGCTGGACCTGATCCGCGACGCCGGCTTCCGTCCGGTGGAGCGCAACACGCGGTACGAGATCATCCGCGAGTACGACGGCCCGGACCCGCTGCGCCGCGAGTCGCCGCAGCCCATGCGGGTGTGAGCCGGTGACGCTGTCGTTCGAGCTGGACCCGCCGGTCTCTCGCGCCCTCAGGGACGAGGTGCTCACGCTGTGGGCGGACGTGTCGAACGCGGGCGGCTCGGTCGGCTTCGTCCCTCCGGTGACCGTGGACGAGATACGCCCCGAGCTGGTCAGGCACCTCGTCGCGATGGCCGAGGGCCGCACCCGGCTGCTGGTGGGCCGGGACGGGACGGGCGCGGTCGTGGCGACCGCGTTCCTCACGTACAACACGCACCGGCTGATGCGGCACTGGGTGTGGCTGTACACGGTGATGGTCCACCCCCGGCACCAGGGCAAGGGCTACGGCCGCGACCTCCTGGAGGCCGCCGCCGACGCCGCCCGTGGCCTCGACGGCATCGAGGCCATCCGGCTCACCTGCCGGGGCGGCCTCGGCCTGGAGCGGTTCTACGGCTCCTGCGGCTACAAGGAGGTCGGCCGGATACCCGGCGCGATCCGGGTCGCGCCCGACGACGACCGGGACGACATCTTCATGCTGCTGCCGCTGCCCTGACCCCGCTGCAAGATCGGGTCCGCACCGTGCTTCACTGGACGGTGCCCCTATTTGGAATCGGAAGAGTGGATTGAGATGCTCCGCTACACGCTGATGCGCCTCGGCATCTTCGCCGGCTGCTTCGTGGTCGTCTGGGGAGCCGTCTACTCCGGGATCTTCCCGCGCGGCTTCGGCGACTCCAACTTCCTGTGGGTCATGCTGCTCGCGCTGGTGCTCTCGGCGCCGATCAGCTTCGTGGTGCTGCGCAAGGAGCGGGACCGGGCCTCCGTGCAGATCGTGAACCGGGTCGACCGGATGAAGGCCAACCTGGACGCCAACCGCAACCAGGAGGACGTGTCGGACGACTCCGCACGGACGCAGGGCGGGGCAGCCGCGCCCAACTAGGCTTGTCCTATGGGTGCCGTGAAGACCAAACGGATGCCGAGGGCGGTTCGGGAGCAGCAGATGCTCGATGCCGCCGTGCGGATCTTCGGCCAACGTGGCTACATGGCCGCCTCGATGGACGAGATAGCCGAGCTCGCCGGCGTGTCCAAGCCGCTGGTCTACCTGTACCTGAACTCGAAGGAAGACCTCTTCACCGCCTGCATCCGCCGCGAGGCCGGTGCCCTCACCCAGGCCGTCCGCGCCGGGGTCCGTGCGGGGCTGCCCGCCGACCGCCAGCTGTGGGACGGGCTCCAGGCGTTCTTCGCGCACACCGCCGAGCACCCCGACGGCTGGTCCGTGCTGCACCTCCAGGCCCGCACCCACGGCGAGAGCTTCGCCGCCGAGGTCAGCGCGATGCGCGAGGAGATCGTCGCGTTCGTGACCCAGCTGATCGCGGAGGCGGCCCGTGCGGCCCACCAGGACCCCGACCTCCCCGAGCGCGAGGTCGCGGGTCTGGCCGAGGCTCTGGTCGGCGCCGCCGAATCCCTCGCGGCCTGGGCGAACGCCACGGACGGCGTCACCGCCAGGCAGGCCGCGTCCACCTTGATGAACTTCGCTTGGGCGGGCTTGGGCAACCTGATGCGGGGGCGTCCCTGGGTTCCGCCGCAGGGCTAGGTGCCGTTGGGGTGCATCGTCGATTCCGGGTGCGGGTAGTGCGTGGCTGATCGCTCCCCCAAGTTCTCGGCTTCGCTCGAACAGGGGGCACCCCCACCGCGGCGGAGCCGCACATCGGTACAGCCCCGCGCCCCTCAGGTAGGCAAGCTGCAGCTTGCTCGAAGGAGCGCGGGGAACTGCGCGAACAACCCCCATGCACCCGCACCCGGCAACGGCGATGCACCTGTACGGCGCCTAGCTCACCTCCCCGGTCAGGTGCAGTCGGCCCCCGGCGCTGCGCAGCTCGAAACGGCCCTCGCCGTCCGCGCCGTACCTCACCGTCCCCGGCAGTAGTACCGGCGCCCGGAACTCGGCCCGGACCACGGTTGAGCCGCTCGTGCCGTGGGCGGCCAGGCTGCGGGCGACCGTCCACATGCCGTGCGCGACGGCCCGGGGGAAGCCGAAGAGGCGGGCGGTGAGGGGGTGCAGGTGGATGGGGTTGCGGTCACCTGAGGCGGCGCCGTAGCGGCGGCCGACGTCCCCGGCGAGCCGCCACTCGGCCAGGACGGGCAGCGGGGCCGGGTGCTCGTCCCGGGATCCGTCGGGCCGGCCGGGCGTCCGGTGCCGGGCGAGGTAGGTGCTCCGCGACTCCCACACGGCGTCCCCGCCGGCCGCCAGCTCGGTGACCACCGTGGCCTGCGTGCCGCGCCGGTGCGGGGTCAACCCCTCGATGTGGACGGCGAGTTCGTACTCGCGGGTGGCCGGCAGGGCGGTGCGGCGGACGATCTCGATCGAGGTGTGGACCAGGCCGAGCAGCGGCAGCGGGAAGTCCCGGCCGCTCATCAGGCGCATGGCCAGCGGGAAGCCCAGGACGTGCGGATAGGTGACGGGCAGCGCGTCCGTGCCGTCGGCCGAGCCGGTCGCGAAACCGCACACCCGCTCGTAGGCGGCCAGCCGGGCCAGGTCGACGCGCAGGCCGGGCAGCACCAGGCGGGTGCGCGGGAAGTCCGCTTCCGGGGACGGGCGCTTGAAGGGGGAGCGCAGGGCGCCCCGGGCCAGCAGCGGGGGCAGTGCGGGTGCGGCGGGCAAGGTGAAGCTCAGGCGGCGGTCGGCCATGTCCAACTCCGCGCGACTCGGTCCGAAGTTCTTACTCTGGAGTAAGGTTACCGGGGGTAAGTCTATGTCATGGGTGAGGGGGGAGGTCGAGACGCGTCCCGGGCGGGCAGCGGGCGGGCAGGGAAGTTGACGCCTCCTCACGTACCCCCCGACGCTGCACACCCCCGGCTCCGGACCACCCCCGAACCCGCACGAGTCCCCCACAGAGGCCTCGTACGATCACCTGCCTAACTGGCGGTAACCCCTGTTTATGGGCCGCCGGTGAACGCCTCGCCGCAAGAGGTACGTACGTCATGCAGCAAGCAGTTCGCCGCTGCACGCCCGAGGAGCCGCCCGTGTCCACGCCGTACCCGAACACCCCCGTCTCCTCCGGCGTGACCGTTTCGGCCACCGACTACGACGGCCTCCCGGTCCTCGTGGAGCCCGAGACCCGGCGGCTGGACGGTGCCGTACGGGAGGCGTACGTCCCTCCTTTCGCGCCGCCGGTGAAGCACGGCTCGCTCGCGGACCTGCCGTTCGACAACGCCGAGGCGGCCCCCGGCGCGATCGTGCTCAGCCGCAGGCTCGCCGACGGCGGCTGGACGGACGTGACCGCGGCGGAGTTCGCCGGGCAGGTGCTCGCGGTGGCGAAGGGGCTGATCGCGGAGGGGTTGGTGCCGGGCGACCGGATCGCCGTCATGGCCCGCACCACGTACGAGTGGACGCTGCTCGACTTCGCCGCCTGGTCGGCCGGCCTGGTCACCGTCCCCGTCTACCCCACCTCCTCCGTCTTCCAGACCCGCTGGATCCTGCACGACTCCGGCGCGAAGGCCCTGGTCACGGAGAGCGCAGGCCAGGCCGCGGCCATCGCCCCCGAACTGGAGCGCATACCGGACCTGCGGCACCTGTGGGTGATCGAGAAGGGGCACGTGGAACGGCTGGCGGAGCTGGGCGACCAGGTGCCGGACGGCGAAGTGGGCGTCCGCAGAGGGATGCTGGGACCCGACACGCTCGCCACGCTCATCTACACGTCCGGCACCACCGGCCGGCCCAAGGGCTGCGCCCTCTCGCACGGCAACTTCTTCGCCGAGGTCGACAACGCCATCGAACTCCTCTACCCGATCTTCAAGGCGAAGTCGGGTGAGGAGGTGTCGGTGCTGCTGTTCCTGCCAATGTCCCACGTCTTCGGGCGGATGGTGGCGATCGCCTGCGTCCGGGCCCGGGTACGGCTCGGGCACGCGCCCAGCCTGAAGGCCGAGGACCTCCTGCCGGACCTGGCCGCCTTCCGGCCGACCTGTCTGCTGACCATCCCGTACATGCTGGAGAAGATCTACAACTCCGCGCGGGCCAAGGCGGAGACGGGCGGCCGGGTGACCACCTTCGACCGCGCGTCCGCGGTGGCGGTGCGCTACGGGGAGGCGCTGGAGGCCCGCCAGACCGGCACCGGCGGCGGCCCGGGCCGGACCCTGAAGACGGCCCGTTCCTTCTACGACCCGCTAGTCTACCGGCGCATCCGCAACGCCATGGGCGGCAAGGTCAGGCACGCCATCTGCGGCGGCTCACCCCTCGGCCGCCGCCTGGCCGCCTTCTACGCCGGGGCCGGCATCGAGATCTTCGAGGGCTACGGCCTCACCGAGACCACCGGCGCCTCGACGGTGACCCCACCGCTCAAGCCCCGCCTGGGCACGGTCGGCTGGCCGCTGCCCGGCACCCGGGTGCGGATCGCGGCGGACGGCGAGATCCTGCTCGCGGGCGACCACGTCCTGCGCGGCTACTGGGACCCGCAGGCGGGCGGAGTCGTCCCCGCGACCCGGGACGGCTGGCTGCCCACCGGCGACCTCGGCGAGCTGGACGACGAGGGCTATCTGACCATCACCGGCCGCAAGAAGGAGCTGCTGATCACGGCCGGCGGCAAGTCGGTGGCACCGGCGCCGCTGGAGAACTGGCTGCGCCAGCACCCGCTGATCTCCCAGTGCATGCTAGTCGGCGACGCCCGCCCCTACGTCGCCGCCCTCATCACCCTGGACCCCGACGGCATCACGCACTGGCGCCAGATGAACGGCAAGCACCCGGTGCCGCCGGAACTCCTGGTCGGCGACCCGGAGTTGGAAGCCGTCCTGCAGCGGGCGCTGGACGAGGCCAACAAACTGGTGTCCCGGCCCGAGTCGATCCGCAGGTTCACCGTGCTGCCCGTGGACTTCACCGAGGCGGCGGGCCATCTGACCCCCTCGATGAAGCTGCGGCGGCAGCAGATCATGCAGGACTTCACGGCCGAGGTGGAGAGCCTCTACACCCGCTGAAACGGTCGGCACCCGCTCCCGCCGGCCCCGCCTCGGTCCGGACTCGGCGAGGAGCGTGGAGCGGGTTGCCGCCTGGGTCGGTCGCGGCCCGGCATCGATCCTCGTACGGCCGCCGGAGCCAGTCAATCCTAAGGTTTTCTCCGTAAACCCCAGTGTTAGCTTGGGTGTTGTGACCCTCGACGATCTTCGTGCGTTCGTGGCGGTGTGCCGGGCCGGGAGCCTCAGCGCCGTCGCACGGGAGCTGGGCTGCACCCAGTCCGCCGTCAGCCAGCACGTCAAACGCCTGGAGCGGGAGACCGGAGTGGCCCTGCTGGAGCGGCAGCCGCGCGGGGTCGTGCCCACCCGGGCCGGCCGGATCCTCGAAGCGGCGGCCGCCGAGGGGATCTCGGGCCTCGACCTGGCGGTCCGGCAGCTGCGCGACCTGCTCGACGGGCACAGCGGACACGTCCGCGTGGCCACCGGTGCCACCACCGTCCGGCACTTCATGTCCGACGCCGTCGTCACCTTCCGGCGCCGCCACCCGCAGGTCAACCTGGAGTTCCGAACGGTCAGTTCCGGCCGCGGCAGCTTCGACGCGCTCACCGACGGCACCCTGGACCTGGCCTGGATCACCCTCGGCCCCCCGGTGCGCGGCATCGAGCAGCGCGCCGTGGTCGAGCTGCCCTGGGTGCTCGCCGTCCCCGCCGACGACCCGCTGGCCACGCGCACCCGCCTGGATCCGGCCGACCTGGCCGACGTACGGCTCATCCGGCTGCCGCCGAATTCCGCCTCCGCCGCCCATCTGGAGGACGCCTGCGCCCAATGGGGCGTCCGGCTCGGCCACGACACCAGCGTCGCCGACTGGGACACCGCGCTGCTGCTGGCCGAGCTGGGGGCGGGACGGGCCGTCGTCCCCGCCGTACCGGGGCTGCCGGTGCCCGGCGAGGGCGCGCTCCGGCTCGTGCCGCTGCCGGGTCTGCGGCCGCTGCCGGTCGGCTGGGCGGTCCGCCGCTGGGACGCGCTCAGCCCGCCCGCAAGGGCTTTCGCGGACACGGTCGTCGAACGCTGCGGCACACCGGCTGTGCCTGAAATGGCCGGACAGCGCGGTAAACCGGCTGTTCTGTTTTTGCCGTGAATCCGCCCCCGGCAAGTGCCGAGGAGCGGGTAGCGTAGGAGGGATGCACGCGTTTCCCCGGTGTGTCGTCAACTGGTCAACCACACAGAAGAAGTGAGCGTCTTGGGCCCACGCACCACCTCGGGAACCGGCCGGGATCGGATCGGTAACGCCCGCTCGTAGCCTGCCTTTCCACCCTCGCCGACTCCGTCACCACGAGCAGAGGCATGAAAGAAGACAACGACGTCCGCCGGATCTTCCTGCTGAACCCTGACCAGCGCCTCGTCCGCGAGGCCGCGCACGCGGGTGTCCAAGTGCGCTCCATCCGGGTCGACGCAACGGACGAGGCGGCCCTGCGCGCACCGCTCGCGGAGGCCGCCGAGGCCGGGCTGTGCGTCAACCCGGCCCGCGCCCTCAGGGTGCTCTCGGACCCGGCGGCCGTACAGCGCCTGGTCCGCGACAACCGGCTCTCCCCGGGCGGCACCGAGGTCGCGCCCGGCGATCTGCGGCTGACCGTGGAGACGCTGAGCGTGCACGGCATGCACCAGGCCGTCGGGATCACCGCCCGCACCCCCTACGGCCTGCTCCACCCCGCCCCGCTCACCGATGACACCGCAGCCGAGGTGCGCGCGGTGGTGACCGCCCTGCTGGACCTGACCGGGTACCAGTACGGGCCGGCCCACATCAGCGTCGCTTTCACCCCGCGCGGGCCGGTGATCACCGGCTGCCGGGCGGGACTCGGGGACGACCCGGTGCCCGAACTGGTCAAGGTGGCCGGCGGGTTCGACCTGGCGGCCGGCGCCATCGAGGTGCTGGCCGGTCAGCTGGTCGACGCGGTGCGGCCGAACCGGTTCGCGGCCGCGGCCCTGCTGAGCCCGCCGTGGCGGCTGCAGACCACCGAGGTCGGGATACTGCCGCACGTCCGGCACGTCTCGCCGCCCGAGGCGCTGCGCCCCGGACACCTCGTCGTGCACGCCGAATCGCCCGAGCTGGCCGCCCGCCGGGTCGCCTCCCTCACCGCCCTGGTCGTCGGCGACGGCGGCTGACCGGCGACCGGGAACGGATCGGGAACGATCCGGTACGGGTCGACCGCACTGTTGATACGTCGCCGGAAGAAGGACGACGACGCCAGCGACATCAACGGGAGGCGGAGTCAGGATGCTGAAGTTCTCGATCCTCGGGGCACTGCAGATCCGTACCGTGTCCGGCCCGGCGGAGATCTCCGGCGACCTGCAGCGCACCCTGGTGCAGACCCTGCTGGTCAGCGAGGGCCAGTCGGTGTCCGGGGAGAGCCTGGTCGAGGAGCTGTGGGGGGACGCCGTCCCCGACAACCAGGCCAACGCCCTCCAGGCCCATGTCAGCCGGCTGCGCCGCAGACTGCGCAGCCTGGAGCCCGGCCGGTCCGGATCCCGGGTGACCATCCACCCCTCCGGCTACCGGCTCCTGGTGACCGAGGGCGAGCTGGACGCCGCTGAGTTCGTGCGTACGGTACGGCAGGCCGAGTCGGCGTCCCCGCAGGACGCGGAGCGCACCGCGCGGCTGCTCGGCGGCGCCCTCGCGCAGTGGCGCGGCCCCGTCTTCGGCGGGTTCGCCGGCGGGACGCTGTGCCAGCTGGCCGGTGCCCGCTACGAGGAGTACCGGATGCGGGCCATGGAGCTGCGCTTCGACGCCGAGCTGCGGCTGGGCCGGCATGCCGCCGTGCTCGCGGAGCTGACCGAGGCGCACACCAACCACCCCTTGCGGGAGCGCTTCTGCGAGCAGCTGATGATCGCCCTGTACGGCTCGGGGCGGCAGGCCGACGCCCTCGACGTCTTCCGCCGGATGCGCCGCCACCTCGACGACGAACTCGGCATCCAGCCCTCCCCGGCCCTGCGTCAGGTGGAGAGCGCGATCCTCTGCCATGACCCGGCTTTGGCCGGTGATATGCGATCCTCTCTCCTTCAACTTGCATAAAGGGTTAGCTTTGGCTCGGCCGAGACGCGTCGCACGGTAACGTGAAGTCGCCTTCCAGCGTGGCCTGTTCGGGTACAAACTAGGATTGTCCCGAACATCTCGGGCCGGGCAACGCGATGGGGCGGGGGGGACGGGTTCGTGGAGTCGGCGGTATCCGCTCGGCCTGTCGTGCGTTTCAACATCCTCGGCCCTTTGGAGGGCTGGCACGGCGACCGCCGGCTGAGACTCGGCAGCCCGACCCAGGAACGTGTTCTGGTCACGCTCTTACTGGAGCCGGGGCGCATGGTGCCGGTACCCCGGCTGGTCGCCGCAGCCTGGGACGACGAGCCGCCACAGACCGCCGGCCACCAGATCCGCAAGGCCGTCGCGGCGCTGCGCACCCGGATCCCTGGCGGCGCCGGGCTGATCGTCACCGACGGCGCCGGATACCGGGCCGTCATCGACGAGGACCAGCTCGACCTGCACGAGTTCGCCCGCCACTCGGCCGAGGCCCGGCAGGCGGTTGCCGCCGGGCAGCCCGCCGAGGCCGTCGGACATCTGCGAGCCTGTCTGGATCTGTGGCGGGGCCCGGTCATGGCCGGAACGGGCGGTTCGGTGATCTCCGCGGCCTCCGCCGCGCTCGAGGAACGGCACATGGCGGTCGCCGAGCAGTACTTCGAACTACAGCTGGAACTCGGCCAGTCGGCCGAACTCATCGGGCCTCTACGCGAGTTGGTGACCGCGCACCCGCTGCGGGAGACCCTGCGCGGCCGGCTGATGCTCGCCCTGTACCGGGGCGGCCGGCAGGCCGAGGCGCTGGAGGAGTTCGGCCGGGTGCGCGAACTGCTCGTCGAGGAGCTGGGCATCGACCCGGGCGCCGAACTGACAAGGCTGTACGAAGCCATTCTGCGCGACAGCCCCGAGGTGGCGCCCCGGGTGCCGCAGTCCGTGGCCGACCGCGCGGCCCACCTCGTACCGGCCCCCCTCGACCGGCCGTCCGGATCCGAGCCCGCGCCCTGCACCCTGCCCTACGACCTGCCGGACTTCACCGGCCGCGACGAGGAGCTGGCCCGGCTGCTGGAAGTGGGCCGGGCCCCGGCCGGCGGGTGCGCCCGGATCGTCGGTGTGGACGGCATGGGCGGCAGCGGCAAGACCACCCTGGCCGTGCACGCCGCCCACCTGCTCGCGCCGGACTACCCCGACGGGCAGCTCTTCGTCGACCTGCGCGGATTCAGCCCCGGCGAGAAGGCGCAGGAGCCGGGTGCGGTCCTGCACTCCCTGCTGCGCACCGTCGGCATCCCGGACGACCGGATACCGGACGACCTGGAGCGGCGCACCACCCTGTGGAGAACCGTTTCCGCCCAGCGGAAGCTGCTGCTCCTCCTCGACAACGCCGCCGACGCCGCCCAGGTACGGCCCCTGCTGCCCACCTCCGAGGACTGCCTGGCCATCCTCACCGGCCGGGTGCGCATGCTCGAACTCGACGGCGCCGAGTGGCTCCCGCTCGGCCTGCTCTCGGCCGACGACAGCACCACCCTGCTCACCCGGATGCTCGGCGCCGACCGCACCGCCGCCGAACCCCAGGCCGTCGACCAGCTCGCCCGGCTGTGCTGCGGCCTGCCCCTCGCCCTGCGCATCACCACCGCCCGGCTGCGCAACCGCCCCCGCTGGACCGTCCAGTACCTGGTCGACCGGCTCGCCGACGAGACCCGGCGGCTGCGCGAGATGAGCGCCGGGGAACGCAGCGTCGAGGCCACGCTCCGGCTGTCGTACCAGGCGATGGAGGAGGACCGGCGCGTCGCGTTCCGGCTGCTCGGCCTGCACCCCGGCAGCGCGATCGACGTCCACTCGGCCGCGGCGCTGCTCGGCACCGACGTCCACGAGGCCGAGGACGTCCTGGAGCACCTGCTCGACGCGCATCTGCTGGAACAGCACGAGGCGGGGCTGTACGGGTTCCATGATCTGGTGCGGACGTATGCGATGAGTGTGCGGGAGGCGGAGGACGACGAGGGGGCCGCGGTCGAGCGGCTGGTGGGGTACTACACGCTGGCCACCGAGCAGGCCTGCAATATGCTCTTCCCCGGTCGTGACCGCTTCGGCAACCCGTCCGAGCCGAGCGCGCCTGAACTGCCCCGGCTGGACGGCGACGAGCAAGTTCTGGCCTGGTTCGACCGGGAACACGAGGCGCTGCTCGCGGTCGTCGCACAGGCGGGCGCCCGATGCCTGCACCGCTCCGCCACGCTGCTCGCCCGCGACCTGCTCTTCTACCTGGACCTGCGGGGCCACTACGAGGAGTTCCGGGTGGTCGGCCGCATCGGTGTCGATGCCTGCCGGCAGCTTGGCGACTCGGCGCTGCTCAGCGTCTGCCTGGGCAACCTGGCCGTGGCCCACTGGTGGCTGGGCGACTTCCAGGACGGGATCACCACCGCCCAGGAGGCCCTGGAGCTGGCTGCCACCGACGATCGCCGTGGCGAGGCGATGTGCATCGACGTGCTCGGCATGCTGCACGGCGCGATAGGCAACTTCGACGAGGCGCGCAAGTACCTGGACCAAGGCATCGCCTTGCACCGGGAGTTGGGCTCGCCTCGGGCCGAGGCTGTGGCGCTGGCCAACCTCAGCACCGTGGAGACATGGGCGGGCCATTACGCCGAGGCCGCCCGGCATGCGGCCAGGGCCACCGAGCTGAACCGGCGCCTGGGTGCGCGCAGCAACGAGATCTCCTCGCTGACCTGGCTGGCGCTGGCCCACCTCGGCACCGGCGAGGACGAGCGGGCGAGGGCCTGCCTCGCCCAAGCTCTCGAACTGTGTGACGAGTCCCGGAAACCCGCGAACGTAGCTGTCGTCCTCGCCCAGTGGGCGCGGGTCTGTCAGCGCCTCGGCGACATGCATTCGGTCGCCGAACACGCCGAGCGTGCCCTGGACCTGGTCTCCGCCGAGGGCACGGCCCTGCGCCAGGCGACCGTGGCCAACGTGGTGGGCCTGGTCCACCTGCGCAGCGGCGCACCCGAGCAGGCGATGGAACTGCATCGTCACGCCCACGATTTGGCCTCCCGCCTGGGCTACCGTTACGAAACCGCCCGCGCCCTGCACGGCATGGCGGAGGCGGCGCAGGCGCTGGGCGACGAACCGTTGGCACGTCAGCACCGGGGCGCGGCGGAGGTGCTGTACGACGCGATGCGAGTGACGGACGCGGGGCGGCGTCTCTAGGCAACGACCTGGTGGACGGCGGAAACTACCGGGGCGGCTCGCATGAAGAACGGCACCGACGGGGCGTGAGCCCGGCCGGTGCCGTCGATGCCGCAGTGCGCGGTTCGCGAAGGCCGTCAGTACTGGACGAGGCCGGGCGGGCGCTCGTCCGCCAGGGTCGGCCCGGACTGCGCCTGGTGGCCGGTCAGACCGGAGGCGATGTGCACCAGGGCATGCTCCACGCCGGTCGCCGGAACGGCCGCAGCGGTGCCGAGTGCCAGGACGCCGGCCCCGGTGAGCGCGGTCAGAACCGTCTTCGTACGCAGTGCGATGGCGCGCATAGGTTGAACCCCCAGGAAGAGACGGATCGTGATCCGGTCGCCGGGCCTCTCCCCGACGCCGCAACCGATGCTCGGGGCGAGCGATCCCCATGCCGTCCCCGCCGGTTCCCGGCACGGGGCGGGCTCCCGGTACTCCTGGTTTCAACTGCGCTTAGGGCCTGTCCAGGCGGGCTTCCGGGCGAACAGGAAGGCCTGGGGGACCGGTTCGCCGAGGGCGGTGTCGGCTTCGCGGACCGTGCGGGAGCCGAGCGCGAAACCGGCGTCCGTGAGCAGTTCCGCCAGGTGCTCGGGGCGGCGCCGGTGGAAGTCCAGCGCCACCGGGTGGCCCCAGGGGCGGTCGTGGCGGCGGGTGTGCTCCCCGGCCTGGAAGGCGAGCAGCAGGTGGCCGCCGGGGGACAGGATGCGGTGGAACTCGGCGAACAGGGCAGGGAGTTCGGCCACCGGTGTGTGGATCGTCGAGTACCAGGCGACGACACCGGCCAGCGCGCCGTCCCCGAGGGGGAGGTCCAGCATGGAGCCCTGCTCGAAGCGCAGCCCGGGGTTCTCGCGGCGGGCGATCGCGAGCATGGACTCGGACAGGTCGAGTCCGAAGACGTTCAGGCCGAGGGCGGCGAGGTGCGCGGTGACCAGCCCGGGGCCGCAGCCGAGGTCGGCCACCGGCCCGCCGGAGCCGACGAGTTCGGCGTACGCGGCGAGCAGGGCCCGGTCGAGGGGCCTGCCCGCGTACGCGTCCCGGAACTGCTCGGCGTAGTCCTCGGCGACGGTGTCGTAGAACGTGCGAGTGGCGGTGAGGAAGTCGTGGGAGTCGGTCATGGGGAGGGACCGTAGCCAGGGGCACTGACAGTGGGGGCTTGCTGCAGCCCCGGCCTACGCCACCCCCGCCAGCCGCAGCAGCGCCGCCGTCGCCGCCGCGCCCAGGATCACCACCGCGAACGGCGCCCGGTGCCAGGCCAGGACGCCTCCGACCAGCACCCCGGCCGGGCGGGCCCAGCCCGCGAAGCCTCCGCTCTCGGTCAGGGCGCCCGTGGCCAGCAGGGCGACGAGCAGGACGACGGCGCCCGCCGACGCCAGCTCCTGCACCCGGGCCGGGACCGTCGCCCGGCCGTGCAGCAGCGGGCCCACCAGGCGGAAGGCATACGTGCCGACGGCCAGGGCCAGGATCATGGCGACGGTGGCGTTCATACGGCGGCCCCGGCGGGGCGGCGGTGCAGGAACAGCCCGGCCAGTGCGAGCAGCACCGGCACCCCTGCCGGTACCGCGGGCGTCGCGGCCAGGGCCAGGGCGGCGCCGAACAGGGCGCAGCGCCGTACGGTCGCGTCGGCGCGCAGGGTCGGCAGGACCAGGGCCACGAGGACGGCGGGGAAGGCCGCGTCGAGGCCGAAGCGGGCGGTGTCGCCCAGGGCCCGGCCTGCGAGGGCCCCCGCCAGCACGCCGGTGTTCCACGCGGCGAACAGGCCGAGCCCGGAGATCCAGAACGCCCGGCGCCGCCGCCGTTGGTCGGGCTGGGCGAGGGCGAAGGCGACCGTCTCGTCGGTGACGAGATGCGCGCCGAGGAAACGGGTCGCGCGACCGGTACCAAGGGTCTCGGCCACCGCCAGGCTGAAGGCGGCCGTACGCGTGTTGAGCAGCAGGCCGGTGGCCGCGGCGGCCAGCGGACCGCCCCCGGCGAGGAGCACCCCGACGGCGCTGAACTGGGCCGATCCCGCGTACACCACCAGAGACATCAGCACCGGGACCCACACCGGCAGCCCGCCCGCGACGGAGACCGCGCCGAAGGAGGCGCCGATGATGCCGCCGGCCAGCCAGACCAGGGAGCTGTCCCGGACCAGCGAGCCGGTCTCCGTTGCGCCGAGACCTGTTCGGCGGAGTGGGCTTGGGCGGAGTGAGCTTCGGCGGAGTGAGCGTGTTCGGAGAAGCGAACGCATGTTTTCTACAATGAACAACGAATGCCCCGTCCGTCAAGGCGAACGATCGTACCGATGGAGCGAACGACATGTCCGAGGCACCGTCCGGGCCGCCCGCCCGGCTCCCGATGGAGTGGATCGCCGCGTCCCTCAGGCGCGAGCGCACCCGCACCGGGCTGTCCCTGTCCGAGCTGGCCAAGCGCGCCGGGATCGCGAAGTCCACGCTGTCCCAGCTGGAGGCGGCGAGCGGGAATCCGAGCATGGAGACGATCTGGGCGCTGGCCGTGGCCCTCGGGGTGCCCTTCAGTGCCCTCGTGGAGCCGCCCACGCCCGCGGTCCAGGTGATCCGGGCCGGCGCGGGACCCATCGTGCACTCCGAGCAGTCCAGCTATCTGGCGACGCTGTTGTCGGCGAGCCCGCCGGGTGCGCGCAGGGATATCTATTACGTCTGGCTGGAGCCCGGGACCGTACGGGATTCCGAACCGCACATTCCCGGGACCACGGAGCACATCGTGGTCACAGGGGGAGGCGTCAAGGCCGGGCCGCGCGGGGAGGCGGTCGAACTGGCGCCCGGGGACTACATGTCCTACCGCGGTGATGTGCCGCACGCATACGAAGCGCTCACCACCGGGACGAAGTTCGTACTGATCATGCAGCACATGTGAACCGGAAATGAACGGGAAAGGCAGGAGCCCCGTCGCCTTGCGGCGCGGGGCTCCTTGGGTACTGCACTCAGGTTCTGCGATCAGGCAGAGATCAGACGGGGGTGACGTTCTCCGCCTGCGGACCCTTCGGGCCCTGCGTCACGTCGAAGCTCACCTGCTGGTTCTCCTCGAGGGAGCGGAAGCCGGAGGCGTTGATCGCGGAGTAGTGAACGAAGACGTCGGGGCCGCCGCCCTCCTGGGCGATGAAGCCAAAGCCCTTTTCGGCGTTGAACCACTTCACGGTTCCGGTAGCCATAAGCCCTCCTTGGGCTCAAAAGGGTTGCCCTGCTCCAGAACCTGCAAGTGCGAAACTGTGCTGCACAACGCATTCGTCTGAAAACGACGAGAGCCCGCGGTCACATGCTCCGCAGGCTCTGTACTGCAAGGGAAACCAAACTGCAACTTGCGGCGAGCCTAGCACGCGGGCAGCCGAAAGCAATAGGGGCCAAGATCACGTCACCCGAATGTTTGAACCGCCAGGCGGGTGGGTTGACGGTGGGGCCGGTCTCAGCACGGTACAGCACGGGGTCTAGTCTCGCGATGTGGACAATTCTCGCACCCGGCCGCGCGTCGGCCACATCCAGTTCCTGAACTGCCTGCCCCTCTACTGGGGGCTCGCGAGAACCGGCACGCTCCTCGACTTCGAGCTGACCAAGGACACCCCGGAGAAGCTCAGTGAGCAGCTCGTGCGCGGCGACCTCGACATCGGGCCCGTCACCCTCGTCGAGTTCCTGCGCAACGCCGACGATCTGGTCGCCTTCCCGGACATCGCCGTCGGCTGCGACGGCCCGGTGATGTCCTGCGTGATCGTCTCGCAGGTCCCGCTCGACCGGCTGGACGGCGCCCGGGTCGCCCTCGGCTCGACCTCCCGCACCTCGGTCCGCCTCGCCCAGCTCCTGCTGGCCGAGCGGTACGGCGTGCGGCCCGACTACTACACCTGCCCGCCCGACCTCGGCCTGATGATGCAGGAGGCGGAGGCCGCCGTCCTCATCGGCGACGCGGCCCTGCGCGCCAACCTGCACTACGGGCCCAAGCTCGGCCTGGACGTGCACGACCTCGGGGCCATGTGGAAGGAGTGGACCGGCCTGCCGTTCGTCTTCGCGGTCTGGGCGGCCCGGCGCGACTACCTGGAGCGCGAGCCGACCCTCACCCGCCAGGTCCACGAGGCCTTCCTCGCCTCCCGCAACCTCTCCCTGGAGGAGGTCGGCAAGGTCGCCGAACAGGCCTCGCGCTGGGAGGCCTTCGACGAGGCGACCCTGGAGCAGTACTTCACCACCCTCGACTTCAGCTTCGGCGAGCCGCAGCTGGCCGCGGTCACCGAGTTCGCCCGCCGGGTGGGTCCGACGACCGGCTTCCCGGCCAACGTGAAGGTGGACCTGCTTCAGCCGTAATCGCCACGGCACTACGCTGCGGGCAGTGAGGCGTACCGGGGGAGAGGCGGGACGCCCCGGGGGAAGAGGGGGACGCCATGCAGCCGCTCGCAGCGGACGAACCGGCCGCCGTCGGGCCCTACCGGCTGCTCGGCCGGCTCGGCTCCGGCGGCATGGGCCGGGTCTACCTGGGCCGCAGCGCGGGCGGCCGTACGGTCGCCGTGAAGATCGTGCATCCGCACTTCGCGCTGGACGAGGAGTTCCGGGCCCGCTTCCGGCGCGAGGTGGAGGCCGCCCGCCGGGTCGGCGGCGCCTGGACCGCGCCCGTGCTCGACGCGGACCCGGAGGCCGCCGTGCCCTGGGTCGCCACCGCCTACGCGGCCGGTCCCTCCCTCGCCGCGGCCGTCCGGGACGGCGGCGCACTGCCCGCGCACACCGTACGGGCGCTGGGCGCGGGCCTCGCCGAGGCGCTGGCGGCGGTGCACGAACTGGGCCTCGTCCACCGGGACGTGAAGCCCTCCAACGTCCTGCTGACCCTGGACGGCCCGCTGCTGATCGACTTCGGCATCGCGCGCGCCACGGACGGGACGGCGTCCCTGACCTCGACCGGCGTCTCCGTCGGCTCGCCGGGCTACATGTCCCCCGAGCAGATCCTCGGCAAGGGGGTCACGGGCGCGGCGGACGTCTTCTCCCTCGGCGCGGTGCTGGCGTACGCGGCGACCGGTGAGCCGCCCTTCCCCGGCGACTCCTCGGCCGCGCTGCTCTACAAGGTCGTCCACGAGGAGCCGGAACTCGGTGACCTGACCGGTGAGTTGCGCCAGGCCGCTGCCGCCTGCCTGGCGAAGGACCCGACCGCCCGCCCGACCCCGGCCGAACTGGCCCGCCGGCTCGCCCCCGAGGGTGCCGCCCGCCTGGTCGCCGGCGGCTGGCTGCCGGGCCCGCTGGTCGAACAGGTCAGCCGCAGCGCCGTACACCTGCTGAACCTGGAGACGACCGAGCCGGCGCCGTCGGGGCCGGTGCGGTTCAGCAGTCCTTCGATGGGCGGGGAATCCGGTGTGGTCCCGCGTGAGCCGGCTCTGGTCGCGGGGGAGTTCGGACCGGCTCCCGTGATGACTCCCCCCGTGCCGACCCAGGCTCCGGCCGTGCCGTCGGGGGCGCCGTCGGGGGCTCAGCCGCAGGACGCGGTGCCGGCTCCCGGGAAGGTCAGCGTCAGCGTGGCGGCGGCCTCCGGGCCGGGGGAGAGCGGGCGCGGGCGGCGGGTCAGCTGCACCGTCGCGCTGGCCGTGGCGGGGGCGCTGGCCGCGACCGCCGTGGGGCTCGGGGCACTGCTGCGGCCGTGGGCCGAAGGAGGGCACGACACGGTAGGCAGCGCGCCGCCCGCCTCCGACTCCTCCTCCGCCTCCCCCTCGGACTCGTCACCCGCCAACGGCTCCTCGCAGGAGCCCAGTGCCGCGCCGGGCGCGATCCCGGCCCGCTACCTCGGCACCTGGGAGGGCCGGGCCACCGGACTCGGCGGCAAGCTCGACATGGGCACCTTCCGGCTCACCGTCCACCAGGCGGCCGTCGGCAAGGAGCTGGGCCGGCTCAAGCAGACCGATCAGATCGGCGGCGTCTGCACCGACATCCTCACCCTCAAGCTGGTGACGAAGACCCGGATCTGGGCGACCTCGGTGGGCGCCAAGGGCAACCACGGCGGCTGCGATCCCGCGCCGCACCCGGTGGAGTTGACGCCGGTCGGCGACGACCTGCGCTACACCGCGGAGAGCGCGGCCGAGGGCGACCCGGTGTCGCGGATGTCGAAGGTGGGCTAGCGCCGGCCTGCCGCACGCCCCCATCGGCCCGCCCTCCCCGGCTGTCACTACTGTGTCTGCGTTGGCGAACGCCAACGGCGCGCCACCGCACCGGTCTTGGTCGGGACAACGCGTCACAACGCGCAGCGCAGCGGTGCAAAGCATCGCAACGGGGAAGGACGGGGAGCGCCCGCCATGGAGACACTGCAGCCGGACGACCCACGGGAGTTGGGCAGCTACCGCATGCTGCGCCGGCTCGGAGCCGGCGGCATGGGCCGGGTCTACCTGGCCCGTTCGCCCGGTGGCCGCACCGTCGCCGTGAAGGTCGTACGCCCCGACCTCGCCGCCGACGCCGACTTCCGCCGGCGCTTCCGGCACGAGGTGGAGATCGCCCAGGCGGTCTCCGGCCACTACACCGCCTCGGTCGTGGACGCCGACCCGGAGGCACCGCTGCCGTGGCTGGCGACCTCGTACGTGCTCGGTCCGGACCTGACGGACGTCGTGGACGCGCACGGCGCGCTGCCCGAGCACACCGTGCGCGCGCTGGGCGCCGGTCTCGCGGCCGCCCTCCAGGAGATCCACGCGGCCGGTCTCATCCACCGCGACCTCAAGCCCTCGAACGTCCTCCTGGCCGCCGACGGCCCCCGCGTCATCGACTTCGGCATCGCGCGGGCGGTGGACGGCAACCGGATGACCCAGACCGGCGTCGTGGTCGGCTCGCCCGGCTACATGCCCCCGGAGCAGGCCCTGGGCCAGGACGTCGGCCCGGCCGGCGACGTCTTCTCGCTGGGCGCCGTCCTCGCCTTCGCCGCCACCGGCCGCAACGTCTTCGGCGACGGCGCCGCCTCGCACGCCGCGATGCTCTATCAGGTCGTCCACGGCGAACCGGATCTGACGGACGTACCGCAGTCCCTGCTCGGTCTGGTGCGGGCCTGTCTGCTGAAGGACCCGGCCGCCCGGCCCGGCCCCGCCGAGATCGTGGCGGCGCTGGCGCCGCAGGGCGTCGAGGTCGTACTGAGCGACTGGCTGCCCTCGGCGGTGGCGTCCACCATCGCCACCCACGCGGCGGGGATCCTGGACCTCGACCTGGAGGTACCGGAGCAGCCGGCCGCGACACCCTCTTTCGGTCCGGCACCGACGATGCCGGCCGCCGCGGTGCCGTCGTCGGGTACCCCGGCGGCGGGATACGGCTACCCGCCGGCGGGTACGCCCGCGGCCGGGTACGGCTACCCGCCGGCCGGCGCGCCCGCGCCCGCCTACGGCACGCCCGCCCCGGGCCACGACACCCCGCAGCCCGGCACCGTCCGGCTCGGCGCCACGGACGCCTCCGCCCCGGCCCCCACCCGCCGCCGCGCCCTCTCCTACGCCCTCGGCGGGGCCGGCGTCGCCGTCGTCGGCGGGGGTGCGGCCTGGTGGCTGTCCCGCAAGGACGGCGACACCGGCACGTCCGACGGCCCGCGCAGCCACGGCAGTTCCGGCGAGCCGGCCGCCGAGACCTTCACCACCCCGCCTCCCGGGGTGGCCCCGCAGCCGCTGTGGCACAAGAGCGCCGCCGAGGACAGCACCGCGACCTCCGTACCGCTCGTCACCTACGACGGACTGCTCCTGGTCAGCGGCGACCCGCTGGTGGCGTACGACGTGAAGACCGGCAAGCCGCGCTGGTCCAGGAAGGACATCTGCCGCTCGGGAGCCCCGCTGCTCTTCCACGGCGGCAAGGTGTTCCTGGCCGACGGCGACTTCGACGGCGTCCTGGTCGCCTACGACGTACGGACCGGCGACGAGGCCTGGCGCAGCCGCCTCGGCAAGAAGCTGCAGATCGAGCGGACGATCGCCATCGACGACAAGAACGTCTACGTCACGCTGACCGACTACGGCCAGGCGAAGAGCGCCACCAAGTACCGCACGGCCGTCGCCGCGGTCAGCCACAGCACCGGCCGGACCACATGGCTGCAGCGACGCGACTGGGGCACCAAGGACTACGACGTCGAGGGCACCGTCTCCGGCAAGTACCTCGTCTACGCCGACTCCAACTACAACCTCACCGTGCGCGACACCGCCACGGGCGGGCAACTGTGGACCAAGAAGATCGGCGACGACTGGAGCTGGCAGCCCACGGCCGCCGACGGGCTGGTGTTCCTGCCGGGCGAGGAGCTGACCGCCGTGGACATCGAGACCGGCAGGACACGCTGGACGCTCTCGTCGAACGGCCGTCGCGGCTTCAACAACCCCACCGTCATCGACGGCGTCCTCTACGCCACCGACTACGACCGCGGCATCTGGGCCGTCGACGTCAAGGACGCCAAGCGGATCTGGCTCTGCGAAGAGGGCAACCGCGTGCCCAGGGAGACGTTCCTGAAGGCCGGGACGACGCTGTACGCGGCCGCCGGCGCGCTGGGCGGCGGCATCATCTCCCTGGATGCCAGGACCGGCAAGGTCCGCTGGACCTGGGTCGACAACACCGACGCCACCGACTACTGGCAGATCGCCCGGTCGGGCAGCCGGCTGCTGGTGACCGGCGGCCAGGAGGTCTACGCGATGCCGGCTGTCTGAGACCGGCCACCCCGACCGGCCGCACTCCCTAGGATCTCCCCGTGAGCACGGACGCGTTGGCCCTCGTCGGGGCGCTGTGGGGAGCGGTCGCGGGCGCGCTGCTGCCGCGGGCCGCCTACCGGTTCGCCGCCCCGGACGAGGAGCCGTGGCGCAAGCTGTGCCCGGACGGCCACCCGATCCGCGGGTGGCTCGGCTGGGCACGGTGCGGCGAGTGCGCGCGGACGCCGGACGACGCGTCCGCCGCCCTGGCCACCCTCACCGCCCTCATCTGCGCCGCCCTCGCCGCCGCGACCGGCACCCGGCCCGAGTTGGGGGTCTGGCTGCTGCTCGCGCCGGTGTGGGTGCTGCTGGCAGAGGTCGACCTGCGAGTGCGGCGGCTGCCCGACCCGCTGACCCTGCCGCTCGCGGCCGCCGGGCTCGCCCTGCTCGGCCTCGTCGCGCTGCTGCCCGAGCACGCCGGTCACTGGCTCACCGCGCTGTACGGCGCCCTCGCGCTCGGCGGCGGCTACTACGTGCTGTACCTGATCAACCCGGCCGGCATGGGCTTCGGCGACGTGAAACTCGCCCTCGGCATGGGCGCCGTCCTCGGCTGGTACGGCTGGCCGGCCGTCCTGCTCGGCACCTTCGCCGGCTTCCTGTTCGGGGCGTTGTACGGCGGTGGCCTGGTCGTCGCGCGACGAGCGGGCCGCAAGACGGCGATCCCGTTCGGGCCCTTCCTCATCATCGGAGCCCTCGCCGGGCTGCTGATCGGCGCGTACGCGGCCTGAGCGCGGACGGCCGAAACCCCTGGCGTAGGCTGGATCAGTCCGTCCACAACCCTTGACGAAAGGGACCTCAGGTGACCGAGAAGGCCGACCTCCAGTCTGTCCTCGACCGTGCCGCCGCCGGTGGGCGGATCACCCCGGAAGAGGCGCTCGTCCTCTACCGCGACGCCCCGCTGCACGCGCTGGGCGCCGCCGCCGACGCCGTACGCCGCCGCAAGTACGCGGGCGTCGAGCACATCGCGACGTACATCATCGAGCGCAACATCAACTACACGAACGTGTGCGTCACGGCGTGCAAGTTCTGTGCCTTCTACGCGGCCCCCAAGGACACCGCCAAGGGCTGGACCCGCGACCTCGACGACATCCTGCGCCGCTGCGCGGAGACCGTGGAGCTGGGCGGCACCCAGATCATGTTCCAGGGCGGCCACCACCCGGACTACGGCGTCGAGTACTACGAGAAGCACTTCAAGGCCATCAAGGACGCCTTCCCGCAGCTGGTGATCCACTCGCTGGGCGCCTCCGAGGTCGAGCACATGGCCCGGATCTCCGGGGTGTCGGTCGAGGAGGCCATCACCCGGATCCACGAGGCGGGCCTCGACTCCTTCGCGGGCGCCGGCGCCGAACTGCTGCCCGCCCGCCCCCGCAAGGCCATCGCGCCCCTCAAGGAGAGCGGCGAGCGCTGGCTGGAGATCATGGAGGCCGCGCACCGGCTGGGCGTGGAGTCCACGTCCACCATGCTCATGGGCACGGGCGAGACGAACGCCGAGCGCATCGAGCACCTGCGCATGATCCGGGACGTACAGGACCGCACGGGCGGCTTCCGCGCCTTCATCCCGTACACCTACCAGCCCGAGAACAACCACCTGAAGGGCCGCACCCAGGCGACCCTGTTCGAGTACCTGCGGATGATCGCGATCGCCCGCCTCTTCCTGGACAACGTCCAGCACATCCAGGGCTCGTGGCTGACCACCGGCAAGGAGGTCGGCCAGCTGTCCCTGCACTACGGCGCGGACGACCTCGGCTCGATCATGCTGGAGGAGAACGTGGTCTCCTCGGCCGGCGCCAAGCACCGCTCCAACCGGCTGGAGATCATCGACCTCATCCGCAAGGCGGGCCGCGTCCCGGCGCAGCGCGCCACGACCTACGAGCACCTCGTCGTGCACGACGACCCGGCGAACGACCCCGTCGACGAGCGGGTGATGTCGCACATCTCGTCCACGGCGATCGAGGGCGGCACGGCTCACCCCGAGCTGAAGCTGCTGGCGTCCAACTAGAGCCGACCAGAGCCGACCAGAGCTTCCGTGCTGACACTTCACGTCGCCGAACAGTCGCCCGAGACGGCGGTCGTGGTCGACGGGGCGTCCGTCGCCGCCGTCGGCCCGTACCAGCAACTGGCCGCCGCCCACCCGCGGGCGAGGGTGCGGCGCTGGCCCGGCATCCTGACGCCGGGGCTGCTGAACCCGTACGGCCCGGAGCTGCTGGAGGCCACGTACCATCCCGACCCGCGCGAGGCCGATGCCCTCGGTACCGAGCCCATCGGCGGGGAACGGGCGCGGGAGATCCTCCGCAGCGACCCCGCGCGCCTCGGCGCGAGCGCGCGGCGCGGGGTGCAGCGGATGCTGGCGCACGGCACGGTGGCGGTGGCCGGGGAGCTGCGGACGCGGGCCGCGGTCGACGCGGTGCGCAGAGCCGGGCTCGCGGTGGGACAGCGGCCGGACCGTCTCCCGGGGCCGGTGGCGCTGTCCCCGACCCCGCTGATCCTGCTGCCGCGGCTGGTGCCGGGCGGTCCCGCCCGGTTCGCCGTGTTCGATGTCGCGGACCGCGCCGAACTGGTCCGGCGCGGCGCCGGGACCTGCGTGGCGACCGTGATCGGCGGGCGGCTGGTGTACCGCGGCCGCTGATCACGGCTCGTATCCCCGCAACTGACCCGGGAGGCCGTGCTGCAAGAATGGGCGGGTGACCCGCGCTTCCCTGAACAAGCAGCCGCACGAAGTCGCCTCGATGTTCGACGACGTGGCGGAACGGTACGACCTGACGAACGACGTGCTGTCGCTCGGCCAGGACCGGCGCTGGCGCAAGGAGGTGGCGACGGCGGTCGACGCGCGCCCCGCGCAGAAGATCCTCGACCTGGCGGCCGGTACGGCGACCTCCTCGCTGCCCTTCGCGCAGACGGGCGCGTACGTGGTTCCCTGCGACTTCTCGCTGGGGATGCTCCAGGTGGGCAAGAAGAAGCACACCTGGCTGCCGTTCACGGCGGGCGACGCGACGAGGCTGCCGTTCAAGGACGACACCTTCGACGCCGTCACGATCTCCTTCGGGCTGCGCAACGTGCAGGATACGGACGCGGCGCTGCGTGAGATGTACCGGGTGACCCGGCCCGGCGGGCGGGTGGTGATCTGCGAGTTCTCGCACCCGACGTGGGCGCCGTTCCGGACCGTCTACACCGAGTACCTGATGCGGGCCCTGCCGCCGGTCGCGCGCGCGGTGTCCTCGAACCCGGACGCGTACGTCTACCTCGCCGAGTCCATCCGCGCCTGGCCCGACCAGCCCGCGCTCGCCGAGAGGCTGCGCAAGGCGGGCTGGTCGAAGGTGGCCTGGCGCAACCTGACCGGCGGTGTGGTCGCGCTGCACCGGGGCTTCAAGGAGAGCTGAGCCCCGGCGGCGGGTGCCGGCGTCTCACCGGTCGATCATTTCGAAGGCGTCGCCGGGCTCGCCCAGTTCGCGTTGCATTCCGCCTCTGGGCGGCCGGGGGATGCGTGGCTCGCGCACGCCTCCGCCGCCCTCACCCTCACCGAAGTCGAACCACACGTACACCATGGAGTCCCGCGGCACCTCGGCGCCGGGCTGCGGGTACTGCCGTACGACGTAGTCGACGACCGTCAGGTGGAAGTCCGGGCGGTCCGGCGCGTTCAGGAACAGACCCCGCGCCTGGGCCGTCTCGCGCGCGTCCACGGCCATGAGGCCGACCAGACGAGGAACGCGCACTTCGGGTGTTTTGGGTGTTATGCGCACAGATGTCACCCCCAGCGGTACTGGCAGGGTAACCCGGGCGCGTGCCGCCCGGAAGCATCATGTGGCTTTCTGTAACAGTTAGTTACTCTGAGTCACAGGTCAAGTCGGTAGCAGCGCCCCTCGCGTTCCGAGGACGGGGTCACGAACGTCTCCGCGAGCCGCATGCCGAGGCGCCGGGTGACCGCGATGGAGCGCTCGTTGCGCACGTCGACCATCGCCACCACGTGCGGCACCCCCAGCGCCCGCAGCCGCTCCAGGGTCGCCCCGGCGGCCGCCGAGGCGTATCCCCGGCCCCAGTGCGCCCGGCCGAGCCGCCAGCCGATCTCGATCTCGCCCGACGGCCCCCACTTGTGCGGCCACGGCTGGGCCCCGGTGAAACCGACGACGTCACCGGAGTCGTCCAGCACCGACCACAGACAGAACCCCCGCTCCGCGTCGTGCCGGCGCTGGCGCGCGGTCAGCTCCTCGTAGACCGAGAGTTCGGCGGACCTGCCGCCGTGGAACTCCATGACCTCGGGGTCGTCGAAGACCCGGTGCCAGGCGAACGCGTCCTCGTCGGTGGGCACTCGCAGCTGTACTGCGGGGAGAGCTCGGTTCACGGGGCAGCCCTTCAGCCGGGTGATCAATTCTGCTGAATAGACTGCCCATGTCCAGTGCCGGTCGGCACGCAGATTTCTAACCTTGGGGAGATCCCGCCGTGACCGAGCCCCTCTCCGACAACACCGCCGATGTGATCGTCGTGGGCGCGGGGCCAGCCGGCTCCACCACCGCGTACCACCTCGCCAAGGCCGGACTCGACGTTCTCCTGCTGGAGAAGACCGAGTTCCCCCGGGAGAAGGTCTGCGGCGACGGCCTCACCCCGCGCGCGGTCAAGCAACTCGTGGCCATGGGCATCGACATCTCCGAAGAGGCCGGCTGGCTGCGCAACAAGGGCCTGCGCATCATCGGCGGCGGCTCGCGACTCCAGCTGGACTGGCCGGATCTCGCCGCCTACCCGAACTACGGTCTCGTCCGCAAGCGCGACGACTTCGACGAGCAACTCGCCCGCCAGGCCCAGAAGGCGGGAGCGCGGCTCTTCGAGCTGTGCAACGTCAGCGGTCCGGTCATCGACGACCGCACGGGCCGCATCACCGGCGTCACCGCAAAGCTCGGCGAGGAGAAGCGCGAGGTCACCTTCCGCGCGCCGCTCGTCGTCGCCGCCGACGGCAACTCCACCCGCCTGTCCCTGGCGATGGGCCTGCACCGCCGCGAGGACCGCCCGATGGGCGTAGCGGTGCGCACGTACTTCACCTCGCCACGCCACGAGGACGACTACCTGGAGTCCTGGCTGGAACTGTGGGACCGCCGCGGCTCCCAGGACCGTCTGCTGCCCGGCTACGGCTGGATCTTCGGCATGGGCGACGGCACCTCCAACGTGGGCCTCGGCGTGCTCAACACCTCCGCCTCCTTCAAGGAACTGGACTGGCGCGAGGTCCTCAAGGCCTGGTGCGCGTCCATGCCCAAGGAGTGGGGCTACACCCCCGAGAACATGACCGGCCCCATCCGCGGCGCCGCCCTCCCCATGGCCTTCAACCGCCAGCCGCACTACACCAAGGGCCTGCTGCTCGTCGGCGACGCCGGCGGCCTGGTGAACCCCTTCAACGGCGAGGGCATCGCCTACGCCATGGAGTCCGGCCAGATCGCCGCCGACGTCATCGTCCAGGCCCACGCGCGGGCCACGCCCGCCCAGCGCGAGATCGCCCTGCAGCGCTACCCGCGCGTCCTCAAGGACACCTACGGCGGCTACTACACGCTCGGCCGCGCCTTCGTGAAGCTCATCGGCAACCCGAAGGTCATGCAGATCGCCGCCCAGCGCGGTCTCACCCACCCGCAGCTGATGAAGTTCACCCTGAAGCTCCTCGCGAACCTCACCGACCCGACGGGCGGCGACGCGATGGACCGCATCATCAACGGCCTGAGCAAGGTGGCCCCGAAGGCGTGATCAGGTGCTGAGAGCCGCCGCGTTGGCGGTCCGGCGGGCGTACACCTCGTCCCGCCGGTCCGCCATCTGCTGCAGCGCGTCCTTTTTCTCCCGCTTGGAGAGCCGGTCCAGGTAGATGTACCCGTTGGTGTGGTCGGTCTCGTGGGCGAGACAGCGCGCGAAGTACCCCGTGCCCTCGATGACCACGGGTTCGCCGTCCTTGTCCTGCCCGCGCACGACGGCCCGGTCCGGCCGCGGTACGGCCAGGACGGCGCCCGGCACCGACAGGCACCCCTCGCCCTCGTCCAGCAGCCGCCGGCCGTTCAGGTGCGTCTCCAGCACGGGATTGACGATGTGGCCGACATGCCGGACTCCGTCGTCATCGGGGCAGTCGTACACGAACAGGCGCAGATCGACCCCGACCTGATTCGCCGCCAGCCCCGCCCCCTCGGCGACATACATGGTGAGGAACATGTCGTCGATGAGCGCGGCGAGGTCGGGTCCGAACTCCGTGACATCCCGGCAGGGCTTGTGCAGCACCTCCTCGCCGACCTCGGTGATGCGGCGCACCGCACCGCGCCCGGCCTCGGGGGCGTGACGCGGGTAGTGGTCGGCCGGGTTGCCCTGGACGAAAACGCGTGGCATCGCTGTGTCTCCCTGTGTTTGTGAGGATGCTGTGGGTGACAGGGCAGCGGGCTTCCGGCCTCCGGCGCCCCTCCCTGCCCTCCGGGACTCATGACAACAGAACACGCGCAGCAGTCACAGGGGCTCGCCGGACACGTCGGCACCTTCCGGAGGAGCTTCCTGACGGCGGCCGGGGGAGCGGTTGCAGGGGGTGTGGTCGGTGCTCAGGGACGAGGACCGGCTCGGCTGGTTCATGGACCCCGCGGTGACCGGCCTGGGCGGCCCCGACCCGCAGAACCGGGAACTCCTCATCCACCCCACGGGGGCGCTCTACAGCCGTCCGTCGGCGCAGACGGCGGTGCCCGACTTCTTCCTCGCCGGCGACTACGTCCGCACGGATGTGGACCTGGCGACGACGGAGGGCGCCCACGAGGCCGCGCGCCGGGCCGTCAACGCCCTCCTGGGCGCGGACAATTCGGACACCGGGCGCTGTCGGATCCGGGAGCTGTTCCGCCCGCCCGAGACGGAGGTCCTCAAGCGCGTCGACGAGCTGCGGTACCGGATGGGTCTCCCCAACACCTTCGACCTGGGATGAGCCCAATAGGGCGAATTTGCCCGGATCGCCCTGGAGGTGAGGGGGCGGGATGAGCCCGAAGGGCCGCTGCCCCCGAGCGGCTGCGGCCCTGCGCGCGTAAGTGGTGTGCCGAGTGCTCAGAGCACCCGCACGGCGCCGGTCGGCGGGTCGTACGACAGCGGCTTCTCCACGATGCCCGTGGACGGGTTCTGCGCACCGACGAACATGCCGTCGCCGGCGTAGATCGCCACGTGGTACGCGCTGCCCGCGCTGCCCCAGTAGAGAATGTCGCCCGGCTGCAGGTTGCTCAGCGAGACCGGGGTGCCCTGGGTGGACTGGTCCTGGGAGACGCGCGGCAGGCTGATGCCGGCCTGCTTGAAGGCGGCCTGCACGAGGCTGGAGCAGTCCCACGCGTTGGGGCCGGAGGCGCCCAGAACGTAGCTCTTGCCGATCTGTGCCTTGGCGAAGGCGAGGACCGCCGCGGCCGAACCGGTGGCCGTGGACGAGCCGGTGGAGGTGCTCGTGCCGGTGTTCGCCGTGGTGGAGAGCGTCGTCCGCTCCGCGCTGCGCGAGGCACGCTCGGCGGCGGCCTTGCGGGCGGCCTCCTGAGCCTTCTTCTTGGCCTCCGCCGCCTTCTGCTTCGCGTCCGCGAGGTCCGACTTGGCCTGCTTCGCGGCGTTTGCGGCGGCCTGGTCGCGCTCGGCCTGCAGCTGGTAGTTCGCGGCGGCCTGCTGCGTGGCGTCCGCGGACTGGGCGACCTGAGCGGCCAGGTCGGCCGTCAGGGTGGGCAGTTCGAGGGTCTGCGTCACCGGCTCGGCCGCGTTCGCCGAACCGGACGCACCGGCGACTGCCAGGGTGCCGAGGACGCCACTGGCGACTCCGGCCCGCACGGCGATGGTCGAGGCGCTGCTGCGGCGGGGCTTCCGGTGGCTGCGTATGTGAGCGGTGTGGGACATGGGAATAACCGGTACCAGGGGCTCCTTCATATCTTCAAGAAACGTGTGCTGCGCCACAGTTGTTCAATCGAGACCTCGAAACCCGGGCGTGTCGCTCTTTATTGACGCCGTAACGGACATTGCGGACGACCGTGATCAAGCCTTTGATCACGGCCTTTGATCATTACGTCCGAATTGCCCCGCACCTACCACTGGTTCGGGTGGATGGCCAAGCCCGGTTCTCGGACCGCTCTCATGGATGTGGCGGAGGTCACGGAACGGTTACCGGAAGGGTGGCGTCACGCGCGGGCGGCAGCTCGTGAACGTGTGCACGCATTCGCCGCGCGTCCACATCCCGCCTCGGGGCTCCCCCTGATGTGTGAATGCGGTCCTCTATCAGGGCCCTGGGTTCAGCGCCAATTTGCATGCAGCGGAACTCTCTTGATATGGAGACGACCCCTCCGGCCTGCGGCGACGAGCGAAAATGTCACTTCTGGTGATCACCTGAACGCTTCGCGTACGAAGATCACCCATCATCCGACTTCATGATCCTTCGTCAGGTGGTGGAGATCACAAAGCTTGTGTAATACCCCGTGTCGCAGATCACAGAGTGGCGGGCATAAGATGCGAGGCAGTTGGGCTTGTGACCTGCTTCACATGTTCTCGATCTTCGCCCGGGACGACCGGGGCTCGTGGGACCGGTGAGGCGGGTGTGAGCCCAGTGCAACCGCCACCAGTCAGTGCCGACTGAGAGGAGCGAGGAGCGGTGAACGCGTATGCGCCCATCCTCGTACTGGGAGCCCTCGGGGCAGGCTTTGCGATCTTCTCCGTGGTCATGGCCACGCTGATCGGTCCGAAGCGGTACAACCGCGCCAAGCTCGAGGCCTACGAGTGCGGTATCGAGCCGACCCCCACGCCGGCCGGCGGCGGGCGCTTCCCCATCAAGTACTACCTGACGGCGATGCTCTTCATCGTCTTCGACATCGAGATCGTCTTCCTCTACCCCTGGGCCGTCACCTTCGACGCCCTGGGGATTTTCGGGCTCGTGGAGATGCTGCTCTTCGTGCTCACCGTCTTCGTCGCGTACGCGTACGTATGGCGGCGCGGCGGCCTGGAATGGGACTGAGGGGCCTTTAAAGACATGGGACTCGAAGAAAAGCTGCCGAGCGGCTTCCTGCTGACCACCGTCGAGCAGGCCGCGGGCTGGGTGCGCAAGGCGTCCGTCTTCCCCGCCACCTTCGGCCTGGCGTGCTGCGCCATCGAGATGATGACCACCGGCGCCGGCCGCTACGACCTCGCGCGCTTCGGCATGGAGGTCTTCCGCGGCTCGCCGCGCCAGGCGGACCTGATGATCGTCGCCGGCCGGGTCAGCCAGAAGATGGCGCCGGTGCTCAGGCAGGTCTACGACCAGATGCCCAACCCCAAGTGGGTGATCTCCATGGGCGTCTGCGCCTCCTCGGGCGGCATGTTCAACAACTACGCGATCGTCCAGGGCGTCGACCACATCGTCCCCGTCGACATCTACCTCCCCGGCTGTCCGCCGCGGCCCGAGATGCTGATGGACGCGATCCTCAAGCTCCACCACAAGATCCAGACCTCCAAGCTCGGCGTGAACGCCGAGGAGGCGGCCCGCGAGGCGGAGGAGGCGGCGCTCAAGGCCCTGCCCACGATCGAGATGAAGGGGCTGCTGCGGTGAGCGACGCGAACGGCACCAACGGCGCGAACGGGTCCGCGAACGGGGTGAACCCCGAGAAGGACCTCTCCGCCTCCAACCTCCCCGGCCAGCGCGGCCAGGGCGGCGAGGAGATCCGCGTCCAGCGCGGCATGTTCGGCGCCGCGGGCGGCGGCGACACCTCCGGCTACGGAGGCCTGGTCCGCTCGGTCCGGCTCCCGGGTCCGGCGAACCGGCCCTACGGCGGCTGGTTCGACGAGGTCGCCGACGAACTGGAGGGAGCCCTGGAGGAGCAGGGCCTCCTCCCGGAGAACGCCATCGAGAAGACGGTCGTCGACCGGGACGAGCTGACCTTCCACATCGAACGCGAGCACCTGGTCCGCGTCGCCCGCACCCTGCGCGACGACCCGGCCCTGCGCTTCGAGCTGTGCACGGGCGTCAGCGGCGTCCACTACCCGAGCGACAAGGGACGCGAGCTGCACGCCGTGTACCACCTGCGCTCGATCACCCACAACCGGCTCGTCCGTCTCGAGGTCAGCGCCCCCGACAGCGACCGGCACATCCCGTCCCTGGTCTCCGTCTATCCGACCAACGACTGGCACGAGCGCGAGACCTACGACTTCTTCGGGATCGTCTTCGACGGTCACCCGGCCCTGACACGGATCATGATGCCGGACGACTGGCAGGGCCATCCGCAGCGCAAGGACTACCCCCTCGGCGGCATTCCCGTCGAGTACAAGGGCGCCCAGATCCCGGCTCCGGACCAGCGGAGGTCGTACTCGTGAGCACGCAGTCAGCATCCGCGGCCTCCGCCGCTTCGGCGCGCGAGACCACCGAGGGCACCGTATATACGGTCACCGGTGGCGACTGGGACGAGGTCGTCCAGTCCGCGGCCCGCGCCGACGACGAGCGCATCGTCGTCAACATGGGTCCCCAGCACCCGTCCACCCATGGAGTGCTCCGCCTGATCCTGGAGATCGAGGGCGAGACGGTCACCGAGGCCCGCTGCGGCATCGGCTACCTCCACACGGGCATCGAGAAGAACCTCGAGTACCGCACGTGGACGCAGGGCACCACGTTCGTGACGCGCATGGACTACCTGACGTCCTTCTTCAACGAGACCGGCTACTGCCTCGCCGTCGAGAAGCTCCTCGGCATCGAGGACCAGATCACCGAGCGCGCCAAGATCATCCGGGTGCTCCTGATGGAGCTGAACCGGATGTCCTCCCACCTGGTGTGCATCGCCACCGGCGGCATGGAGCTGGGCGCCACCACGATCATGATCTACGGATTCCGTGATCGTGAAATGATTCTCGACATCTACGAGCTCATCACGGGCCTGCGCATGAACCACGCGTACATCAGGCCCGGCGGACTCGCCCAGGACCTGCCGCCCGGCGCGGTGGACCAGATCCGCGAGTTCGTGAAGAAGATGAAGAAGAACCTCCCGGAGTACGACAAGCTCGCCACCGGGAACCCCATCTTCAAGGCCCGTATGCAGGACATCGGCTACCTCGACCTGGCCGGCTGCATGGCCCTCGGCGCCACCGGCCCGATCCTGCGCTCCGCCGGCCTGCCGCACGACCTGCGCAAGGCCCAGCCGTACTGCGACTACGAGACGTACGACTTCGACGTCCCGACCGCCGACAGCTGTGATGCCTACGGCCGCTTCCTGGTCCGCCTGGAGGAGATGCGCCAGTCGCTCAGGATCGTCGAGCAGTGCCTGGACCGGCTCCAGCCCGGCCCGGTCATGGTCGCCGACAAGAAGATCGCCTGGCCCGCCCAGCTCGCCCTGGGACCGGACGGACTCGGCAACTCCCTCGACCACATCAAGAAGATCATGGGCACCTCCATGGAGGCCCTGATCCACCACTTCAAGCTGGTCACCGAGGGCTTCCGCGTCCCGCCCGGACAGGCGTACACGGCCGTCGAGTCACCCAAGGGCGAACTCGGGGTGCACGCCGTCTCCGACGGCGGCACCCGCCCCTACCGGGTCCACTTCCGCGACCCGTCCTTCACCAACCTGCAGGCCATGGCGGCGATGTGCGAGGGCGGCCAGGTCGCCGACGTCATCGTCGCCGTGGCGTCCATCGACCCCGTGATGGGAGGCGTCGACCGGTGACCACCTCTTCTTCGGAGCGGGGCGTCAGCCTGGGCATGCCCGAACTGCCCGCACCCGCGTACCCGGACGACGTCCGGGCCCGGCTGGAGACGGACGCGCGTGAGGTGATCGCGCGCTACCCGGACTCCCGGTCCGCCCTGCTGCCGCTGCTCCACCTCGTGCAGTCGGAGGAAGGGCATGTCACACGCACCGGAATGCAGTTCTGCGCGGACATGCTCGACCTGACCACGGCCGAGGTCACCGCCGTCGCCACCTTCTACACCATGTACCGGCGCAGGCCGTCCGGTGACTACCAGGTGGGCGTGTGCACCAACACGCTGTGCGCGGTGATGGGCGGCGACGCGATCTTCGAAACCCTCCAGGAGCACCTGGGCGTCGGCAACGGCGAGACCACCGACGACGGCAAGGTCACCCTGGAGCACATCGAGTGCAACGCTGCCTGCGACTTCGCGCCGGTCGTGATGGTCAACTGGGAGTTCTTCGACAACCAGAACCCCGGCAGCGCCAAGCGTCTGGTGGACGACCTGCGCGCCGGACGGCCCGTGCAGCCCACGCGCGGGGCGCGGCTGTGCACCTTCAAGGAGACCGCGCGGATCCTGGCCGGTTTCCCCGACGAGCGGCCAGGGGCCGTCGAGGAGAGCGGCGGTGCGGGACCCGCTTCGCTGGTGGGCCTTCGCCTGGCAAGGGGAGAGGCCGCACCCGCGCGCGTGGTCCATCCGCGCGGCCAGGAACCAAAGGACGCTCCGTCCGCGGGCCGGGCCGAGGAGGAGGGGGAGTGATGACCGTGACCGAACTCAAGGACACCAGCCCCGAGAAGCTGCTCGCACCCGTGCTGTCGGCCTTCTGGGACGAGGACCGGTCCTGGACTCTGGACGTCTACCGGAGGCACGAGGGGTACGAGGGGCTCCGCAAGGCGCTCGCCATGTCGCCGGACGACCTGATCGCGTACGTCAAGGACTCAGGTCTGCGCGGGCGCGGCGGCGCGGGATTCCCGACCGGAATGAAGTGGCAGTTCATTCCCCAGGGTGATGGAAAACCGCACTATCTAGTCGTCAACGCCGACGAGTCGGAGCCCGGGACCTGCAAGGACATCCCGCTCCTCTTCGCGAACCCGCACAGCCTCATCGAGGGCATTGTGATCGCGTGCTATGCCATCAGGTCGTCGCATGCCTTCATCTATCTGCGTGGTGAAGTCGTCCCCGTTCTGCGGCGGTTGCACGAGGCCGTGCGCGAGGCCTACGCGGCGGGATACCTCGGCGAGAACATCCTGGGCAGCGGACTCGACCTCGAACTCACCGTGCACGCCGGCGCCGGCGCGTACATCTGCGGTGAGGAGACCGCACTGCTCGACTCGCTCGAAGGCCGCCGTGGTCAACCGCGGCTCCGTCCCCCTTTCCCTGCGGTCGAAGGGCTCTATGCCTGCCCGACTGTTGTGAACAACGTCGAGTCGATCGCGTCGGTTCCCGCCATCCTGAAAAACGGCAAGGACTGGTTCAGGTCGATGGGGAGCGAGAAGTCGCCCGGCTTCACGCTCTACTCGCTCAGCGGTCACGTCGCGAGCCCCGGCCAGTACGAGGCGCCGCTCGGCATCACGCTCCGCCAGCTCCTCGACATGAGCGGCGGCATGCGGCCCGGGCATCGCCTCAAGTTCTGGACGCCGGGCGGCTCCTCGACACCGATGTTCACCGACGAGCACCTCGACGTCCCGCTCGACTACGAGGGAGTGGGCGCAGCGGGTTCCATGCTCGGGACCAAGGCCCTGCAGTGCTTCGACGAGACGACCTGCGTGGTGCGGGCGGTGACCCGCTGGACCGAGTTCTACGCCCACGAGTCCTGCGGCAAGTGCACACCGTGCCGTGAAGGGACGTACTGGCTCGTGCAGTTGATGCGGGACATCGAGGCCGGCAAGGGCGTCATGTCCGACCTCGACAAGCTGAACGACATCGCCGACAACATCAACGGCAAGTCCTTCTGCGCCCTCGGCGACGGCGCCGCCTCGCCGATCTTCTCCTCGCTCAAGTACTTCCGCGAGGAGTACGAGCAGCACATCACGGGCCGGGGCTGCCCCTTCGACCCGGCAAAGTCGACGGCCTGGGCCGACCGCCCGGAGGTGAACGCATGACCGTGACCACCAGCGCTCCCTCCGGAGGGGGAGAGGCGGCGGTCCCGCCGGAGGACCTCGTCACGCTGACGATCGACGGCGTGGAGATCAGCGTGCCCAAGGGCACCCTGGTCATCCGCGCCGCCGAGCAGCTCGGCATCGAGATCCCCCGCTTCTGCGACCACCCCCTCCTCGACCCGGTCGGCGCCTGCCGCCAGTGCATCGTCGAGGTCGAGGGCCAACGCAAGCCCATGGCGTCCTGCACGATCACGTGTACGGACGGGATGGTGGTGAAGACTCAGCTCACCTCCCCGGTCGCCGAGAAGGCCCAGCACGGTGTGATGGAGCTGCTGCTCATCAACCACCCGCTGGACTGCCCGGTCTGCGACAAGGGCGGCGAGTGCCCGCTGCAGAACCAGGCCATGTCGCACGGCAACGCGGAGTCCCGCTTCGAGGGCCGCAAGCGGACGTACGAGAAGCCCGTCCCGATCTCCACACAGGTGCTGCTCGACCGTGAGCGGTGCGTGCTGTGCGCCCGCTGCACCCGTTTCTCCAACCAGGTCGCCGGCGACCCGATGATCGAGCTGCTCGAACGGGGCGCGCTCCAGCAGGTCGGCACCGGCGAGGGCGACCCCTTCGAGTCGTACTTCTCCGGGAACACCATCCAGATCTGCCCGGTCGGCGCGCTCACCTCCGCGGCCTATCGTTTCCGCTCCCGCCCCTTCGACCTGGTCTCCTCGCCGTCGGTGTGCGAGCACTGCTCCGGTGGCTGCGCGACCCGCACCGACCACCGGCGCGGCAAGGTCATGCGGCGGCTCGCCGCCAACGACCCCGAGGTCAACGAGGAGTGGATCTGCGACAAGGGACGCTTCGCGTTCCGGTACGCGCAGCTCAAGGACCGCCTCGACACCCCGCTCGTACGTAACGCCGAAGGTGTCCTGGAGCCCGCCTCCTGGCCGGAGGCGCTGGAAGCGGCCGCGCGCGGGCTGACCGCAGCCCGCTCCCGGGCCGGTGTCCTCGTCGGCGGCCGCCTGACCGTCGAGGACGCCTACGCGTACAGCAAGTTCGCGCGCGTGGCGCTCGGCACGAACGACATCGACTTCCGCGCGCGCGTGCACAGCGGCGAGGAGGCCGACTTCCTGGCGGCCCGGGTCGCCGGCCGCGGCCGTGACCTCGACGGTACGGGCGTCACGTACACCTCCCTGGAGAAGGCGCCCGCCGTCCTGCTCGTCGGGTTCGAGTCGGAGGAGGAGGCGCCCGGCGTCTTCCTGCGGCTGCGCAAGGCCTGGCGGGGGCACAAGCAGCGGGTGTTCTCGCTGGCCACACACGCCACCCGCGGCCTGGAGAAGGCGGGCGGCACGCTGCTGCCGGCCGCTCCCGGCACCGAGACCGAGTGGCTGGACGCCCTCGCGAGCGGTGTCGGCCTGGAGGAGCCCGGTACGAAGGCCGCCGAGGCCCTGCGTGCCGAGGGCGCGGTGATCGTCGTGGGAGAGCGGCTCGCCGCGGTGGCCGGCGCACTCACCGCCGCCGTACGCGCCGCCTCCGCGACCGGCGCACAGCTGGTGTGGATCCCGCGACGGGCGGGCGAGCGCGGCGCCGTCGAGGTGGGCGCGCTGCCGTCGCTGCTGCCGGGCGGCCGCCCCGCGACCGACCCGCGCGCGCGGGAGGAGGTCGCCGCCGTCTGGGGGCTCTCCGAACTGCCCCTGCGCTACGGCCGCGACACCCACCAGATCATCGAGGCCGCCGCCACCGGCGAACTGTCGGCCCTGGTGGTCGCCGGAGTCGAGGCCGCCGACCTGCCCGACCCGGCACGCGCGCGCGAGGCGTTCGACAGCGTCGGCTTCCTGGTGTCGCTGGAGCTGCGGCCCAGCGAGGTTACCGAGCGCGCCGACGTCGTCCTGCCGGTCGCCGCGGTCGCCGAGAAGGCCGGCACCTTCCTCAACTGGGAAGGCAGGGTCCGCTTCTTCGAGGCCGCGCTCAAGCCCGACCAGATGACCCGCCGCCTCGCCCCGACCGACGGGCGTGTGCTGCAGATGCTGGCCGACGCCATGGACGTCCACCTGGGCCTGCCGGACCTGCGCACCGCTCGCGCGGAGATCGACCGGCTCGGCGCCTGGGACGGCCCGCGCGCCTCCGAGCCCATGGAGACCGCGACCGCGCTGCCCCGCCCCGCCGCGGGTGAGGCCGTACTCGCCGGACACCGGCTGCTGCTCGACCACGGTGTCCTGCAGGAGGGCGACGAGGCGCTCGCCGGCACCCGGCACGCCGCACGCGCGCGGGTGTCGTCGGCGACCGCCGCCGAGGCCGGCGTCAGCGACGGCGATCTCCTCGCCGTCACCGGGTCGGCCGGCACGGTCGAACTCCCCCTCCAGATCACCGAGATGCCCGACCGGGTGGTCTGGCTCCCGCTGAACTCCGTCGGCTCGGGCGTCGCCTCCGACACCGGCGCGCAGCCCGGCTCCCTCGTCCGTATCGGCCCGGCGGCACGCGCCGACGCGGCCCCCAAGGAGGTGGAGGCATGAGCCCGTACCTCGCCGCTGAAGACCTCTCGATGTTCGGCAGCGACCCCTGGTGGCTGGTCGTCGTCAAGGCGGTGTTCTGCTTCGCCTTCCTGATGGTGACCGTGCTGTTCTCCATCGTCTGGGAGCGCAAGGTCGTCGCCTGGATGCAGCTGCGCATCGGTCCGAACCGGCACGGCCCCTGGGGCATGCTCCAGTCGCTCGCCGACGGCATCAAGCTGATGCTCAAGGAAGACATCATCGTCAAACGCGCGGACAAGGTGGTCTACGTCCTCGCGCCGATCGTCGCGGCCATCCCGGCCTTCATGGCGATCGCGGTGATCCCCTTCGGTCCGGCCGACGACGAGATCTCGATCTTCGGGCACCGCACCGCGATGCAGCTGACCGACCTGCCGATCGCGATGCTCTACATCCTCGCGGTCGCCTCCGTCGGCATCTACGGCATCGTCCTCGCGGGTTGGAGTTCCGGATCCACCTACCCGCTGCTCGGCGGCCTGCGCTCCTGCGCGCAGATGATCTCCTACGAGATCGCCATGGGCGCCGCGTTCGCCTCCGTGTTCCTCTACTCCGGGTCGATGTCGACGTCGACGATCGTCGAACAGCAGCAGGACCGCTGGTACATCCTGCTGCTGCCGGTCTCCTTCATCCTCTACATCGTCACGATGGTCGGCGAGACCAACCGCGCCCCCTTCGACATGCCGGAGTCCGAGGGCGACCTGGTCGGCGGCTTCAACACCGAGTACTCCTCGATCAAGTTCGCGATGTTCATGCTCGCCGAGTACGTGAACATGGTGACGGTCTCGGCCGTGGCGACCACCCTGTTCCTCGGCGGCTGGCGCGCCCCGTGGCCGATCAGCGGCTTCTGGGAGGGCGCGAACCACGGCTGGTGGCCGCTGCTCTGGTTCGTCATCAAGGTCCAGCTGCTGCTGTTCTTCTTCATCTGGCTGCGCGGCACGCTCCCGCGCGTGCGCTACGACCAGCTGATGAAGCTCGGCTGGAAGGTCCTCATCCCGGTCTCGGTGACCTGGCTGATGCTCGTCGCGACCGTGCGGGCGCTGCGCAACGAGAACTACGACTTCGCCGACATCGCCCTCTACGTCGGCGGCGGGGTCCTGGCCCTGCTGCTGATCTCCTTCATCGCCGACATGTTCCGCGAGAAGGCGAAGACGGCCGAGCAGCCCGCCGCCCAGCAGCCCGGGTTCGACCCGATGGCGGGCGGATTCCCCGTACCGCCGCTGCCCGGACAGGAGCTGCCGCCGGTGCCGAGGCGCCGCTCGCGCCGGGACCGGGAGCTGATTGTCAGTGGCGGATCGGACACTGTCAGTGACGGATCTTCGGATGGAAAGGAGGCGTCCGATGGCTGAGGAGCCCAAGGAGACCAAGCCCGGTTTCCAGAATCCCGTGGCCGGCTTCGGCGTGACCTTCAAGGCCATGTTCAAGAAGCGGCTGACGGAGCAGTACCCGGAGCAGCAGAAGACCACGGCTCCGCGGTTCCACGGACGGCACCAGCTCAACCGCCATCCGGACGGCCTGGAGAAGTGCATCGGCTGCGAGCTGTGCGCCTGGGCCTGCCCCGCCGACGCCATCTACGTGGAAGGCGCCGACAACACCGACGAGGAGCGCTACTCCCCGGGCGAGCGGTACGGCCGCGTCTACCAGATCAACTACGCCCGCTGCATCCTGTGCGGGCTGTGCATCGAGGCGTGCCCCACGCGCGCGCTGACGATGACCAACGAGTTCGAACTGGCCGACTCCAGTCGCGCCAACCTGATCTACACCAAGGAGCAGCTGCTCGCCGGCCTCGAAGAGGGCATGGTCGACACGCCCCACGCGATCTTCCCGGGCACCGACGAACAGGACTACTACCGGGGCCTGGTGACGGAGGCCGCGCCGGGGACCGTACGACAGGTGGCCGTCTCCAAGGGCGAACAGCCTCAATCCCCAGGCCCTTCGGGCGCGGCCGAGGACGAGGAGGTGGACGCATGAGCCTGCAGCTCGCGGCCTACACCACCTCCACCGGTGAGGCCTTCCAGTTCTGGGTCCTCGGCACGATCGCGGTGATCGGCGCCCTGTGCACCGTCTTCATGAAGAAGTCCGTGCACAGCGCGCTCTCCCTCGCCGGGACCATGATCATCCTGGCGATCTTCTACCTCGCCAACGGCGCCTACTTCCTCGGGATCGTGCAGATCGTCGTCTACACCGGCGCGATCATGATGCTGTTCCTCTTCGTGGTGATGCTCGTCGGCGTCACGGCCGCGGACTCGCTGAAGGAGACCATCAAGGGCCAGCGCTGGCTGGCCCTTCTGTGCGGGGTCGGCTTCGGCGTCCTGCTGTTCGCCGGCATCGGGAACGCCTCCCTGAAGGAGTTCAACGGCACCGGCCAGGCGAACGCGCACGGCAACGTGGAGGGCCTCGCCGCCCTCATCTTCACCAAGTACGTCTTCGCCTTCGAAATCACCGGCGCCCTGCTGATCACGGCCGCCGTCGGTGCCATGGTGCTCACCCACCGCGAGCGCACCGAGCGCGCCAGGACGCAGCGCGAGCTGGCCGAGCAGCGCGTCCGCGAGGGCAAGCACCTGCCGCCGCTGCCCGCCCCCGGTGTCTACGCCCGGCACAACGCCGTGGACATCGCGGGCCTGCTGCCCGACGGCACCCCGTCCGAGCTGACCGTCAACAAGACGCTGCGCGAGCGCGGCCAGATCCGTGACGTGTCGGCGGAGGCGCTGGGCGACCTGCGGGCCCTGGAACAGCGCGCCGAGGAGCGCCTGGAACGGACCGAGATCGAGCCGACGACGTTCAAGCGGTCCGAGGAGGCGTCGAAGTGAACCCCGTCAACTACCTCTACCTCGCCGCTCTCCTGTTCACCATCGGCGCGACCGGGGTGCTGATCCGGCGCAACGCGATCGTCGTGTTCATGTGCATCGAGCTGATGCTCAACGCCTGCAACCTCGCGTTCGTCGTCTTCTCCCGGATGCACGACAACCTCGACGGCCAGATCATCGCCTTCTTCACGATGGTCGTCGCCGCCGCGGAGGTCGTGGTGGGTCTCGCGATCATCGTGTCGCTGTTCCGTACCCGCCACTCGGCCTCGGTCGACGACGCCAGCCTGATGAAGCTGTAAGGGGTCGGAAGAATCGTGGAGAACCTGATCGCGCTGCTGATTGCGGCGCCCCTGCTCGGAGCGGCCGTCCTCCTGGTCGGCGGCCGGCGGCTGGACGCCGTCGGCCAGTGGGTCGGCACCCTGTTGTCGGCCGTCTCCTTCGTGTTCGGCCTGATCCTCTTCGCCGACCTGCTCGGCAAGGACGCCGAACACCGCACCCTGACCCAGCACCTGTGGACGTGGATCTCGGTCGGCAGTTTCCAGGCGGACGTCACCTTCCGCCTCGACCAGCTGTCGATGACGTTCGTCCTGCTGATCACCGGCGTCGGCTCGCTGATCCACCTCTACTCGGTCGGGTACATGGAGCACGACGAGCGGCGCCGCCGCTTCTTCGGCTACCTGAACCTGTTCCTCGCGGCGATGCTGCTGCTCGTCCTCGCCGACAACTACCTGCTGCTGTACGTCGGCTGGGAGGGCGTCGGTCTCGCGTCCTACCTGCTGATCGGCTTCTGGCAGCACAAGCCCAGCGCGGCCACGGCGGCGAAGAAGGCCTTCCTGGTCAACCGCGTCGGCGACATGGGCCTGTCGATCGCGATCATGCTGATGTTCACCACCTTCGGCAGCTTCGCCTTCGGCCCGGTCTTCAGCCACGCCGGTGACGCCTCCGAGGGCAAACTCACCGCGATCGGCCTGCTGCTGCTGCTCGGCGCATGCGGCAAGTCGGCCCAGGTGCCGCTGCAATCCTGGCTCGGGGACGCCATGGAGGGTCCGACCCCGGTGTCGGCCCTGATCCACGCCGCGACGATGGTGACCGCGGGTGTGTACCTGATCGTCCGCTCCGCGGCCATCTTCAACCTGGCCCCCGACGCCCAGCTCGCCGTCACCGTCGTCGGTGCGGTCACGCTCCTTTTCGGTGCGATCGTCGGTTGCGCGAAGGACGACATCAAGAAGGCGCTGGCCGGCTCGACCATGTCGCAGATCGGCTACATGATCCTCGCCGCCGGCCTCGGCCCCATCGGCTACGTCTTCGCGATCATGCACCTGGTGACGCACGGCTTCTTCAAGGCCGGTCTGTTCCTCGGCGCCGGTTCCGTCATGCACGGCATGAACGACGAGGTCGACATGCGCAGGTACGGCGGCCTCAGGAAGTACATGCCGGTCACCTTCGTCACCTTCGGTCTCGGCTACCTCGCCATCATCGGCTTCCCGCTCCTGTCGGGCTTCTTCTCCAAGGACGCGATCATCGAGGCGGCCTTCGCGAAGGGCGGCACCCAGGGCTGGATCCTCGGCGGCGCGGCCCTGCTGGGCGCGGCCATCACCGCGTTCTACATGACGCGCGTGATGCTGATGACGTTCTTCGGCGAGAAGCGCTGGCAGCCGGACGAGAACGGCAACGAGCCGCACCCGCACGAGTCGCCCAAGGTCATGACGATCCCGATGGTCCTGCTCGCGTTCGGGTCGGTCTTCGCCGGTGGGCTGTTCAGCATCGGCGACCGCTTCCTGCACTGGCTGGAGCCGGTCACCGGCCACAGCGAGGGCCACTCGCCGGTCAGTGCGGCCACGGTCACCGGCGCGACGATGGTGTGCCTGGTCATCGGCGTCGGCATCGCCTGGGCCCAGTACGGCCGCAAGCCCGTCCCGGTCGTCGCCCCGCGCGGATCGCTGCTCACCCGGGCCGCCCGGCGCGACCTGCTCCAGGACGACTTCAACCACGTCGTCCTGGTGCGCGGCGGCGAGCACCTCACGCGCTCCCTGGTGTACGTCGACCACACTCTGGTCGACGGCGTCGTCAACGGCACGGCGGCCGGCTTCGGCGGCCTGTCGGGCCGGCTCCGCCGGGTCCAGAACGGCTTCGTCCGTTCCTACGCGGTCTCGATGTTCGGCGGTGCGGCACTCCTGGTCGCCGCGACCCTGCTGATGAGGGCGGTCTGATACCGATGTCGTTTCCTCTGCTGACAGCGACGGCGGCGCTCCCGGCCATCGGGGCCGTCGCCACGGCCGCCGTACCGGCCGCACAGCGCACCGCCGCGAAGTGGCTGGCGCTGCTGGTCTCGCTCGCCACGCTCGCCCTGGCGATCACCGTCCTGGTCCGCTTCGACCCGGACGGCGCCCGCTACCAGCTCACCGAATCGCACGCCTGGATCGCGGACTTCGGCGTCCGCTACGAAGTGGGCGTCGACGGCATCGCGGTGGCGCTCATCGCGCTGACCACGGTGCTGATCCCGTTCGTGATCCTCGCCGGCTGGCACGACGCCGATCCGCTGGAGACCGGCAGCCGCCGCTGGCGGCCCACCCAGGGCTTCTTCGCGCTGATCCTGGCGGTCGAGGCGATGGTGGTCATCTCCTTCGAGGCCACCGACGTCTTCCTCTTCTACATCTTCTTCGAAGCCATGCTCATCCCGATGTACTTCCTCATCGGCGGCTTCGGGGACCGTGCCCACGAGCACGGCGAGAAGGCGGCCGCCACCCAGCGGTCGTACGCGGCGGTGAAGTTCCTGCTCTACAACCTGGCCGGTGGCCTGATCATGCTGGCCGCGGTGATCGGCCTCTATGTGGTCGCCGGGAACTTCAGCCTCCAGGAGATCGCCCAGGCGCGCGCCAACGGCTCGCTGCACATGGCGACGAACACCGAACGCTGGCTGTTCCTCGGCTTCTTCTTCGCCTTCGCGGTGAAGGCGCCGCTGTGGCCGCTGCACACCTGGCTGCCCAACGCCATGCAGGAGGCCACCGCCCCGGTCGCCGTCCTCATCACCGCGGTCGTCGACAAGGTGGGCACCTTCGCGATGCTCCGCTTCTGCCTTCAGCTGTTCCCGGGGGCCAGCAAGTGGGCGACGCCCGTCATCCTCGTACTGGCGCTCATCAGCATCGTCTACGGCGCTCTGCTCGCCGTCGGCCAGCGGGACATCAAGCGCCTGGTCGCCTACGCGTCGATCTCGCACTTCGGCTTCATCATCATGGGCATCTTCGCGATGACCACCCAGGGCCAGTCCGGCGCCACGCTCTACATGGTCAACCACGGCATCTCCACGGCCGCGCTGATGCTGGTCGCCGGCTTCCTGATCTCCCGGCGCGGCTCGCGCCTCATCGCCGACTACGGCGGTGTGCAGAAGGTCGCCCCGGTGCTCGCCGGCACCTTCCTGATCGGTGGCCTCGCCACTCTCTCGCTGCCCGGACTCGCGCCGTTCGTGAGCGAGTTCCTGGTCCTGGTCGGCACGTTCACGCGTTACCCGGCGATCGGCATCATCGCCACCTTCGGCATCGTGCTCGCCGCGCTCTACACCCTCGTGCTGTACCAGCGCACGATGACGGGCCCGGTCAAGCCCGAGGTCTCGGCGATGCCCGACCTCCGCGCGCGCGAGCTGGTGGTCGTCGCACCGCTGATCGTGCTGCTGATCTTCCTGGGCGTCTACCCGAAGCCCGTCACGGACATCGTCAACCCGGCGGTCAAGCAGACCATGTCCGACGTACACAAGACCGATCCCAAGCCCTCGGTGGAGGCGGCCAAGTGAGCGCAACAGCCGTCCACAGCCTGTGGACAAACGCGGCCGAGCCGATCTCGAAGATCCCCACGCCGAAGATCGAGTACGGGCAATTGTCGCCGACCTTGATCGTCGTCGGTGCGGCGCTGGTCGGCGTGCTGATCGAGGCGTTCGTCCCGCGCCGGTCCCGTTACTACGCGCAGGTGTTCGTGGCCGTCGTGGCCCTCTGTGCCGCATTCGCCGCGGTGGTCGCCCTGGCGGCCGACGGCTACGGCACCACGAAGGCGCACATCGCGGCCATGGGAGCGATCGCGGTCGACGGGCCGGCCCTGTTCCTGCAGGGCACGATCCTGCTGGCCGGTCTGGTCGCCCTGTTCACCTTCGCCGAACGGCGTCTGGACCCGGAGGCGCACGGCAACCGGGTCGACTCGTTCGCGGCGCAGGCCGCGTCCGTGCCGGGCAGCGACAGCGAGAAGGCCGCCGTTAAGGCCGGGTTCACCACCACCGAGGTCTTCCCGCTGCTGCTCTTCGCGATCGCCGGCATGCTGATCTTCCCCTCGGCCAACGACCTGCTGACGCTGTTCGTGGCCCTGGAGGTCTTCTCCCTGCCGCTGTACCTGCTGTGTGCGCTGGCCCGCCGCAAGCGGCTCATGTCGCAGGAGGCCGCGGTCAAGTACTTCCTGCTCGGCGCGTTCGCCTCGGCGTTCACGCTGTTCGGCATCGCCCTGCTGTACGGCTACGCGGGCTCGGTGTCGTACGCGCGCATCGCGCAGGTCGTCGACGGCACGGTCACCAGCGTCGACCCGGCCCTCGCGGGCACCATGGGCAATGACGCGCTGCTGCTGCTCGGCAGCGCCCTGATCGCGATGGGCCTGCTCTTCAAGGTGGGCGCGGTGCCGTTCCACATGTGGACGCCCGACGTCTACCAGGGCGCGCCGACCCCGGTGACCGGCTTCATGGCGGCGGCGACGAAGGTGGCGGCGTTCGGTGCGCTGCTGCGCCTGCTGTACGTCGTCCTGCCCGGCATGCGCTGGGACTGGCGGCCGGTCATGTGGGCGGTGGCGGTCGTCACCATGCTGGGCGGCGCGATCATCGCGATCACGCAGACCGACATCAAGCGGCTGCTGGCGTACTCGTCGATCGCGCACGCCGGATTCATCCTCGCGGGTGTCATCGCGACCTCGAAGGACGGCGTGTCGTCCGTGCTGTTCTACCTGGCCGGGTACTCGTTCGTGACGATCGGTGCCTTCGCGGTGGTCACGCTGGTGCGCGACGCGGGCGGCGAGGCGACGCACCTGTCCAAGTGGGCCGGGCTCGGCCGCCGGTCGCCGCTGGTGGCGGCCGTGTTCGCGGTGTTCCTGCTGGCCTTCGCCGGTATCCCGCTGACCTCCGGTTTCGCCGGGAAGTTCGCCGTCTTCAAGGCGGCGGCGGATGGCGGTGCGGCCCCGCTGGTCGTGGTCGGTGTGATCTCCTCGGCGATCGCCGCGTTCTTCTACATCCGGGTGATCGTGCTGATGTTCTTCAGCGAGCCGAGGCCCGAGGGCCCGACCGTGGCCGTGCCGTCGCCGCTGACCATGGCGGCGATCGGGGTGGGCGTGGCGGTCACGGTGGTGCTCGGTGTGGCTCCGCAGTACTTCCTGAACCTGGCGAGCCAGGCGGGAGTGTTCGTGCGCTGAGGCCCGCGCCACGGCCCTGCGGCCCCGGTTCCTCCGAGCGAGGAGCCGGGGCCGTCGCCTGTCAGTGGCTCGACATTTTCGACATGCCCGGCATCGCCGACGAAGGGCACGTCACGGTCGGGTTCCACTGGGAGAAGAGACCGCGGGGGTTCTTCTTGTAGAGCCACACGTGCAGGTCGTAGTGGGTGGGCATGCCCGGGTAGTGGCCGGCCATCGGGCCCTGGAAGTCCTGCCCGAACAGGCGGGGCCGCTTCATGTTCTTGCCGGTGACCGGGACCACCCACTCCACCCCCACGAGCCGGCGCCCGCCGTCGGCGGCGTTCTCGTAGAGCAGGCCGGCCGGCTTCTTCGGGTCGAGGGAGCCGAAGCGGGACTCGTTGAAGTAGTGGAAGCCCATGGCGCCCTCGGCGCTGGCCAGACACACGTGCGGCTCGTAGCCGTCGGCGGTCGCGAACGGCTCGTAGCGGTACAACGCCGTCGCCGTGTACGCCGCGGTCAGCTGCGGGTCGGTGAAGACGTCCTGGCCGGCGGCGTGGGCGGGCACGGAGGCGGGCACGGCGAGGGCCGAGACGAGGGCGAGGGCGGCTCCGGCGAGGCGAGCGATCATGGGGCGGGGCTCCTAGGGCAGACGCGGGTGTACCGGAGTGCGAAGCGTGGTCCGGCGGCGGGCGGGCCTCCCCGGCCCGCTCCAGCAGCCTGTCCCCGGGCGAGGGGAGTGGCCATCCAGAGGCGCCCAATGGGTTGAGCGGTGACCTTTGGGCAGCACCCGACGCACCCGATGGGGTGCAGGATCGACTGTCCGGAAACAGTCGGTGGGCTGATACGACAAATCACTCGCACCTGTGGACAACTTCCGACGCTGTCGGCGCGGGCGCCTATCGTGGACGCAGTGGTCGAGGGACGACGCACGGGGGACGGACTCGGGGGACAGGACGATGGGCGCGACGGGCGGGATCAGCGAGATGCCAAGGACGACCGAGGGGCCGGGCGCGGCCGCGAGCGAGGCGCTGGCCACGTTGCACCGGGTCTTCGGATACGAGGCCTTCCGCGGTGAGCAGGAAGCGATCATCGAGCATGTGGCGGCGGGCGGGGACGCCCTCGTCCTCATGCCGACCGGCGGCGGCAAGTCGCTGTGCTACCAGATCCCGGCCCTGGTCAGACCCGGTACGGGCGTGGTGATCTCGCCGCTGATCGCGCTGATGCAGGACCAGGTGGACGCCCTGCGTGCCCTCGGCGTGCGGGCCGGCTTCATCAACTCCACGCAGGACTTCGACGAGCGGCGCGTGGTCGAGGCCGAGTTCCTCGCCGGCGAGCTGGACCTGCTGTACCTGGCCCCGGAGCGGCTGCGGGTCGAGGCCACGCGCGACCTGCTCTCCCGCGGCAAGATCTCCGTCTTCGCCATCGACGAGGCGCACTGTGTGTCCCAGTGGGGCCACGACTTCCGCCCCGACTACCTGGCCCTCTCCCTGCTCGGCGAGCGCTGGCCGGACGTCCCGCGGATCGCCCTCACCGCCACGGCCACACACGCCACCCACCAGGAGATCACCCAGCGGCTGGACCTGCCGAGGGCCCGCCACTTCGTCGCCAGCTTCGACCGGCCCAACATCCAGTACCGGATCGTGCCCAAGGCCGACCCCAGGAAGCAGCTGCTCGCCTTCCTGCGGGAGGAGCACGCGGGCGACGCCGGCATCGTGTACTGCCTCTCCCGCAACTCGGTGGAGCGGACGGCCGAGTTCCTGAGCAGCAACGGCATCGAGGCGGTGCCGTACCACGCGGGCCTGGACGCGGGCACGCGCGCGGCCCACCAGTCCCGGTTCCTGCGCGAGGAGGGCCTGGTCGTGGTCGCGACCATCGCCTTCGGTATGGGCATCGACAAGCCGGACGTGCGCTTCGTCGCCCACCTGGACCTGCCCAAGTCGATCGAGGGCTACTACCAGGAGACGGGCCGCGCGGGCCGCGACGGACTGTCCTCCACCGCCTGGATGGCCTACGGCCTCAACGACGTCATCCAGCAGCGCAAGCTGATCCAGTCCGGCGAGGGCGACGAGGCGTTCCGCCGCCGGGCCTCCACCCACCTCGACGCCATGCTCGCCCTGTGCGAGACCGCCCAGTGCCGGCGCGGGCAGCTGCTGGCCTACTTCGGCCAGGAGCCCTCCGCCACGGGGTGCGGCAACTGCGACACCTGCCTGACCCCGCCGGAGACCTGGGACGGCACGATCGCCGCGCAGAAGGTGCTGTCGACGGTGGTACGGCTGCAGCGGGAGCGCGGGCAGAAGTTCGGCGCGGTACAGATCGTCGACATCCTGCTCGGCAAGCGCACCGGCAGGGTGATCCAGTTCGACCACGACCAGCTGTCCGTGTTCGGCATCGGCCAGGACCTCGCCGAGGCCGAGTGGCGGGGTGTCGTCCGGCAGCTGCTGGCGCAGGGGCTGCTGGCGGTCGAGGGGGAGTACGGCACGCTGGTGCTCACCGAGGCGAGCGGTTCGGTGCTGCGGCGGGAGCGGGAGGTGCCGCTGCGCAAGGAGCCGATGAAGCCGGCCACGTCGCGGTCGGGCTCGGGTGCCTCCTCCGGCCGGGGCGAGCGCAAGGCCAAGGCCGCCGCGGTCGAGCTGCCCGACTCGCTGCTCCCCGCCTTCGAGGCCCTGCGTGCCTGGCGCGCCGAACAGGCCCGGGAACAGGGCGTCCCGGCGTACGTCATCTTCCACGACGCCACCCTCCGGGAGATCGTCACCTCTTGGCCCGGCTCGGTGCGGGAGTTGGGCACGGTGAGCGGGGTCGGCGAGAAGAAGCTGGCGACGTACGGGGAAGGGGTGCTGGAGGTGCTGAACTCCCTGGACGCACCGGGCACCGCTGCCGGTGGCTCCCCCGCGGGTGGAGCCTCCCCTGCCAGCGGCGCCTCGCCCGCGCCCGGCGACTCCCCGGACGACTACTGGCCCGAGCCGGGGGAAGAGCCGGAGCCGGACGACTGGATGTAGCGCGCCGAAGGCGACGTACGACGGTCTGGGGGCGGCAGCCCCCAGTGGGGTCAGGACAGGACACGGGGGTCAGGACAGTGCCGTGAGCCCCGGTGCGAACGTGATCAGCAGTGGCAGCAGCGGGACCAGTGCCGCCACCGTCGTCGTCAGGGCCCGGTGCCGGCGGAGCAGGCGCGGCGGGGGCTCCAGGAGGCGGTCCACGCGTTCGCCCAGGAGGCGGCGGCTGGAGGCGCAGGACAGGACACCGCGGTGCTGGTTCAGCTCGATCAGGGCCAGGGCGGTGGTGAGGTGGCCGCAGCGGCGGGAGGCCGTGTCGTCGGCGGCCAGTTCGACCAGCCGGTGCGTCTGGTCGCAGAAGTGGGCGAAGAGCGGGACGCGCGGGAAGCCCGTGGCGAGCGCGGTGGACAGGTGGAGCAGCCAGTCGTGGTGGGCGCGGGCGTGGCCGCGCTCGTGGGTGAGGACCGCGTCCAGCTGATGGTCGGTCAGGCGGTGCAGCGCCCCGGTCGTCACGACCAGCTGGGGCGGGTGGCCCGGCATCCACCAGGCGTCCGGGTACTCGTCCTCCAGCACCAGCATCGGTCCGCGTGCCGCCGGCAGTCCCGCGGGCAGGTCGGGGGCGCGTTCGCGCAGGTGCGCCCGGGTCTGGCCGCGGCGGCGGCGGGCCTCGGCGATCTCCCGGGCGAGCATCGCGGTCGTCCAGGCGGCCCCGCAGGCCAGCAGCAGGGTGAGGGCGACGGCCCAGACCGGGGCGGTGGAGAGGTCGTACGCGGCGGTGACGGCGGGCGGCGCGGGGGCGAAGACATGGTCGCGGACGGTGTGGAAGACGGCCGCTGCGCCCAGCACGAGCGCGGTCAGACAGCACAGCAGGACCGTGGCGACCAGGCACTGCCACACCCACAACGCGACCACGGGGTCCCGCTCGGGCCAGGCGGCCCGGGTCAGCGCGCGGGGCGCCGGTACGGCGGCCGTCAGGGCGACGACGCTCAGCAGGAGCAGGCAGACGGTCATGCCGGGGCTCCGGTTCCTGGTCGGAGAGGTGTGCGGGCGTCAGGTGGTGCGGGGTGACGCGCCGGGGAGCGCGTCGCGTGGTGCGTGTTCCCGCCAGTATGACGGTGAGAGACGGGACGAGGCAGGTGTCGACGGCGATCCGGTTGCCCTCGTTCGCGTCCGGCTCGCCTCGACTCCGAGTTCGGCAGTCCTCCCTCTCCCTACTCCCGCAACGCCCGCCGCACCGCCTCCAGCACCTCTTCCTCCCCGAACCCCAGAGCCCGCGTCCACGCCACGAAGTCCTTGGTCGCCTCAGCGAGTTCCGCCGCCGCGCGGCGGCGCGCCACCGTCGGCAGCCGAGCCACCCGCGTCCCCGCGCCACGCCGGGTCAGGATCAGGGACGCCGCCTCCAGTTCGCGGTAGGCGCGGGCCACCGTCCCCGCCGCCAGGCCCAGGTCGGCCGCCAGCTGCCGTACGGTCGGCAGCCGTTCGCCCTCCGGCAGCCGGCCGGTGGTGATCAGGGCGGCCAGCTGGGCGCGGATCTGTTCGTACGGCGGGACGGGGCTCGTCGTGTCGACCCGCACGGCGGCGCCGCTCACCGGCGAACCCCGAGGTCCGCCGGGCGCCGCCACGCCGCCCGGGGCGAGCAGATGGTGAAGAGCATCCACGGCCCGGTCACCAGCGAGACCAGCGCCAGCGGCAACAGCACCACGGTGGCCGTGGTCCCCACGGTCCCGTCGCACGACAGGCTCAGCAGCGAGGCCGCCGCGGTCGTGGCCGCGCCGAGCAGGGAGACCGAGACGACGAGCCCCCACGCCGCGACGATCGCGAGTGTGCGGTCGCGGCGGGATTGCTCGTCGCCGGGCCGGGTGGCGATCCGCCGCAGCGACCAGCCGCAGGCGGCCGTGGCGACGGCGAGGGAGACCAGCATCGGCAGGCCGTAGTACAGCCCGGGCCAGGGGCCGTGCGACTCGGTCACGCCCCGGCAGGTCAGGGTGAGTGAACGGCCCGCCCGCCACAGGTCGTCCGGCGAGGCCACCACGCCCGCGACCGTCAGCAGCACCACCAGCGCGCCCGTGAGGACGAGCAACAGCCAGGTCATCCGGGGCGGTACGTAGTCCCGGATCCGGCGCGGCGCGAGCCCGGCCGTGCGGACGGCACCCCGGGCCGGTGGGGTCAGCGCGTCGCCCACCAGCACGCCGGTCACCGCGCAGAGGCCGAACGCCGGGACGGCGTACAGCACCTCGTGGCCGTGGTCGAGTGTGGAGAGCGAGAAGGCCGCGAGCGCGCCCGTGGCCAGGCCCGTCCAGCGGGCGTAGCGGTCGACGGGCGCGCGGGACGCCGGAGCGGTCGCAGCAAGGTCGGCATCAGTCATGACGAACCCCCGTGAAAGTGAGCATCTTGTACTCACCGCTTGTATCAAGCGGTGAGTACAAGATGGCGTCACGGCGGGCTTGTGTCAAATGCTTGCTACAAGCCTCGGTCTGTTCGGCGCAAAGCTCAGCCCGACACGACGCGCCCGCTGACCTCCCCCAGTCCCACCCGGCCCCCGTCCGCCCCCGGCGCCCAGGCCGACAGCGTCACGACGTCGCCGTCCTCCAGGAACGTCCGCTTGCCGTCCGGGAGTTCGAGCGGGTCGCGGCCGTTCCAGGTCAGCTCCAGCAGCGAGCCGCGCTGGTTCTCCGCCGGGCCGCTCACCGTGCCCGAGCCGTACAGGTCGCCGGTGCGCAGGGACGCCCCGTTCACCGTCATGTGGGCGAGTTGCTGGGCCGCGGTCCAGTACATGCTGGAGAACGGCGGCTCGGACACCACATGGCCGTTGATCGCGACGGAGATCCGCAGGTCGTAGCCGCCGGGCTCGATCTCCGGCGCGGAGTCGTCCAGGTAGGGCAGCAGCGGGTGCGTGCGCTCCGGAGGCGCCACGCGCGCGTGCTCCAGCGCCTCCAGCGGGGTGATCCACGCCGACACCGAGGTCGCGAAGGACTTGCCGAGGAACGGGCCGAGCGGGACGTACTCCCAGGCCTGGACGTCCCGCGCCGACCAGTCGTTCAGCAGGCACAGTCCGAAGACGTGGTCCCGGAAGTCGCCGAGCGCGACCGGCCTGCCCAGCTCGGAGGGCACGCCCACCACGAAGCCGACCTCGGCCTCGATGTCCAGCCGGATCGAGGGGCCGAAGACGGGCGCCGGGTCGGCGGGGCCCTTGCGCTGCCCGGACGGCCGTACGACGTCCGTGCCCGACACCACCACGGTGCCGGAGCGGCCGTGGTAGCCGATCGGCAGGTGCTTCCAGTTGGGGGTCAGGGAGTCCTCGGCGTCCGGCCGGAAGATCTGGCCGACGTTCCGGGCGTGGTTCTCGGAGGCGTAGAAGTCGACGTAGTCCGCGACCTCGAAGGGCAGGTGGAGGGTCACCGACGACAGGGGGTGGAACAGCGGTTCGATCGTGGACCGGTGCGAGGGCACGGTCACCCACGCCGTCAGCGCGCGCCGCACGTCCGACCAGGCCGTGCGTCCTGCCGCCAGCAGGGGGGTGAGGGTGGGCTGTGCAAGCAGGGAGACGTACGGCGAGCCGAGGGCGGCGGTCGCGGCGCCCGCGTCGAGGACGTGGTCACCGAGCCGGACGCCGACCCTCCGCTCCGTGCTGCCGGAGGGTGAGAACACGCCATAGGGAAGGTTGTGCGAACCGAAGGGGTCGCCCTCGGGGACGTCGAAGGGGGGCATGGGGTACTGCCTCGCTCTCATCCGGGCCATGCATGGCGGGTGCGTTCCATGTGGTCGCGGCACACGTTACGGCTGAGTTGCTCGTCTTGGGCAGTGCCCCATGCGTTGCCCGAAAGGTTGTCCGGACAGTGTCTAAAGAGTTCGCAATGTCCGAATAAGCCTTGTGGGAGGTGGCAATTCCGGCTTAGCGTCCTTTCGGGGGACACGGACGGGGTGGGTCCGGTCCGTAGGGGGGACACGTGGGGGGACCCGTGGCCAGGAACACCGTCGGCGTGCCTTTCGAGGCGGACCGTGACGTGCCGGGACTGATCGTCAAGTTCGGCGACTACCCGGTGCACCACGGCGGTGTCGGCGCGATCCGCAGCCTGGGCCGCCTCGGCGTCCCGATGTATGCGATCACCGAGGACGCCCACACACCCGCGGCCGCATCCCGCTACCTCAAACGAGCGTTCGTGTGGCCGACGACCGGCGCCGAGGACCCGGGCCGGCTGGTCGAGGGCCTGCAGCGCATCGGCCGCCGGATCGGCCGTCCGACCGTCCTGGTCCCGACGGACGAGGAGGCCGCCGTCCTGATCGCCGAGCACCAGGACGAGCTGGCCGGCCTCTTCCTCTTCCCGCGTGTCGACCCCGCGCTGCCGCGCCGGCTGGCCAGCAAGCAGGGCCTGCACGAGCTGTGCGCGGAACACGGCATCGCGAGCCCGTCGGCCGCGTTCCCGGAGTCGTACGACGAGATCGTCGCCTTCGCCGACACGGCCCGCTTCCCGATGGTGGCCAAGAACCGCGAGGCGTTCGTACGGCGCAGCCGACCCGCCGTCAATGGCACCACGAGGATCGCCACCCGCGAGGGCCTGCTCACCCTCGCCCGGGACTGGGGCGAGCAGCCCGGCGTGATCCTCCAGGAGTACCTGCCGAGGGAGGAGGCCGAGGACTGGATCGTGCACGCCTGCTTCGATGCCGACTCCCACCCGCTCGCGCTCTTCACCGGCGTCAAGGTCCGCTCCTGGCCGCCGCACGCGGGCATGACGGCGAACGCGTACGTCGTCGACAACCCGGAACTCGCCGACCTCGCCGCTCGTTTCGTCAAACAGATCGGCTTCACCGGCATCATCGACCTCGACCTGCGCTTCGACCGGCGCGACGGACAGTACAAACTCCTCGACTTCAACCCGCGCACGGGCGCCCAGTTCCGGCTCTTCGAGAACGAGTCGGGCGTGGACGTCGTCCGCGCGATGCACCTGAATCTGACCGGCCGTGCCGTACCGGAGGGGGAACAGCGCGCCGGTCACCGTTTCGTCGTGGAGAACATCGATCTGCCCGCCCTCCTCGCCTACCGCCGCAGCGGCTACACGACGCCGCACGCGCCGGCGAAGGCGAGCGGGACGGAGCTGGCCTGGCTCGCGGGTGACGACCCGATGCCGTTCCTCACGATGCTCGCCCGCTTCGTGCGCCCGGGCGCGAAGCACCTGTATCAGCTGTGGCGCACCAACCGCCGCGGCAGCAGCACCACTCCCACCACGAAGTAGGCAAGGCCACGAAGGTGGCGCACCGCGTCCTGGGGAGGGACTTCGTGATTCGACCGGTTGCAGTCATCGGGGCCGGGCCGTACGGCCTGTCCACCGCCGCCCATCTGCGGGCGCGCGGCATCCCCGTCCGCGTCTTCGGCGCCCCCATGGTCAGCTGGCGCGCCCACATGCCCGAGGGCATGCTCCTCAAGTCGACCCCCGCCGCCTCCAACCTCGACTGCCCGCAGCCCGGCCACACCCTCGCCGACTACTGCGACGCGGCCGGTGTCCGCCGGCTGGTGACCGACGAGGACATCGTCCCGGTGGAGACCTTCATCGCGTACGGCGAGTGGTTCCAGGAGAAGCTGCTGCCCGACCTGGAGCAGGTCCGGGTCGTCTCCGTGGACCGCGATAAGAGCGGCGGGTTCGAACTCAAGCTGGACTCGGGGGAGTTGTTCACCGCACGCGCGGTCGTCGTCGCCACCGGGCTGTCCGGGCTGGCCCATCTCCCGGCGGAGCTGGCGGCAGCGGCGGCCGACGGTCCGGCGCTCACCGGTCCGGTCTCCCACAGCTCCCAGCACCACGACCTCACCCGCTTCGCCGGCAAGGAGCTGATCGTCGTCGGCGCCGGCCAGTCCGCGCTGGAGGCGGCCACCCTCGCGGCCGAGGCCGGCGCCCGGGTGCGCGTGGTCGCGCGCGGCCGCGGCCGGGTCGCCTTCGGCGCCCCGCCCTGGGAGCAGCCGAGGCTGCGCCCCGAGTCGCCCTTCGGCCGTGCCTGGTCCCTGTGGGCGCTCAGCCACTACCCCCACGCGTACCGCTTCCTGCCCGCCCGCACCCGCCACTACCTGGTCCGCCGGGTCCTCGGCCCGCTCGGCGCCTGGTGGCTGCGCGACCGCTTCGAGGGCAGGGTGCAGGTCCAGGAGGTCGAGCGGGTGGTGGGCGCCGAGGCCCCGGACGGCAGCCCGGTCCTCACCGTCCGCACCCACGGCAAGGGCACCGAGCGGCTCTCGGCCGACCACGTCATCGCGGCCACCGGCTACCGCGTGAACATCGCCGCGATGGACTTCCTCGGCCCTGAGCTGCGCACCCGGCTGGCGGTGAGCCGGGGTACGCCCAGGCTCGGACCCGGGTACGTCTCCTCCGTCCCCGGCCTGTACTTCACCGGCCTCCCGGCGGCGTCCTCGTACGGCCCGGTGATGCGCTTCGTCTGCGGCACGGAGTTCGCCTCGCCGCGCCTGGCCGGGCATCTGGCGGCGGCACACGGCTGAGCCGCGGACGACGCCGTCTCGCTCACCGGCAGGTCCGATCGCGTCAACTCCACACCATCAGGGCGGCGGCAGGGGCCACTTGGGGCTGAGGGGCACACAAGTCCGGGAACTTCAGGGTGAGTCGGCGGGGCGTGGGATCCGTATTCTCTGATCATGGCCGCACCCCCCGCATACTCACTGATCGCCACCGACCTGGACGGGACGCTGCTGCGCGGCGACGACACCGTCTCCGACCGGTCGCGCGCCGCGCTGGAGCGGGTGGCACGGGCCGGCGCCCGGCACCTGGTGGTGACGGGCCGCCCGGCTCCTCGGGTACGGCCCCTCCTGGAGAGCCTCGGCAGCACGGGGCTCGCGGTGTGCGGGCAGGGCGCGCAGGTCTACGACGCCGGCGCCGACCGTCTGCTGTGGTCGGTCCGGCTGGACCGGGAACTGGCCGAGACCGCGCTCGGCAAGATCGAGGCCGAGGTGGGGCAGGTCTACGCGGCCGTCGACCAGGACGGCGTGGACGGGCTCACCCTGATCGAACCCGGGTATCTGATGCCGCACCCGACCCTGCCGGCCGTGCGGGTCGGCCGCCGCGACGACCTGTGGTGCGAGCCCATCAGCAAGGTGCTGCTGCGCCATCACACGCTGTCCGACGACGAGTTGGCGGCGATCGCACGCTCGGCGGTGGGCTCGCTGGCGACGGTCACGATGTCGGGGCCCGGGACCGTGGAACTGCAGCCGTCCGGGGTCACCAAGGCGACGGGGCTGGCGCTGGCCGCCGAGTACCTGGGGATCGCCGCCGGCCGGGCCCTCGCGTTCGGCGACATGCCCAACGACATCCCCATGTTCGACTGGGCCGGACGCGGCGTCGCCATGGCGAACGCCCACCCCGAACTCAAGGCCGTCGCCGATGAGATCACCAAGTCGAACGAGGACGACGGCATCGCCGTCGTCCTCGAAAGACTGTTCCCGACCGACTGACCGGGATATCAGTAGTGGCCCGCCGTGGGCGCCGGTCAGTAGGCGCCGAAGACGTTGTCGATCGACCCGTAGCGCGCGGCCGCGTAGTTGCAGGCGGCCGTGATGTTCGCGACCGGGTCGTAGATGTCGAAGGACGTTCCGGCCACGTGGTACGCGTTGAACGTCGGGTCGATGACCTGGAGCAGGCCCTTGGACGGGATGCCCTTGGCCGCGTTGGAGTCCCAGAGGTTGATGGCCGCCGGATTGCCGGACGACTCGCGGATGATGTTGCGGTAGATGCCGTTGTACGTCCCTGGGATGCCCTTCTGGGCCATGATCGCGAGCGACTCGCGGATCCAGCCGTCGAGGTTGTTCGGGTACCCGGCGAGCGTGGTGGACGGCGTGGTGGCCGTGGGGGTGGCCGCGGAGGCGCTGGTCGCGCCGATGACGGGAAGGGCGAGCACAGCGGCGCCGGTGCCGATGACGGCGAGCTTGCGGACGAGGCGGTTGGTGCGGGTGCGGCGGGGCTGAGCGGCAGCAAGCATGGGGACGTTCCTCTCCGTCGCCTACGAGGTGAGCTGTCGGGTTCGGGCGGGGAGGTGCCCGGCCGTACCTCTGGGGGGAGGCACGACTTCACCCCTAGCCGTCCCGGCGCGACATGCGTCGTCCGGTCCGGCGGCTTACCTGGGTCCCCCGCTCCTGCCGTACGAATGAGTTCGTCGATGGGTGGTGTCAGACGCGGCAGGATTCGGCGTTCGTCTGACTGGCCCGGAAGCTATGCGACAGCACATGTCAGGAACAAGTACTTGATTCACCCAATGAGGCACTTGACCTTGATCTGTTCCGAATGGGGCACTTGATCCTTTGCGGTTGCCAACGCTCAACTGCCCGATGTGGAAAGGGGAGAACGGGGGTGGCGCCCATTGGCCGATTCCTGGGCCCGCGTGACCCAACTCACGAAATGGCAAAGAGTACCAAATCAGACATGGGGGATTCGGGAGATTTGCTGGGTGTGGTGCAAAAGGAGTACTCCGCCCGCCGTGCGGTTCGCGACAAATCGGGCGAGATCCTGTTAAGTCATTGTGTACCCATACTTATCAGATGATCAAAAACATACCGACCCTGATCCGATACCGCCCGGGCTGGACCGGTGGGCGCTATCGGTGATCGAAACAGGACCGGATACGCTGACTTGAGTGATGGCAACGACCTATCGACAAACCGTGTAATCGCCAGCAGACACCAGCAGACAGGAGACCCCTCGTGACCGTCGTCGGGCCGTTCGGGCTGAGCGTGCGGGACCAGGCTCTGGAAGCCGATGTCCAGGCCGGATTGGCGGCTGTCGAGGAAGGCTTGCTCGAAGCCACCAAGAGCGAGGTCCCGTTCATCACGGAGGCCGCGCAGCACCTCGTACGGGCCGGTGGGAAGCGGTTCAGGCCGCTGCTCGTCATGCTCGCGGCGCAGTTCGGCGATCCGTACGCGCCGGGCGTCGTGCCGTCGGCCGTCGTCGTGGAGCTGACCCACCTGGCCACGCTGTACCACGACGACGTCATGGACGAGGCTTCCGTGCGGCGCGGCGTGGACAGCGCCAACACCCGCTGGGGCAACTCGGTCGCGGTCCTCACCGGCGACTTCCTCTTCGCCCGCGCCTCCCAGATCCTCGCCGACCTCGGCCCCGAGGCGGTCCGGGTCCAGGCCCTCGCGTTCGAGCGGCTGGTCACCGGGCAGATCCTGGAGACCGCGGGCCCCTCGGACGGCCGCGACCCGGTCGACCACTACCTGGACGTGCTCGGCGGCAAGACGGGCTCCCTGGTGGCCGTGTCGTGCCGGTTCGGCGCCATGATGTCCGGCGCCGACGAGACGGTCGTCGACGTGCTCACGCAGTACGGCGAACGGCTCGGGGTCGCCTTCCAGCTCGCGGACGACGTCCTGGACATCGCCTCCGACTCGCACGAGTCCGGCAAGACCCCGGGCACGGACCTGCGCGAGGGCATCCCGACGCTGCCCGTGCTCCGGCTGCGCGAGCGGGCCGCCCGCCTCGGCCTGGCCGAGGACATCGCGCTGTGCGAGCTGCTCGACTCCGACCTCAGCGACGACGCCCGGCACGCCGAGGCGCTGACCGCGCTGCGCGCGCACCCCGCGCTGGAGCAGGCCCGCCGGGACACCGTCCGGTACGCGGAGGAGGCGCGGGCGGCGCTGGCCCCGCTGCCGGAGTGCGACGCCAAGGCGGCGCTGCTCGAGCTGTGCGACGCGGTGGTGCACCGGGCCGGCTGACCCGTCCCGCACCTGTCTTGAGGGCGGTGTCTCCCGCACGACCCCTACGGGTCGGGGGAGGCGCCGCCCTCGCGTGTCATACCGCAGGCGTACACGGAGTTGGCTCCGTGGTCTGACGCTTCCTCACGGCCGATTTGGTCAGATGGAAACCACGGAAATCACCACTCCTCACCGATTCGGGTGAGAATGGCGGCTCAGGTGGACCAGTGTGGGGACAGCCGCCGCCGACGACGGAGGTAAGGCACAGATGGCACCGTACGAATCCGACGAGGCAACGGGCGCCGGGCAGGGCGAGGACCTGCCCACGGGGCGCCGCAAAGCCGCCCGGTACGTGGTTCCGGTCGCGGTGGTGGGGGTGGCGGCGGCCACGATCGGGCTGGTCCCGGCTCTCGCCGACTCCGGTTCCCCCGATCTGCCGAAGATCACCGCGCAGCAGCTCATCGAGAAGATCGCCAAGTCCGACGTGCAGCAGCTGTCCGGCACGGTGAAGGTCAGCACCGACCTCGGCCTGCCGGACCTCGGCGGCCTGGAGAGCAGCCTGGCGTCCGGGGCGGCCCAGGGCGGCGACGGCTCCTCCGCCGACCCGACGTCCAAGCTCACCGAGCTGGTCTCCGGCACGCACACCCTGCGCGTGGCGACCGACGGCCCGGACCGGCAGAAGCTCTCGCTGCTGGAGAGCGGCTCCGAGTACAGCCTCATCCACGACGGCAAGGACGTCTGGGGCTACGACAGCAAGAGCAACGAGGTCTTCCACGGCACTGCCGCCGACTCCGGCAAGGAGCACCGGGCCGAGGCGCCGGCCACGCCCAAGGACTTCGCCGACGAGGCCCTGAAGTCGGTCGACGACACCACGTCCGTGACCGTCGACGGCACCGCGCAGGTCGCCGGACGCGACGCCTACAAGCTGCTGATCAAGCCGAAGCAGTCCGGCACCACGGTCGGCGCGATCAGCATCGCCGTCGACGCGAAGACGGGCATGCCGCTCAAGTTCACGCTCACCCCGAAGAGCGGCGGCGCCGCCGTGCTCGACGCGGGCTTCACCCAGGTCTCCTTCGCCAAGCCGGCCGACTCCACCTTCGACTTCACCCCGCCCAAGGGTGCGAAGGTCACCGAGGAGAAGAAGGCGTCCAAGGCACCCGAGCACGCCCCGAAGTCCGGCGAGGACTTCGCCCAGGGCATGGAGGGGGCCAACGTGCTCGGCAAGGGCTGGACGTCCATCGCCACCTTCGACACCGGCGCCAAGGGCGGCATGCCGTCCGGCTCCGAGGGCGGCGCCTTCGGCGGCTTCCTCGGCTCGCTCGGCGACCACGTCTCCGGGAAGTTCGGCAAGGGCACGGTCTTCTCCACCCGCCTGGTCAACGCCCTGATCACCGACGACGGCAAGGTGTACGCCGGAGCGGTCACCAAGGACACGCTGGTCAAGGCGGCCAACGAAGGGAAGTAACCCTTCCGGGGTACGGAACACGACGAATCGAGGGAGCCGATGGACGAACCGTCCGCCACGGAGCAGGACTCGGGGGACGCGCCGGCGCACGTCATCGCCACGCGCGGCCTCACCAAGCGCTACCGCGGCGGACAGCTCGCCGTCGACGGTCTCGACCTGACCGTCCCGGCGGGCAGCGTCTTCGGCTTCCTCGGCCCCAACGGCTCGGGCAAGACCACCACCATCCGCATGCTGATGGGCCTGATCGAGCCGACCTCGGGCACGGCCCGCGTCCTGGGCCGCCCCATGCCGCGGGCCGGCCGCGCCGTCCTCCCGCAGGTCGGCGCGCTGATCGAGGGCCCCGCCCTGTACGGCTTCCTCTCCGGCCGGGACAACCTGCTGCGCTACGACGCCGCCGACCCGACCGCCGACCCGCGCACCCGGCGGACCCGGGTCGCGGCCGCCCTGGACCGGGTGGGCCTCACGGCCGCCGCGGGCAAGAAGGCCAGGGCGTACTCGCTCGGCATGAAGCAGCGCCTGGGCCTGGCCGCGGCCCTGCTCCAGCCGCGCAAGCTGCTCGTCCTGGACGAGCCCACCAACGGCCTCGACCCGCAGGGCATGCGGGAAATCCGCGCCCTGATCCGGGAGTTGGCCTCCGACGGCACGACCGTCTTCCTCTCCTCCCACCTCCTCGACGAGATCGAGCAGGTGTGCACGCACGCGGCGGTGATGGCACAGGGCCGCCTGATCACGCAGGGCGCGGTGGCCGACCTGGCGGCCGGGGCGCGCGGCCGGCTGGTGGTGACCACACCGGACGCGGGCGAGGCGGCCCGGCTGCTGAAGGAGCAGGGCGTAGGGGACGTCACCGTGGACGGCGACCGGGTGACCGGCGAGCCGCCCGAGCGGGACCTCGCCGAGGTCAACGCAGCACTGGTCACGGCGGGCGTCCGGGTCCGGGGCCTCACACTCGAACGGGCCTCCCTGGAGGACGCGTTCGTGGCACTGACGGGAGAGGGATTCGATGTCGCGGGCTGAGGCCGAGGCACTCCAGGCACCGGCCACCGCGGCCGGCCCCGGCCGTCCGAACCCCCTGTGGACCTTCGGGCTGCTGCGCAGCGAGCTGCTCACCACCGTCCGCCGCTGGCGCACCCTCGCGCTGCTCGGGGTGCTGGCGGCGGTGCCGGTGCTGGTCGGGATCGCGGTGCGGATCGAGACGCGGGGCGGCTCGACGGCGGGCCCGAGCGGCGGCGAAGGGCCGGCGTTCATCGCGCAGATCACCAACAACGGCCTTTTCCTGGTGTTCACGGCGCTGGCCGCGACCCTGCCGTTCTTCCTGCCGATGGCGGTCGGCGTGGTCGCGGGCGACGCGATCGCCGGCGAGGCGGGCGGCGGCACCCTGCGCTATCTGCTGGTCGCCCCGGCCGGCCGCACCCGCCTGCTGCTCACCAAGTACACGACGGTCATGGCCTTCTGTGTGCTGGCCACCCTGGTCGTGGCCGTCTCCGCGCTGATCGTCGGCGCGCTGCTGTTCCCGCTCGGCGACCTCACCACCATCTCCGGCACCCGGATCAGCTTCGCCGAGGGCCTCGGCCGGGCGCTGCTGATAGCCCTGGTCGTCGCCGCCTCACTGGTCGGCGTCGCGGCCCTCGGCCTGTTCGTGTCGACGCTGACCAACAGCGGCATCGCGGCGATGGCGACCACCGTGGGCCTGCTCATCACCGTCCAGATCCTCGACCAGATACCCCAGCTGCACGCGCTGCAGCCGTACTTCTTCTCCCACTACTGGCTGTCCTTCGCCGACCTGATGCGCGACCCCGTCTACTGGGACGACCTGGTCAGAAACCTCGGCCTCCAGGCGCTGTACGCGGCCGTGTTCGGCTCGGCGGCCTGGGCGCGGTTCACGACGAAGGACATCAACACGTAGGGCGCGGCGAGCCGCGCGGGACGGCTCAGGCGTCCTGGTGCGGGAAGCGGGCGAGGGGCGCCTCCTGCGCGAAGAACGTCTTGGCGCGCGTCAGCGCGTCGGTGTCCTTCCGCACGTCCCCGGGCGCGCTGCCGTTGCCGAGCAGCACCCCGCCGAAGCGCATCTTCAGATACGCGGCCGAGTTGTTGAGGGTGCCGACGAGGGGTTCGGCGACCGACGGCTCCCGTTCGGCGAACGCCGCGACACCCCACAGCGTGCGCCCGGCCATCGTCGCCCTGAAGTCGATGCCCGGGGTGCGCAGCCAGCCCGCCCAGTAGTCCAGGTACCGCTTGGTGAGGCCGGAGACCGAGTACCAGTACAGCGGCGAGACGATCACGATGTCCGTGGCCGCGAGCGTGGCGTCCAGCAGCAGGCCGGTCTCGGGGTCCGCGGGCTGCCGTACGTGGTCGCTGTCGTGCCGCATGTCCACGAAGTCGGGCAGCGGGTGCTCGGCCAGGCGGATCCACCGCTGCTCGACGTCTCCGGGCAGCTGCGCGGCGGCCTCGCGGGCCAGCAGTTCGGTGTTGCCGTCGAGGCGGGCACTGCCCAGGACGAACAGGAAACGGCGGCTCATGGGTCCCCCAAAGCGATCGATGTCATTCCGCGAATACCGGCGCATGCATTTTATGCACACGCAAGCAGTTGGGTTCAAGAGGAGTCAGGGGTGCGGCTGGTGCGAGGCTGTGACGTCGCGGTGACGCGGGAACCGAGCTGAGCCGACAGACTGGTTGGTAGGACGCGTACGACCGGGGTGCGACGCCGGGGGAGTGAGGGAACCGATGTCTCGACTCAGCTTCGAGAAGAAGCGGGTGCAGCAGCCCGTGACACACCCTGCCGTGGTGCAGGTCCGGGTGTCCGGCGCGGGCAGTGCCTCGGTGGGTGGGACGTCGGTCGTCGCGGCTCCGGGCGAGGAGATCCAACACGCCGTGCTGAACCACCTCCAGCGCCTGGCCATCAGCCTGGGCACCCCCATACGAGCCACGATCCACGACGACCGCGCCGGCTGCGTGGTCCCCCTCGAGGTCTCGGCGGACGGCTCCAGCAGGGTGGCGGGAGACCCCGTCCGGGTCGCTCCGCGCGGCCCGCAGCCGACTTCAGCGCGGCCGGCCTCCCCGGTCGCGTCGGGCACGGTCCAGGCACCCACCGGGCAGTTCGGCCCGCCACCGGTGATGGATGCGCCCCCGGTCCGGTCCGCCGTGCCGGACGCCGTGGATGCGCCCTCGGTCCGGTCCGCCGTGCCGGACACCGTGGACGCACCCCCCGCCTCCGTCGCCGTACCCGAGAGCGCCTCCGCTCCGAAGGCCGACCTCGTGTCCGGCTCCGCTCCGAAGGCCGACCTCGTGTCCGCCCCCGCCCCGAACCCCGACCTCGTGTCCGCCTCCGCTCCGAAAGCCGACTTCGTGTCCGCCCCCGCCCTGAAGCCCGCCCCCGTGTCCGTGTCCGCCCCGGCCGCCGTCCCCCTGCTCGACCCCGAGCCCGCTCCGGTCGCGTCGCCGACCCCCACCCCCGCCCGCGGCTTCGACGCCGTGGCCGAAGAGGTGCTCGGGGACGAGCCCGTGACCGAGACCGCGGAGGGGGCCGAGTTGCTGACCGAGCCGATGGCGCGGATCAACGAGGCTGTCCGGAGCGGCCGTATCGAGGTCGCGGCGGAACTCGCCGACCGCACGGTCGTCGAGGCGTCCGGGGTGCTGGGCCCCCGCCACCCCGAGGTGCTGCACCTGCGCGAACTGACCGCCTACATCGCCTACCTGGCGGGTGACCCGGTCCGCTCCTTCGGCCTCTCCCTGGAGCTCGCCCGGATGCGCCGGCAGGCCGCGGACGCCGAGGGCGCCTACGGCAACGTGCGGAGTGCGGCCACCGCCTGGCGGGCCGTGCGCGACCCGGAGGAGGGCCTGCGGATGGGCCGCGACCTGATCGACCTGTGGACGGACCTCACGGCGGAGCCGGGACCCGCGGCCGAGGACCCGCAGCCCCTGGAGTCGGCCCGCGCCCGCATGGTCCGCCTGACCGACCGCGCGGCCAAGGCGGCGCAGGCACAGGCGTAGGCGTAACCGGCCGGCAAGCCCCCGTCCGCAAGCCCCAGTTCGCACGCCCCCGGGCTACTGCACGCAGAACTCGTTGCCCTCCGGGTCCGCCATCACCGTCCACGCGCCGGCGGGCTCCTTCACCTCGCGCAGGACCCGTGCGCCGAGGGTCGTCAGTCGCGCCACCTCGTCCGCGCGCCGCTCGGCGCCGGGGTGCAGGTCGAGGTGGAGCCGGTTCTTGCCGGACTTCGTCTCCGGGACGCGCTGGAACAGCAGCCGCCGCCCCAGCCCGGTGCCGGAGTCCGGGTCGTAGGGATCGTCGGGGTGCCGTACCGCGATCAGGTCACGGAAGGCGGCGCGGCCGTGGTGCTCGACCGTGGCCTCCTCGGGCAGCGCGCCGAGCGACAGCAGCCGTGCGACGAGCGCGCTGTTGTCCTCGGCCGTGTAGTGCAGCGCGGCGGCCCAGAAGTCGGCCTGTGCGTGCGGGTCGGCTGAGTCGATGACGAGCTTCCAGTGCAGTGGTGTGGATGTCTGCGTCGACATGGGCACCACTTATAGCGCCCACCACTGACAGCCGGCCCCTGCGTCAGGCGTCCACCGCGGCTGAGCTGGGCGTCTCGGTGCGGGGCGGCACGACCATCGCCCGCGGCCTCCGCGCGGCACGCAGCGCGTCCGTGGTGAGCAGGACCAGCGCCAGCCAGACCAGCGCGAAGCCGGCCCAGCGCGCGGCGGGCATCTCCTCGTGGAAGTAGAGGACGCCGAGCAGGAACTGGAAGACGGGGGCCAGGTACTGCAGCAGCCCCAGCGTGGACAGGGGCACGCGGATCGCCGCCGCGCCGAAGCAGACCAGCGGCAGCGCGGTGACGATGCCGGTCGAGGCTAGCAGGGCCGTGTGCCCCGCGCCCTCACTCGCGAAGGTGGACCGGCCGTGGGCGGTCAGCCAGAGCAGGAAGGCGAGCGCGGGCAGGAACTGGATCGCGGTCTCTGCGGCCAGCGACTCGATGCCGCCGAGGGCGACCTTCTTCTTCACCAGCCCGTAGGTGGCGAACGAGAAGGCGAGGCAGAGGGAGATCCACGGCGGACGGCCGTAGCCGACGGTCAGGACGACCACGGCGGCGACGCCCACCCCGACCGCGGCCCACTGCACGGGCCGCAGCCGTTCCTTAAGGATCAGCACGCCCATCGCTATGGTCACCAGCGGGTTGATGAAGTACCCGAGGGACGTCTCGACCACATGGCCGGCGTTCACGGCCCAGATGTAGACGCCCCAGTTCACGGTGATGACGGCCGCGGCGAGCGCGATGAGGCCGAGCCGCCGCGGCTGCCGCAGCAGTTCCCCGGCCCAGGCCCAGCGCCGTATGACGAGCAGGGCGACGGCGACGATGACGAGGGACCACACCATCCGGTGGGCCAGGATCTCCAGGGCTCCGGCGGGCTTCATCAGCGGCCAGAACAGCGGGACCAGTCCCCACATGCCGTACGCGGCGAAGCCGTTCAGCAGGCCTGTCCTGTGTTCTCCCTTGGACGTCCCGGCCACGGGCCCCTCCTTCTCGCCTCACTCACGCACGCGAGAACGAAGGTAACGCCGAGCACCCCCGTCTGTCATGCCCGTATCGCCATACGGTCATGACAGGCGGTCATGGCAGGCGGGGGTGCAGGTCAAACCCTTGGACTGTCAGCCCTTCAGCGCGGCGGCGACCGCCTCGGCGAGCGGAGTGCTCGGGCGGCCGGCCAGGCGGGACAGGTCGCCGGTGGAGACGACGAGTTCGCCCTTCTCGATGGACGCGTCGACGCCGACGAGGATCTCGACGAACGGCGCGGGCACGCCGGCGCCCGCCAGGATGCCCTTCAGGACCTCACCGGTGACGGCGTTGTAGGCGATCTCCTGGCCGGTCTGCCGGCTCAGCTCGGCCGCGTACTCGGCGAGGCTCCACGCCACGTCGCCGCCCAGCTCGTACGTCGTGTTCTCGTGGCCCTCGCCGGTCAGCACGGCGACCGCGGCGGCCGCGTAGTCGGCGCGCGAGGCCGAGGAGACCCGGCCCTCGCCGGCCGCCGCGACGACCGCGTCGCGCTCCAGCACCGGGGCCAGGTTCTCGGTGTAGTTCTCGTGGTACCAGCCGTTGCGCAGCAGGCTGTAGGGCAGACCGGAGGCGAGCAGCGCCTCCTCGGTGGCCCGGTGGTCGTCGGCGAGCGCGGCCTTGAGGCTGCCCGGGGCGCTGGTGTACGCGAGCAGCGCCACGCCGGCCGCCTTGGCGGCGTCGATGACGACCCGGTGCTGCTGGACCCGGCCCTTGTCGAACTCGTTGCCGGAGATCAGCAGGACCTTGTCACCGGCCGCGAACAGGCCGTCGAAGGTCTCGGGCGCGTTGTAGTCGGCGACCGCGAGCTTCACCCTGCGGGCCGCGAAGTCGGCGGCCTTCGCCTCGTCGCGGACGACGGCGGTGATCTGCTCCGCCGGAACCTTCTCCAGCAGCTGTTCCACGACGTGGCGGCCGAGGTGTCCGGTCGCTCCGGTGACGACGATGCTCATGGTTCACAAACTCCTTGTGGGGTGGCTATGGCACTCACCCTAGGAGGTGCACTAACCAAGCGAAAGTACCCACTTTGAAGTAAGGTACTGGCATGGCAGTAAGTAACACGCGTGCGCGCACCGGAGCCGAGGCCGAGGCCATGTGCCCCTACCGGCTCGTCCTGGAGCACGTCACCAGCCGCTGGGGTGTGCTCGTCCTGATCGAGCTGATGGAGGGCTCGCGGCGGTTCAGCGAGCTGCGGCGGGCGATCGACCAGGTGGGCCGCATCAGCGAGAAGATGCTCACCCAGACCCTGCAGACCCTGGAGCGCGACGGCCTGGTCCACCGGGACGCCAAGCCGGTCATCCCGCCCCGCGTCGACTACTCGCTCACCGGCCTCGGCCGGGAGGCGGCGGAGCAGGTGCGGTCCCTGGCGCAGTGGACGCACGACCGCATGGGCGAGGTGGAGAAGTCCCGCCGGACGTACGACGAGGCCCGGGAACTCCGCTCCCGGGCCTCGTGATCGCAGAGCGGCGGGATCAGCCGACGACCGTCCAGGTGTCCCCGCCGGCCAGCAGCGCGGCCAGATCGCCCTTGCCGTGCTGCTCGATGGCCGTGTCCAGCTGCTCGGACATCCGGACGTCGTACACCGGCCGCTCGACGGAGCGGAACACACCGATCGGGGTGTGGTGCAGCGTGTCGGGGTCGGCCAGCCGGGAGAGGGCGAAGGCGGTGGTGGGTGATGCGGACTTCGCGTCGTGCACCAGGATGTCCGCCTCGTTCTCCGGGGTCACCGTCACCACCCTCAGATCGCCGCTCTGCCGGTCCCGTACGACACCATGCGCGCCTCCACCACTCTCGGCTTCGCTCGAGCGGGAGGTGCCCCCACCGCCGAACCGGATCGGCTGCCCGTGCTCCAGGCGGATCAGCGCCTCGTCCGCCTGCTGCTTGTCCTTCAGGGCGTCGAAGGCGCCGTCGTTGAAGATGTTGCAGTTCTGGTAGATCTCGATGAGGGCCGTGCCCGGGTGGTCGGCGGCCGCGCGCAGCACCTCGGTCAGGTGCTTGCGGTCGGAGTCGATCGTGCGCGCGACGAAGGACGCCTCCGCGCCGATCGCCAGCGACACCGGGTTGAACGGCGCGTCCAGCGAGCCCATCGGAGTCGACTTGGTGATCTTGCCGACCTCGGAGGTCGGGCTGTACTGGCCCTTGGTCAGGCCGTAGATCCGGTTGTTGAACAGCAGGATCTTGAGGTTGACGTTGCGGCGCAGGGCGTGGATCAGGTGGTTGCCGCCGATGGACAGGGCGTCGCCGTCACCGGTGACCACCCACACGCTCAGGTCCCGGCGGGAGGACGCCAGGCCCGTCGCGATGGCCGGGGCGCGGCCGTGGATGGAGTGCATCCCGTAGGTGTTCATGTAGTACGGGAAACGGGAGGAGCAGCCGATGCCCGAGACGAAGACGATGTTCTCCTTCGCCAGGCCCAGCTCCGGCATGAACCCCTGGACGGCGGCCAGGATCGCGTAGTCACCGCAGCCCGGGCACCAGCGCACCTCCTGGTCGGACTTGAAGTCCTTCATGGACTGCTTGGCCTCGGCCTTGGGAACCAGCTGCAGCAGCGAGTGGGTGGCGTCAGTCATCGATGGCCTCCTTCAGCGCGGCGGCGAGCTGTTCCGCCTTGAACGGCATGCCGTTGACCTGGTTGTACGAGTGGGCGTCGACCAGGTACTTCGCCCGGATCAGGGTGGCGAGCTGCCCGAGGTTCATCTCGGGGATCACCACCTTGTCGTACGAGGTGACCACCGCTCCGAGATTGCGCGGGAACGGGTTGAGGTGGCGCAGATGGGCCTGTGCGATCGACTCGCCGGCCTTGCGCAGCCGCCGTACCGCGGCCGTGATCGGCCCGTACGTCGAGCCCCAGCCCAGGACCAGCGTTTTCGCCCCGTGCGGGTCGTCGACCTCGATGTCCGGCACGTCGATGCCGTCGATCTTGGCCTGGCGGGTGCGGACCATCGAGTCGTGGTTGGCCGGGTCGTAGGAGATGTTGCCCGTGCCGTCCTGCTTCTCGATGCCGCCGATGCGGTGCTCCAGGCCCGGGGTGCCCGGGATCGCCCACGGGCGGGCCAGGGTCTGCGGGTCCCGCTTGTACGGCCAGAAGACCTCGGTGCCGTCCTCCAGCGTGTGGTTCGGGCCGGACGCGAACTGCACGCGCAGGTCCGGCAGCTCGTCCGGGTCCGGGATCCGCCACGGCTCGGAGCCGTTGGCCAGATAGCCGTCGGAGAGCAGGAACACCGGGGTGCGGTACGTCAGCGCGATCCGGGCGGCTTCCAGGGCCGCGTCGAAGCAGTCGCCCGGGGTCTTCGGGGCGATGACCGGCACCGGGGCCTCGCCGTTGCGGCCGTACATCGCCTGCAGCAGGTCCGCCTGCTCGGTCTTGGTCGGCAGACCGGTCGAGGGGCCACCGCGCTGGATGTCCAGGATCAGCAGCGGCAGCTCCAGGGAGACCGCCAGGCCGATCGTCTCGCTCTTGAGCGACACACCGGGCCCGCTCGTCGTCGTCACCGCGAGCGAGCCGCCGAAGGCCGCCCCCAGCGACGCGCCGATGCCGGCGATCTCGTCCTCCGCCTGGAAGGTCCGCACGCCGAAGTTCTTGTGCTTGCTCAGCTCGTGCAGGATGTCCGAGGCCGGCGTGATCGGGTACGAGCCCAGGAACAGCGGCAGATCCGCCTGCTGCGACGCGGTGATCAGGCCGTAGGCGAGGGCGAGATTGCCGGTGATGTTGCGGTAGGTGCCGACCGGGAAGGTCTCGGTGGCCGGGGCGACCTCGTAGGAGACCGCGAAGTCCTCGGTCGTCTCGCCGAAGTTCACGCCCGCCCGGAACGCGGCGATGTTCGCCGCCATGATCTCCGGCTTCTTCGCGAACTTCGACTTCAGGAACTTCTCGGTGCCCTCGGTCGGCCGGTGGTACATCCAGCTCAGCAGACCCAGCGCGAACATGTTCTTGCTGCGCTCGGCCTCCTTGCGGGAGAGGTCGAACTCCTTCAGCGCCTCGACGGTGAGGGTGGTCAGCGGCACGGGGTGCAGGCTGTAGCCGTCCAGCGAGCCGTCCTCCAGCGGGGAGGCGGTGTAGCCCACCTTCTGCAGGGCACGCTTGGTGAACTCGTCCGTGTTGACGATGATCTCGGCGCCGCGCGGCAGGTCGCCGATGTTGGCCTTCAGGGCGGCCGGGTTCATCGCGACCAGCACGTTCGGCGCGTCGCCCGGGGTGAGGATGTCGTGGTCGGCGAAGTGGAGCTGGAACGAGGAGACGCCGGGCAGGGTGCCGGCGGGGGCGCGGATCTCGGCGGGGAAGTTCGGCAGGGTGGAGAGGTCGTTGCCGAAGGACGCGGTCTCCGAGGTGAACCGGTCACCGGTGAGCTGCATGCCGTCACCCGAGTCCCCCGCGAACCGGATGATCACCCGATCCAGGCGCCGCACATCCTTGGCTCCGCCCGGTTTGCGCTGCTCTCCCACGACGGTTCCGTCGGCCTGCTCCGCTGGGCTGCTGACCTGACTGGTCACTGAACTGGACCTCCTTCGAGGCGGCTGTCCGGAGATGGTCGTCCCAGGGACCATCCCGATATCAACCCTACGTCGGTTAGGGTCGCCTTCCCGTGGCCATCCGCGGACGGGTGGCTTTTCGAGACGGCTGGTCGCGCTGACTGCTCATGCTTTCCCGTATCGCCGGAGCATCGATCAAGACGCTCCCCGCGTGTTTCCCGGTTGTCTCCTGCTGTCTCCTGCGGCCTCCCACCCGGACGTCCGGTCTCCACAGAAGCCGGACGGACTGACATACTGCTGACACAGTGTCAGCCCGTTACGAGTTCAGGTACGTGAGCACGGCCAGAACACGCCGGTGATCGCCGTCGCTCTGGGAGAGCCCGAGCTTCAGGAAGATGTTGCTGACGTGCTTCTCCACGGCCCCGTCGCTGACCACCAGCTGCCGGGCGATCGCCGAGTTCGTCCGGCCCTCCGCCATCAGCCCCAGCACCTCGCGCTCACGCGGGGTGAGCCCCGCCAGCACGTCCTGCTTGCGGCTGCGCCCGAGCAGCTGCGCGACCACCTCGGGGTCCAGCGCCGTACCGCCCTCGGCCACCCGCACCACGGCGTCCACGAACTCCCGCACCTCGGCGACCCGGTCCTTGAGCAGATAGCCCACGCCCCGGCTGGAACCGGCCAGCAGTTCGGTGGCGTAGCGCTCCTCCACGTACTGCGACAGCACCAGCACCCCGAGCCCGGGGTGCGCCTTGCGCAGCCGTACGGCCGCCCGCACGCCCTCGTCGGTGTGCGTCGGCGGCATCCGTACGTCCGCCACCACCACGTCGGGCAGCGTGCCCTGCGCGTCCAGGTCGGCGATGGTCTTGATCAGCGCCTCCGCGTCCCCGACGCCCGCCACGACATCGTGCCCGCGGTCGGTCAGCAACCGGGTCAGGCCCTCCCTGAGCAGCACCGAGTCCTCGGCGATGACGACCCGCACCCTGTCCTCCACGATCTCCCGGCCCCCCACAGCCCGACCTTCCGACGGTGTCCTGTACGAAGGTCCAGCATTCCAGCATTCGGGCCGTCGTGCGCAGGAGCCGGGGAATCACAGGGGGATGTCGCAGGAGGCCGTACCGCGGTCGACGTGCGCCCTCAGGCCCGCCAGGGCAGCTCGGCGATCACCCGGGTGGGGCCGCCGGCCGGTGAGTCCACCACCAGGACTCCGTCGACCGCGTCCAGACGGCCGGCCAGGCCCGCCAGGCCCGAGCCGCGGGTCGCGTCCGCGCCGCCCACGCCGTCGTCCATGACCTGGAGCATCAGCCGGTCCTCCGCATGCCACACGTCGACCGAGGCGGAGCGCGCCCGGCTGTGCTTGCTGATGTTCTGCAGCAGCTCGGAGACGGTGAAGTAGGCGATGCCCTCGATGGCCGGGGCCGGCCGGGCCGGCAGGTCGACCTCCACCCGCACCGGGACCGTGCAGCGGGAGGCGACCGAGGAGAGGGCCGCGTCCAGGCCCCGGTCGGTCAGCACGGCCGGATGGATCCCGCGCGCGAGGTCGCGCAGCTCCTGCAGGGCCGTCTTCACCTCGCCGTGGGCCTCCTCCACCATCCGGGCCGCCGCCTGCGGGTCCTCCCGCAGCTTCTCCTTGGCCAGGCCCAGATCCATGGCCAGGCTCACCAGCCGGGCCTGCGCCCCGTCGTGCAGGTCCCGCTCGATGCGGCGCAGATCGGCGGCCGCGGTGTCCACCACGATCCCGCGGTCCGACTCCAGCTCCACGACCCGCGCCGACAGCCGCGACGGCCCGAGCAGCCCGCGCACCAGCAGCCCGTCCACCGTGGTCAGGCCCCGCACGATCCAGGGCGTGGCCAGCGTGAACAGCAGGCCGACCAGCGCGGTCACGGTGATCTCGAACGGGTTGTCGAGATAGACGCTGTGCTGCGCGTCACCGTACAGCTGCAGGCCGCCCTGGCCGCCGTACATCGGGAACACCCAGAACCACAGCGGGTACGTCAGCAGCGCCCAGCCGTACGCCCAGAAGTTCACCGCCACGACGAACGAGAACAGCGCCCAGGGAAACTGCAGCAGCGCGTACAGCAGATGCCGCCACGACGTGCCGCTCTTCAGCACCGCGCCCATCCACCCGAACGCGCCCGCCCGGCGCGCCCGCAGCGGCTCCGGGTCGGCCACCTCCAGGCGCAGCAGCGCACGCGCGCGCGTGCGCTCCAGCGCGCCGAAGCCGCGGCAGCCCGCGAGCGCCGCCGCCAGCACGGGGATCCCGAGGAAGGTCACCAGCAGGCCCGCGCCGAGCGCCACCATGGTGACCGTCCAGCTGAACAGCACGACAGCGATCGGCAGACTCAGCAGCACGTAGCCGAACTCGCGCCAGCTGCGCGCCTCGAACGGCGCCCGCAGCGCGGCGGGCAGCAGGTGGCGCCGCTCCCCGTCGGGGGCGGGGAAGCCGGATCCGGCCGGGTGCCCGTGTCCCCGCCCGTACTCCTGTCCGTACTCCGTGGCCATCGGCGTCGTCCCGTTCTCCTCGTCCTGGCGGCGTGCTGCCGTGTCTCCCAGCCTGGTGCGCGGCGACTTCCCGGGCCATGGAGGCCGTCGGCCTCTTGGGCCGGGGGTTTTCCCCACCCTCCGAGGGCCTGCGGGGGTGCGCCGGGGGTGCGGCTACTCCTTGCGGTCCCGCCAGGGCAGCTCCGCCGTGACCACCGTCGGGCCGCCGACCGGCGAGTCGACCACGAACAGGCCGTCCACCGCGCCCAGCCGCTCCGCCAGCCCCCGCATCCCGCTGCCGCCCTCCAGGCTGGCGCCGCCACGGCCGTCGTCCCGGACCTGGATGAGCAGCCGGTCGTCCGAGCGCCACACCTCCACCGAGGCCGAGCGCGCCTGGCTGTGCTTGCTGATGTTCTGCAGCAGCTCGGAAACGGTGAAGTAGGCGATGCCCTCGATGGCCGGGGCCGGGCGGGCCGGCAGGTCCGCCGTCACCTGCACCGGGACCGTGCAGCGGGAGGCGACCGAGGAGAGGGCCGCGTCCAGGCCCCGGTCGGTCAGCACGGCCGGATGGATGCCCCGGGCGAGATCCCGCAGCTCCTGCAGCGCGAGCTTCACCTCGCCGTGCGCCTCGGCCACCATCGTGGCGACGTGCTCGTCGGCCTGGCCCTCCCGCAGCTTCTCCTTGGCCAGGCCGAGGCCCATCGCCAGGTTCACCAGCCGGGCCTGCGCCCCGTCGTGCAGGTCCCGCTCGATGCGGCGCAGATCGGCGGCCGCGGTGTCGACCACGATCCCGCGGTCCGACTCCAGCTCGGCGATACGGCGTTCCAGCTCGTCGGAGGGCGACAGCAGCCCGCGCACCATCGCCCGGTCCACGTTGGCCAGTCCCCGCGTGATGAACGGCAGCACCGGCCACAGCACGAACAGCGAGGTCAGTACGAGGGTGAAGGTGAGGATCCCCCAGGGCAGCCGGATGGAGTCGTACAGCAGCGTCCGCCAGCCCACCGGGTCCTTCAGCGCCAGCCACAGCCGCTGCATCGGCCCCCCGCCCCGGGCGATCGGCAGCGGCGTCGGTTCCTCGACCCGCACCCCGAGCAGCGCCCGGGACCGGATCCGCTCCAGCTTGCCCAGCTGCCGGGCGCCCAGCAGACAGACGGCCAGCAGCGGGAGCCCGATCACCGTGAGGGTGAGGACTCCGCTGACGAACACCACGGTGAACACGTAGGTGAAGCCGAGCAGCGCCACCGGCAGGTTCAGCAGGAGATGCGCGATCTCCTTCCAGACGTGCGCGTCGAGGGCGAACCGGGCCGGAGGCAGCCGGTCGGAGCCGTCGGTCCGGCCGGCGGCGGAGGCGGGAGCGGTCATACCGGCCAGCCTGCCGTGCCAGGCACCCCTTGCGCCATGCGGTCCACCGCCCCTGTTCCCTGGGGAAAACCCCACCCTCCGCACGCTCCCCGCATCTCACGGTGTGACGGGCTGCTTACCGTGTCTTTATCAGGGCCTAGACTCCGGTGCGTACAGATCCTCGAATCACGTTGCATCACAGGGTTCACCAAGTCACGAGGTCAGGGAGCGAGGGCGGACGGTGCGGGAGACGTTGGGGCACTCGACGATCGCCGCGGCGGACGTCGCGGCCGACTACTTCCGGTCCTACTCGGTCGTGGGACTGCTCGCCCTCATCGGCGTGCTCTTCGTCGCGGTCGCGTTCGGCGCGGGTCGGTTGCTGCGCCCGGTCGTGCCCACCCCCGAGAAACTCCTGACGTACGAGTGCGGCGTCGACCCCGTCGGCGAGGGCTGGGCCCACACCCAGGTCCGCTATTACGTCTACGCCTTCCTCTACGTGATCTTCGCGGTCGACTCGATCTTCCTGTTCCCCTGGGCGACGGTCTTCGCCGCCCCCGGCTACGGCGCGACGACCCTGGTGGAGATGTTCATCTTCCTCGGCTTCCTCGCCGTGGGCCTGTTGTACGCCTACAAGAAGGGGGTCCTGACATGGGTGTGAACCCGTCCGCCGACGCGAACCCGTCCGGTGCGGAGCCTCTCCTGCTTCCCGAGCCGAAGCGGCTGGGCGCCCTCGCCCGGCTCGCGCCCGAGCCCATGAAGGTGGTCCTGAACTGGGGCCGCCGCTACTCGCTGTGGGTGTTCAACTTCGGCCTCGCCTGCTGCGCGATCGAGTTCATCGCCGCGTCGATGGCCCGCCACGACTTCATCCGCCTCGGCGTCATTCCCTTCGCGCCGGGCCCCCGTCAGGCCGACCTGATGGTCGTCTCCGGCACGGTCACGGACAAGATGGCTCCGGCCGTGAAGCGCCTGTACGAGCAGATGCCGGAGCCCAAGTACGTCATCTCCTTCGGCGCCTGCTCCAACTGCGGCGGCCCGTACTGGGACTCCTACTCCGTCACCAAGGGCGTCGACCAGATCATCCCGGTCGACGTGTACGTCCCCGGCTGCCCGCCGCGGCCCGAGGCACTGCTCCAGGGCATCCTCAAGCTCCAGGAGAAGATCGCCCGCGAGTCGCTGGAGGAGCGGTACGCCTCCCACCGGCCGTCCGCCGCCGCTCTGCAGAGCGGCCTGGTGAAGCCTCCGGTGTCTGCCTCGGCTTCGGCCTCGGCCTCGGTCTCGTCTGAGGAGGGCGCGCGATGAGCACGGCCGGCTGGCTGCCCGCCCCCGCCGAGGAACTCTTCGGTCCGCAGGCCACGGCCGAGGAGTCGTACGAGGTCCTGACGGTGGACGTTCCGCCGTCCTCCTGGCTCAGCGCCCTGGAGGCGGCCCGTACGACCCTGTCCTGCACCTACTTCGACTGGCTGAGCGCCGTCGACGAACCGGGCACGGGCTTCCGTGTCACCGCCCACGTCGTCGCCCTCGCGCCGGTCCGCCGCCTGCTCCTGCGGACGACGGTCCCGCACGAGGCGCCGAAGCTGCCGTCCGCCGTCGGCGTCTACGCGGGCGCGGCCTGGCACGAGCGCGAGACCCACGAGATGTTCGGGGTCGACTTCGAGGGCCACCCGGGCCTGGAGCACCTCCTCCTCCCGGAGACCTTCGAGGGCCACCCCCTGCGCAAGGACTTCGTCCTCGCCGCCCGCGTGGCCAAGGCCTGGCCCGGAGCCAAGGAGCCGGGCGAATCCGAGCACGGCGGCCCCAAGCGCCGCCAGATGCTCCCGCCGGGTGTCCCGGACCCGAACGAGTGGGGCCCGCTGAAGGGCCAGCTGCCGCCTGCCCCGGCCCGCCCGGCCCGTCCGGCCCGCGCGGCGGGGGAGCGGCCGACGCGTGCGGCCGGGGAGCGCGCCGCGACCGGCGAGCGTCCGGTACGGCGGACGCGTACGGCGGCGGAGGGCTCGGCCAGCCAGACGGCCGGCCAGGCCGAAGAGACTGCGGCTGGAGCGGCTGGAGCGGCTGGAGCGGCTGGAGCGGCCGGGGCGGCCGCGCGGCCGCGTCGGATGAGGAGCGCGAGCGAGGGCTCGGTGAGCCAGGCGGCAGCCGAGGGCGCGGCGGAGGCACCCACAGGTCCGCGCCGCGCGCGCAGCGCCTCGGAAGGCTCGGCCTCCCAGCGCGCCCCGCGCAGCTCGGACGCCCCCTGGCACCACGCGCGCCCGGCGTTCGAGGAACAGCAGAAGCCTGAGCAGGCACCGGAGCGAGGGCAGGCGTCAGAGCCTGAGCAGGCATCGGAGCCGCAGCAGGCTCCGGAGCGCGAGCAGGCACCCGAGGAGAGCCGGGCGCCCGAACCGCAACCCGAAGCACCCAAGGCGCCCAAGGCACCTGAAGCCCCCAAGGCCCCCGAAGCGCCCAAGGCACCTGAAGCCCCCAAGGCCCCCGAAGCGCCCAAGGCACCTGAAGCCCCCAAGGCCCCCGAAGCGCCCAAGGCACCTGAAGCACCCAAGGCCCCCGAAGCGCCCAAGGCACCTGAAGCACCCAAGGCCCCCGAGGACCAGAGCACCTCCGACACCCCTGACGACCCCACAGGAGGCCCGCAGTGAACGACGCGCTGGACGTCGCCCTGCGACTCGTGGCCGTGTTCGTCGTCTTCCTGACCTTCCCCCTCATCGTCGGCCAGACCGAGCACAAGGTGATGGCCCACATGCAGGGCCGCCTCGGCCCGATGTACGCGGGCGGCTTCCACGGCTGGGCCCAGCTCATCGCCGACGGTGTGAAGTTCGCGCAGAAGGAGGACGTGGTCCCGGCGGGCGCCGACCGCCGCGTCTTCCAGCTGGCCCCCGCCGTGGCCCTGCTGCCGTACCTGCTCGTGCTGCTCGCCATCCCGATCGGGCCGAGCGAGGGAGCGGTCGGCCAGGTCCTGGACGCGGGCGTCTTCTTCGTGCTCGCGGTGATGGGCGTGGGCGTCCTCGGCTCGCTCATGGCCGGCTGGGCAAGCGCGAACAAGTTCTCCCTGCTCGGCGGCCTGCGCACGGCCGCCCAGCTGCTCGCCTACGAACTCCCGATGCTGCTCGCCGCGGCCTCCGTGGCCATGGCGGCCGGCACCGTCTCCCTGCCGGGCATCCTGCACGCCTTCCACTGGTGGTGGCTGCCCTGGCAGATCGTGGGCGCCGTCGTGTTCTTCGTGGCCGGCCTCGCCGAACTGCAGCGCCCGCCCTTCGACATGCCCGTCGCCGACTCGGAGATCATCTTCGGCGCGTACACCGAGTACACCGGCCTGCGCTTCGCGCTGTTCCTGCTCGCCGAGTACGCCGGAATCATCGTCCTGTGCGGTCTGACCACCGTCCTCTTCCTGGGCGGCTGGCACGGCCCCTGGGGCGCCGACGGCCTGGGCTGGCTGTGGACCCTGCTGAAGACCGCGATCCTCGCCTTCGTCGTCATCTGGCTCCGCGTCACCTACCCCCGCCTGCGCGAGGACCAGCTCCAGAAGCTCTCCTGGACCCTCCTCGTCCCCCTCTCCCTCGCCCAGATCGCCCTCACCGGCATCGTCAAGGTGGTGATCTCCTAGTGGCCCCCTTCCCCGGCTCAGGCCTCGCCAAGGGCCTGGCCGTCACCCTGCGCACGATGACGAGGAAGCACGTCACCGAGCAGTACCCGGACGCCCAGCCCGAACTGCCGCCCCGCACCCGTGGTGTGATCGGCCTGTTCGAGGAGAACTGCACGGTCTGCATGCTGTGCGCCCGCGAGTGCCCGGACTGGTGCATCTACATCGACTCCCACAAGGAGACGGTCCCGCCGGCCGCCCCCGGCGGCCGCGAGCGCAGCCGCAACGTCCTCGACCGGTTCGCCATCGACTTCTCCCTGTGCATGTACTGCGGTATCTGCATCGAGGTCTGTCCTTTCGACGCGCTGTTCTGGTCCCCGGAGTTCGAGTACGCCGAGACCGACATCCGCGAACTCACCCACGAGCGCGACAAGCTCCGCGAGTGGATGTGGACCGTCCCGGCCCCGCCCGCCCTGGACGCCGGCGCGGAGGAGCCGAAGGAGATCGCCGCCGCCCGCAAGACCGCCGAGAAGCTGGCCGCCGCGCAGGCCGAACCGCAGGAGGGGGAGTCGTGAGCCTCGCCGCAGCCCAGCACGGCTTCCTGTCCCCGACCGGTGTCGAGATCGCCTTCCTGCTCGTCGGCCTGGTCACCTTCGGCGCGGCCCTCGTCACCGTCACCACCCGGCAGCTGGTGCACGCCGCCCTGTGGCTGGTGGTCACGCTCGGCGGCCTCGCCGTCGAGTACCTCCTGCTCACCGCCGAGTTCATCGCCTGGGTGCAGGTCCTCATCTACGTCGGCTCCGTCGTCGTCCTCCTCCTGTTCGGACTGATGCTCACCAAGGCCCCCATCGGCCGCTCCCCGGACGCCGACTCCGGCAACCGCTGGATCGCCCTCGCCGTCGCGGTGGTCGCCGCCGGTGCCCTGGTGTGGGTGGTCGTCGACGCGTTCCGCACGACCTGGATCGACCTGACCGGCCCGGCCGCCGGCAGCACCCGGGGCACCGGCGAGAGCCTCTTCCAGAACTGGGTCCTGCCCTTCGAGGCCCTCTCCGTCCTCCTGCTCGCGGCCCTGGTCGGCGCGATCGTCCTGTCCCGCAAGGCGAAGGCGGACACGGCCTCCGGCACCCCGGACAAGGCCTCCGGCACCCCGGCCACCCCCGCGACCGTCCCCGGCGAGAAGGAAGGCGCCCGCTGATGCACCTCGCCTACCCCGCCGTCCTCTCCGCCCTCCTCTTCTGCACCGGCCTGTACGGCGTCCTCGCCCGCCGCAACGCGATCCTGGTCCTGATGTCGGTCGAGCTGATGCTCAACGCCGTCAACCTCAACCTGGTCGCCTTCGACGTCTGGCTCAGCCGGGCCGCCGAGGAGACCCTGCACTCCGGTCAGGCGCTGACCCTGTTCATCATCGCCATCGCCGCCGCCGAGATCGGCATCGGCCTGGCGATCGTGCTCGCCGTGTACCGCAACCGCGGCACCTCCGACATCGACAAGCTCCGCGACACCGCCGAGGGCCACGGCGACGACATCGACGGCCCCGGCACGGACACCCCCGCGGCCGAGAAGGCTGAGGCCACCGCGTGACCACGACCACCCTCGCCGTCCTCGTCCCCCTCCTGCCGTTCCTGGGCGCCGCTGCCGGCCTGCTGCTGGGCCGCACCGCCCCCGGTTTCGTCCGCCCGCTCGCCGTGCTGCCGGCCCTGGCCGCGCTCGTGCTGGCCGCGCTGGTCGCCGTACGCCAGGGCGGCGGCCCGCCCATCGTGGCCCACACCGAGCTGACCCCGACCGGTTCGGTGCCGATCGAGCTGTCCCTGGACATCGACGGCTTCGCCGCGCTCGTCGCCGTCCTGGTCGCCTTCGTCGCGACCTGCGTGCAGATCTACTCCACGGGCTACCTGCGCGACGACCCGCGCTACCCCTCGTACGCGGCCCTCGTCTCCCTGTTCACCTCCGCGATGCTCCTGGTCGTCTACTCCGGCGACCTGATCGTGCTGCTGGTCGGCTGGGAAGTCATGGGCATCTGCTCCTACTTCCTGGTCGGCCACTACTGGGAGACCCCCGAGGCCCGTGCCGCCTCCCTGAAGGCCTTCCTGGTCACCAAGCTCGGTGACGTGCCGTTCCTCATCGGCCTGTTCGCCCTGGGCACGGACGCCGGCTCGTTCCAGATCACCCGCGTCCTGGGCGCCGCGGCGAGCGGTGGCATCGACCACCCGACCCTGGTCGCCCTGCTGCTGCTCGCGGGCGTGGCCGGCAAGTCGGCCCAGTTCCCGCTGCACACCTGGCTCCCCGACGCGATGGCGGGCCCGACGCCCGTCTCGGCGCTGATCCACGCCGCGACGATGGTCGCCGCCGGTGTCTACTTCGTCGCCCGTCTCCTTCCGGTGTTCGAGGCGTCCCAGGCCGCGATGGTGGTCCTCGCCGTCATGGCCGCCGTCACGATGACCGGCTCCGGCCTCGCCGCGCTCGCCCAGGACGACATCAAGCGAGTCCTCGCCTACTCGACGATCGGCCAGCTCGGCTACATGACCGGCGCCCTCGCCGTCGGCGACCGCGGTGCCGCCGTCTTCCACCTCCTGTCGCACGGCGCCTTCAAGGCGCTGCTGTTCCTCGCGGCCGGCGTGATCATCCACGCCGCCGGCACCAACTCGCTGGCCGCCATGTCCCGCATGAGCCACCTGCGCGACCGCGTCCCGGACGCCTACTGGACGATGACCGTGGCGCTCCTCGCGCTCGCCGCCGTCCCTCCCTTCAGCGGCTTCTTCTCCAAGGAGTCCGTGCTGGGCGCCGCCGAGCACGTGGCCACCGGCCACACCGACCACGCCCCCGGCGCGGCGGGCTGGATCGTCCTCGCCGCCGGTCTGCTCACGGCCCTGCTCACCGCCGCCTACGCCACGCGCCTGTGGCTGCTGGCCTTCCGCGGCAAGGGCGCCGAAGCCCCCGACCACGGCCGCCAGCCGCTCACGATGACCGTCGTGCTGTGGGTCCTCGCCCTGCCGTCCCTGGCCTTCGGCGGGCTCGCCTACCGCTCGCTGCCCGCCTGGTTCGACAGCCGCGACCTGACCCCGACGCTCCTCACCTCCGTCCTCGGCACCGGCCTCGCGCTGGTCGGCGGGCTCCTCACCTACGGCACCTGGCAGCGCACCCGCGCGCTCGCCGCCCGCGTCCCGGCAGCGCCCGCGCCCTCCTTCGAGTGGGAGAGCCTTCAGGGCGAGGCCGCCGCCCACCCGGAGGGCGACGCGAGCCTGGTCGAGGCCCATGCCCTCGCCGACCACGGGCCGGCCTACGGCGACCTCGCCCACGCGCCCGACCCCGGACGGCTGCTGCTCGGCCCGCTGTACCGGCACGCGGCCGTCGGCTTCCACCTGGACGCCGTCTACTCGGCGCTGTTCGTCCGCCCCGTGCAGGCCGGAGCGAGCCTCGTGCGGTTCCTCGACAGCGCGGTCGTGGACACCTACGTAGGCGGTGCGGCCGCCCTGCCCCGGCTGCTCGGGGCCGCGGTGCGGCGCGCGCAGACCGGCAATGTGCAGACCTATGTGAGCGCGCTGCTCGCCGGTGCCGTCGTCCTGACGGTGACCGTCGTCCTCGTCGCCACGGGAGCGTGAGCAGGCGTGATCGATATCAACGAGTCCGTGATGCAGTTCCTTCTGGCATTCGTCGTCGTCGGCCCGCTCCTCGGCGCGGTCGCCGCTCTCCTGCCGGCCCCGCCCGGGCTGAAGGGGAAGTCGCCCGAGCAGGCCGTGCTGCGGCACGGTGTGACCGTGACCGGCGCGATCCTCATCGCGGCGATCGTCCTCGCGCTCGGCTTCGACCACGACCAGCCGTCGAAGATGCAGGCCACGACCGACATCAGCTGGATCCCCGCACTCGACGTGCGGATCCACCTCGGCATCGACGGCATCTCCCTCCCCCTTCTGGTCCTGACCGCGCTGCTGACCTTCCTCTGCGCGCTCTACTCGTACTTCAAGCCGCCGGCGGGCCCGTCCCCGAAGGCGTTCGTCGCGCTGGTGCTCCTGCTCGAGTCCGGCACCCTCGCGACCTTCGCCGTCCTCGACCTGCTGCTGTTCTTCCTCGCGTTCGAGATGGTGCTCATCCCGATGTACTTCCTCATCGCCCGCTGGGGCGGCGAGGGCCGGACCCGGGCCGCGTGGAAGTTCATCCTGTTCACGCTGCTCGGCTCCGTCGTCATGCTGCTCGGCCTGCTCCTGATCGGCATCAAGGCGGGCACGTTCGACATGGTGGCACTCGCCACTGACAACGGCCGGTCGCTGACCGCATCCGTGCAGGTCATCGCCGTTCTGACGATCGGGCTCGGGCTCGCGGTCAAGACGCCGATGTGGCCGCTGCACAGCTGGCTGCCCGACGCCCACACCGCCGCCCCGACCGTCGGCTCGGTCCTGCTGGCCGGCGTGCTGCTGAAGATGGGTACGTACGGATTCGTCCGGATCCTGCTGCCGATCGCGCCGGACGGCTTCCGCACCTTCGCGCCCTACCTCGCCGCGTTCGCGGTCGTCGGGATCATCTACGGGTCCCTGGCCTGCCTGGCCCTCGCCAAGCAGGGCGCGAAGGGCGACCTGAAGCGGCTGATCGCCTACTCCTCCGTCGGCCACATGGGCTTCGTCCTGCTGGGCATCGCCACCATGACCCCGACCGGCGTGAACGGCGCCCTCTTCGCCAACATCGCCCACGGCCTCATCACCGGCCTCCTGTTCTTCCTGGTCGGCGCGCTGAAGGACCGCACGGGCAGCACCGACCTCGACACCCTGGCGAAGGAGACGGGGGCGGCCCTCTACGGCAAGGCCCCGCGCCTCGGCGGACTGCTCGCCTTCGGCGCCGTGGCCTCGCTCGGCCTGCCCGGACTCGCCGGGTTCTGGGGCGAGATGCTGGCCCTGTTCGGCTCGTTCAACCCCGCCGCCGACCTCAGCCGGCCCGCGTTTCTCACCTTCATGGCGATCGGCGCGTTCGGCACCCTGCTGACGGCCGCGTACATGCTCATCGTGGTCCGCCGGGTCTGCATGGGCGCCGTACCGCAGGACATGCCGAAGCTCGCGGACGTCCACGGCTACGAGTTCGCGGCCTGGACCCCGCTCGTCGCCCTCACCGTCGTCGCCGGACTGTGGCCGAGGGTCCTGCTCGGCCTGACCGACCCGGCCGTGCAGCAGCTCCTGGCAGGAGGCACCCGATGAGCGCCCTGGCCCAGCCGCTGGCCCAGTCCGTGGTCCAGTCCGTCGACTGGCTCGCGATCGCGCCGCCCACCATCGCCGCGGTGGTCGGGCTCGCCGTCCTCGTCGCCGACCTGTTCGTCCCCGAGGCGCGCAAGCCCCTCCTCGGCTGGATCTCCGTCGCGGGCCTCGCCGCCGCCACGCTGATGCTGCTGCCGCTGCTGGACGGCGACCGCAGCACCTTCTGCCTGCCCGGCGACGCGAGCGTGTGCAGCTACACAGCCGACCACTTCACCCTCGTCATCCAGTTCCTCGCCCTCGGCGGCGCCCTGCTGGCCGCCCTGATGTCGGTGACGAACCTCAGGGACGATCACCAGCGCGTCCCGGCCGGGGAGTTCTGGTTCCTGCTGCTGTCCTCCGCGGCCGGCGCCGCCCTGCTGCCCGCCTCCCGTGACCTGGCCACGCTGATCGTCGCCCTGGAGGTCGCCTCCCTGCCCGCCTTCGCCCTCGTCGGCATCCGGCACGGCGACAAGCGGTCCTCCGAGGCGGCCCTGAAGTTCTTTCTGTCCTCGGTCACCGCCACCGCGGTCAGCCTGATGGGCATCAGCTTCGTCTACGCCTCCACCGGCACCCTCTACCTCACCCAGATCGCCCAGCGGATCCAGCACGTCGACGGCCGGCTCGACACCCTCGCCCAGACCGGCGTCGTCCTCACCCTCGTCGGCTTCGCCTTCAAGACGGCCGCCGTCCCGTTCCACTTCTGGGTGCCCGACACCTACGTGGGCGCGCCGCTGCCCGTCGCCGCCTATCTGTCGGTCGTCGGCAAGGCCGTCGGCTTCTCCGGCCTGATCCTCGTCACCGTCGTCGCCCTCCCGTCCTACGCCGACGTCTGGGGGCCCGCGCTCGCCGCGCTGGCCGCCCTGACCATGACCGTCGGCAACGTCGGCGCCCTGCGCCAGCAGGCCACGCGCGCGTACAGCGCCGTACGACTGCTCGCCTGGTCCTCGGTCGGCCAGGCCGGCTACCTCCTGGTGCCGATCGCCGCCGCCGCGTACGTCAAGGACGGCCAGAAGGCGATCGGCTCCACGGTCGCGTACGCCCTCATGTACGGCGCCGTGAACCTCGGCGCCTTCGCGGTGGCCGCCCTGGTGGGCCGTACGAAGTCCCTGAACCGGATCAGCGACTACCGGGGCCTGTACGCGTCCAACCCGGCCGCCGCCCTCCTCCTGGCGTTCTTCCTGCTCTGCCTCGCCGGGCTGCCGCCGGGCGTCATCGGCCTGTTCGCGAAGGTCACCGTGTTCGCGTCGGCCGTCGACGCGGGCCTGGGCTGGCTCGCCGTGGTCATGGCCGTCAACGTGGTGATCGCCCTCTTCTACTACCTCCAGTGGACGGCCCTGCTGTTCCGCGCCCCCGAGGGTGCCCCCGCGCGGCACCGGGTCCCGGCCCCCCTCACCGCCGCGCTCGCCATCACCGGAGTCCTTGGCGTGGTCCTCTCCGGCGCACCCCAGCTGGTCCTGCGCTTCGCGGCCACCGGACTGTTCTGAGGGTGCGCCGCGCGCGCGTGGGGCACCCGTGATCCCACGCGCGCGGCGAGGCGCAAGAGGCGCGCGGAAGGACGTAAGAGCACGTCACCCGTGCGGCCGACGTGCGCCGACGCCCGCTCAAGGGAACTTGCCGCCGCCGCCTGGCGTTGACCAGAGCGGGAGGGTCCACTGGACCAAAGGGTTCCCCTGCTGCACGACTTGGAGGGCGTACCGTGCACCGCCGGCACAACGGGCTCAGGACCGCCGTACTCCTCGGGGGACTGTCCGCACTCATCATCGTCATCGGCAGCTTCTTCGGCCGTACGGGACTGATCGTGGCGGTCCTGGTCGCGCTGGGCACGAACGCCTACGCGTACTGGAACAGCGACAAGCTGGCGCTCCGCGCGATGCGTGCCCGCCCGGTGAGCGAGTTCGAGGCCCCCGCGCTGTACCGAATGGTCCGCGAGCTGTCCACGCAGGCCCGCCAGCCCATGCCCCGCCTGTACATCTCCCCGACGGAGGCACCCAACGCCTTCGCGACCGGCCGCAACCCGCGCAACGCGGCCGTGTGCTGCACCGAGGGCATCCTGCGCCTGCTCGACGAACGTGAGCTGCGCGGGGTCATCGGCCACGAGCTGAGCCACGTCTACAACCGCGACATCCTGATCTCCTCCGTGGCCGGCGCCCTCGCCTCGGTGATCATGTTCCTGGTGAACTTCGCCTGGCTGATCCCGGTCGGCCGCTCGGACGACGACGACGGCCCGGGCCTGCTCGGCCTGCTGCTGATCATGATCCTGGGCCCCATCGCCGCCTCCCTCATCCAGCTGGCCATCAGCCGCTCCAGGGAGTACGAGGCGGACGCCTCGGGTGCCCAGATCACCGGCGACCCGCTGGCCCTCGCCAGCGCCCTGCGCAAGCTGGAGGTCGGCACGCAGCAGCTCCCGCTGCCCCCTGAGCCCCGCATCGAGACCGCGAGCCACATGATGATCGCGAACCCCTTCCGGGCGGGCCAGGGACTGTCCAAGATGTTCTCCACGCACCCGCCGATGGCGGAACGCATCGCCCGGCTCGAGAAGATGGCAGGTCGCTACCAGTGAAGACCATCCTGAACGTCATTTGGCTCGTCCTGAGCGGCTTCTGGCTGTTCCTCGCCTACCTGCTCGCCGGCGTGCTGCTGTGCATCACGATCATCGGCATCCCGTTCGGAGTCGCAGCGTTCCGCATCGGCGTCTACGCCCTGTGGCCCTTCGGGTACACCACGGTCGAGCGCCGGGACGCGGGCGCGCCCTCGTGCATCGGCAACGTGCTGTGGCTGATCCTGGCCGGCTGGTGGCTGGCCCTCGCCCACATCACCACCGGCATCGCCCTGTGCCTGACGATCATCGGCATCCCGTTCGGCATCGCCAACTTCAAGATGATCCCGGTCTCCCTGCTGCCGCTGGGCCGCGAGATCGTCCCCACGGACCAGCCGTTCGCGACCCGCTGACCTACCGCCCGGAAGCCTCGTCGGCCGCATCGGCCGTGCCGGAGTGGCGCCCCGCCCACCACCGCCGTACGCCGTAGGCCACCACGCCCACGGCCAGCACGCCCGCCCCGACGGCGACCGAGGTCGCCGGGAGGGCGAACGCCAGCGTCGCGCAGCCCAGCAGCCCCACGGCCGGCAGGAGGCGTGCCGACAGGGCCGGACTCAGCGTCCAGGCGGAGGCGTTGGCCACGGCGTAGTAGGCCAGCACGCCGAACGAGGAGAAGCCGATCGCGCCGCGCACGTCCACCGTCGCGGCCAGCACGGCGACCACCGCGCCCACGGCCAGCTCCGCCCGGTGCGGGACCTGGAACCGTGGATGTACGGCGGCCAGCGCCCGGGGCAGATGGCGGTCGCGGGCCATGGCGAGCGTGGTCCGGGACACCCCGAGGATCAGCGCGAGCAGCGACCCCAGCGCGGCCACCGCGGCCCCCACCCGGACCACGGGTGCGAGCCCCGGCGCCCCGGCCGCCCGTACCGCTTCGGCCAGCGGCGCCGCCGCGTGCCCCAGCCGGTCCGCGCCGAGGACGGCGAGTACCGCCACCGCCACGGCCACGTACACGACCAGCGCGATCCCGAGCGCCAGCGGGATGGCGCGCGGAATGGTGCGCGCGGGATCCCGCACCTCCTCGCCCAGGGTCGCGATGCGCGCGTACCCGGCGAACGCGAAGAACAGCAGACCGGCCGCCTGCAGCACCCCGCCCACACCCGACGACACCCCGAGGCCGAGGCGCCCGGCATCGGCCTTTGCGGAGGTCAGGCACACGACCACCACACATGCGAGGACGGCCAGCACCACGGCCACGATCACCCGCGTCAGCCACGCCGACTTCTGGATGCCCCCGTAGTTCACCGCGGTCAGAGCCACCACGGCGGCCACCGCCACCGCATGCGCCTGTCCCGGCCACACGTACGCCCCCACGGTGAGCGCCATGGCCGCGCAGGAGGCCGTCTTGCCGACCACGAACGCCCAGCCGGCGAGATACCCCCAGAACGCGCCCAGCCGCTCCCTGCCGTACACGTACGTGCCGCCGGAGGCCGGATAGAGAGCGGCCAGGCGGGCCGAGGACATGGCGTTGCAGTAGGCCACCACGGCCGCGACGGCCAGCCCGACCAGCAGCCCCGGCCCGGCGGCGCGCGCGGCCGGGCCCAGGGCGGAGAAGACGCCGGCCCCGACCATCGAGCCGAGGCCGACGATCACGGCGTCCCGCACGCCCAGGGTGCGGCGCAGGCCGGTGTCGGCGGATGTCATGACCCGCACCCTACTGATCGCCGCAACCGCGTGGTGGACCGGTGACGTCCTCTTCATCGACACGGCACGAACACGCGCGCGACGGACAGCCGATCCTCACCGGATTCTCAAGGGCCGGACAGTGCGGACACAGCGCGGGAGGGCAGGTTCACGGCATGAGCATCATCGGTTGGATCATCCTGGGGCTTCTGGCCGGAGCCATCGCCAAGGTCCTGCTGCCGGGCCGCGACCCGGGCGGCTTCATCGGCACGACCCTCATCGGCGTCGCGGGCGCGTTCATCGGCGGCTGGATATCGGCGCGCTGGCTGGACCACCCGATCAGCAAGCACTTCTACGACGGCGCGACCTGGGCCGCAGCGATCGGCGGCTCGCTCGTGCTGCTGATCCTCTACCGCATCCTGTTCGGCAACTCGCGCGACTGACGGACGCACACCGCGTGCGAAGGAAGGGTGGGCACCGCACGGTGCCCACCCTTCCTGCTCGTCTCCCGCCGGTGTCCTACCGGTAGTTCACGAACTGCAGCGCGAAGTCGAAGTCCTTGCCCTTGAGCAGCGCGATCACGGCCTGCAGGTCGTCGCGGCTCTTGGAGGTGACCCGCAGCTCGTCGCCCTGGACCTGGGCCTTGATGCCCTTCGGGCCCTCGTCGCGGATGATCTTCGCCACCTTCTTCGCGTTCTCCTGGGAGATGCCCTCCTGGATGGACGCGAAGATCTTGTATTCCTTGCCGGAGAGCTGGGGCTCGCCCGCGTCCAGCGCCTTGAGCGAGATGCCGCGCTTGATCAGCTTGGACTGGAAGACGTCGAGGACAGCGTTGACCCGGTCCTCGGAGTTCGCCTCCATGAGGATCTTGTCACCGGACCACGAGATCGAGGCACCCACGCCCTTGAAGTCGTAGCGCTGCGAGATCTCCTTGGCGGCCTGGTTGAGGGCGTTGTCGACCTCCTGCCGCTCGACCTTCGAGACGATGTCGAAACTGGAGTCGGCCATGTCCTGTGGCTCCTTGTATCGGGTGCGAATCGGGTGCGTGGCGGCGGCCGCCTAGCCCGGTGTGACACCGGGCCGCATCCGCACCAGCCTAGCCACCCCGCGACCTCAGGGGCGCAGATGAATCGAGTGGCGAAGCACCCCTCGGCATCGGGTATTGTTTACGTCGTTGCCAGGGAGCACCGCCGAAAAGCGGTTCGAACGGCAGCAACCCCGGCGGTGTGCCCGAGCGGCCAAAGGGAGCAGACTGTAAATCTGCCGGCTCAGCCTTCCCAGGTTCGAATCCTGGCGCCGCCACGCTGAGTGAAACCCCCTCTGATCAGGTTATTTGCCTGGTCAGAGGGGGTTTCTCGTTGGCTCTCCCTGTTCGATTCGTTGTGGACGGGACGTGGACGTGTCTCACCTCGTATCGCCCGTATCCCACTGTTGATCAGTGCGTGTCCCCCAGGCGTCCCCCGGGGGAGAGCTTGATCACTCCGGCTCGTTCCACTCCCGAAGGGCTGCGTCGATCCGGCTGTTCGCGCGCTCCCGCGTCTGGTCAAGCACCTTGGCGTACACCGTGTGCAGCACCGCGATGCTGTGCCCGGCACGGCGGGCGCACTCCATCGCATCCACCCCGGAACTGAGCCAGAACGACACCCCGGCGTGTCGGAGGTCGTAGGGACGGCGGGCCAGCAGCGAGGCCGTTTCCGCCTCGCTCAGTACCTCCTTCCGGGCCTTGGCCCACACCTCCCCATAGCCGGTCTCCTGTAGCAGGCCATCGCGGTTCGTCCGAAAGAGCCGGCCATCGGGTGCCGTGCCGTGCGTGGCGATGTGCTGCCGCAGCAGACGGACGAAGTGCGGCGGGATCGGCACCGGACGGGAGTCCTTCTTGGCGCGGGCCTTGAGGTGGCGTGTCTCATGCGCCGTTCCGTCGTCGGTCCAGCTCCGTCCGGCCCGGACAACTCCTTGCCGCAGGGTGAGCATCCCCCAACCCGTCTCCGGGAGGTGACACTGGCTCACGCCCAGTCCGGCGGCCTCGGCGGGACGCATGGCCGCGTAGTACAGGCACCCGAAGAACGCTTCCAGGTGCCGCCCACGCGGGCCCTGCTCACGAACCCCTGCCAGCAGCGCGCGGACCTGGCGAGGGTTGGCGACGCTCTCGGGGTCCACCGCTTCCACCGACTTCGGGGCGGTCCACTTCACGGCCGTGATCGGGTTGACCGGCATGGTGAAGTACTGCTCTTCCACGGCGAGTCCGAGAACGTCACTCAGGCAGGCTCGCTTGCGCTTAGCGGTGCGCGGCGCTGCCTCCTTCCCGTCCAGCCGTAGGGACAGTGCGTCCAGGGCCAGACGTACGGTCGCCGGGTCCTCCAGCGCGGAGACCGGCATGGAGTGCTTTGAGATCCAGGCGAGGGCGCGGGCCACATCGTCCGGCGGGGTCTCGTCCCAGCGGTTTCGGTTGTACGCCCAGCCGTACAGCGCGCGCCGCATGAGCGCGGTCTCGGGCATTCCCGTCTTCGTCTTCACGAGCGCGGGGGTGATGGTTGCCAGCGCATCGGCGTAGTTCTTCCGCGACTTCGCCGGGGCCAGCGCCCACTTGCGGTCGATGTACGCGCGGCTGTGCTCGTACCACGTGATGGAGCCCTGCTTGGCGCGCAGTTCGGAGACGGGCAGGCCCGTTTCCTCGTCGAACTGGTCTCCGCGCCGCACGGCAGACATGAGTTCCGAGCGGCGCCCCTCGGCCTGGACCTTGAGCGTGTAGCTCTTGGAGTGCTTGCGCTCCCCGACCAGCCAGCGCAGACGGTAGGGCTTCGGGCGATCCTTGCGGACCTCGATGGAGTAGAGGCGAACGTCGTAGGTCAGTGCCATATGAACTCCAGAGGGGCCCGCCGGAAGCGGGCCCCTCGTGTCTCGTGTGTGCGGGGAGGTGGTCAGGCGGCAGCGTCTTCCATGGACGACCACCACGCGTCGAGGTCGGCGCGCCGGCAGCGGAGCTGACCGTTGGGGAGCTTGATGAGCTTCGGGGCCTTGCCGCGGGCGCGCATGCGGTAGAACGCGGCGCGGCTCATCTCGATCTCTTCGAGGACTTCGGGGAGTTTGAGCATTTTGGGGCGAGCCATCTTTGCTACTCCTCGTTTGGCTTGGCCTTGGGGTGGGGGCGTGTGTCCGAGGTGTGGATTTCTGCGTCACCGCGTCACCTGCGTCATTCAGGCTTTTGACCTGCGGGTTTTGTGTGACGCAGAGGGGTGGGGGTGCGTCACGCGTGACGCAGGCTGTCCGTCACGCGTGACGCAGGTGACGCGGCGTGACGCAGCCGGAGGCCGTCTGCGTCACGCCCCTCTGCGCAGGTCAATCGCCGTTTTCGTGGGCCCCGTGACGCGGTGACGCAGCGTTCCCCTACTTAGGAAAAAGAGGGGTGTCTGTGGTGGTGTGGTGCGGCTCAGGGCGTGAAGAAGGAGCCGCTGCGCGGCGCGTCCATCGCAGGGCGGCGCTGCCGCCGAACAGCAAGAGGAGCACGCCTGGCCGGGGGTGCTCCTCTTGCTCGTACGGGCGGGCGGCGCCGGTCAGAACGCCCGCTGTTCGTGCGAGGGCGCGCCCGGTGAGCGGGTCATCTCGATGTAGCGGCCCTCCCGGGTGCGGCCCGAGTCGATGAGGACGCCGCGGGCGGCAAGGGTCGGCTGAAGCCGCTTGAGACGGTCGGAGAGCACCTTGCCCGTGGTCGGCCAGCCCTTGGGCAGGGGACGGAAGTCCTCCCCGGTGTAGACGCGGCTGAGGCAGTGCAGCCACTCCGTGGAAGTCATCCGCTGCTCTGCGCCCGCTTCGAGATTGGCGGCGTGCTGCAACACGGTCTGTGCCAGGAGGTCGCCTTCGATGACGTCGTCGTTGAGGTCGTCCAGGCTGGCCCGGTAGGCGGTGAGCGCTCCGAGGCCGGTTGCCGCGTCGAGCTGCGCGCACAGGTGCGCGAAGTCCGCCATCCGCAGGTCGGTCGGGGTCTCCGCCTCAACCGCGCGGACCTTGACGGTCAGGTCCAGGAGCGAGCCGAGGACGACGGGCAGCACCTCCGCGTACTCCGTCCACAGCTCATCTTCGGTGCGCCGCACCCGGGGCCGCTCCAGACGCAACGGCAGCAGCCGTTCCGCCAGGTCGGGGCGGATGACGCCCACGTCGATACCGGTCAGGAGCAGGGGGCGGCGGTAGCCGACGCGGAACACGTCCCCGTCGGTGAACAGGGCACGCTTGACGTTCTCGGCTCCGGTGACGATGCAGCACATCGCGTCGGACAGATCCGGGCTCATGTGGGAGAGGTTGTCCAGGGCCGTGACCCATCCGGCCGCCACGGCAGCGAGCAGGTTCTCTTCATCCTTCGGAGCGCGGCGCAGGTCACCGGTCATGCCCTCGATGATCCGCACGAGCATCCGGCCGCCGGTGGACTTGCCGGCGCCCTGCGGTCCGGTGAGGAACGGCGCGGGAACGGGCACGGACGGACCGAGGCAGCCGACCAGCCACGCGATGGCCAGGCACTCGGTCTCCGCGTTGGCGAAGTTGCACAGCCTCAGCAGCAGATCGATGCCCTTGCCGTCCGTGTTCTTGACCGGCAGCGGCAGTTCGCCCGTGAGCTGGGTGCGGCGCCAGCACACCTCACGCGGATCGGGGACGGCGATGTCCCAGCCGGTGGGGTGGATGCGGACGGACTGCCCGTCGGCGCGGCCCAGGTCCAGCCACGTCGCACCGTCGAACCCCGGGGCGACGCGGATGTGTACGGGCTGCACGTCCTCGGTGAGCGCGAGCGCTTCGATCAAGTCGAGCGCCTCCTTGAGCGCGGTCCCGTTGAACACGCCCACTCCGTCCCTGAAGAGGCCGACCATGAGTTCCTGGCGGTGGCTGCCGGTCGTGCCCTGGGAGCGGATCGGGCGAGCCACGGGGTGGCCGTTCCTCTGCGCGTACACGGTGCCGTCGGCGGTGCGGAAGTAGCGGAAGTGCGCCTGTGCGTAGTCGGTGATGACCTTGCGGGCGGGGTTCTGCTCGTCGTCGGCCATGGTCACAGTCCCAACGTGGTCAGGGCGTTGGTCCACGCGTCGGTACAGTGCCTCGGGGATTCGCCCTTGGCCTGCGCGGCGGTGAACAGCCGTGCGATGTGGGCGTCGGTGAGGCAGCCGCACCGGCCGTGCGTCGACAGCACCGCGAGGAACGTGCGGTACACGGTCGCGTGGATGGCGCTACGGGCCTCGCTGATGCGCTGCACGGCCATAGAGATGCCACGGTCCAAATAGGCGGGCGTGCGGTGGCGGCAGTCCCCCTGCCCGCCCCTCAGGGGCACTGTGGGCGTCTGTGGCGCCATGCGAGCCGTGGTGGGCTCCTTTACTGCCAGCGCGCGCACTGCGTCCGGGAGAGCGGCTGTGGAGCCGGTGCCGGGGCCGAGCCAACGGGCATAAGCCATCGTGGACTTGATGTCGACGCCGGGGCGGACGGCGTTCACGGACCGCATCGCGCCCTGGTAGATCCAGTGCTCCCCCCGCGTTGTCGGCACAGTGCGCGTGGTCGGCAGGGTGGCGCGCGCCCAGGCGACTGCCGCCGCGTCGTCCAGGTCGACGACGGTCACGCCGGCGCCACCGGGGTGGTACGCGACGGCGGCGGCCCGACGCCACGCCGTCCCCCATGCCGAGGAGTTGAGGACGTCCGGATCGGTGGTGGCGGCAGCCCACGCGTGGCAGACGCCGGGGCACCGGCAGGGGCCGGGGTTCTTCATGTTCGGCCGTCCCCCGCACGCGTTGCCGGTACAGGCGGGACAGTTGCCGAACGGCACCTTCCCCGCCCGCAGAGGCATGGGCGGGATGCCGTGCGCGGCGAGCATGAGCGCGGTCTCCAGCAGGGCCGTGGCGGCGGTCATGCGGCGGTCCTCCCTTCCAGGGTGAGGAACTGGGTGGCGATCCAGTGGGTGTAGGCGGGGGGTACGGCTTTGCGGGCTTCGAGGTTGGTCATCCAGGTGCAGCCCATGGCGTCGGCGTAGGCACGCTCGCCCTTGTGCTCGAACGCCAGCAGTCCCTTGCGGTGCCAGCACGGCGGGACCAGGTACCCGCCCCCGGCCCACGACGTCTCGAAGACGCGGTGACGGCGGACGTTGAGCCCGAACTGAGTCCCGCAGAGCAGGTAGTCGGGGCGCAGGACGCCCGCGGCTGCGGTCTCGGAGACGTTCTCCATGACCCACGGCCGCCCGGTCGCCTGCATGACCTCACGGCCGGGGCCGATCAGGTCGGGGTGGTCGTCGGGGTTGCCGCGCCACCTGGTCACGGTGGCGTACCGCTCGCAGGGCCAGGACCCGTGGATCAGGTCGAAGGTGTGGCCGTGGGCGGCGGTGTAGTCGATGCCGTCGGCCTGGACGAAGGGGAAGGGGTAGTTGGGCTGGGGGCGGATGTCGACGCCGAGGACGTCGAACCCGGCGAGGTAGTAGCCCATGGACAGTCCGCCGGCGCCGCAGCACACGTCCAGGACCCGCAGGCCGTTCGGCCGCCTCAGCGGCAGCACCCGCGCGTTCACGCGGCGACCTCCAGCGTGAGGGCATGGGAGGCGGTGAGGAACGCGCGGCCGATCCATTCGGTGTAGGCGGGCGGGAGCGCCTCACGGAGCCGAAGGTGATCGGTGGACCAGTCGATGCCCTTGGCCTCGCGGATCTCGTCCACGGTGGCCTTGCCCCCGCCCTTGCCGTAGGCGGCGACGTACGGGCCGTCGTGCCACTCGCCGTGTCGCCACCCGCGCACCCTGCCCCGATGCTGGGGATGGGCCGGCTGCACGGCCGTCCAGCCACCCAACTCGAAGTAGCGGTGCATGAGCACGCCGAGCCCGAACTGTTCCCCGCACAGGCGGACGTCCTTGCGGACCTCGGAGCCAGCCACGTTCTCCATCACATACGGCCGTCCCGTCGCCTCCAGGGCTTCGCGGGTCGGGACGATGAGCCGGGGGTAGATGCGGCCGATGGCCGCGTTGCGGGCGGCGTTCGTGCCCTTGGTCGGGGCGCCCTCGCCCTGGCAGGGAGGAGACGCGTGGATGAAGTCGAACTCATGGCCGTAGGCGCGGATGAACTCCACTGCGTCGCCTTGGTGGAAGGCGTCGCCGCAGTAGTCCGGCTGTGCCTGGATGTCGACGCCGGTGATGTGGCAGTTCTTGAACGCGCGCCGGTAGCCCTTCGTGCCGCCGCCGATGCAGCAGTAGGCGTCCAGTACCCGAAGGGGCTCGATCCGGGAGAGTAAGGCGAGGACTCGCCCGACGGTGATGGGTTGCGTCATGCTGGATGACCTCCAACAGGTCAATTGCTGGCTGGTTGGCAAGGGCGGCCCCGGACTTTGGCGAGACGGGGGCCGCCCTTGGCGTAGCTACTGGTAGAAGCGGTTGCGCTTGATGACGGCCTTGCGGATGTTGACCGTCGTCCCGCCCTCGCCGTGGCCGCGTCCGCCGAAGATCTGCACGGCGATCCATCCGCCGAAGATCACGGCGGCGAGGGTGATGAGCTGGGTGATGAGCGCGGTCAGGGCCGTGATGAAGGTGGTGAGCAGGAGCAGTCCGCCGCACACGGCGAGGAACCCGACGCCCCCGAGGGCGACGTTGACCGCCGCGCGGGACACGGGCGGCTTGGGCGCGACGGGTTCGGGCTGCATGGGGTTGATGGCGTAGCCGGTGACGACGCGGCCGTCGGGCAACACGATGCTCGCGACCGCCGGAACGGTGCCCGGCTGCACTGGCACGACCGGGGCTGGCATGACGGCGGTGGGGGTGATCGGGGTGGGCTGGTGGACGTCGAGGGCCCGTCCGGTGGGCCCGTTGCGGGTGGGTTCGGGGTGCATGCGGAATCCCTTCCGGTGACGGTTCAGGGAGGCGGAACCACCCCCTTGCGGAGTGGCTGTGGAGGGGGTTTCGGGGATGCTGACCAGCGCGCCTCCCTGACTCCCTGGACGATCATTCGTGCAGGTCAGAGCGAGGGAGGCGGGCCAGGGAGGGGTTCAGGGAGTTCTCCCTGCCTCCCTGGCCCGCGCGGGGTGTTCCTCCCTGGTTCAGGAGGTGGAAGCGGAACTGTCGCCGTCGCGGTTGGCGAGAGCGCGGGCGAGGCGGTCGCGGCTGATGACCATGACGCCGTCGGACTTGTACGGCTCGGCTCCGGTGCCGTCCAGGACGCGGGTGAGGTCGAGGAACGACCAGCCGCCGTAGGCGTCGGCGTTGAGCGCGGCGAGTCGGCTGAGGACGTCCTTGGTCCGCACCCGGGCCGCGTTCCCGAGGACGCTCGCGATGTCGGCGAGCGGGTCGCGGTCGGCGCCCCGCTCGATGACGTGCAGGGTGGTGATGCCGTCGCGCAGTGCCTTGGCCCGCTGTGCGATCACCTTCGCGTCGTCAGTGCTGATGTAGTGCGTGCGCACCGTGATGGACGACTGCCCCTTCGGGATCTCGATCCCGTCGGACGCGACGACCAGCGTTCCCTTGTCCAGGCCGGGCCGCAGCAGGTTCGGGGCCGCGCCGCCGTCCACGGCCTTGTCCCCGAGGGCCATACGGGCCTGCGACTCCGTGCCCAGCGCGAGCGAGGCACGGGTGTGGGCGCCCTCGCGCACGAGCTTGGGAAGGTTCTGGTCGGTGGGGTCCTGCGTGCCCTGGAACAGCAGCACGTTGACCGCACGACCCTGGTTGTGGATCTTGCGGGCGGCCATGAAGTACCGGGAGGTGGAGGAGGAGCCGCCGTAGGGGCGCTTGTCCTCGTCCTTGACCGGGCACATGAACGCGACCTGTGCTTCGTCCACGATGACGATCAGCGGCGGGAACTCCGTCCCGGGCGGCGCCTGCAGACGGCGGTTCATCTCCTCGACGGCATCCTCGACCATCTCGGTGACCTGGATGACGTGCTCGTCGGTGGGGCCCTGGATGAGTCGGGTGGCGAGTCCGTCGAACATGTTCCAGTCGCCGGCGCCCTTGAGGTCGCCCAGCCAGAACTCCACCGACCGGTCCAGGGCCAGCCACAGCGCGAGGGAGCGCAGGGCGGCGGTCTTGCCCTGGTTGGACAGACCCGTGATGAGCAGGTGCCGCTGATACACGCTCAGGGCCGCCGCGTCGCCGCGCAGGTCCTGGCCCCACGGCGCCTTGCCCTCGGTGTAGTCGGCGGTCAGCGTCTCGTCCGTGACCAGCGGAGACGGACCGATCGGCTCATCCAGCGCACCAGAGTCGGCGATCCACAGGCGCACGGTCCGTGCGGCCTGCGGGATGGTGATGAACACCTCGTGCTCATGCCGTCCCAGGTTCTCGGCGAGCTTGCGTCGCTTCGTCTGGACTTCGGGTGTCGATACCCCCGACGGCAAGGTGACGTCGACTTCCACGCCGCATCCGGCGATGACGATCGGGGACAGCATGGAGGCGCCGGCATCGCCCATCTCCTGGATGGCCTTGCGCAGCGTGGGCACCCCCAGGTCGCGCAGGGCCTTGACCACGATCGACGGGGTGATGGGTTCGCCCTCACCGTTGCGGACGTTGGCAGGAAGCGCCCACTGCGGCGCGGCCTGCTGCTTGCTGCCGACCGCCCACAGCGCGAGCAGGGCCAGGAACGGGCCGATCGTGATGGCCGGTCCCCAAACCACGCGCACGATGGTGAGCATCAGGTTGATGAACTTGATGACCGCCATCAGCGGGGTGACGACGTCGGTCGCGTCCTTGGTGGCAACGGCCATGGCGATGCCGAGCAGGACCAGTCCGCCGATGCCCATCCCGGTGGTGACGGCCGCGCCCTTGGCCGCGTCGACCGGGGAGTGCAGGAGGTCCATGCGGCGGCGGTGGCGGGCCTCGCGGTAGCGCTGCCCGCGCTCCTCCCACTCGGCCGCAGCCTCGAAGTTCCCCGCGGCTTCCGCAGTGCGCATGTAGCGCTCGTAGCGGGCGGCGGTGCGGCCGTCCCACGCGCGGCGGGCCACGATCCGGGCGCCACCTGCCACGTAGAGGGAGTGCCGGGCGATGGTGCGGGCGGTCGTCTTGGTGGTGTCGTGGGTGGCGGCGGTCTTGATGGCGCGGCCGGAGCGCACCCACAGCGGCACGGGCGGAGCGGTGGGCGGGTCGGGGACCACGGTCAGCCTGGTCACGGCGGACGGTTCGGCCGGGGGGTCGGTGTCCTTGTGCAGGTGAACGACATTGCCGCTCATGGCGGTAAGACTCCTGTCTGCCCCTGGCAGGGCTGGAATGTTGAGGAGGAGTTCGGTGGCCCCGCCCGGCACGAGCGCGGGCGGGGCTTCGCGCGATTCAGCGGTCGTGCCGGGCGCGGTTCTCGGCGTGGCTGAGCTGGGACGGCTCGGTGCGCGGGCCGTCGAACTAGCAGAACGGGCGGATACCGTCGGCGGCCGTGAACACCCGCAGGGCGGCGCCGGCCGGGGCGTCGGGCAGGGCGTAGACGCGTCCGCCGTCGAGGGAGGCCAGCAGCCGGGCGGCGTGGTGCTCACAGCCGTCGGCCCCGGCGTTGATGGTGTCGAGCACGGTCACGGCTACCGGGCCGGTGCAGGGGGTCGGGTCGTCCGGGTGGGCGGCGGGACAGCGGGTCTTCATGCTCACCACCAGCCGGAGGACTTCTTCGCGGCCCGCTCGGCGGCGGCCTCGCGCACGACGCGCTGCCGCTCGGCCCGCAGGGCGGCGAGTTCCGTGATCAGGCGGGTCTCGGCCGACTGCCACGCGGTGTCCAGGTTCCGTTCCGCGCGGGCGGGGCTGTTGCCCCGGACGATGCGGTAGGAGCCGGAGGCCAGCGCGGCCAGCACCGCGCGGCGCTCGCGGCCGTCCAGCGGCCACGTCTCGCGGTTCCTGACGGCGTCGAGCTTGCGGTTGGTCTGCTGTATTGCCTTGTCCAGGCGGCGGGTGTCGGGCTTGCCCATGGTCAGGCACTCCTCGGGGAGTCGGAGGAATGGGGAAGGTGCAGGCCACGTCCATGCCGGTAAAGTTCGGGCATGGGCGGGGAAGCAGATGCCGGGACGGGAACCCGGCCGTGCAAGTGGTGTGGGGCACCGGTCAAGCAGCCCAAGAGCCGTTGGCGCCGGCGTCGTTTCTGCAGCCGGAAGCACCGATGGAAGGCACTGCTTGCTGTGGGCGAGTTTTTCGACGCCCTCCCGTAGCCGGTCAGCCAGCGCGCTGTTAGTCCGGGAAGGCGCAGGGGGCGCAGGTGCCGAGCGAGGCGGGGATGACATAGCCCGCGTCGCGGCGGCACTTCGGGCAGGTGCTGCGGGCGGCATTGGCCTTGGCCAGAGCCGTCCACTTTGCCGGCGTCATGGGTCGTACCGGCTTGGCGCCGTCGATGCGGCAGGCAACCAGCGGCGGCGAGCCGTGGCGTGGCCGTTCGAGCTGGGCGACCACGCCCTGACCGCCGGTCCGCAGGCCGCGAGCCGCGGGCCCGCAACTATCGGTAGGTGGCGTAGCCGTCCGGGGCCAGGCGCCACCGGAACACCGGCAACGCCCCCACTACGCGACCACGCGCTTCCACGCGGCCCGCAGGCGGACCTCGGATGCGGAGTGGCCGGCAGCCCGGAAGCGAGCGGCCATCTCGCGGTAGGACAGGGCGGGGACCTCGCTGTGACGGATCTCGTCGACCAGCGCGTCCAGCGCCTCATCGGTGAGCCCCGGTCCCCCGGGCGGGAGCGCCGCAACCGGCTCCATGGGGCCCCACACCGGCAGCTCCCAACGGGGCGTGACACCGGGCGTGACGCAGGCCGTCACGCTGGTCAGCGCCCTGCTGGTCTCCTCGCCCGCCCGCGCCGTCTCCAGCGTCGACCACGCCCCCGCGAGGGTCTGTGCAGTCTTCGCCTGAACGCGTGCGACGCGGGCCCCGGCCCCCGTCACGGCCTCCAGGCGGGTCTCCTCACTGGAGGCCTGGGCTCGCAGCCGGGCACGCGCCACGGCCGCTTCGTCGCGGGCCTCCTGCTGGATGCCTCGGATGGCGTCCAGCGCCACCGGGGTGAGTGCGGTCCGCTCCCACAGCCCGTGCACCAGCCACAAAGCCTTCGCCGCGATCGGCAGCCACGCCACGGCCAGCCACGCCCCGGCAGAGCCCCCGGTGGTGAGCGCGTGCGTCACCAGAACACCGGCCGCCAGAATGCCAAAGCACCAGCCGACACCGGTCACCACATGACTGCGGTCGCCCTGCGCGGCCAGGCGCCGCTCATAGGCGAGCGTGGCCAGCCATCCGCCGTCGATGCCGAGACCGACGACGAGCGCGATGGGCCACGGCACTGCGGTGCCCAGCCACATCACGACCACGGCCAGCGTGAGGACCATCGACACCGCCGTCATCGCAACGGCGGGCAGGACGGTCTTGGCCTTCATCGGCTGGCCCCCTCGTCGTTGTCGAGGTCCCCCGGCTCCCAGATGAACCCGCCGCCGGACCATTCCTCGTCGTCGCCCCAGTCCGGCCCCATCACGAGCGGGGCGTGCGGCTGGGAGGGGAAGAGGTGGTCGATCAGGCGCCGCAGGGCGCGGCGGATGCGTGTCATGCGGCACCGCCCGGCAGGCTCGCGGCGGCGGTGCGGTTGGCCAGCGCCGCCCGCACGGCGAGCACTCGGGCCAGCGCGCGACGTGTGCGGCGGGTGTCCAGCTCGGTCGGCGTGCGGTCCAGGGTGATGATCTGCGCGTCGAGGAGGTCGACCTCCGCCAGGATCAGCGGCATCTCGTCCTCGATCGCGTCCAGCTCCGCACCGGTCGGCTCCATCCAGTCCTCGAACGCGGTAACAGCGTCCTGAACAGTGACGATGTGCTCCATGGGTCGTGGTCTCCCTAGTAGAGGAAACGGCCCGAACAGCACCCCCCGGATGGCCGTCCGGGGGGTGCGCGCCGTTGTGGGTGAAACCGCGCAACGCGCGGTGCGGCCGCCGTTCTGCGGCCAGAGCGCCCCAACCGGGAGTCGAACCCGGCCTGCGACCATCGGGGCTGTTGCGCTGTACCGCGCGCGGGGCGGAACCCACGCGCGCCGCCCGCTTGCTTGCGGAGGTGGGACGGCTTACCTCAGGCACGCTGTTGAGTTCTCAAGGAACGACTAGCAAGGGGCTCCTGCGGGAGCGAGCTATCCCGAACCGGCGCGGCCTGGAAGCAGCCCAAAGAGGACCCCTTCGGCTCGTTGTCCTAGGACTGCGAGCGGCCTGAGATGACAATGGCACGCAGTCCTAGGACTGTCAACAGTCCTAGGACTGTGCTTCACTGGTGTGCGTCGAGAGGAGTTCTGCGTGGCACCGAAGTGGCGCGACCTGGCGGACAGGCTCGCGGAGCAGATCAGGAACGGTCGGTACGCACCGGGCGCCCAGTTGCCCCAGATCAGAGAGCTGGTCGAGGCAGGGGAAGGCTCGAAGGCCACTGTCCATCAGGCCTACAAAGCACTGGAGGCTGAAGGCCTTGTGACGTCGACGCGCGGACATGGCACGGTCGTGCGTTCGCGCGCTCCCCTCAAGCGGCTCGGCATTCACCGGTACGACAAGGTGAAGTGGCGCGACGGCGACGAGGTCGCATTCATCGCCGACCGCGTTGCCTCGGGCCGTGCCTACAAGCGCGACGAGCAGACTCAGACCGTCAGCCGCGTTCAGGCAAGCGATCTTGTGGCCGAGGGGCTAGGTGTCCCGGTTGGCTCCGAGGTGTACGCACGCGCTCGCCTAGTGAAGGAAGGAACGCAGCCGACCCACACCCTGACCAGCTACTACAGGCCGGAGCACGTCGAGGGAACCCGCATCGTCGATCCGACCCCAGGCCCGGCCGGCCGTGGTGGTGGCTACCGCGTTCTGTACGACGCCGGGTACGAGATCGACCACATGAAAGAGGCTCTGTTCGCCCGTGTCCCAACCGCAGATGAGGCGCAGCTTCTCCAGCTCCCCGTTGGGGAACCCGTGGTGGAACTGCACCGGACGACGTACACGGCGGACGGTACGGTCGTCGAGTTCGCCGTCGGTATCCACTCGGCCTCACGCTTCGCGTGGGAGTACGAGTTCAGGGTCCCCGACTCCGCCAACGACAACGGCGCGGAGGATTCAGCTTGATCTCCGAACAGGACTGGCAAGACACTCAGCTCTTGTGGGACTACCAACAGATGCGCCACGAGCCGCGCCCCTGCTCGGTCGGCATCGGCCTTGGCAGTCACGATCTCGGCGTCGCCGATACCACCGTCGACCTGTACCGGCGCGGCATGATGCCGCTGATCGTCTTCACCGGTGCCACCAGCCGGACCACGCAGGATCGCATGCCGCGCGGTGAGGCTGAGCATTACCGGGATCGCGCCTTGGAGCTGGGCGTGCCGGCAGACGTCATCCTCGTCGAGCCGCACGCCCGCAACACCGGCCAGAACATCACGCTGTCCCGCGCTCTGCTCGAAGAACGCGGGATCGACGTGTCGTCAGTTCTCCTCGTCAGCAAGCCATACGAGGAGCGCCGGGCGTATGCCACCGCTCGGAAGCTTTGGCCGGAAGTTGAGTTCGTCAGCGCATCGACGTCCATGACGCTCTCCGAATACGTGGACTCGATCCAGGACGCGCGGCTGGTCGTCGACATGCTGGTCGGATCCCTTCAGCGGCTGCTCATCTATCCCGAGCAAGGCTTCATGATCGCGCAGGAGGTGACCACGGAAACCGTGCAGGCGTACGAACGTCTGGTTTTCCGTGGCTTCACAAGCCGGCTAATTCCCGAGACCGCTGGAGGGGCTCCCGGCAGGCGAGCGTGACTTTGGTAGGTCGGTGCCGCAGGTTCTGTCCTTGAGGTGGTGGCACACGATGACTGCACTCGTATCTAAGCCTGCGGGAATCTCAGAGTAGGTCCGGAGTGGCCCATACGACCGGCAATTCACTCTTATTTCGTTCGACGAGTGGTTGATTGGCTTTGAATGAGCGCGGCATAGAGATCCGCCATGCAGTATCTCGATCGGCGTACTTCTTGACAGCCCTTGCTACTCCTTCCAGCCTCTCCGAGTACCCTCCTTTCACCTCGTCCAAGAATCTAAGGGAAATGCCTGCGGAGAGTTCTACCTTATCTTTCAAGATTTGGGCGTCGCCATCTCTCAGCAGTCGGGCCGCTCGGCTGGCCAAGAGATCGAACCCGATCGCGATGGCCAGAGCTTTTTCGCAGAATCCCTTCAGGTCGGCAGGCTGAGTATTTGCCGTGGGGCTGTGCGCTGCCGCGTGCCTAAGTTGCGCAGCGGAGTCATATTCCGCCTTTAGGGGAATACCGCCGAACCCCGCCCTCTGGGAGATTGTAGTAATCTGATTCCATGCATTCTTGACGTTGAGACAGCTTAGTATTTCTGCGATCTCATGACTACTCACGTTCGAACCGCTGTAGCCCAGGCTATAGCGACTGATTTGAAGCGCCCCACCCTTGGTACTTGCGATTTCATGTGCCGCGTCCTGCAGTATCGCAAAAGGGTCAGTGCCCGACCTTTGTGCCATGCGTGCCCGGTCTTGCACTGCTTTCATGGCTCCGAATGTTGCAGCCATGCGCAATGAGTCAGGGAAGTCCTCAAATTTCACAATCGATCGGCTCACGCAAGCGAGCACTTCACCTGTCCTTGCCCTGATGAAGTCCTCAAGGCTGGTAAATGCCACTACCATCAGGCCGTTTCGGAGTAGGCGTGCTCTGCCGTTGTGCGCGGTATCGGTTAGTGGCCCATCTACCAACAGCGGCTGATCGGCCGCGTCGGCAATGCTTGCCAATCGATCACACAGATTCTGTCTGGAAACAGCGATTGAGTTCACGCGGCAACCGCCAATAGAGCATTCCTCATCTCCGTAATTCGCAGGGCGATCCGGGACGGGGTGTTGGTTGCTACCCGAACAGCAGCTTCGAAAGACGTGCGCTCGAACAGCTCTCGCGTGGTATTGAGCACGTCATTGCGCCGACGCGCTAGGCGCTTAATCTGTTCATCGGAGAGTTGATCGACAGCGACCATCTGGGCGTCGAACATGCCTGCCAGCATTTGATCTCTCCAGCCGTCACGGTCCGGTCGCTTGAAGGCTTTACTGCCCCATAGAGATTCACAGGCGGCAATGGATCGCTGAAACGCGTGTGAGTATTCATCCAAAGTGGAGCTGTCGGCCTTTGCGTGCCGCTCCATGAAGTGATCCATAGATGATCTAAGATCGCCAGAGAAGCTGTTCCATGTTTCGCGCAGGGTGAGAAATCGCAACACCATCTCAACATCGGCCATAGCCCGGTAGGCCGGAGATCGGGTGTCACGAATCTTCAACTGTGATTCGAGGAATCTATTCGCCGACAAGTCCATGACCAAATCATTGAGAGGTCCTCGATAGATCACATTTCGGATCTCCTGTGCGTTGAGCGGCTGTCCGGCTGAGTTGAGTCGATGAAATACCTCGTATTTGGTATCCGAGTCCGACTGCCTAAGGATGGTGATCGCTCGGATGTACGGACGAACAGCAAGTGCGTTGCGCAAGCTCGCTGGCAGTTCTTTGTAGCGGTAGCCTTCAATGTCCCTGAAGCGCTCGAGCCCTGAAAGGTGATACTGATTTCGCATGAAGTCGCGTACGGCCGTGATTCGCTGCTTGCCGTCGATCACGGAGTAGCTGCCAAATTCCTCCTCAGCCAGGTAGACGGGAGGAACCGGGATGTTCAGGAGGAATGACTCAATCAGTGCAGATTGTCGACTAACATCCCAGCGGTCGCGCCGTTGAAACTGGGGGCCCACGTCGATTGCGGCACTGTCGACCATTGAAGCGATCGTTTCGAGGGACAGGTCTGACGCTTGTAGAACAAGTGCATCCTGTGCTTGCTCGAATTTTTGCACAATGTGCTTTTCGGCGCCCGCCATGACTTCCTTGTCGTTATTGTGTGACTCAAATCTTTTGAGAAGGTTTACCACATCGGACGGGCTTGTGGGCCCGAACGAGTGTGCCGGGGAGCGCAGGGCGCCGACCTTGTGCCGCGCCAGCCAGCCCGCGGCTGGTGTCGCTCGAGCCCGAACGCCGGTTGGGCCTGGCACGGCTTGCTGGCCTAGTGGTGATTCAGAAGCGTCGCAGCGGTTAGCGTGGTCTCACTTCTGGTCTCAGTGTCACGGATGTCCAGGCGAGTCTCTGGCAGTCCACGACTGTCTGTGAGGGACTCTGGCCTGCATGTTCACGGCGTCGCCGGACAACCATGGACACCCCCGGACCAAGATCGCACAACTCGTAATGCGTAGTCCGCCAAGGGCGCGGTGCGTTGAAGCCCCTGCTCACCGAGTGCGGGCAGGGGCTTCAATGGCCGCGTTACCTGGCCAGCATGACGGTAATCGGGACATCCGGGCAGCGACTCATCGTTCCGATCCTCCTCATGGGCCAACAGCCGAGCCCGTACCGATGCTCCCCAAGGCCGGGCTACGGGTCGGCCGGCCAGGTCGTCAACACGGTGCCGGTCTCCTCGTCGGTGAGGGTGATGCGTGCGCCGGGCAGGGTGCCGCGCTCGCCGACCCAGGCGGAGAACTGGCGGCGCGCGGTCGTCTCGCTCCCCCACCAGCCGTGCATCATCGCCCGGCCGTCGGCGGTCAGGGTGAGGTGGTAGCGGCCGGGGTTCACCGCTCCCACCCGGCGATCATGCAGTCGCGGCACGAGTCCTGCCATCGCAGGCCCAAGCCGGGGACCGTCCGGCGGCAGGTTGCGACAGCCGGCGCCCCGCAGGCCGAGCACGGGTAGCGGCCTGGCGGGGTGATGCGGTCGCGGCCACCGGAGAATCGCAGGGGCCCGTCGGGGGCCGGGTCGAGGCGGGTGGGCTCGATGCCGAGGGCTTCGAGGATCTGCAGGTCATCCCGCATATTCGCCTCCCTGCTGCCCGCCCCCTTCTGGTGCCGGAGGGCAGCCTACCTCCTAGAATCGAACACGTGAACGATCCCGCTCTGTCCCGCCTCGACCTGCTCCGCTTCCTTGAGCGCGTGCAGGAGGGCGACCTCGCGCGCACCCGCCGTTGGATCGCCGACGAGGAGCGTAGGGAACGGGAGCGCCAGACAGGCGAGGCGGCGCGGCCGGCGCCACCCGACTGGCTCCTCGAATACGGGCTCAACAAGGACGCGATGCCCAACGCCGTGCACGTCGGCGGCTGTCACATGGCGGGGAAACGATCGAAGGGCGTGGACAGCGACACGGTCAGGCGGGCGCTGGCGGCCGGGGTGAAAGCGTGCACGCACTGCCGGCCGGACTCCGAGCTGGGCATCCTCGACTAGGCGCTGTGAGGGCGGCGCCCAGACGTCTTCCTCGCGGTCGTCTTCTTCGCCGTGGCCTTCTTGGCTGGCTGCTTCTTCGCGGCCGCCTTCTTCTTCGGCTTCGGCATCTCGTGCACCTCGGCCGGCTCGCCGCGGGCGGCCTTCGCCTGCTCGACGCTCGCGTTCAGGGCGGCCATCAGGTCGAGCACCTGGGCGGGCTGTTCCGGCTCCGGTGCCTCGGGGAGCGGCTTGGCCTCTCGCTTCGCCTCGATGATCTGGGCCATGGCCTCGGTGTAGTGGTCCTGGAACTCCTCCCCTTTCAGGGAGTCGGTGGTCATGGTGTCCATGAGGGCGAGCGCGCCCTCGATCTCCTCATCACTCACCTGGACCGGGGGTGGCAGCAGCTCGGCGGGGTCGCGGATCTCGTCCGGCCAGCGCATCGCGTGGAGCACCAGGACGTCGTCCTTCACGCGGAGCAGGCCGAGCCGCTCGCGGCCGGACCATGCGTACTTCGCGACGGCCGCCTTGCTGGAGCGGCCGAGGGCCTGCACGAGCAGCTTGTACGGCTTGGCGGCGACCTGGCTGGACGGCTGCAGGTAGTAGCCCTCGCCGATGCGGATCGGGTCCACCGACTCCAGCGGCACGAACGCGTCGATCTCGATGGCCTTCGCCGTGGGTAGCGGCAGGTTGCTCAGCTCGGCGTCCGTGATGGGTATGACCTGCGTCTTGGTCAGCTCGTAGCCCTTGCCGATCTCGTCCTGGGAGACCTCACGGTCCTCCAGTTCGCACACCTTGCGCACCCGGACGCGGCCCATGTCCTGAAGGTGGTACTGGTGGAAGCGGATGCTGTGATCCTCGGTCGCGCTCACCATGTTGATCGGCACGGTGACCAGCCCGAAGGAGATGGCGCCTGACCAGATGGTTCGGGGCATGGCACACCTCCGTGGTAGCCCCGAGCACCATCAGGCTATGGCTGCCACGCTGCTGGCGCAGCACACCGGGCGCCCCTTCCGGCTCAGCGGGTAGAGGGCGCCCTCGCGCCACAACACCGTTGCCGGGGAGTTATCCAGAAGCCCTCGGCGTCGCCGGGCGCAACGTCGTACGGCGCCCCTTCAAGCTAGGGGTGTCTTTCCCGCCTTCCCCCGCCAGTAGGCGAGGCTGTGCCGGATGACCCTGATGTTGCGGTGGTCTTCGCCCAGCACCCGGACGGCGTGGGGCAGTAGATCGGCCAAGGCGGCTGCGGCACCGGCTGCGTCCCCGGCCTTCCCCCGCGAGTAGGCGAGGTTGTAGCAGGTGCCCAGCGTGTCGGGGTGGTCCTCACCCAGCACCCGAACTCGGTCGGCCAGCAGCTGTTCGAACGCCGCTGCGGCGCCGGCTGCGTCTCCCGCCATCCCCCGCCAATAGGCGAGGTTGTTGCGGGTGGTCAGCGTGGCGGGGTGGTCCTCACCCTGAAGCCGGACTAGGTCGGCCAGCATCTCCTCGAATGCGGCTGCGGCACCGGCCGCGTCCCCGGCGTTCCCCCGCCAGTGGGCGAGGTTGATGCGGGTGGCCAGGGTGTCGGGGTGGTCCTCACCCTTCACCCGCAGCTGGTCGGCCAGCAGCTGCTCGAACGCTTCTGCGGCACCGGCTGCTTCCCCGGCCTCCCCCCGCCAGTGGGCGAGGTTGCTGCGGGTGTTCAGGGTGTGGGGGTGGTCCTCACCCTGAAGCCGGACTAGGTCGGCCAGCAGCTCCTCGCACGCGGCTGCGGCACCGGCCGCGTCTCCCGTCTCCCCCCGCCACCGGGCGAGGTCGTGGCGGGCGGTCAGGGTGGCGGGGTGGTCGGGGCCGAGATGGTGGCCGGTGGTCTCGGTCAGGCGATGGAAGTGGGCTTTGGCGGTGGTGACCTGGCCGGCTTCGCCGAGGCTTCGTCCAGCCACGTACAGCACCCTATGCGCGTCGGGCTGGTACAGGGCGTCTTCGGCGGTGCGGGTGAGGGTGGTGGCATTGGCGCGCAGGGCCTGGGCGAGTTCGGTGTCGCGTTCGATGGCGGGCCAGGCGGCCAGGAGGGCGTCGGCGGTGGTGCGGGCGAGCTGGTCGTACTGGTCGGGGGTGAGCGTGTCACGGACGCTGCGCTGGATGAGCTGGTGGACGCGGATGGCTTGGTGGGAGTTGGCAGGGGTGTGGTCGATGAGGCTTAGCCGATCCAGCGCCCGCAGAGCACCGACCGCCTCATTCGCAGTGACGGATGTGGGAGTCCTGTCCTGTTCTTCTGGCCGCGACATGTGCTGGGGCGTTGCCTGCGAACCGTCTTCGGTGCGGTGCCCGGTCAGGTGGGCGAGGGCGGGAGCGCTGGTCAGGACGGTTTCCGGGATGCCGTTGGGGCTGAGGAAGGCGGCGAGCTGGAGCATCGGGCGGGCCAGGCCTGCAGGGCGCAGAGCGTCGGCGCGGTCGACGGACAGCGACCAGGCTGCCGCCGCGGTCTGGGTCTGGCCGTCGGGCAGGACCTCGGGGGCGGCATCCGCGAGCAGGGTGGCACGGTCGGCCAGCAGCCCTCGGTAGGCGGCGGCGCTGATGCCGGCGTCGATGAGGTAGGCAGCGGCTTGCGACAGTGCGAGCGGCAGGTGCCCTAAATCCTGGGCGAGCGCGGTGAGCTGTTCATCGGGCTCGTGGCGGTTACGGGCGCCGAGCGCGGCGGTGAGGTAGGCGAGGGATTCCGCCTCGGTGAACAGTCCGACCTTGATCAGACGGCCAGCCAGGGCGGCATCCTGACGGCGGGTGGTGACCAGGGTCCGGCCGTGCGGGCCGGCCGGAGGCCACAGACCGTTCAGGTCGGCCGGGTCGGTGACATCGTCGAGGACCACCAGCCACCGGCACGGCGTCGCGTTCGCCTTGGGCTCCAGCCAGGCCAGGAACGCACGGGCGGCAGCTTCCCGGTCCGCGGGGTCGGCGCCCAGGATCTCCACGGCGGCCTGCGCATACACGGAGGCAGCAGCGGTGGCGTTGCTCGCAGTGATCCACACCAACACGTCCAGCTCACCGGCCAGCCAGGCGGTGCGGGCGTAGTCGGCGGCCAGCTGGGTCTTGCCCACCCCACCCATTCCGGCCAGCACCTGACCACGCACCGTGTTCTGCCCCACCAGGACCGCGGCCCGTCCACCCGTGAGTGCTTCACGTAGCCGAACCACCTCGGCGCGGGTCTGGAAGCAGCCCGCCCGCGGCGGGATCACCCCCACCTGATGCGGCCACGCGGCCCTGGCCCGCCGGGCCCCGTAGTAGTGATGGTGGTCGCCCTTGGCCGTGACCGGGCCGTTGAACACGCCGTCACGGAAGTCGACGTGATCCCCGCCCTCAGCGCCGTACTGCGCCTCCCCGCCCGCCACCAAAACCCCCTCGAACACGGTCGGATCCAGCACCCCGACCGTACCCGCGCACCCACCCCGGCCACCGGCTGTTCGCGACACAGAGCAGACCTCGGAACAGACCCCGATTCCCCCAGGCATCCCCCAGCAGCAGCACTCAGCGGCAACCCTGCAGGTCACGGACAGCGGACTTAGCCCGCTGTAAATCTGCCGGCTCAGCCTTCCCAGGTTCGAATCCTGGCGCCGCCACACTGGGGATGACCCCCTCCACTCTGCGGAAACGCAAAGTGGAGGGGGTCTCTTCGTTGTGCGGCGGGCACACTGGCGGCATGGCCTCCCGTCGTAGAACCTGTCCTGTGTGCCGTCGCGAGATCGCCGTAGTCGCGGGGCGCTTCGCGCGGCACGACCCGCCCGGGGCGCGGGAGGGCGGGGAACTCGTCTCGTGTTCCGGATCCCGACGGCAGGCCCAACTCGGGGCGGTCCAGCCGGCGTTGGACGGGTATGCCGTGCCGGACTTTCCCGGGCAGCTGCCGCTGTTCTGACGGTGTGACGGGTGAACGACCGGCGGCCGGCCTCAGTTCCCGGCGACCGACTTCACCGCGACCGACACCGGCGTCGACCCGCCGATCAGCTCCAGCGTCAGGCCGGCCGTCGCCGAGGTGTCCACCAGCTCCGCCAGCACGGCTGCCACGTCGTCCCGGGGGATCGCGCCGCGCCCGGTGTGGGCCTCCAGGCGGACCTGGCCGGTGCCCGCGTCGTTCGTCAGCGCACCAGGGCGCAGGATCGTCCAGTCGAGGGCGTCCTGACGGGTGACGTACGCGTCGGCCATGCCCTTGGCGCGCAGGTACACGTCGAACACGTCGTCGCCCTCGTGCGCGGGGTCCGCGCCCATCGAGGAGACCACGACGAAACGGCGTACGCCCGCGCGTACGGCCGCGTCCGCGAACAGCACCGCCGCACCCTTGTCCACCGTGTCCTTGCGGGTCGTGCCGCTGCCCGGGCCCGCGCCCGCCGCGAACACCGCCGCGTCCGCGCCCTGCAGATGTGCCGCGACCTCCTCGACCGAGGCGGACTCCAGGTCGAGCAGGACGGGTTCGGCGCCGGCCGCCCGCAGATCGTCGCCCTGCTCCACGTTGCGGATGATCCCCGCGACCTCGTCCCCGCGCGCGGAGAGCACTCGCTCCAGCCGCAGCGCGATCTGACCATGACCACCAGCGATGACAATGCGCATGATTCCGACCGTACGCCCGAAGAAGCGCGTCCGCCGCACGGGTTCACACCGGGGCGTGCTGTGGCTCGGGGGCGCGCCGGAGCATGGTCAGGGGCGTACGGCGGCTTGAGAGCGCCTGGGAGCGCGATTCGGGCGCGCAGCCCGGAATGCGCGCCCCTCGATGCGAACATGCGCCCCCGAGTCGTACGGACGACCCGGACGCCGACGGGCGCCCCGACGCGACCAGTGCCACCTCACGACAACTCCTTCCGCCCCTGCCGCGGCAGCCCCAGTTCCGCCGCAGCCGCCGAGTTGCAGTACTCGCGCACCGCGCTCGTGCGCGCCACCACCCGCCCCCGGTGCACCACGATCCGGCTGTAGGCGAGGGAGAGGGCGCCGGACAGGTGGTCGCCGCGCACGGCGAGGAGTTCGGCGGGGAAGCCGGCCTCCACGCGGACCTCGGGCAGGCCCAGGACCGCGCGCGCCGAGGTGCTCACCGCGTCGTAGGCGTCCTTGGGGCGCAGGCCGTGGGCGGAGGCGAGGAGGTAGGCGGCCTCCAGGGGGTCGCCGCGGCCGACGGGGTTCGAGACGTCCCGCAGGGCGCCGCTGCCGGCCGCCACCCGCACCCCGGCCGCGCGCAACAGCCGTACCGGGGCCGTGCCCCGCCGGTCCACGCCCCCGCAACCGCCCTGGGGCAGGCACACCACCGTCACGCCGGCCGCCGCGAGTTGGTCCGCGAGCCGGGAGGCGGCCTCGGTGTCCAGGCGCGCGAGACCGGCGCACGGGCCGATCGTCACGCCGGGGCGCAGACCACCCGCCATGGCCGCGAGCCGGGACAGCCGGGCCGGGTCCGCCGCGTCCGTGTGCAGATCCACCGGGCAGCCGTGCTCCGTGGCCACCTCCAGTACGGCCTCCACGTAGCCCGTGGGATCCGGGTCCAGGTCCGGGCAGCCGCCCACCACGGAGGCGCCCATCTTCAGCGCGTCCCGCAGCATGGCGAGCCCGTCGGCCCCGGCCGCTCCGGTCAGCAGGCGCGGCATCGCCACCGTGGTCAGTTCCGCGAGCCCCCGCAGCGAGCGCCGTGCCTGCAGTACGGCGCCGAGCGAGCCCAGGCCCTGGACGTCGCCCACGCGCACGTGTGCGCGCAACGCGGTCGCCCCGTGGCCGAGTTGGAGCAGGGCCGCCTCCGTGGCCCGGCGCTGGACGTCCTCGGGGGCGTACGAGACCGGTCCCGGATGCTCGGCGGAGAGCGCGGTGTCGCTGTGGGCGTGCGGTTCGGCCGGGGCCGCGAGGAGCAGGTAGCCGCCGAGGTCCACACGCGCGGCGCCCTTCCGGGCCGGCCCCAGGGTCAGGCTGCCGGCCGTGCCGACCGCCTCGATGCGCCCGCCGCCCAGCCGCACGTCCACGGTCCGGCCGTCGGTGAGCCGAGCCCCGCACAGCAGCAGGGCGGCCGGGTCGGGCTGCCCGGAGGACCCGGACGGGTTCGACGACGAGGGTGGCTGCGGCTGACTGTCGGGCATCGGACTCCAGGGGTCGGGCCGGGGGCTCGGGGCAGGGCCGCGACGGACCCAAGATCACGCAGAGTGAGTCGAGCCTAGGGTGGCGAACGGTGCGCGGCGCGGAGGAGCGCAATAGTCGTACCGGCGTGGTCCGCCCCTGGCGGTACGCGCTTCGCCCGCCGGTGTGACCAGCGCTCATGCGTGCGCGCGCCGCGCTTCGCGGCCGTTCGTGACCTGTGTTTCACGCGCGCGTGCCCGCGCCGCCAGGGGACTCGCGAGGTTTCCGGGAGGCCCGGGAACGGCCCGCGAACGAGCCTGTGGCGGACGGCCGGATACGGATTTGGGTGAACGGCGGCGGACCGTGTAATGTCTTCATCGCTCGCCCCAATAGCTCAGTCGGCAGAGCGTCTCCATGGTAAGGAGAAGGTCAACGGTTCGATTCCGTTTTGGGGCTCTGGTGTGAGAGGTTCCCGTCGCGAGGCGGGGGCTGATCTCATCAAAGCGGTGTAGCTCAGTCGGTAGAGCAAGCGGCTCATAATCGCTGTGTCACCGGTTCAAGTCCGGTCACCGCTACTGACAGTAGCCGATTGCGGGGTCGGTCCTTCGATCGGCTACTCTTTATGCGTTAGTTCAGTCCATCCGTTCGTCAAGGAGCACTCACGTGGCTGCCACCGACGTCCGCCCGAAGATCACGCTGGCCTGCGTGGAGTGCAAGGAGCGGAACTACATCACCAAGAAGAACCGGCGTAACAACCCGGACCGTCTTGAGATGAAGAAGCACTGCCCGCGTTGCAACGCGCACACCGCGCACCGCGAGACGCGATAAATCAGGCTCGTACGTAAGGCCGCCCCCGCAAGCATGGGGGGCGGCCTTACGTCGTTTCACACGCTGCCGAGACCAGGAGGTGCCGGGCCATGGCGCTCGACCAGTCCTTCGTGGGACGGACCTATCCGCCCACCGAGCCCTACGAGGTGGGCCGGGAGAAGATCCGCGAGTTCGCCGAGGCGGTCGGGGAGGCCAACCCCGTGTACACGGACCAGGAGGCCGCCAAGGCGTTCGGGCACCCCGATGTGATCGCGCCGCCGACGTTCGTGTTCGCCATCACCTACCGGGCGGCCGGGTCGGTCATCCAGGACCCGCAGCTCGGTCTCGACTACAGCCGCGTGGTGCACGGCAGCCAGAAGTTCGCCTACACGCGCCCGGTGCGCGTCGGCGACCGGCTCACGGTCACCTCCACCATCGAGGCGATCAAGTCCCTCGCGGGCAACGACGTGCTGGACATCCGCGGTGAGGTGCACGACGAGGCGGGCGAGCACGTGGTGACCGCCTGGACCAAGCTCGTGGCCCGTGCGGCCGAGGAGGCGTGAGACAGCGATGACGGCGAAGATCGCGTACGACGACGTCGAGGTCGGCACCGAACTGCCGGCGCAGACCTTCTCCGTGGACCGCGCCACGCTGGTGCGTTACGCGGGTGCCTCCGGGGACTTCAACCCCATCCACTGGAACGAGAAGTTCGCCAAGGAGGTGGGCCTGCCGGACGTCATCGCGCACGGCATGTTCACCATGGCCGAGGCGATCCGCGTGGTCACCGACTGGACCGGCGACCCGGGCGCGGTCGTGGAGTACGGCGTCCGCTTCACCAAGCCGGTCGTCGTGCCGAACGACGACAAGGGCGCGGTGATCGAGGTCAGCGGCAAGGTCGCGGCCAAGCTGGACGACAACACGGTCCGCGTGGACCTGACCGCGACCAGCGGGGGCGAGAAGGTGCTGGGCATGTCCCGGGCGGTCGTACGACTGGCCTGACGGCAGAACCGGGTAAGGGGCGCTGACCATGGGTGGGCGCCCCTTACGCATGGGCCGGGGCGGTCCCCCTTGACTAGTTAGTGATTGAGTACTAACTTTCTCGCATGGTCAGGATGAGCGCAGAGGAGCGACGCGAGAGCGTCATCCGCGCGGCGATCGCGGAGTTCGCGCAGAGGGGCTACTTCGGCACCTCCACCGAGGCGATCGCCAAGCGGGTCGGCGTCTCGCAGCCGTACCTCTTCCGGCTCTTCCCGGGCAAGAAGGCGATCTTCGCCGCCGCATCCCTCCGGTGCATCGAGGACACCTGCCGGACCCTCGAGGAGGCCGCCGAGGGGCTGGAGGGCGACGAAGCCCGGCACGCCATGGCCAACGCCTATGTGCGCCTGCTCACGGAGCACCCCGAGACACTCCAGATGCAGATGCAGACGTACATCACGGTGGCAGCCGCCGAGGCGGAGGGTGACCACGCGTTCGGCGAGGCCGTGCGGGCCGGCTGGATGAAGCTCTGGGACACCGTGCATCTGCCGCTCGGGGCGGACGTGAGCGACACCACGACCTTCCTGGCGTACGGAATGCTCATCAACACCCTTACCGCCATGGGCTTTCCGCCGGAACATCAGGTCTGGCAGGGGATGTACCCGTCGGCCCGGATCACCGGGCGGCTGGAGAAGTAGCGCAACGGAGAGGGGAGTCCTGCCCGTTCTTCATGCCCTCCAAAGTTAGTCAGCAATAACTAATCAATGGCAGTGATCACCCTCTGGGGGAGAGATGTCACAGCAGACCGCACGTCGCGGGGGCGCCGTCTGGGCCCTCGTCATCACCAGCGTCGCCGGGTTCATGGCGGCCCTCGACAACCTCGTCGTCACCACCGCCCTGCCCTCCATCCGGGGGGACCTCGGCGGCGCGCTGGACGACCTGGAATGGACCGTGAGCGCCTACACGCTCACCTTCGCCGTCCTGCTGATGTTCGGAGCCGCGCTCGGCGACCGCTTCGGGCGCCGCCGGCTCTTCCTCGCCGGACTCACCGTCTTCACCGGCGCCTCCGCCGCCGCGGCCATGGCCCCCGGCATCGACTCCCTCATCGCCGCCCGCGCGGTCCAGGGCGTCGGCGCGGCCGTGATGATGCCGCTCACACTGACCCTGCTGACCGCGGCCGTGCCCGCCGCCAAGCGCGGTATGGCGTACGGCATCTGGGGGGCCGTCAACGGCCTCGCCGTCGCCTCCGGGCCGCTCATCGGGGGCAGCCTCACCGAGCACATCTCCTGGCACTGGATCTTCTGGCTGAACGTCCCGCTCGGCGTGGCCCTGCTGCCGCTCGCCCGCCTGCGCCTCGCCGAGTCCCACGGCGCCGGCGCCCGGCTCGATCTCCCCGGCACCCTGCTGGTCAGCGGCGGGCTCTTCGGGATCGTGTACGGACTGGTCCGCGGCCCGGTCGACGGCTGGACCGGCTCCCTCGTGCTGACCGGCCTGATCGCGGGCGCCGCGCTGCTCGCCGGCTTCGTGTACCACGGCAGCCACAACAAGCACCCCATGCTGCCGATGCGGCTGTTCCGCTCCCGCGCCTTCTCCGGGATCAACGCCGCGAGCCTGCTGATGTTCCTCGGGATGTTCGGCTCGATCTTCCTGCTCAGCCAGTACATGCAGGGCGTGCTCGGCTACTCGCCCACCGAGGCGGGCCTCAGGATGCTGCCGTGGACCGGCATGCCGATGCTGGTGGCACCGATCGCCGGCATCCTCTCCGACCGCATCGGCGGCCGCCCGGTCGTCGCCACCGGCCTGTTCCTGCAAGCCGCAGGGCTCGGCTACCTGGCCTCCGTGGCCACCGCCGACGTCTCCTACGCCGCCCAGCTGCCCGGCCTGATCATCAGCGGCATCGGCATGGCCCTGTTCTTCGCGCCCGCCTCCAACCTGGTCATGTCCAGCGTCCTGCCCACGGAGCAGGGCATCGCCTCCGGCGCCAACAACGCCCTGCGCGAGGTGGGCGGCGCGCTCGGCATCGCGGTCATGTCGTCGATCTTCTCGGCCCAGGGCGGCTACGAGAGCGCCCAGGCCTTCGTCGACGGACTGCGGCCCGCGCTGGTCGTCGGTGCCGCCGTGGTCGCCCTCGCCGGGGTCGCGGCCCTGCTGATCCCCACCCGGCGCCGCACGGTCCTCGCCACCGGCACGACCGAGCCCGCGCCGGTCCTGGAGACCACCGCCCACTGAGCGCACGCCGCCCGGCGCCGGCAGCCCGGCTCGGTGCACGAACACCGCCCAGCACGCGCACGCGTACGGCCCCGTCCTCGCCGACGGGGCCGTACGCGTGCGCGTGCCGGGCCGGAGGGACGGTCCCGGCCGGGCCGAGTCCGTGCCGCCTCGCGGCGCTGTCCGTGCCGTCTCGTAGTCTTGGGCGCGTGCAGGAACTCCACGACGCCCCCCTCGCCCCGCTGACCACCTTCCGGCTGGGCGGCCCCGCCACCCGACTGGTCACCGCGACGACCGACGCCGAGGTGATCGCCGCCGTCCGCGAGGCAGACGACACCGGGACGCCACTGCTGGTCATCGGCGGCGGATCCAACCTGGTCATCGGCGACAAGGGCTTCGACGGCTCCGCCCTGCGCATCGCCACGACCGGCTTCGAACTGCGCGGCAGCACGCTGGAGCTGGCGGCCGGCGAGATCTGGACCGACGCCGTCGCCCGCGCCGTCGAGGCCGGGCTCGCCGGCATCGAGTGCCTGGCCGGGATCCCGGGCTCCGCGGGCGCCACCCCCATCCAGAACGTGGGCGCCTACGGCCAGGAGGTCTCCTCGACGATCACCGAGGTGATCGCGTACGACCGCCGGGCCGGCCGGACCGTCACGCTGACGAACGAGGAGTGCGCCTTCTCGTACCGGCACAGCCGCTTCAAGGCCGACCCCGAGCGCTATGTCGTGCTGCGCGTCCGCTTCGAGCTGGAGGACGCGGACGGGCTGTCGGCGCCCCTCAGGTACGCCGAGACGGCCCGGGCACTCGGTGTGGAGCCGGGGGAGCGGGTGCCGCTCGCCGCGGCCCGCGAGACCGTGCTGAAGCTGCGCGCCGGCAAGGGCATGGTCCTCGACCCCGAGGACCACGACACCTGGTCCGCCGGGTCCTTCTTCACCAACCCGATCCTCACCGACGAGCAGTTCGCCGCGTTCCACGCGCGCGTGCGGGAGCGGCTGGGCGAGGGCGTCGAGCCGCCCGCCTACCCGTCGGGTGAGGGCCGTACCAAGACCTCGGCCGCCTGGCTGATCGACAAGGCGGGCTTCACCAAGGGCTACGGCAGCGGACCGGCCCGTATCTCCACCAAGCACACGCTCGCCCTCACCAACCGGGGCGCCGCCACCACCGAGGACCTGCTGGCCCTGGCCCGCGAGGTCGTCGCCGGGGTCCACGAGGCCTTCGGGATCACACTGGTCAACGAGCCGGTGACCGTCGGTGTGAGCCTGTAGCCAGGTTCAGTACGCGACCCCCACCCCCTGCTTCACCGTCCCCATGTCGTCGATCATCGACAGCATCGCGTGGGCGACGTCCGCGCGCGCGATGAAGCGGCCCCTGGGCGGGAAGCCGCCGACGACCGTGCGGTAGCGGCCGGTGAGCGGCTTGTCCTGCAGGCGCGGCGGCCGTACGGACGTCCAGTCCGTGCCGCTGCGCGCCAGCTCGGCCTCCATCTCGCGCAGGTCGGCGTAGACGTCCTTCAGGATCGCCGAGACCAGTCCCCGCATCCCGCGGTCGAGGAAGCCGTCGTTCTCCGGCTCCGGTCCGACCGGGCCGGCGCTGACCACCAGCAGCCGCCGTACCCCCTCGGCCACCATGGCCCCGAGCACCGTACGGGTGAGCCGGGCGGCCACCCCCGCGTCCTTGCGGCTGCGTGCGCCGAGGCCCGACAGGACCGCGTCCCGGCCGGCGACGGCGGCGCGCAGCTCCTGCGGGTCGGTGAGGTCTGCGCGGAACACCTCCAGGGCGTCCCCGGTGACGTCCAGCCGGGCCGGATCGCGGACGACGGCGGTCACCTGGTGACCTGCGCCCAGCGCCTGACGGACGATCTCCCGGCCGATGCCGCCGGTGGCGCCGAAAACGGTGAGTTTCATGGGGACTCCCGCCCTCCCGTAAGGTGGGTGAGCGTTCACTCACCCGGGTTTCTCCTAGAGTGGGTAAGCACTCACCCACCCGTCAACCCCGATTGGACGTCCCATGGAGACGAAGCCGGCGCGTGTCCGCATCCTCGACGCCGCTCACGAGCTGATGCTCACCGTCGGACTCGCCCGCGCCACCACCAAGGAGATCGCCAGGGCGGCCGGCTGCTCCGAGGCGGCGCTCTACAAGTACTTCGACAGCAAGGAGGAGCTGTTCGTCCAGGTGCTCGCCGAGCGCCTGCCCCGGCTCACCCCGCTGCTGAGCAGTCTCGCGGCCGAGCCGGGCCGGGGCACCCTGGAGGAGAACCTCACCGAGATCGCCCGCCAGGCGGCCCTCTTCTACGAGCAGAGCTTCCCGATCGCCGCCTCCCTGTACGCCGAGACGCAGCTCAAGCGGCGGCACTACGAGGCGCTGCGGAAGATCGGCTCCGGCCCGCACACGCCGATCGAGAGCCTGGACGCCTATCTGCGCGCCGAGCAGGCCGCCGGCCGCGTCCGCGCCGACGCCGACACCTTCTCGGCCGCCTCGCTCCTCCTCGGCGCCTGCGCCCAGCGCGCGTTCGCCTACGACGCCACGGAGAGCGGCGAAGGACCGCCCGTGGACGCGTTCGCCGCAGGGCTGGCCCGGACCCTGCTGGGCGGCGTGGCCGCGTAAAACCCCGTTGCGCGGGACGGCGGCCGGTCGCCACGCTGACGCCATGAGGCATCGCACATGCGGCTGAGGCTGCGAGAGTTCCGGTTCAGGACGGGGCCGCACGAGCACCGTGTGGTCCAGCCCTGGCAGCCGCTGCGGCACACGTCACTGCGCGACCCAGCGCCGTACGGCGTCCTGACCGGCGACCACGACGGGCTCAACCGGCTGGCCGGCCTGTTCTCCTTCGCCGCCTACTCGCGGCACACCGTCGTCCACATCCCGCTGCGCGACACCGTCACCGCGCACCACGGAGGCGGCGGCGAGCCCGTCGACCTGGTCCTGGCCCACCACACCTACGGGCTGCGGCCCAGCAGATGGCCCGAGCTGCGCCGCAGGCTGGCCGGGGGCACCCCGTTGACCGTCCGCACCGACGAGGCGCGCACCGCGCGCGACGCGGCCGCCTGGGAGCGGCGCAGCCACGACAGCGGCTTCCGGGACGAACTGCGTCACACCACCCACGCGCGGACGTTCTTCCTCATCGGCAGCCGTGACGTCTTCGCCGGCACGGCCATGGAGTGCGCCTCGGCGGCGGGCTGGGGACCGCGTCAGAAGCGGATCGTGAAGGGCGGCTCCGCCCTCATGGGCTGCATCCGCGGTCTGGAGTCCGAGGCGGACCCGTGGCGCAGCCCCGAGGTGCTGATCTGCTTCCAGGCGTATCCGCCCTACGCCCACTTCAGACGGCCGGGCGAGTCAGCCACTCGTCCACGCCGGCCAGCAGCCGCGCCCTGACGTCCTCGGGCGCCGCCGAACCCCGCACCGACTGCCGGGCCAGCTCCGCCAGCTCCGCGTCCGTGAAGCCGTGGTGCTGGCGGGCGATCTCGTACTGGGCGGCCAGCCGGGAGCCGAAGAGCAGCGGGTCGTCGGCGCCGAGGGCGAGTGGGACGCCCGCCTCGAAGAGCGTGCGCAGCGGCACGTCCTCCGGCTTCTCGTAGACACCGAGCGCCACGTTCGACGCCGGGCAGACCTCGCAGGTCACGCCCCGGTCGGCGAGCCGCTTCAGCAGCCGCGGGTCCTCCGCCGCGCGCACACCGTGCCCGATCCGCGAGGCGTGCAGGTCGTCCAGGCAGTCGCGCACCGACGCCGGACCGGTCAGCTCCCCGCCGTGCGGGGCCGACAGCAGGCCGCCGTCGCGTGCGATGGCGAAGGCGCGGTCGAAGTCCCGCGCCATGCCCCGCCGTTCGTCGTTCGACAGCCCGAAGCCGACCACGCCCCGGTCGGCGTAGCGCACCGCGAGCCGGGCCAGCGTGCGCGCGTCCAGCGGGTGTTTCATACGGTTCGCCGCCACCAGGACCCGCATCCCGAGTCCGGTCTCCCGCACCGTGGTGTCCACCGCGTCCAGGATGATCTCCAGGGCCGGGATCAGACCGCCCAGCCGGGGCGCGTACGACGTCGGGTCCACCTGGATCTCCAGCCAGCCCGAGCCGTCCTTCAGGTCCTCCTCGGCGGCCTCCCGGACCAGCCGCTGGATGTCCTCCGGCTCCCGGAGGCAGGAGCGCGCCGCGTCGTACAGCCGCTGGAAGCGGAACCAGCCGCGCTCGTCGGTCGCGCGCAGCTTCGGGGGCTCGCCGCTGGTCAGTGCCTCGGTCAGGACCTCGGGCAGGCGCACGCCGTACTTGTGGGCCAGCTCCAGGACGGTCCCCGGCCGCATCGAGCCGGTGAAGTGCAGGTGCAGATGGGCTTTCGGCAGCCCCCGGACATCTCGAACTGTCTCCATCAACTCTCCGTATGCGCTAGGCTCCGCTCCGTGCCGAGAGGTGCCGGGCAGGGCTTGTCCGCCGCTGGGCGTCAGCCGAGTGGGAAGCCCGCAAGGGCGGAGTCACCCCAGGATCCTGCCGCAACAATCCTGGCCAGGCAGCGAGTTTCCCGAACGGGCGCGTGCCTGAACGCACAAGCGGGCCCCCGGTCCCACCGGAGGCCCGCTTGTGCGTCGTATGCGTCAGTCCCGCGCCTCCGCGAGCAGCTTCTGCATCCGGCTCACGCCCTCGACGAGGTCCTCGTCACCGAGCGCGTACGACAGCCGCAGGTAGCCCGGGGTGCCGAAGGCCTCACCCGGGACGACCGCGACCTCGGCCTCCTCCAGGATCAGCGCGGCCAGCTCGACGGTGTCCTGCGGGCGCTTGCCGCGGATCTCCTTGCCGAGCAGGCCCTTGACCGACGGGTAGGCGTAGAACGCGCCCTCGGGCTCGGGGCACAGCACGCCGTCGATCTCGTTGAGCATCCGCACGATGGTCTTGCGGCGCCGGTCGAAGGCCTCGCGCATCTTCGCCACGGCCTCCAGGTCGCCGGAGACGGCGGCCAGGGCGGCCACCTGGGCCACGTTGGAGACGTTCGAGGTGGCGTGCGACTGCAGGTTCGTCGCGGCCTTGACGACGTCCTTCGGGCCGATGACCCAGCCTACGCGCCAGCCGGTCATGGCGTACGTCTTCGCCACACCGTTGACCACGATGCACTTGTCGCGCAGCTCGGGCAGGAGCGCCGGCAGCGAGGTGAACTTCGCGTCGCCGTAGACGAGGTGCTCGTAGATCTCGTCCGTGAGGACCCACAGGCCGTGCTCGACGGCCCAGCGGCCGATCGCCTCGGCCTCCTCCTGGGGGTAGACCGCGCCGGTGGGGTTCGACGGGGAGACGAAGAGCACGACCTTCGTCTTCTCCGTGCGGGCTGCCTCCAGCTGCTCCACGCTCACCCGGTAGCCGGTGGTCTCGTCGGCGACGACCTCCACCGGGACACCGCCCGCGAGCCGGATCGACTCGGGGTAGGTCGTCCAGTACGGCGCCGGGACGATGACCTCGTCGCCCGGGTCGAGGATCGCGGCGAACGCCTCGTAGATGGCCTGCTTGCCACCGTTGGTCACCAGGATCTGGGACGCGTCGACCTCGTAGTTCGAGTCGCGCAGCGTCTTCGCGGCGATCGCGGCCTTCAGCTCGGGCAGGCCGCCGGCCGGCGTGTAGCGGTGGTACTTCGGGTTCTTGCAGGCCTCGACGGCCGCCTCGACGATGTAGTCCGGCGTCGGGAAGTCGGGCTCACCGGCGCCGAAGCCGATCACCGGACGCCCGGCGGCCTTCAGGGCCTTGGCCTTGGCGTCCACGGCGAGGGTGGCGGACTCGGAGATCGCGCCGACTCGGGCGGAGACCCGGCGCTCGGTGGGAGGGATTGCAGCGCTCATGGGCCCATCGTTCCAGACCGGAAACGACCCCGGCACGCGGGTTTCACGGACTGAACAGCAAGGGGTCGAGACATGAACAGGGATCCGAATCCGGCCCCCGGCCAGGACGATCTTCGGTCCGGTGACTCCGGACAGGCACTTTCTGTTCGACGCCGGGCCGCGGACCACGTACACTCTCACCTCGTTGGCCTTCAGCAGCCGCTCCGCAACCGGTGCACACCGAGCACCCGTCCGGATGCGGTACGTTGGGGGACACGCAAAGGGTCGTAGCTCAATTGGTAGAGCACCGGTCTCCAAAACCGGCGGTTGGGGGTTCAAGTCCCTCCGGCCCTGCTACACACACCGCAAAGATGTGTGCACATGTACGTACAGCGATGCACCGCCGTGCGGCTCAGACCGGGCGCGGCACGGCCACGACCCGGAATCAGGTGAGGACGAATGACGGACGCCGTGGGCTCCATCGACACGCCTGATGCCCAGGACGAGGCGCTGGAGACCAAGAAGAAGGCCCGCAAGGGTGGTAAGCGCGCCAAGAAGGGCCCGCTGAAGCGCCTCGCCATCTTCTACCGACAGGTCATCGCGGAACTCCGCAAGGTCGTCTGGCCGACGCGCAATCAGCTGACGTCGTACACCACCGTGGTGATCTTCTTCGTCACCATCATGATCGCCCTGGTGACCGTGATTGACTATGGGCTCAACCACGCGGCCAAGTACGTCTTCGGCTGAGCCAAGAGCGAAGGGCGCCGTGGTACCGGCGCCCGTTTTCGCATGTTCTACCCCTATGTATCCAGGAAGAAGCAGCCATCGTGTCTGACCCGAACCTGAACGACGCCATCGAGCCGGACGAGACGGTGGACGACGAGCTCGACATCGTCGAGGGCGCGGACGAGCAGGACGAGTTCGAGGCTGCCGAGGCCGAGGCGGGCGAGCCGGCCGAGGAGGCCGCTGTGCACGTCGAGGACGAGGACGAGGCCGAGGAAACGGTCGAGACCGAGGAAGAGGTCGAGGCGGAGGCCGCCGCCCCGGTCGACCCGGTCGAGGCTCTGCGCGCGGAGCTGCGGTCCCTGCCCGGCGAGTGGTACGTCATCCACACGTACGCCGGCTACGAGAACCGCGTGAAGACGAACCTGGAGCAGCGTGCCGTCTCGCTGAACGTCGAGGACTACATCTTCCAGGCCGAGGTGCCGCAGGAAGAGGTCGTCCAGATCAAGAACGGCGACCGCAAGACGATCAAGCAGAACAAGCTGCCGGGTTACGTCCTGGTCCGCATGGACCTGACCAACGAGTCCTGGGGCGTCGTCCGCAACACCCCCGGCGTCACCGGCTTCGTGGGCAACGCCTACGACCCCTACCCGCTGACCCTGGACGAGATCGTCAAGATGCTCGCCCCGGAGGCGGAGGAGAAGGCCGCCCGCGAGGCCGCCGAGGCCGAGGGCAAGCCCGCCCCGCAGCGCAAGGTCGAGGTCCAGGTGCTGGACTTCGAGGTCGGCGACTCGGTCACCGTCACCGACGGCCCGTTCGCCACGCTCCAGGCGACCATCAACGAGATCAACCCCGACTCGAAGAAGGTCAAGGGCCTGGTGGAGATCTTCGGCCGCGAGACGCCGGTCGAGCTCTCCTTCGACCAGATCCAGAAGAACTAGTTCCTTCTGGAGCAATTGCTTCCGCGCAGGTCAGGCAGGCTCTCGCTGGGGGGTACCCCCGCTTGCGGGGGACAGTCTGACCTGCACGGTTTTTGGCCGCACATCCATACCCGTTATCGTTGTGCGGTATGCCTGCGTCCGGGTGGCCCCCGGATGCCGGCAGGACCCGAATCGAAAGGACCCGGAGAGCTATGCCTCCCAAGAAGAAGAAGGTCACGGGGCTCATCAAGCTCCAGATCAACGCCGGTGCGGCGAACCCGGCCCCGCCGGTCGGCCCCGCGCTCGGCCAGCACGGCGTCAACATCATGGAGTTCTGCAAGGCCTACAACGCCGCGACCGAGTCGCAGCGTGGCTGGGTGATCCCGGTGGAGATCACGGTCTACGAGGACCGCTCCTTCACCTTCGTCACCAAGACCCCGCCGGCCGCGAAGATGATCCTCAAGGCCGCTGGTGTCGAGAAGGGCTCCGGCGAGCCGCACAAGACCAAGGTCGCCAAGATCACCGAGGCGCAGGTCCGCGAGATCGCCCAGACCAAGCTTCCCGACCTGAACGCCAACGACCTGGACGCCGCGTCCAAGATCATCGCTGGCACCGCCCGCTCCATGGGCATCACGGTCGAGGGCTGAAGCCCACCTTCGTAGAACCACCGTGGTAGGGCCTGCTCGGCCCGTACACCACGACTCCTCTCAGAACACACAGGAGCAGTTGTGAGCAAGCGCAGCAAGGCTCTCCGCGCTGCGGACGCCAAGGTCGACCGGGAGAAGCTGTACGCCCCGCTCGAGGCCGTCCGTCTCGCCAAGGAGACCTCCACGACCAAGTTCGACGGCACCGTCGAGGTCGCCTTCCGTCTGGGTGTCGACCCGCGTAAGGCCGACCAGATGGTCCGTGGCACCGTGAACCTCCCGCACGGCACCGGTAAGACCGCCCGGGTCCTGGTCTTCGCGACCGGTGACCGTGCCGAGGCCGCGCGTGCCGCGGGCGCCGACATCGTCGGCGCCGACGAGCTGATCGACGAGGTCTCGAAGGGCCGCCTGGACTTCGACTCCGTCGTCGCCACCCCGGACCTCATGGGCAAGGTCGGCCGCCTCGGCCGCGTGCTCGGTCCGCGTGGTCTGATGCCGAACCCGAAGACCGGCACCGTCACCCCCGACGTGGCCAAGGCCGTCACCGAGATCAAGGGCGGCAAGATCGAGTTCCGCGTCGACAAGCACTCGAACCTGCACTTCATCATCGGCAAGACGTCCTTCGAGGACACCCAGCTGGTGGAGAACTACGCCGCGGCGCTCGAGGAGATCACCCGTCTCAAGCCGTCCGCCGCCAAGGGTCGCTACATCAAGAAGGCCGCCATCAGCACCACGATGGGCCCCGGCATTCCGGTCGACTCGAACCGCACCCGCAACCTCCTCGTCGAGGAGGACCCGGCCGCCGTCTGAGCCCCGCGCTCACCCCGGTAGCCGCGTCAGGTACGCGTAAGCAGAGGGCGGGCCCTGGAACCTGAAAGGTTCGGGGCCCGTCCTTTCTTTGTGCGACTTTTCGTACGACTGTCAGTGGCCTGGGTTACGTTGCAGGCACAGGACTCGCATAGGGGTGGGACTACATGAAGAGCACGACCGTACGCCGGGTGACCCTTTCCGTCGCAGTGGTGACCGCGCTGACCGGTGTGGCCGCCTGCGGCTCGCAATCCGGGAGCGACAAGACGGTCGGCAAGAGCGTCACGCATGTCAGCCCCCTCGCCGCCCTGCTCTCCGCCGAGAAGTCCACGGACAAGGCCGAGTCGGCCAAGGTGCGCTCCAGCACGACCCTCGGCGACACCATGTCGATGACGGCCGACGGCGCCCTCGCCTGGGGCAACGGCCTCAAGGGCAACCTCACCATCACGTACACCGGCGGCAAGATGGCCGAAGCGATGCGCAAGGCCGGCACCACGTCGATGCAGGCCCGCTATCTGCCCGACGCCTACTACGCGAAGATGAGCGAGAAGTTCGCCGCGCAGTTCGGCGGCAAGCACTGGATCAAGTACGCGTACGACGACCTCGCCAAGCTCGGCGGCGGCTCCGGCGCGTACCTCAAGGACCAGATGCAGAACACCACGCCGAACCAGTCGGTGAAGCTGCTGCTGGCCTCCGGTGACGTGAAGAAGGTCGGCCAGGAGAAGGTCTCCGGCGTCGACGCCACGCACTACTCGGGCACGGTCGACGTCGCCGACCTCGCCGGCAAGAACAGCAACCTCACCGCCGACCAGCTGGCCGGCCTGAAGAAGCAGCTCAGCCAGGCGGGCGTCACCACCGAGACCATCGACATCTGGGTCGACGGCCAGGACCTGCTGGTCAAGAAGATCGAGAAGGCGGACATGGCGACCGGCACCATGACCAGCACGGCCTACTACACCGACTACGGCGTGAAGGTCGCCGCCGAGGCGCCCCCGGCCGCCGACACCAAGGACTTCACGGAGCTGATGAAGGCCGGCGGCCCCGGGACCGTGTCGGGCAGCAGCACCAGCACCGCCTCCTGAGGCCTGCACCCAGAAGGACCGGGGCGGCCCCGTAGGGCCCGATTTGCTCGACACCGCCCCGGTCCCGTACTCTCCTACCGAAGCCAAAGACCGCTGGTCGTTGCCGCGCGCTCTAACGAGGGTGCGGTGGCCGAAGGATCCGCTGCAAAGTGGGCGACCCGCGCAGGTGACGTGGAAGAACTCCCGGAGCATACGCGCTCATGCGTGTGCGGCCGGTCGAGTCCGCCCCGAGCGCCTGCGCCGGGGCGTTTGTTTTACCCAGTCCTCCTTCGGGTCCGCGCGGTCCGAATCACCCGGAAGGAGGCCGAGGCTCTATGGCGAGGCCCGACAAGGCTGCCGCGGTTGCCGAGCTGACGGACAAGTTCCGCAGCTCCAACGCCGCCGTGCTGACCGAGTACCGCGGTCTCACCGTGGCGCAGCTCAAGACGCTGCGCCGGTCGCTCGGTGAGAACGCCCAGTACGCCGTGGTGAAGAACACGCTGACCAAGATTGCGGCCAACGAGGCCGGGATCACGCTGGACGACCAGCTCTTCGCTGGTCCGACGGCCGTCGCCTTCGTCACCGGTGACCCGGTGGAGTCGGCGAAGGGTCTGCGTGACTTCGCCAAGGACAACCCGAATCTCATCATCAAGGGCGGTGTCCTTGAGGGTAAGGCGCTGTCCGCCGATGAGATCAAGAAGCTTGCGGACCTCGAGTCCCGCGAGGTTCTGCTCTCCAAGCTGGCGGGTGCCTTCAAGGGCAAGCAGTCGCAGACTGCTCAGCTCTTCCAGGCGCTTCCCTCGAAGCTCGTCCGCACCGTGGACGCGCTTCGTGCCAAGCAGGACGAGCAGGGCGGTGCCGAGTAACTCGGCTCGCTTTCTGATCCTCGCCGCATGAGGTGAGGGTCGATGCGGGCCCGACGTACGCCCGCCTTACCCAGTACACCCGGCACCCGCCGATTTAGTGGAAGGATCGCCCATCATGGCGAAGCTCAGCCAGGAAGACCTGCTCGCCCAGTTCGAGGAGATGACCCTCATCGAGCTCTCCGAGTTCGTGAAGGCCTTCGAGGAGAAGTTCGACGTCACCGCCGCCGCCGCGGTCGCCGTTGCGGGCCCCGCCGTCCCCGGCGCCCCGGTCGAGGCTGCTGAGGAGAAGGACGAGTTCGACGTCATCCTCACCGGCGCCGGCGACAAGAAGATCCAGGTCATCAAGGTCGTGCGTGAGCTGACCTCGCTGGGTCTGAAGGAGGCCAAGGACCTCGTCGACGGTGCCCCGAAGCCCGTCCTCGAGAAGGTCGCCAAGGACGCCGCCGAGAAGGCCGCCGAGTCCCTCAAGGGCGCCGGCGCCTCCGTCGAGGTCAAGTAAGACCTCTCGGAGTCCCCGCGACTCTCTCCGCGCGCTGAGTACGGCCTCCTAGGGCTGTAACGCGAACGCACCGAAGAGCGATCATCCATCCGGGTGGTCGCTCTTCGGTGTATCCGGGGGTCCGGCCTCGGTTGCCTTGCACCCGTGGTGGCGGCGGGTATGGTGATCTTCGTCGTGTCTCCGGACGGTCCCGTTTGGGCTGGGGGGCCTTGACGAACCGCACGCAGCGCGCAATTCTCAGGACGCGTCGTCACAAGGATCCGAATCCGAGGCATGGATCGACGACGAAGAGGGCAGTATCAACGTGCGTTGAGGGCAGCATGCCGAGGGCGTTGACAAGGGTGTTGAGCACAACGAGGGTCTCGAAAAACCCGCACTGGACATCAGTGTGCCAAGTGGCTACACTGACCCTTTGCGCTGCCTGTTAGCTGTCCCCTGCCCGTCACCAGGGGTCTGCCCTCACTCCAGCATCGATGACCGAAGCTCCCTTGACCTGGGGTTTCTGTCTCTGTGTACGGAGAGGGACCGGCACGCGCGTAGTGAGTCCGAGCCCTCGGAAGGACCCCCTCTTGGCCGCCTCGCGCAACGCCTCGACCGCGAATACGAACAACGGCGCCAGCACCGCCCCGCTGCGCATCTCCTTTGCAAAGATCAAGGAGCCTCTTGAGGTTCCGAACCTGCTCGCGCTGCAGACCGAGAGCTTCGACTGGCTGCTCGGCAACACCGCCTGGCAGAGTCGGGTCGAGGAGGCTCTTGAGAACGGTCAGGACGTCCCCACCAAGTCCGGTCTGGAGGAGATCTTCGAGGAGATCTCCCCGATCGAGGACTTCTCCGGGTCGATGTCCCTGACGTTCCGGGACCACCGCTTCGAGCCGCCGAAGAACTCCATCGACGAGTGCAAGGAGCGCGACTTCACGTACGCGGCTCCGCTCTTCGTCACCGCCGAGTTCACCAACAACGAGACCGGCGAGATCAAGTCCCAGACCGTCTTCATGGGCGACTTCCCGCTCATGACGAACAAGGGCACCTTCGTCATCAACGGCACCGAGCGTGTCGTGGTGTCTCAGCTGGTCCGTTCCCCCGGTGTCTACTTCGACTCCAGCATCGACAAGACGTCCGACAAGGACATCTTCTCCGCCAAGATCATCCCGTCCCGGGGTGCCTGGCTGGAGATGGAGATCGACAAGCGCGACATGGTCGGTGTCCGCATCGACCGCAAGCGCAAGCAGTCGGTCACCGTGCTGCTCAAGGCGCTCGGCTGGACGACCGAGCAGATCCTCGAGGAGTTCGGCGACTACGAGTCGATGCGCGCCACCCTGGAGAAGGACCACACCCAGGGCCAGGACGACGCGCTGCTCGACATCTACCGCAAGCTGCGTCCGGGCGAGCCCCCCACGCGTGAGGCCGCGCAGACGCTGCTCGAGAACCTCTACTTCAACCCGAAGCGCTACGACCTCGCCAAGGTCGGCCGCTACAAGGTCAACAAGAAGCTGGGCGCGGACGCTCCGCTCGACGCGGGCATCCTGACCGTCGAGGACATCATCTCGACGATCAAGTACCTGGTGCAGCTGCACGCCGGCGAGACCGAGACCACCGGTGACAACGGCGACACGATCGTCGTCGAGACGGACGACATCGACCACTTCGGCAACCGTCGTCTGCGCAGCGTCGGCGAGCTGATCCAGAACCAGGTCCGTACGGGTCTCGCCCGTATGGAGCGTGTCGTGCGCGAGCGCATGACCACCCAGGACGTCGAGGCGATCACGCCGCAGACCCTGATCAACATCCGGCCGGTCGTCGCCTCCATCAAGGAGTTCTTCGGCACCAGCCAGCTGTCCCAGTTCATGGACCAGAACAACCCGCTGTCGGGTCTCACCCACAAGCGCCGTCTGTCGGCTCTTGGCCCGGGTGGTCTCTCCCGTGAGCGGGCCGGCTTCGAGGTCCGTGACGTGCACCCGTCGCACTACGGCCGCATGTGCCCGATCGAGACCCCTGAAGGCCCGAACATCGGTCTGATCGGCTCGCTCGCCTCCTACGGCCGGGTCAACGCGTTCGGTTTCGTCGAGACCCCGTACCGCAAGGTGAACAACGGCCAGGTCACCGACGAGGTCGACTACCTGACCGCCGACGAGGAGGACCGCTTCGTCATCGCGCAGGCCAACGCCACGCTGAACGACGACCTCCGGTTCGTCGAGGCGCGTGTCCTGGTCCGCCGCCGTGGCGGTGAGGTCGACTACGTCAGCCCCGAGGACGTCGACTACATGGACGTCTCGCCGCGCCAGATGGTGTCGGTCGCGACCGCCATGATCCCCTTCCTCGAGCACGACGACGCCAACCGTGCCCTCATGGGCGCGAACATGATGCGTCAGGCCGTTCCGCTCATCAAGTCGGAGGCCCCGCTCGTCGGTACCGGCATGGAGTACCGCTCCGCCGTCGACGCCGGCGACGTGGTCAAGGCCGAGAAGGCGGGTGTGGTCCAGGAGGTCTCCGCGGACTACATCACCACGGCCAACGACGACGGCACGTACATCACGTACCGCCTGCACAAGTTCGCCCGCTCCAACCAGGGCACCTCGGTCAACCAGAAGGTCGTCGTCAACGAGGGCGACCGGATCATCGAGGGCCAGGTCCTCGCCGACGGTCCGGCCACCGAGAACGGTGAGATGGCCCTCGGCAAGAACCTGCTCGTGGCGTTCATGCCGTGGGAGGGTCACAACTACGAGGACGCGATCATCCTGTCGCAGCGCCTCGTGCAGGACGACGTCCTCTCCTCGATCCACATCGAGGAGCACGAGGTCGACGCCCGTGACACCAAGCTCGGCCCCGAGGAGATCACCCGGGACATCCCGAACGTCTCCGAGGAGGTCCTCGCCGACCTCGACGAGCGCGGCATCATCCGCATCGGTGCCGAGGTCATCGCCGGTGACATCCTCGTCGGCAAGGTGACCCCGAAGGGTGAGACCGAGCTGACCCCCGAGGAGCGCCTGCTGCGCGCGATCTTCGGTGAGAAGGCCCGTGAGGTCCGTGACACCTCGCTGAAGGTGCCGCACGGTGAGACCGGCAAGGTCATCGGCGTGCGCGTCTTCGACCGCGAGGAGGGCGACGAGCTGCCGCCGGGCGTGAACCAGCTGGTCCGCGTCTACGTCGCGCAGAAGCGCAAGATCACCGACGGTGACAAGCTCGCCGGCCGCCACGGCAACAAGGGTGTCATCTCCAAGATCAACCCGATCGAGGACATGCCGTTCCTGGAGGACGGCACCCCGGTCGACATCATCCTCAACCCGCTGGGTGTCCCGTCCCGAATGAACCCGGGACAGGTCCTGGAGATCCACCTCGGCTGGCTCGCCAGCCGCGGCTGGGACGTCTCCGGCCTCGCGGACGAGTGGGCGCAGCGTCTGCAGGCCATCGGCGCCGACCAGGTCGCCCCCGGCACCAACGTCGCCACCCCGGTGTTCGACGGTGCCCGTGAGGACGAGCTGGCGGGTCTGCTGCAGCACACCATCCCGAACCGCGACGGCGAGCGCATGGTGCTCCCGTCCGGCAAGGCGCGGCTGTTCGACGGCCGTAGCGGTGAGCCGTTCCCGGACCCGATCTCGGTCGGCTACATGTACATCCTGAAGCTGCACCACCTGGTCGACGACAAGCTGCACGCCCGTTCGACCGGGCCGTACTCGATGATCACCCAGCAGCCGCTGGGTGGTAAGGCCCAGTTCGGTGGCCAGCGCTTCGGCGAGATGGAGGTGTGGGCCCTCGAGGCCTACGGCGCCGCGTACGCCCTCCAGGAGCTGCTGACCATCAAGTCCGACGACGTCACCGGCCGCGTGAAGGTCTACGAGGCCATCGTCAAGGGCGAGAACATCCCCGAGCCCGGCATCCCCGAGTCCTTCAAGGTGCTCATCAAGGAGATGCAGTCGCTCTGCCTGAACGTGGAGGTGCTGTCCAGCGACGGTATGTCCATCGAGATGCGTGACACCGACGAGGACGTCTTCCGCGCTGCGGAGGAGCTCGGTATCGACCTGTCCCGGCGCGAGCCGAGCAGCGTCGAAGAGGTCTGACGGGAGTCCGGCGGGGCCCTTACCCACAGGGCCCCGCCGACCCCCAGGCCCCCGTTTCAGACCACAGACTTACGACCCTGAGAGGGATTGACGCATAGTGCTCGACGTCAACTTCTTCGACGAGCTCCGGATCGGCCTGGCCACCGCGGACGACATCCGTCAGTGGAGCCACGGCGAGGTCAAGAAGCCCGAGACCATCAACTACCGCACCCTCAAGCCCGAAAAGGACGGACTCTTCTGCGAGAAGATCTTCGGTCCGACCCGGGACTGGGAGTGCTACTGCGGCAAGTACAAGCGCGTCCGCTTCAAGGGCATCATCTGCGAGCGCTGTGGCGTCGAGGTCACGCGCGCCAAGGTGCGCCGTGAGCGGATGGGCCACATCGAGCTGGCCGCGCCCGTCACGCACATCTGGTACTTCAAGGGTGTTCCTTCGCGCCTCGGCTACCTGCTGGACCTGGCGCCCAAGGACCTCGAGAAGGTCATCTACTTCGCGGCGTATATGATCACGTACGTCGACGAGGAGCGCCGCACCCGCGACCTGCCCTCCCTGGAGGCGCACGTCTCGGTCGAGCGCCAGCAGATCGAGAACCGTCGCGACTCCGACCTGGAGGCCCGCGCCAAGAAGCTCGAGGCCGACCTGGCCGAGCTGGAGGCCGAGGGTGCCAAGGCCGACGTGCGCCGCAAGGTGCGCGAGGGTGCCGAGCGCGAGATGAAGCAGCTGCGCGACCGTGCGCAGCGCGAGATCGACCGTCTCGACGAGGTGTGGAACCGGTTCAAGAACCTCAAGGTCCAGGACCTCGAGGGCGACGAGCTGCTCTACCGCGAGCTGCGTGACCGCTTCGGCACGTACTTCGACGGCTCGATGGGTGCCGCGGCGCTGCAGAAGCGCCTGGAGTCCTTCGACCTCGAGGAGGAGGCCGAGCGTCTCCGCGAGATCATCCGTACCGGCAAGGGCCAGAAGAAGACCCGTGCGCTCAAGCGCCTCAAGGTCGTCTCCGCGTTCCTGCAGACCAGCAACAGCCCCAAGGGCATGGTGCTCGACTGCGTGCCGGTCATCCCGCCGGACCTGCGTCCGATGGTGCAGCTGGACGGTGGCCGCTTCGCGACCTCCGACCTGAACGACCTGTACCGCCGTGTGATCAACCGCAACAACCGCCTGAAGCGCCTCCTCGACCTCGGTGCGCCCGAGATCATCGTGAACAACGAGAAGCGCATGCTCCAGGAGGCCGTCGACGCGCTCTTCGACAACGGCCGTCGTGGTCGCCCGGTCACGGGCCCCGGCAACCGTCCGCTGAAGTCCCTCAGCGACATGCTGAAGGGTAAGCAGGGTCGATTCCGTCAGAACCTGCTCGGTAAGCGAGTCGACTACTCGGCGCGTTCCGTCATCGTCGTCGGCCCGCAGCTGAAGCTGCACCAGTGTGGTCTGCCCAAGGCCATGGCGCTGGAGCTGTTCAAGCCGTTCGTGATGAAGCGCCTGGTCGACCTGAACCACGCGCAGAACATCAAGAGCGCCAAGCGCATGGTGGAGCGCGGCCGCACCGTCGTGTACGACGTCCTCGAAGAGGTCATCGCCGAGCACCCGGTGCTGCTGAACCGTGCTCCCACCCTGCACCGCCTCGGCATCCAGGCCTTCGAGCCGCAGCTGGTCGAGGGCAAGGCCATCCAGATCCACCCGCTCGTCTGCACCGCGTTCAACGCGGACTTCGACGGTGACCAGATGGCCGTGCACCTGCCGCTGTCCGCGGAGGCGCAGGCCGAGGCCCGCATCCTGATGCTGTCCTCGAACAACATCCTCAAGCCGGCCGACGGCCGTCCGGTGACGATGCCGACCCAGGACATGGTCCTCGGTCTGTTCTTCCTCACCACCGACGGCGAGCTGCGGGACACCAAGGGCGAGGGTCGGGCGTTCGGTTCCACCGCCGAGGCGACCATGGCGTTCGACGCCGGCGAGCTGGCGCTCCAGTCCGCGGTCGACATCCGCTTCCCGGTGGGCACCATCCCGCCGCGCGGCTGGACCCCGCCGGTGCGCGAGGAGGGCGAGCCCGAGTGGCAGCCGGGTGACACCTTCCGTCTGCGGACGACCCTGGGCCGTGCGCTCTTCAACGAGCTGCTGCCCGAGGACTACCCGTTCGTCGACTACTCGGTGGGCAAGAAGCAGCTCGGCGAGATCGTCAACGACCTCGCGGAGCGCTACCCCAAGGTCATCGTGGCGGCGACGCTCGACAACCTGAAGGCGGCCGGCTTCTACTGGGGCACCCGCTCCGGTGTCACCGTGGCCATCTCCGACGTCGTCGTCCCCGAGGCGAAGAAGGCGATCGTCGCGGGCTACGAGGCGCAGGACGAGAAGGTCCAGAAGCAGTACGAGCGCGGTCTGATCACCAAGGAAGAGCGCACTCAGGAACTCATCGCGATCTGGACCAAGGCGACCAACGAGGTCGCCGAGGCGATGAACGAGAACTTCCCCAAGACGAACCCCATCTTCATGATGGTTGACTCGGGTGCCCGAGGAAACATGATGCAGATGCGGCAGATCGCCGGTATGCGTGGTCTGGTGTCGAACGCGAAGAACGAGACCATCCCGCGTCCGATCAAGGCGTCCTTCCGTGAGGGCCTCTCCGTGCTGGAGTACTTCATCTCCACGCACGGTGCCCGTAAGGGTCTGGCGGACACCGCCCTGCGTACCGCCGACTCGGGTTACCTGACCCGTCGTCTGGTGGACGTCTCGCAGGACGTCATCATCCGCGAGGAGGACTGCGGCACCGAGCGCGGTCTCAAGCTCCGGATCGCGGACCGCGCGGCAGACGGCACGCTGCGCAAGACGGAGAACGTCGAGACGTCCGTGTACGCGCGCTGCCTCGCCGAGGACATCGTGGTCGACGGCCAGGTGCTGGCCCCGGCCGGCACCGACCTGGGCGACGTCCTCATCGAGGAGCTGGTCGGCCGTGGCGTCGAGGAGGTCAAGACCCGCTCGGTCCTGACCTGCGAGTCCGCCGTCGGTACCTGCGCGATGTGCTACGGCCGTTCGCTGGCCACCGGCAAGCTGGTCGACATCGGTGAGGCGGTCGGCATCATCGCCGCCCAGTCCATCGGTGAGCCCGGTACCCAGCTGACGATGCGTACCTTCCACACCGGTGGTGTGGCCGGTGACGACATCACCCAGGGTCTGCCCCGTGTCGTCGAGCTCTTCGAGGCCCGTACCCCGAAGGGTGTCGCCCCGATCTCCGAGGCCTCCGGCCGCATCCGGATCGAGGAGACCGAGAAGACCAAGAAGATCGTCGTCACCCCGGACGACGGCAGCGACGAGACGGCGTTCCCGATCTCGAAGCGTGCCAAGGTCCTGGTCCGCGAGGGCGACCACGTCGAGGTGGGCCAGCAGCTCACCGTGGGTGCCACCAACCCGCACGACGTGCTGCGCATCCTGGGTCAGCGTGCCGTCCAGGTCCACCTGGTCGGCGAGGTCCAGAAGGTCTACAACTCGCAGGGTGTGTCGATCCACGACAAGCACATCGAGATCATCATCCGGCAGATGCTCCGCCGCGTGACGATCATCGAGTCCGGCGACGCCGAGCTGCTGCCCGGTGAGCTGGTCGAGCGCTCGAAGTTCGAGACCGAGAACCGTCGTGTGGTCCAGGAGGGCGGTCACCCGGCCTCCGGTCGTCCGCAGCTGATGGGTATCACCAAGGCCTCGCTGGCGACGGAGTCCTGGCTGTCGGCCGCCTCCTTCCAGGAGACGACCCGAGTTCTGACGGACGCGGCGATCAACGCCAAGTCCGACAGCCTCATCGGCCTCAAGGAGAACGTCATCATCGGTAAGCTCATCCCGGCCGGTACGGGTCTGTCCCGCTACCGCAACATCCGGGTCGAGCCGACCGAGGAGGCCAAGGCCGCGATGTACTCGGCCGTCGGCTACGACGACATCGACTACTCGCCGTTCGGCACCGGCTCCGGCCAGGCCGTTCCGCTGGAGGACTACGACTACGGTCCGTACAACCAGTAAGCGAGCAGCTTGAACTGAAGGGCGGTCACCCCGTGGGGTGACCGCCCTTCGGCGTTGTTCGGGTCTTTCGTTCGAGTGATCGCTCCGTGTCGGCTACGTCCGTCCACGCTTCCCGGCCGGCCGGTGTGCGAGGTTGTGCCGAACCCGGCCGAGCGGAGGCGTAGGTGGCGACGTCATGACTTCAGCGACTGCCCGGCGTCTTGTCGTGGCGGCGGCGCTGGCCGCGCTGGCGACGACGGCTGCCTGCGGGGGCGGCGGGCCGACGCCGCCGGTGCCCATCGAGACCGAGTCCACCGACACGGAGGAGAACGGGTCCGAGACGCCGACCCCGGACGAGACCGTGACGACCTCGAACCCGGCCGAGTCGGACGCGGACGTCTTCCTGGACGGTGACAACGAGGAGTCCACGGCGTCGGACATCAAGCTGTCGAGGACGCAGGTGGGTGAGCCGGTCCAAGGGGAGGTGGAGATCACGGTGTCGCAGGAGCGGCCGCCCCCGCCCCTGCAGGATGTCAGGGGCGAGATCAACGGTGAAGAGGTCGAGATCGCCGAGGGGTGTCAGGGCGAGGTGCCGGCGGACGGCTGCACGGTGACCTTCCGGTACACGCCGACGGAACCGGGGCCGTACGAGGGGGAGTTGACCCTCACGATGGCCGACGGTTCCACCGTCACCGCCCCCATCCACGGCGAGGCGGACGAGGCCTCGACCTCGGACACGGGTCCGACCACCCCGGGTCCCACGACGTCCGAGCCCGTCACCACCGAGCCGGAGACCCCGCCCGAGGACGAGACGCCGGAGCTGCAGACGTAGCGCCCGGCGTTCTCCCGGAGGCGCGGATCTCCAGCCAGGCGGTGCCGTCGTCGGGCAGCACCACCACACCGTCCCTGTAGTGCGCGGTGTGGGAGATCAGATAGAAGCGTGCCGGTGCCTTCGCCAGGAGGCGGAAGCCCCGGTACTCGTACCGGTACGGCCCGTTCGCGCTGCCGTGGTCCTTGAACTCGATGTCCCTCGCGTTGTGGGTGAGGGGCACCCGGGAATGGATCACCACGGCCGGCAGCCGCTTGTACCCCTGCTTCGCGTCCAGCTTGGCGTTGCTGTGGCCGACGACCGCCGCGTACTGCGCCATGTCGAAGAACAGGCTCACCGTCAGGAGCCCGATGAGCAGCGCGCCGATCGCCAGCCACACCCGGTCGCCGTCAGGGGCCCGTCGCCGGGCCCGTAGGCCGGTGCTCTGGTTGAGCCGCAGATGGACCGCGCAGACGGCCAGCGTGGACCCCACGGCCACCAGCACGGCCGGCATGAACACGCGTGGCCAGCCCGCCGGGAAAGGGACCACCGGGTCCGCCACGAGAGCCGGGAGGCCCAGGAACACCATGGCGATGCCGACGGCGAGCAGCAGGATGATCGCCGCACGGCGACGCACGGCATGCTCCGGCCCGGCCAGCGCCTGTTCCAGCCAGCCGAACACCAGGAACATGATCAGCCCGCCGGCCAGCAGGACGCACAGCGGAAGGAAGATCGCGCTCGTGCTGGTGGCCATGACGTTCTGGATGGACATCCCGAGGTCCTCGGGCACCACGCCGAGGGTGGAGTAATACTCCCTGATGTAGATGCTGCCGAAGTAGTAGAGCAGAGCGAGTGCGATGGTCCCCGGTGCCGCGACGAGCGCCGCCTTCTCCACGAACGTCGACACGGGAGAGCGCCCGGGCGGGGGCTGGGGGCCGGCCGGCGGCTCCTGCGGCGCGGTCATGGGTCTCAGTCTGTTCGCGCGCCGTCGGGCCCGCACGCGGAGACCCTCCGCCCGGCTGACCGTTCCCCGCGAACCGGTCGTCCTGACATGCGTCGATCGCCGATTCGAAGATCACGTAGGGTACAGCGGCTTGACATCGCCCGCAGCTCGGGGCCGCCGGACTCCATTTGTTTTGACCACAGCGAATGAGGTAGGTACGCTCAGACCTTGTGCCTGGGGTGTGCCCTGGCTCTCGTGCGTGCCTTCAACCGCATGGCGAGCCGACACCGGCCACCGTAATCTGCGCCCTTTTCGCCTTGCGGCAAAGGTCCGCGAGATTCGACACACCCGACCGCGTGGGTCGGCGACGTTCCAGGTTAGCTTTACCTATCGGCACACAGAAACCGGAGAAGTAGTGCCTACGATCCAGCAGCTGGTCCGCAAGGGCCGGCAGGACAAGGTCGAGAAGAACAAGACGCCCGCACTTGAGGGCTCTCCTCAGCGTCGTGGCGTCTGCACGCGTGTGTTCACGACCACCCCGAAGAAGCCGAACTCGGCCCTGCGTAAGGTCGCGCGTGTGCGTCTGACCAGCGGGATCGAGGTCACCGCTTACATTCCGGGTGAGGGACACAACCTGCAGGAGCACTCCATCGTGCTCGTGCGCGGCGGCCGTGTGAAGGACCTGCCGGGTGTTCGCTACAAGATCATCCGTGGTTCGCTCGACACCCAGGGTGTCAAGAACCGCAAGCAGGCCCGCAGCCGCTACGGCGCCAAGAAGGAGAAGTAAGAATGCCTCGTAAGGGCCCCGCCCCGAAGCGCCCGGTCATCATCGACCCGGTCTACGGTTCTCCTCTGGTGACCTCCCTGATCAACAAGGTGCTGCTGAACGGCAAGCGCTCCACCGCCGAGCGCATCGTCTACGGCGCCATGGAGGGTCTGCGTGAGAAGACGGGCAACGACCCGATCATCACGCTGAAGCGCGCGCTGGAGAACATCAAGCCGACCCTCGAGGTCAAGTCCCGCCGTGTCGGTGGTGCGACGTACCAGGTGCCGATCGAGGTCAAGCCCGGTCGCGCCAACACCCTCGCGCTGCGCTGGCTCGTCGGTTACTCCCGCGCCCGTCGCGAGAAGACCATGACCGAGCGTCTGCTCAACGAGCTCCTCGACGCCTCCAACGGCCTTGGTGCCGCTGTGAAGAAGCGCGAGGACACGCACAAGATGGCCGAGTCCAACAAGGCCTTCGCGCACTACCGCTGGTAGTCGCTACCCACATCGAGACCGAGAGAAGACTGAAGCCTTATGGCTACCACTTCACTTGACCTGGCCAAGGTCCGCAACATCGGGATCATGGCCCACATCGACGCGGGCAAGACGACCACCACTGAGCGGATCCTGTTCTACACCGGTGTGTCGTACAAGATCGGTGAGGTCCACGACGGCGCTGCCACCATGGACTGGATGGAGCAGGAGCAGGAGCGTGGCATCACGATCACCTCTGCTGCCACCACCTGCCACTGGCCGCTGGAAGACGTCGACCACACCATCAACATCATCGACACGCCGGGCCACGTCGACTTCACCGTCGAGGTGGAGCGTTCCCTGCGCGTGCTCGACGGTGCTGTGACGGTGTTCGACGGCGTCGCCGGCGTTGAGCCGCAGTCCGAGACCGTGTGGCGTCAGGCGGACCGTTACGGCGTTCCGCGTATCTGCTTCGTCAACAAGCTCGACCGGACCGGTGCCGAGTTCCACCGCTGCGTCGACATGATCTCTGACCGCCTGGGCGCTCAGCCGATCGTGATGCAGCTCCCGATCGGTGCCGAGGCCGACTTCAAGGGCGTCGTCGACCTCGTGACGATGAAGGCCCTGGTCTGGTCCGCCGAGGCCACCAAGGGCGAGATGTACGACGTCGTCGACATCCCGGACACGCACACCGAGGCTGCCGAGGAGTACCGCGGCAAGCTGCTCGAGGCCGTGGCCGAGAACGACGAAGAGATCATGGAGCTGTACCTGGAGGGCACCGAGCCTTCCGTGGAGCAGCTGTACGCCGCGATCCGTCGCATCACCATCGCGTCCGGCAAGTCCAAGGACACCACGGTCACCCCGGTGTTCTGCGGTACCGCGTTCAAGAACAAGGGTGTTCAGCCCCTGCTCGACGCGGTCGTGCGCTACCTCCCCTCCCCCCTGGACGTCGAGGCCATCGAGGGTCACGACGTCAAGGACCCGGAGACGGTCGTCAAGCGCAAGCCGTCCGACGAGGAGCCGCTGTCGGCTCTGGCGTTCAAGATCATGAGCGACCCGCACCTCGGCAAGCTCACCTTCGTCCGGGTCTACTCGGGCCGCCTGGAGTCCGGCACCGCCGTGCTGAACTCCGTCAAGGGCAAGAAGGAGCGCATCGGCAAGATCTACCGCATGCACGCGAACAAGCGTGAGGAGATCGACTCGGTGGGCGCCGGCGACATCATCGCCGTCATGGGTCTGAAGCAGACCACGACCGGTGAGACGCTGTGCGACGACAAGGCCCCGGTCATCCTGGAGTCCATGGACTTCCCGGCGCCGGTCATCCAGGTCGCCATCGAGCCCAAGTCGAAGGGCGACCAGGAGAAGCTGGGCGTCGCGATCCAGCGCCTGGCCGAGGAGGACCCGTCCTTCCAGGTCCACTCGGACGAGGAGACCGGCCAGACCATCATCGGTGGTATGGGCGAGCTGCACCTCGAGGTGCTGGTCGACCGTATGCGCCGTGAGTTCAAGGTCGAGGCCAACGTCGGCAAGCCGCAGGTGGCGTACCGCGAGACGATCCGCAAGGCCGTCGAGCGCGTCGACTACACGCACAAGAAGCAGACTGGTGGTACCGGCCAGTTCGCCAAGGTGCAGATCGCGATCGAGCCCATCGAGGGCGGCGACGCCTCGTACGAGTTCGTGAACAAGGTGACCGGTGGCCGTATCCCGAAGGAGTACATCCCTTCGGTGGACGCCGGTGCTCAGGAGGCCATGCAGTTCGGCATCCTCGCGGGCTACGAGATGACCGGCGTGCGCGTCATCCTCATCGACGGTGGCTACCACGAGGTCGACTCCTCCGAGCTCGCGTTCAAGATCGCCGGTTCGCAGGCCTTCAAGGAGGCCGCGCGCAAGGCCAGCCCCGTGCTCCTCGAGCCGATGATGGCCGTCGAGGTCACCACGCCCGAGGACTACATGGGTGAGGTCATCGGCGACATCAACTCCCGCCGTGGCCAGATCCAGGCCATGGAGGAGCGGGCCGGTGCCCGCGTCGTGAAGGGCCTCGTGCCCCTCTCGGAGATGTTCGGTTACGTCGGCGACCTGCGCAGCAAGACGTCCGGCCGTGCGAGCTACTCCATGCAGTTCGACTCCTACGCCGAGGTTCCGCGGAACGTCGCCGAGGAGATCATCGCGAAGGCCAAGGGCGAGTAACGCACCGCGTTCACACGCTTTAGGCTTGACTCCGGAGCCTCAAGGGGCAAACACCCGCATTCCTGGATGTTTGCCCCGGGTTCCGGGCTTTCCAGCAAAGATCACCTGGCGCCGATGAAGCAAGGCGTTCAGAACCACTCCACAGGAGGACCCCAGTGGCGAAGGCGAAGTTCGAGCGGACTAAGCCGCACGTCAACATCGGCACCATCGGTCACATCGACCACGGTAAGACGACCCTCACGGCCGCCATTACCAAGGTGCTGCACGACGCGTTCCCGGACCTGAACGAGGCCTCGGCGTTCGACCAGATCGACAAGGCTCCTGAGGAGCGCCAGCGCGGTATCACCATCTCCATCGCGCACGTCGAGTACCAGACGGAGACCCGTCACTACGCCCACGTCGACTGCCCCGGTCACGCGGACTACATCAAGAACATGATCACCGGTGCTGCCCAGATGGACGGCGCCATCCTCGTGGTCGCCGCCACCGACGGCCCGATGCCGCAGACCAAGGAGCACGTGCTCCTGGCCCGTCAGGTCGGCGTTCCGTACATCGTCGTCGCCCTGAACAAGGCCGACATGGTGGACGACGAGGAGATCCTGGAGCTCGTCGAGCTCGAGGTCCGTGAGCTCCTCTCCGAGTACGAGTTCCCGGGCGACGACCTGCCGGTCGTCCGTGTCTCCGCGCTCAAGGCCCTCGAGGGCGACAAGGAGTGGGGCCAGTCCGTCCTCAACCTGATGCAGGCTGTGGACGAGAACATCCCCGAGCCCGAGCGTGACGTCGACAAGCCGTTCCTGATGCCGATCGAGGACGTCTTCACGATCACCGGTCGTGGCACCGTCGTCACCGGTCGTATCGAGCGTGGTGTCCTCAAGGTCAACGAGACCGTCGACATCATCGGCATCAAGACCGAGAAGACCACCACCACGGTCACCGGCATCGAGATGTTCCGCAAGCTGCTCGACGAGGGCCAGGCCGGTGAGAACGTCGGTCTGCTGCTCCGTGGCATCAAGCGCGAGGACGTCGAGCGCGGCCAGGTCATCATCAAGCCGGGCTCGGTCACCCCGCACACCGAGTTCGAGGCGCAGGCCTACATCCTCTCCAAGGACGAGGGTGGCCGCCACACGCCGTTCTTCAACAACTACCGTCCGCAGTTCTACTTCCGTACGACGGACGTGACCGGCGTTGTGACCCTCCCCGAGGGCACCGAGATGGTCATGCCGGGTGACAACACCGAGATGAAGGTGGAGCTCATCCAGCCCGTCGCCATGGAAGAGGGCCTGAAGTTCGCCATCCGTGAGGGTGGCCGGACCGTGGGCGCCGGCCAGGTCACCAAGATCAACAAGTGATCTTGAGCTGATCCGGCCCGGGTCTTCGACCTGGTAGCTGTCGGAGGGGCCCGTACGACTTCGGTCGTACGGGCCTCTTCGCTGTTCAGGTCGTTATGCAGGGGAGATTCACGGACGGGCAGGCGGGTGACACACTCCCGTACGACGCCGAAGTGACCTGGACCACCCATGAAGAAGCGCCACAGACCGAAGCGCCACAGACCCCTGCTGTCGGCTGCTGCGATCCTTTCCGTGGCGGCGCTCGCCGCATGCGGCCCCGCCGAGCACAGCGATGCCGCGGCAGACCCCACCCCGGCCAAGGCGTCCCCGACACCCCGCCGGTCGACTCCGCCGCCCCCGGCGCCTTCTCCCAGCGCATCGGTGTCCTCCTCGCCGAAGCCCGCCCGCACCACCCCGTCCGCGTCTGCGACACCGACCCGCCCCGTGTGGCCGCGCGTGACCTTCGCCCGGCTGTCGTTCGAGAGGCCTCCGGGCTGGACCCTGGTCAGGTACGGCACGGACGCCTGTCTCGAACCCGTGCAGCGGGCCGGACTTCCCGAGATGTTCGGTTGCGCCGGCCTCGACATCAAATCCGGCTACCTCCCCGGCAACGAGAACCGCGCCTACGAGGCCGGCCAGCCCGGCGGCTGGTACTCCGCCACCGACGTGCAGCCCTGCCCCGTCCAGCCGCGTCTGGCGGACGGCTCCCTCAACGGCGTCAGCGGTACGTCGACGCCGCCCGTGGCGTCCGGCCTGCGCGCCGTGGGCACCCACCAGGCCTGGTACGACCGCTGGAACGCCTCCTGTGGGAACGGCTACCGCTTCTCACCCCAGGCCTGGTACCTGCCGGTGTCCAAGCTGCTCTTCCTGGACTACACCGGGCACGCGGAGACGGCGCGGGTACTGCGGTCGGTGCGGTTCCCTTGACGGATATGGCTGTGTCCGTGAGTGGCTGAGATCGAGTTCACCAGCGTGAGCTCATCCCCGTACCGATTCCGTCACGCGTTCCGCACGATCCCCACAGCGCCCTGTGCACGGCCTGTGGTGGCGAGCACGGTGTCTACCGTTGAGTGATCTTGTGCGGTGGGGGCCGTACGCCCTTGCCGTTCTCGTGCTTCCCCGTCAGCAGGACGACCATGTGCGGCTCAAGAAGAAGTCCGAGGGCGGCGGGCGACGGCGGTGGCGCAGGCGGGCGCCGGAGCCGCAGCCCTGGAGTCCGCTGGGGTGGCGGACCGGGCCCGTGTGGCCGGGGAGGTGCTGACCGTCGCGCTCGCCCTGCGCCGCACGAAGGAGTTCCTGGTGGACACCAACCCGGATCCGGCGGTGCTGCGTGGCGGGCTGCCCGACAAGGCCCTGGCACTGCTCGATCCGAAGCAGCCGGCAAGGACGGCCTGGCTGCTGCGGTCGCTGGCCGCGCCGACGAGCAAGCACGATCCCACCGGTGTGGTGAGCCGTTTCGATCCGGACGAGGCGCGCCTGGCCGGCGATGTCGTCAAGGTGCGTGGCCATATGACGGTCGCCGCCGCCCGGCGGGGTGAGGTGCGGGTGCACGCCGATTACACCTTCGTCTACCCGCTGGTGGAGGCCCACGGGCCCAGCGACGTGGTGGCGCGCGCCATCGTCCGCCGCGACCTCACCGTGACCCTGTCGAATCCCCGGCAGTGGATGACCACCGAGGGCAGGCTCTGTTTACCGGAAGCCCGCATCTCCATGTACTCCTCCGTCGGCGGGAAGGTCGGAGCGAAGTGGGCAGCCGTTCCGTCGTGTGGGACGACGATGACCGAAGAGAACGGGGCCGCGGCAGGGGCACCCGTCTCCAAGTGCTCCTTGAAGTCGAAACGCACCGTCCAGCCGTAGATGAATTCGATTGCCGTGTCCGGAAGCATGACCACGGAATCAGCCCGGTCGGGATAGGCGAAGGTTTTCAGGTATGCGGCGGCCGCCGCCACCGCTTCATTCTTGGGCAGCATTATCCAACTCCACTATCGATACGGAATGTAGCCGATACGCGAGACGCCCTGCTCCAGTCTTCCGAGGGCTCCGCTTTGGCCGTTCAGGAAAACTCCGTGCCCTGTGCTCACGGCGCAACTCCGGAACTGGGGGCTCCCGTTGGACGCGGCGCAGCGCATCGTGGCCGAGCTGGCGGCCAATGTACCTGGCGGCCGGCCTGTTCGCCGGACGACCCTGGAGCGGATGGTTGCTGCTCGCATGGCCCGGAAGTCCGTCTTCGAGCGGTCGCCCGCACCGGAGCTGAGTTTCGTCCAGGAAGAGGTGACGCTGCGCCGCCCGATCGGGGACGCAATGGTGTTGCGCCGACAGCTCGAACACATGCTGGAGGTGGCCCGGTTGCCGTTCGTGGAGCTACAGATGATGCCGACCGTCCGCGCGACCATCCCGGGACGGGTGGTGTGATCGAGGTGCTGAAGTTCGTGGATGGGACGGGGGTTGGCCGTACCGATGATGACTTCGCGGGCCGCCCGGTCTCGAACCCGAGCCGGCTCCGGGTCCTCGATCTGCGCCATGGCATCATCCGGGCGCAGGCGCTCACGCCAGAGGAATCTCTGGTCTTCATCGAGCAAGCGCTGGCCGACTTCGTCACGTACGCCTCACGGATCGCCTAACCCGCAGTAAAGGAAACGGCAAGGCTGCAGCTCAACTCCCCGATAACGCAAGGTCAGTTGTTAGCGTGACGGGGACACGCCAGAGTTGCAGACGGGGGTTGGCATCATGGCAGGAAGCAGCGGCGAACACGCCGTGAGTATGCGGCTCAACCAGTACCCGGCCGACCCGGGCGGTGGCGGATCGACGGGTGGCGGCGGGCCCGACCTCGCGTCCTCTCCCGCCGAGAAGAAGGCCGCGGCGGATACCCTCTACAACGAGATCGAGCCGCACACCACGACGGCGGGGGCCTGGGCGGACGACGAGACGAGCGCGGTGGTGAAGGCGTTCGACGCGAAGGACGGGCATGGCTGGCTCACTTCCGGTGCTGTGAGCAAGGCCCACACGACCTGGAGCGAACAGGTTCAGAACCTGGTGAAGCAGCTGGTGCATGACGAATCGGCCCTCCGGAACAACAACACCTTGCTGAGCGGTACGGATTTCGGAGTGGGCGCCGGCGCGCGCAAGGTGTCCGTGCTGGACACGTACTCACTGCCACCTGAGCAGTGACAGAGACAGCCGCGCCCTCTCGCACGCCATCGGAATCAACGGGGACCCCATGCCGACGTACCACGAGATCCTGACGACCGACCTGTCCACGCTCACCACGGCCGCCGAACGCTGGGACGGCATGGCGAAGGAGCTCCACAAGCAGGAGACCGCCTACCGGCGGGACGTGCACGGCATCACCCTGCGCCCGACCTTTGCCGGTGAGAGTCGACAAGCCGCCAACGCGCGCTTCGGAATCAGGCTCACGGAGTTCATGAACGCCCAGACCGAGGCCAAGGCGATCGCCTCCCTCCTGCGCGATGCGCACACCCAGTTCGTGGACCTGCGCAAGAAGCTGGAGTCGGCGCGGGACGACGCCATTGCCAAGGGGATGAAGGTGTCGGACCAGGGCGTGGTCTCGTACGACCACGAGCGGCTCAGCCAGGGAGATCGCCAGGAACTTGCGCATGATCCCGACTACCAGGAGAGCGTACGCAAAGCCGTCGCCTCCTGGCAGGCCCGCATCGACCAGTGCGTGAAGGACGTGGGCGACGCCGACACGGGCGTCGAGGTCGCCTTCACCGCTGTCGTCAAGGGCCCCGACACGGGCCTCGGCAAGGTCCCCGACTTCAACGGCAAGGCCCAGGGCGACATCGAGAAGTACGAGGCCGACGAGGGCAAGGACATCGCGCAGCGCGTCAACGCCGGCAAGGCCACGGCGGCCGACTACCGGGAGCTGCAGCGCCTCTTCCACGACAACTCCGGCGACAAGGCGTTCAGTCAGACCCTGCTGGACGAACTGGGTGCCAAGGGCACGCTGCAGCTCTCCAACAGCCTCGACGGGCTTGCGTACCACGACGACAAGCAGCACAGCGGCCAGTACCTGGACATCCAGAAGGGTCTCGCCACCACGCTGGCGACCGCGACCCAGGACCCGCACTCGGACTTCTACAAGGACTTCCGCGAGGACATGCGCAAGGCCGGAACCGAACAGTTCAAGGTCGACGGCCTCAGCCCCATCCCGGACGAGAAGGTCCGCGGCTACCAGAGCCTCGTCACGCTGATGCAGCAGGGGCACGGCTACAACGGGCAGTTCCTGGAGGACACCGCGGACGACATCCGGCACGCGGAGGAGTCGTACACGTCCAAGGACGGCAACCCGACCGAATCCATCTGGGCCCTACGGGACAAGTTCAGCGGCAAGGACCGGGGCTGGTTCGCCAACGACCCGCTCGACGGCGTGCTCGGCATCATGTCCCACGATCCCAAGACCAGTACCGAGTACCTGGATCCGGCCCACAACGACAACCTGGAGTACCTGCTCCACGGGCGGGACTGGGACACCGTCGTGGACCACTTCGCGACCCCGCCCGGCGGCACGACGACCGGCATACCCGTCCTGGCGGAGGACGGTGACGCCCGCAAGGGGTTCGGTGCGCTCCTGGAGGCCGCCACGACTGGCGACGCGCCGGGCGCCTATCACGCGATCGGACAGCACACCGAGCCGCAGGCCCGCATCCTGCAGCACACGATCAACACCTTGTACACGGACAAGCATGCGGAGCACCTGCCGAAGAACCTCTCCACGCCCCTGGCGCACATCCTGACGTCATACACGGCCGATACGCACGAGATCTACGCGGCCTCCGACTCCAAGTACGACATCGACTGGAACAGCGAGGGCGACGTCTGGAGCGGCAAGGATGGGGCGCACATGGCGGTGGGGCACCAACGCCTGGCCGCGGTCATGCGAGGTGTCGCGGACGATCCGGAAGCCTTCGGCCATCTCTACGGAGCCGAACAGCAGTACTCGCACCACGTTCTGGACGGCATCCCCCAGGACGCCAGTAAGACGACGATCCAGAACCGTATTGTCGAGTCTTCACGCGCCATGGGCGCCTACGACGGCATACGGTCGGACATCATTTTCGACGAGCGGTTCAAGAAGACGCAGTGGGCCGCCGACTTCAACCACGGGCTCGGCACGTCCCTCAGTACAGCGCTGATGTTCAATCCCGTGTCCGATCTCAGCCCCGTCGGAGACCTCACCTCGAAAACGCTCGACGTGTGGTCGTACGAGTCCAACAAGGAGCACGTGGCCGAAGCGAACCTGGAGGCCACCCAGCAGAACGCCGAGTCCTACGATGCCGGACTGCACGACGTGGACCACATGGTCAGGGCATGGGCGGACAGCCGCGGCCACGGCATCGACAGTGACTGGACCAAGTCCTTGGTCCACTCTGGTCAGGACCAGTACGACCTGGGCCGCAACCGTACGCTCGACACTCTTCGCAGCGACCGCTGACGCACCTACCAGAGAACGGCCACGGCAGAATGAGCGCGACGCAGAAGAAGCCCGGTCTCCGAGGCATACACGCAGGCTGGTACGCGGGAGTATTCGTTCTGGTCCTGGGGCTCGTGGCTCTGGCCCTGTACGGCTCCGGAGCGTACGACTCCTGGCGCGACGGCCGCTCGCTGGACGAGGCCTGCGACGGCACGCTCGCGCAGGGTGGGCTGGCATCGGCGATGGGCTCCTCGCACCTGCGGGCCGAACAGGACGACGGCGGAAGCTCCCTGGCCCAGTGCTTCGTGAAGACCGCCCGCTCCGGGACGGGACGCGCCGTGCAGATCACCCTGCGCTGGAGCACCGCAGGACCCCCCTCCGACACCCTGGTCTGGTACAACGCGGACTACAACGGAGTGAGGGCGCAGGCGGCACCGCTCGGAAACGGCTGGTCCGGCGTCGTCCGGTACGACGGCACCTGGCAGATCATGGTGGCCCTCGACTGTGTGAACCAGAAGAACAAGGCGCTGGTCGCCTACGGCGACCTGTTCGGTGCGTCGAACGGCACCGCGCTGACCGGGCTCGGCAGAGTGACCAGCGAGACCGCCCAGAAGGCTGCCGAGAAATACGGGTGCCAGGCGGAGGCCGGCAGGCGGCTCACCAGTGTGTCCACGGCCCTTCTCGGCAAGCCCGGAACGGCGAAGCCGCTGGGGCAGGCGCAGGGATCCTGTGTCGCGCTGCGCGGTACGACGGCGCCGCAGAACAGCACACCCGAGATCATGGAGTACCCGGCGGACACGGACGCTCCTCAGACCAACTGCTATCTGGTCACGAAGGCCCAGAAGCCCGGCTACGGTCTGTACGCGTACTACGGTGCCGCCGCCAAGGACTTCGAGTCGGTCGGGTTCACTCACCCTGACGACGACTACGCATGGGCGACCGCCACGTGCCCCCGGTCCACACAGAAGGCGGTGTTCGTGATCTACCGCCTCTATGACAGGGACGCCGACACCTTCCCGGTCGCGCACTACTCGAACTCTTTCGCCCGCTCGGCCCTGAAGGCATTCGCCGATCACGAGGCGAAGCAGCGCGGCTGCACGGGCGTGCGGCTGGCTGACCGGTCTTGAAGTGATCTGAGCTGCTCCGAGCTGGGAGAGGTGTGGGTCGAACCGCGCACGGCAGCCCGTTGTCTTAGTGCGGTCGCTGTCGGCCTGGCGGTGCCGTCGCAATCGGTGCCGGCTCGGACACCGTCAACGCGACGGCGACGAAACACACCGTGACGAAGATCGGCGTCCACCGGTTGAAGTTCTGGATGGTGGATCCCACGGTGGTGCTGCAACGGCTCGTGATCGAGACGGGAGGGCTGTCGGCGCTGTATCTGGGTCCGCTGGAGAGTCGACGGCTGTAGTACGGCGATACGGCGAGGGGTGGACGGTGGGCGCGCGTCTGGTTGGTGGCCATGGGCCGAAGGGGCTGGTGTCCTCGCCCGCCGAGAAGCGGGCGGCGGCCCGCGCGATCCAGTCCCACATCGAGTCGCAGCCCCGCAAGGCCGGGGACTGGGCGGACGAGGAGACCGCGGCGGCGGTCAAGGCGTCCGGCGCGCGGGACGGGGACGGCTGGCAGACCTCGGCGGCGCTGCGGAAGGCCCACGAGACCTGGGGCGACCAGGTGAAGAACCTGATGGACCGGCTGGGCGCGGAGAAGGACTCCCTGGGTAGCACGAACACGGTACTGACGGGCAGCGACCTGGCCGTCGGATCACGGCTCCGGCAGGTGTCCGCGCTGGACCGGTACTGACGGGGCACGGTCGGGGATGCCGACCTACCACGAGATCATGAGCGCCGACCTCTCCGCGCCCACCTCCGCCGCCGAGCGCTGGGAGGGCATGGCGGGCGAGTTCGCGCAGCAGGAGAGGGCGTACCGCCGGGATGTGTACGGCATCACGGTGGGGCCCGCCTGGACGGGCATGAGCGCGGAGGCGGCGCACGGGCGCTTCGATGTCACGCTCAAGGAGTTCCAGTACGCGCAGACGGAGGCGAGGGCGATCGCCTCCCTGCTGCGGGATGCACACGCCCAGTTCGTGGAGCTGAAGGGCCGGCTGCCGGCGGCGCGGCGGGAGGCGGTGGCGGCGGGGATGCGGGTCTCGGAGCGCGGCCTGGTCAGCGCGGACGGGGAGCATGACGCCGACGCGGAATCCGCACGGGCCTGGCAGGACCGGATCGACAAGGTGGTGCGGGACGTGACGGACGCGGACACCGGCGTCCAGCTCGCGCTGACGGCGGCGGTCGTCGCCTCGGACCCGCTGGTCGGAGGACGGGGCTTCAACGGCAGGGCGATGGGGGACATCGAAGGTACGAGGTGCTGGAGGCGGAGGGGGCGCTGGAGAAACTGGGCCGCGGCGCGCACCTGTCGGGGCGCGAACTGACAGAACTGCAGCGGCTGTTCCGCGACAACTCCGACGACGAGGTGTTCTCCCGCACGCTGCTGGACGACCTGGGTGCGGCGGGCACGATCTGACTCGAAGTACTCCTCGCACTGCTCGGCTGACATTCCGCTGCCGTCGTCCTCGACGCGGATCCGTTCCACGCCTCCGAGGTCGTTGCGCTCCAGCACGACGACGACACAGCCTGCATCGGCATCGAGGGCGTTCCAGACCAGTACCTCGACAGCGCCAACGGGGTCCCGCAACCGGGCCAACTCAGCGATGTGCTCGCGACTGGTCTCGAGCCGTACCTTGACCATGACGAGGGCTCTCCTGCCGTGTCTCTCCCGGGTTGGGGAGGTCAGTCTGCCTTTCCTATGTCGCCTGACGTGCGGAATAGCTCTGAAATCACTCGATGAGGGCGCCCAGCGGCCGGTAGGCAGGGCCCGCGCCCCAGGGCTGGTCAGGCGGCCGAGGTCACCGTCCCGGTCTGCCGTGCCAGGGCGGGCGGCTCGGGCAGGGACGGCCGTTGCCGGTCGTGTGCCGTGATGGCCCGTCGCAGCCGGGTCAGGAGGGCACCGCGGCCCGCGCCGAGTTCGGGGGCCTGGCCGGACGGGGCCTCGGCGATGGCCGACTCGATGGCGATGCGGGTCTTCTCGGGCTCTCGGCGGTAGCGGACGCCGGAGACGTTGATGCGGTTGGTCACCTGCATCCACGTGATGTCCTGGCCCGAGTGCTCGACCCGCAGGAGCTTGGCGTAGAGCCACTCACGTCTGCTCCTGCCGACGAACAGCACCCGCTGGGCGGTGACCACCAGCGTTCCGGAGTCGCGCACGGCGATGTCCTGGCCACCTGCGGCAGGCTCCGCCATCTCGGCGTCGGTCATCCACCACACCGACTCGCCACGCTTCCGCTTGCCCCAGTCCGCCATCCATCCATCGCGGGTTCCCTCGCCTGAACCCAACTCCGCCGCGAATTCCGCGAGTTGGACCAACCTCTCGCGCTCTTGCTCCCATGCTCGCAGCTGGCGTTCGTACTGTTCGGCCGCGAGCCTCGCCCTCCGGGCCTCGCGGGCGGGTCGAGTGCGGCGGTGGATGTACCAGGCCGCCACGAGCAGTGCGAGGACGAGTAGCACCTTCACCAGCAGCACCAGCCACTCGCCCGTGGTCAGCTGGTCGTCCACCGCGACGCTGAGTTGCTTGGTCGTGGTGTTGCCGTACGCGTCCGTGGCGGTGGCCCTGACCCGGTAGGTGCCCGGGGGGAGCGCCCTGGTCACGGTCGCTGCGTGCCCGGTCGAGGTGAAGCCGTCGTGTGCGCCCGAGCCGTACGTCACCGTGACCTTGGCACGCTCCTCGGCGGTCACGGCGAGCGACAGATCCCCGTGGGCCGCGCGATCGCTGTCCGACGTGACCTTCAGTGCCGGAGCGGCGGTGTCGACGACGAGCTTCCGGCCTGTCGTACGGCCGGTCCGTCCGTAAGGGTCGGCGACCGTGACGACCGGCGCCGGGTAGCGTCCGTCCGCCATCCGTGCGTCGATCGAGGCCCGGCCGTCCCTGTCCGTCGTGAAGGTGCGGTCCACTGCGGCACCGATCGTGAGCCGGCCCTTGCTGCGCGGCGGAGCGGTGACGGTGAACCGTACGTGGTCCGAGCCGTGTGTCCGGTCGGCGCTCATCCGTGGGGTGAGGCCATCGAGGTCCACGCGCACGCTCTGCTCCGCGCGACCGACGTTGCCCGCCTCGTCGGTCACCTCCACCCGGACCGTGTAGCTGCCGTTCGGGAGGACCAGACCTTCGTCCAAGACGTCGCCGTCGCTGCCCACGGTGCCGGTGATCCGCTCCTTGCGGCCGGGGACGGTGAGCTCGTACGACGCACCCGCCTCGGTGACGAAGTTGACCCGTGAGGTGGCGGTCGCCGCGTTCGGATCCGCGACGGAGAAGCCACTGATGGTCGGAGCCTCGGCGTCGACGTCGAGTGCGATGTCGTCGGACTCGTCACTGGTGTTGCCAGCAGCGTCGGTGGCCGTGGCGGTGTACCTGTGCGAGCCGCTGGAGGCAGTGAACGTGACCGTCTGGGCGCTTCCGGTCGCCGTGGCCTTCGCGACGGTTCGATCGACGGTGCCGTACTCGTCGGTCTCCGCGACGTCGATCCGCGCCCCCCGCTCGGCGGTGACCGTCAGGCTGACCCGGCCGCCCTTGCCCGCGTGCGGCCGGGAGACCTTGGGCTGCCGGGGCGCGGCGACGTCCACGGACGCCGAGGGCCCGCTCTCGTCCGTCCCGCCGCAATACGTGTAGTAACCCAGATCTCCACACACGTACGAGCCGGTGTCCGAAGGACACGAATGCCAGCGGTGGCATCCATCGCGGTGTGCCTCGGCCGTGACCGGAAGCAGCCCCAGCAGTAGTACGGCGGTGCCGATGACCACGCTGGTACGCGGCAGCCATCTCCCGGATCTGCGCAGCCTCGATGCCATGTTCTACCCCCACCCCAGCGCGTCCCCATGCGCTCCGTGCTCAACAGGTGGCACAGAGTAGACCCGAGATCGATTGGGCGACTACGGCCGAGACATTGTTATCGAGGTGAGAGCGGCTGGTGGGGCCTTCGAGGCTGCTCCGAGCGTCGCGCTCACGCCCCCGGGTTTGACCCACGTCACCCCCCGGGTATTCTCTCCGCCCCGATTGGCCAGCCCCCCGCCCCATATGGCAGACTGTCGGAGTTGCTCGGTCGAGTGTTGATGCTGCGCGCCTCCCGCCGGGAGGACCGGAAGCGAGTCCCACAGTACTCGTCGCCCTAACTGCCTGCGGGCAGCACTGGGGCGGACGTACGGGAATCTTCCGGGAAGTGTGGTGCGGCACCGACCAGGCGCCCGGTGGGCCTTCCGCCCCCGGCTTGCGGTTCCGGAAGGGCCGTGTGCATTCCCCGCAGGGATGTTCGAACAAGGGACATCTGTGTCAGCGGGAGCGCGACACGCCCGACCGCGTGGGTCGGAGAAGGAAGTCAGGAACGCCGGGTTCCAGAGCGTTGAAGAGACAGGACTACTGAGTAGCCATGGCGGGACAGAAGATCCGCATCCGGCTCAAGGCCTACGACCACGAGGTCATCGACTCCTCGGCGAAGAAGATCGTCGAGACGGTGACCCGCACTGGTGCGTCGGTCGCGGGCCCGGTGCCGCTGCCCACTGAGAAGAACGTGTACTGCGTCATCAAGTCGCCGCACAAGTACAAGGACTCGCGCGAGCACTTCGAGATGCGCACGCACAAGCGCCTGATCGACATTCTCGACCCCACCCCCAAGACCGTTGACTCTCTGATGCGACTCGACCTCCCGGCCGGTGTCGACATCGAGATCAAGCTCTGAGGGTCGGTGAGCTGAGAATGGCTAAGCAGATCAAGGGCATCCTGGGCGAGAAGCTCGGCATGACGCAGGTGTGGGACGAGAACAACCGCGTTGTTCCGGTCACCGTCGTCAAGGCCGGCCCCAACGTCGTCACCCAGGTCCGTACGAACGATGTCGACGGCTACGAGTCCGTCCAGATCGCTTTCGGCGAGATCGACCCGCGCAAGGTGAACAAGCCCCTCAAGGGTCACTTCGCCAAGGCCGACGTCACTCCCCGCCGCCACCTCGTCGAGATCCGTACCGCTGACGCCAGCGAGTACACCCTCGGCCAGGAGATCACCGCCGAGGTGTTCGAGGCCGGCATCAAGGTCGACGTGACCGGCAAGAGCAAGGGCAAGGGCTTCGCCGGTGTCATGAAGCGTCACAACTTCAAGGGCCTCGGCGCCGGACACGGCACCCAGCGCAAGCACCGCTCGCCCGGTTCCATCGGTGGCTGCGCCACCCCGGGCCGCGTGTTCAAGGGCCTCCGCATGGCGGGTCGCATGGGCAACGAGCGGGTCACCACCCAGAACCTGACCGTCCACGCCGTTGACGCGGAGAAGGGTCTGCTGCTCATCAAGGGCGCGGTTCCCGGTCCGAACGGCGGCCTCGTCCTGGTCCGCACCGCGGCCAAGGGGGCCTGAGGTAACCGATGAGCACTGTTGACATCCTTTCGCCGGCGGGCGACAAGGCCGGTTCCGTCGAGCTCCCCGCGGAGATCTTCGACGCCAAGGTCAGCGTTCCGCTGATCCACCAGGTCGTCGTCGCGCAGCTGGCCGCTGCCCGTCAGGGCACGCACAAGACGAAGACCCGTGGCGAGGTCCGTGGTGGTGGCAAGAAGCCTTACCGCCAGAAGGGCACCGGTCGCGCCCGTCAGGGTTCGACCCGCGCGCCGCAGTTCGCCGGTGGTGGCGTCGTGCACGGTCCCGTGCCGCGTGACTACTCGCAGCGCACCCCGAAGAAGATGAAGGCCGCCGCCCTGCGCGGTGCCCTCACCGACCGGGCGCGTCACAACCGCATCCACGTCGTCGCCGGCGTGGTCGAGGGTGCGAACCCGTCCACCAAGGCCGCGAAGAGCCTGTTCGGCAAGATCTCGGAGCGCAAGAACCTGCTCCTGGTCGTCGAGCGCGCCGACGAGGCCGCGTGGCTGTCCGCCCGCAACCTGCCCCAGGTCCACATCCTGGAGCCGGGCCAGCTGAACACGTACGACGTTCTCGTCTCGGACGACGTGGTCTTCACCCAGGCCGCTTTCGAGTCCTTCGTGTCTGGCCCCAAGGCCGCTGACACCGAAGGGAGCGAGGCCTGATGGCTACGCGTCACCCGAGCATTGCCTCGAAGGCTGCCAAGGCCGCCAAGGCCGCGCGCGTCGCCAAGGCGCGTCGCCACGCCACCGAGGGCAAGAACACCGTCGAGACCCCGCTGAGCAAGTCGTACACGGACCCCCGTGACGTCCTGCTGAAGCCGGTCGTCTCCGAGAAGAGCTACGCGCTCCTCGACGAGAACAAGTACACGTTCATCGTCGCCCCGAACGCCAACAAGACCCAGATCAAGCAGGCCGTCCAGGCGGTCTTCTCGGTCAAGGTCACCGGGGTCAACACGATCAACCGCCAGGGCAAGCGCAAGCGCACGAAGACCGGTTTCGGTCAGCGTGCCGGCAGCAAGCGCGCGATCGTGACCCTCGCCGAGGGCGACCGTATCGACATCTTCGGCGGTCCGACCGCCTAAGGGCGGTCCGGATCGTCCGATATCGGACGAGGACTGAGAAATGGGAATCCGCAAGTACAAGCCGACTACGCCGGGCCGTCGTGGCGCCAGCGTCGCCGACTTCGTCGAGGTCACGCGGTCCACGCCGGAGAAGTCGCTGGTCCGCCCCCTGCACAGCAAGGGCGGCCGTAACAACGCCGGTCGTGTGACCGTTCGCCACCAGGGTGGCGGACACAAGCGCGCCTACCGTGTGATCGACTTCCGTCGTCACGACAAGGACGGCGTGCCGGCGAAGGTCGCGCACATCGAGTACGACCCCAACCGCACCGCGCGCATCGCGCTGCTGCACTACGCCGACGGCGAGAAGCGCTACATCCTCGCCCCGCGCAACCTGCAGCAGGGTGACCGCATCGAGAACGGTCCCGGGGCCGACATCAAGCCGGGCAACAACCTGGCCCTCCGCAACATCCCGGTCGGTACCACGATCCACGCGATCGAGCTCCGTCCCGGTGGCGGTGCCAAGTTCGCCCGCTCCGCCGGTGCCTCCGTGCAGCTGCTCGCGAAGGAGGGCTCGATGGCCCACCTGCGCATGCCGTCCGGCGAGGTCCGCCTGGTCGACGTCCGCTGCCGCGCCACCATCGGTGAGGTCGGCAACGCCGAGCAGAGCAACATCAACTGGGGTAAGGCCGGCCGTAAGCGGTGGCTGGGCGTTCGCCCGACCGTCCGTGGTGTGGTCATGAACCCGGTTGACCACCCGCACGGTGGTGGTGAGGGCCGGACCTCCGGTGGTCGCCACCCTGTGTCCCCGTGGGGCAAGAAGGAAGGCCGTACTCGTTCGCCCAAGAAGGCGTCGAACAAGTACATCGTCCGCCGCCGCAAGACGAACAAGAAGCGCTAAGGACGGGTTGAGATGCCTCGTAGCCTGAAGAAGGGGCCCTTCGTCGACGACCACCTGATCAAGAAGGTGGACGCCCAGAACGAAGCCGGCACCAAGAACGTCATCAAGACCTGGTCCCGTCGCTCCATGATCGTCCCGGCCATGCTGGGCCACACGCTCGCGGTGCACAACGGCAAGACCCACATCCCGGTGTTCGTCACCGAGTCGATGGTCGGCCACAAGCTCGGCGAGTTCTCGCCGACGCGCACCTTCCGGGGTCACGTCAAGGAAGACCGGAAGTCGAAGCGCCGCTAGTAGCGGATCGCATTCAGACACGTAAGTAACTGAGAGGGACAACCATGGAAGCCAGGGCCCAGGCGCGGTACATCCGCGTTACGCCCATGAAGGCCCGCCGCGTGGTGGACCTTATCCGTGGCATGGATGCCACGGAGGCTCAGGCTGTTCTGCGATTCGCTCCGCAGGCAGCCTCCGTGCCGGTCGGCAAGGTGCTCGACAGCGCCATCGCCAACGCCGCGCACAACTACGACCACACCGACGCCGACAGCCTCTTCATCTCCGAGGCGTACGTCGACGAGGGTCCGACCCTGAAGCGGTTCCGTCCGCGCGCCCAGGGCCGTGCCTACCGGATCCGCAAGCGGACCAGCCACATCACCGTGGTCGTCAGCAGCAAGGAAGGAACCCGGTAATGGGCCAGAAGGTTAACCCGCATGGGTTCCGGCTCGGTGTCACCACGGACTTCAAGTCCCGGTGGTACGCCGACAAGCTGTACAAGGACTACGTCAAGGAAGACGTCGCCATCCGTCGGATGATGACGTCCGGCATGGAGCGCGCCGGTATCTCGAAGGTTGAGATCGAGCGCACCCGTGACCGCGTGCGGGTGGACATCCACACCGCTCGTCCGGGCATCGTCATCGGCCGCCGTGGCGCCGAGGCCGACCGCATCCGCGGCGACCTCGAGAAGCTCACGGGCAAGCAGGTCCAGCTGAACATCCTCGAGGTCAAGAACCCCGAGACCGACGCTCAGCTGGTGGCCCAGGCCGTTGCCGAGCAGCTCTCCTCCCGCGTCTCCTTCCGCCGCGCCATGCGTAAGAGCATGCAGTCGGCGATGAAGGCGGGCGCCAAGGGCATCAAGATCCAGTGCGGTGGCCGCCTCGGCGGCGCCGAGATGTCCCGCTCGGAGTTCTACCGCGAGGGCCGCGTGCCCCTGCACACGCTCCGCGCGAACGTGGACTACGGCTTCTTCGAGGCCAAGACGACCTTCGGCCGCATCGGCGTGAAGGTCTGGATCTACAAGGGCGACGTCAAGAACATCGCCGAGGTCCGCGCCGAGAACGCTGCGGCCCGTGCGGGTAACCGCCCGGCCCGTGGCGGTGCCGACCGCCCGGCCCGTGGTGGCCGCGGTGGCGAGCGGCGCGGTCGCAAGCCGCAGCAGGCTGCCGGCGCCGAGGCCCCCAAGGCCGAGGCCCCCGCCGCTCCGGCTGAGAGCACCGGAACGGAGGCCTGACCGACATGCTGATCCCCCGTAGGGTCAAGCACCGCAAGCAGCACCACCCGAAGCGCCGCGGTATGGCCAAGGGTGGTACGACGGTTGCGTTCGGCGAGTACGGCATCCAGGCCCTCACGCCGGCGTACGTGACCAACCGCCAGATCGAGGCGGCTCGTATCGCGATGACCCGCCACATCAAGCGTGGCGGCAAGGTCTGGATCAACATCTACCCGGACCGTCCGCTCACCAAGAAGCCCGCCGAGACCCGCATGGGTTCCGGTAAGGGTTCGCCGGAGTGGTGGATCGCGAACGTGCACCCGGGCCGGGTCATGTTCGAGCTGTCTTATCCGAACGAGAAGATCGCGCGTGAGGCCCTCACTCGTGCAGCCCACAAGCTGCCGATGAAGTGCCGCATCGTCAAGCGCGAGGCAGGTGAAGCGTGATGTCGGTCGGTACCAAGGCGTCCGAGCTGCGCGAGCTGGGCAACGAGGAGCTTCTGGCGAAGCTCCGCGAGGCCAAGGAAGAGCTGTTCAACCTCCGCTTCCAGGCGGCGACGGGTCAGCTCGAGAACCACGGCCGTCTGAAGGCGGTCCGCAAGGACATCGCGCGGATCTACACCCTGATGCGCGAGCGTGAGCTGGGCATCGAAACGGTGGAGAACGCCTGATGAGCGAGAAGAACGTGACTGAGAACGCAGAGGCGCGCGGCTTCCGCAAGACCCGTGAGGGTCTCGTCGTCAGCGACAAGATGGACAAGACCGTCGTCGTCGCTGTCGAGGACCGCGTCAAGCACGCGCTGTACGGCAAGGTCATCCGCCGTACGAACAAGCTCAAGGCGCACGACGAGCAGAACGCCGCGGGTGTCGGCGACCGCGTCCTCCTCATGGAGACCCGGCCGCTGTCCGCGACGAAGCGCTGGCGCGTCGTCGAGATCCTCGAGAAGGCCAAGTAGGTAATTCCCGCAAGGGAATTCCAATAAGCACGTTCCTGCGGGGCACCCCTCGCAGGACAGTTCCGCCAGGCTCCGGGGGCCGCTCACTGAGCGGCCCCCGGGGAACCGGCAGACACACAGGAGATAGACGTGATCCAGCAGGAGTCGCGACTGCGCGTCGCCGACAACACTGGTGCGAAGGAAATCCTTTGCATCCGTGTGCTCGGTGGCTCCGGTCGCCGCTACGCGGGCATCGGTGACGTCATCGTCGCCACCGTCAAGGACGCGATCCCCGGTGGCAACGTGAAGAAGGGTGACGTCGTCAAGGCGGTCATCGTTCGCACCGTCAAGGAGCGCCGCCGTCCGGACGGCTCGTACATCCGCTTCGACGAGAACGCCGCCGTCATTCTGAAGAACGACGGCGACCCTCGCGGCACCCGTATCTTCGGCCCGGTCGGCCGTGAGCTGCGCGAGAAGAAGTTCATGAAGATCATCTCGCTCGCGCCGGAGGTGCTGTAAGCATGAAGATCAAGAAGGGCGACCTGGTCCAGGTCATCACCGGTAAGGACAAGGGCAAGCAGGGCAAGGTCATTGCCGCTTACCCGCGCGAGGAGCGTGTCCTGGTCGAGGGTGTCAACCGGGTCAAGAAGCACACCAAGGCCGGTCCGACCGCCAGCGGTTCGCAGGCCGGCGGCATCGTCACGACCGAGGCGCCGATCCACGTCTCCAACGTCCAGCTGGTCGTTGAGAAGGACGGCAACAAGGTTGTCACGCGTGTCGGTTACCGCTTCGACGACGAAGGCAACAAGATCCGCGTTGCCAAGCGGACGGGTGAGGACATCTGATGGCTACCACCACCACTCCGCGTCTGAAGCAGAAGTACCGCGAGGAGATCGCGGGCAAGCTGCGTGACGAGTTCAAGTACGAGAACGTCATGCAGATCCCCGGCCTCGTCAAGATCGTGGTCAACATGGGTGTGGGCGACGCCGCCCGCGACTCGAAGCTGATCGAGGGCGCCATCCGCGACCTCTCCACGATCACCGGCCAGAAGCCGCAGGTCACCAAGGCCCGCAAGTCCATCGCGCAGTTCAAGCTGCGTGAGGGCCAGCCGATCGGTGCCCACGTCACGCTCCGTGGCGACCGCATGTGGGAGTTCCTGGACCGCACCCTGTCGCTCGCGCTGCCGCGCATCCGCGACTTCCGCGGCCTGTCCCCGAAGCAGTTCGACGGCCGTGGCAACTACACCTTCGGTCTCACGGAGCAGGTCATGTTCCACGAGATCGACCAGGACAAGATCGACCGTGTCCGGGGTATGGACATCACCGTGGTCACCACGGCGACCAACGACGCTGAGGGCCGCGCGCTCCTTCGTCACCTCGGCTTCCCGTTCAAGGAGGCGTGAGCGAGATGGCGAAGAAGGCTCTGATCGCTAAGGCTGCTCGCAAGCCCAAGTTCGGTGTGCGTGGCTACACCCGCTGCCAGCGCTGCGGCCGTCCGCACTCCGTGTACCGCAAGTTCGGCCTGTGCCGCGTGTGCCTTCGTGAGATGGCTCACCGTGGCGAGCTGCCGGGCGTGACCAAGAGTTCCTGGTAATCCCCGCTTTTAGGGATTCCTGAAGCTCTCGGTAAGCATCTGGGTCGGCAGGGGCCCTTCTCCGCATGCCGTAGGCTTGTGGGGTTGGGCGTCTGCCGCGCCCGTACGACTTACTACGCCGTAGGTCCACCGCGCCGCACCCGTCCCGTCTCGGATCGGGGAGAGGGATGGCGCACCAGGAAACCCCGGCGAGAGAGGCCGAAGGCCAATTCATGACCATGACTGATCCGATCGCAGACATGCTTACGCGTCTGCGGAACGCGAACTCGGCATACCACGACTCCGTGACGATGCCGGCGTCCAAGATCAAGTCTCACATCGCGGAGATCCTCCAGCAGGAGGGCTTCATCACGGGCTGGCGCGTCGAGGACGCCGAGGTGGGCAAGAACCTCACCCTCGAGCTGAAGTTCGGCCCGAACCGTGAGCGCTCCATCGCGGGCATCAAGCGGATCTCCAAGCCCGGTCTCCGGGTGTACGCGAAGTCCACCAACCTGCCCAAGGTGCTGGGCGGCCTCGGCGTGGCGATCATCTCCACGTCGCACGGGCTCCTCACCGACAAGCAGGCCGGCAAGAAGGGCGTGGGTGGGGAAGTCCTCGCCTACGTCTGGTAGCGGAAGGGAACGGAGGAAACAGCTATGTCGCGTATTGGCAAGCTCCCCATCACGGTTCCCGCCGGCGTGGACGTCACCATCGACGGCCGTACGGTCTCGGTCAAGGGCCCCAAGGGCACGCTGACCCACACCGTCGTCGCGCCGATCGACATCGTCAAGGGTGAGGACGGCGTTCTGAACGTCACCCGTCCGAACGACGAGCGTCAGAACAAGGCCCTGCACGGCCTGTCCCGCACGCTGGTGGCGAACATGATCACCGGCGTGACCCAGGGTTACGTGAAGAAGCTCGAGATCAGCGGTGTCGGTTACCGCGTGACGGCCAAGGGCTCGAACCTCGAGTTCGCGCTCGGCTACAGCCACCCGATCACCGTCGAGGCGCCCGAGGGCATCACCTTCAAGGTGGAGACCCCGACCCGCTTCCAGGTCGAGGGCATCGACAAGCAGAAGGTCGGCGAGGTTGCGGCCAACATCCGCAAGCTGCGCAAGCCCGACCCGTACAAGGCCAAGGGCGTCAAGTACGAGGGCGAAGTCATCCGCCGCAAGGTCGGAAAGGCGGGTAAGTAAGCCATGGCATACGGGCAGAAGATCCTCAAGGGCGACGCCTACAAGCGCGCCGCGATCAAGCGCCGTCACATCCGGATCCGCAAGCGGATCGCCGGTACGGCGGAGCGTCCCCGTCTGGTCGTGACCCGCTCCAACCGCCACATCGTGGCGCAGGTGATCGACGACCTCAAGGGCCACACCCTGGCGTCCGCGTCCACCCTGGACGCGTCCGTCCGCGGTGGCGAGGGCGACAAGTCCTCGCAGGCCAAGCAGGTCGGCGCCCTGGTCGCCGAGCGTGCCAAGGCCGCCGGTGTCGAGGCTGTCGTGTTCGACCGTGGTGGCAACCAGTACGCCGGGCGCATCGCCGCCCTGGCGGACGCCGCCCGCGAAGCCGGGCTCAAGTTCTGAGCCTGCCGTAGCTAGCGGAAACAGAGAGAGGTAATTCCAATGGCTGGACCCCAGCGCCGCGGTGGCGGTGCCGGTGGCGGCGAGCGGCGGGACCGGAAGGGCCGTGACGGCGGCGCTGCTGCCGCCGAGAAGACCGCGTACGTTGAGCGCGTTGTCGCGATCAACCGCGTCGCCAAGGTTGTGAAGGGTGGTCGTCGCTTCAGCTTCACCGCGCTGGTCGTGGTGGGCGACGGTGACGGCACCGTGGGTGTCGGTTACGGCAAGGCCAAGGAGGTGCCGGCCGCCATCGCCAAGGGCGTTGAGGAGGCCAAGAAGCACTTCTTCAAGGTCCCCCGTATCCAGGGCACCATCCCGCACCCGATCCAGGGTGAGAAGGCTGCCGGCGTCGTGCTGCTCAAGCCCGCGTCCCCGGGTACCGGTGTTATCGCCGGTGGTCCGGTGCGTGCCGTGCTCGAGTGCGCCGGTATCCACGACATCCTGTCGAAGTCGCTCGGCTCCGACAACGCGATCAACATCGTGCACGCGACCGTGGAGGCCCTGAAGGGCCTGCAGCGTCCCGAGGAGGTCGCGGCCCGCCGTGGCCTGCCCCTCGAGGACGTCGCTCCCGCGGCTCTGCTGCGTGCGCGTGCCGGGGCGGGTGCGTGATGGCTCAGCTCAAGATCACGCAGGTCAAGTCCTACATCGGCAGCAAGCAGAACCACCGCGACACCCTGCGCTCCCTTGGTCTCAAGGGCATCAACACGCAGGTCGTCAAGGAGGACCGCCCCGAGTTCCGCGGCATGGTGCACACCGTCCGCCACCTCGTGACGGTCGAGGAGGTCGACTGATCATGGCGGAGCAGAACCCGCTCAAGATCCACAACCTCCGTCCCGCCCCGGGCGCCAAGACCGCCAAGACCCGTGTCGGTCGTGGTGAGGCGTCGAAGGGTAAGACGGCCGGTCGTGGTACCAAGGGTACGAAGGCCCGTTACCAGGTTCCGGAGCGCTTCGAGGGTGGCCAGATGCCGCTCCACATGCGCCTCCCGAAGCTGAAGGGTTTCAAGAACCCGTTCAAGACCGAGTTCCAGGTCGTGAACCTCGACAAGCTGGCAGCGCTCTACCCCGAGGGTGGCGAGGTCACGGTCGAGGGTCTGGTGGCCAAGGGTGCCGTTCGCAAGAACAGCCTCGTCAAGGTCCTCGGCCAGGGCGAGATCTCCGTGGCGCTGCAGGTGACGGTGGACGCCGTCTCCGGCTCCGCCAAGGAGAAGATCACCGCCGCCGGCGGTACGGTCACCGAGCTCGTCTGATTCCTTCAGGCGCCTCGATGACGTAGACGATCCCGACCGGGGATACCCCACAATGGGGTATCCCCGGTCGGTCGTTCCGGGGGAGGCAGTGTCGCCGGTAAGGTGGCCTGCACTGTTCTTTTTCTGTATCCGTCGTTCAGTATCCGTCGAACCTCAAGACCGTCACCCTTGACGCAGTTGCGCGGGGGTCGCAGGAGGCACCGTGCTCACCGCGTTCGCCCGGGCGTTCAGGACGCCCGACCTGCGCAAGAAGCTGCTGTTCACGCTGGCCATCATCGTGGTCTACCGGGTCGGTACCCACGTTCCGATCCCGGGCGTCAACTACAAGGCCGTCCAGCAGTGCATGGACGAGGCGTCCGCCAACCAGGGCCTCTTCGGTCTGGTCAACATGTTCAGCGGTGGCGCACTGCTGCAGATCACGATCTTCGCGCTCGGGATCATGCCGTACATCACGGCGAGCATCATTCTGCAGCTGCTGACCGTGGTCATCCCGCGCCTGGAAGCCCTGAAGAAGGAGGGCCAGGCGGGTACGGCGAAGATCACCCAGTACACCCGGTACCTGACGGTGGCGCTGGCCATCCTGCAGGGCACGGGTCTGGTGGCCACCGCCCGCAGCGGCGCGCTGTTCAATGGCTGCCAGGTGGCCAGCTCGATCGTCCCTGACCAGGCGATCTTCACCACCATCACCATGGTCATCTGCATGACCGCCGGTACGGCCGTCGTCATGTGGCTCGGTGAGCTGATCACCGACCGCGGCATCGGCAACGGCATGTCGATCCTGATGTTCATCTCGATCGCCGCGACCTTCCCGTCCGCGCTGTGGGCCATCAAGAAGCAGGGCTCCCTGGCCGGCGGCTGGATCGAGTTCGGCACCGTCATCCTGGTCGGCCTGGTCATGGTCGCGCTCGTCGTCTTCGTGGAGCAGGCCCAGCGCCGCATCCCGGTGCAGTACGCGAAGCGCATGATCGGGCGTCGTTCCTACGGCGGTACGTCCACGTACATCCCGCTCAAGGTGAACCAGGCGGGTGTGATTCCCGTCATCTTCGCCTCGTCGCTGCTCTACATTCCCGCGCTGGTGGCCCAGTTCGCCGGGGGCAACTCGGGCTGGAAGCAGTGGGTCGAGGGGCATCTGACCAAGGGCAACCACCCGATTTACATCGTTTCGTACTTCTTGCTCATCGTTTTCTTCGCGTTCTTCTATGTGGCGATCTCCTTCAACCCCGAGGAAGTCGCCGACAACATGAAGAAGTATGGTGGCTTCATCCCGGGCATCCGGGCTGGCCGACCGACCGCTGAGTACCTGAGCTACGTGCTCAACCGGATCACCTGGCCGGGTTCGCTGTATCTGGGAGTGATCGCTCTCGTGCCGACAATGGCGTTGGTGGGCTTCAATGCGAGCGGGAACTTCCCGTTCGGCGGGACCAGCATCCTGATCATTGTGGGTGTCGGTCTCGAGACGGTGAAGCAGATCGAGAGCCAGCTCCAGCAGCGCAATTACGAAGGGTTCCTCCGCTGATGCGTATCGTCCTCGTCGGGCCGCCCGGTGCCGGTAAGGGAACGCAAGCCGTCCGGCTCGCAGAGAAGCTGGCCATCCCGCACATCTCCACCGGTGACCTGTTCCGGGCCAACATCAGCCGACAGACGGAGCTGGGCAAGCTCGCGAAGTCCTACATGGACGCCGGCAACCTCGTACCCGACGAGGTCACCATCGCGATGGCCAAGGACCGCATGGAGCAGGCGGACGCGGAGAACGGCTTCCTGCTGGACGGCTTCCCGCGCAACGTCTCGCAGGCCGAGGCGCTGGACCGGCTGCTGGACGAAGAGGGCATCAAGCTGGACGCCGTCCTGGACCTGGAGGTCCCGGAGGAGGAGGTCGTCAAGCGGATCGCCGGCCGGCGCATCTGCCGCAACGACTCGTCCCACGTGTTCCACGTGACGTACAGCCAGCCGAAGCAGGAGGGCGTGTGCGACGTCTGCGGCGGTGAGCTGTACCAGCGCGACGACGACTCCGAGGAGACCGTCCGGACGCGGCTGGAGGTCTACCACACGCAGACCGAGCCGATCATCGACTACTACAAGTCGCAGGGCCTGGTCGTGACGATCTCCTCCCTGGGCCCGGTGGACGAGATCACGCAGCGGGCGCTGGAGGCGCTCAAGCGCGAGAAGGCCGAGAACAAGTAGATCGCGGTCCTTCCGGCCGCGGTGCCCTCCCCGGGCGCCGCGGCCGTAGTGTTGTGTAGGTAACCCAGTCGACGTGAGTGACGGAGAGCGCAGGCCCCCCATGGTGCAGATCAAGACCCCCGAGCAGATCGCCAAGATGCGTGCGGCGGGCCTGGTCGTAGCCGCCATCCACGCGGCCACTCGCGAAGTCGCCGTCCCCGGCGCCAGCACCAAGGACCTGGACGAGGTCGCCCGCAAGGTGCTCGCCGAGCACGGTGCCAAGTCGAACTTCCTCGGCTACGGCGGCTTCCCCGCGACCATCTGCACCTCGGTCAACGACGTCGTGGTCCACGGCATCCCCTCCGACGACGTCGTCCTGAAGGACGGCGACGTCATCTCCATCGACTGCGGCGCGATCGTCGACGGCTGGCACGGCGACGCCGCGTACACCGCCTTCGTGGGCTCCGGTCACGCTCCGGAGCTGATCGAGCTCTCCCGGGTGACCGAGGAGTCCATGTGGGCCGGCATCGCGGCCATGAAGCAGGGCAACCGCCTGGTCGACGTCTCCCGGGCCATCGAGACGTACATCCGCCGCCAGCCGAAGCCCGGCGGCGGCCGCTACGGCATCATCGAGGACTACGGCGGCCACGGCATCGGCACCGAGATGCACATGGACCCGCACCTGCTGAACTACGTCGACCGCCGCCGCGGCAAGGGCCCCAAGCTGGTCCCCGGCTTCTGCCTCGCGATCGAGCCGATGGTTTCCCTCGGCACCCCGCGGACCGAGGTCCTCGAGGACGACTGGACGGTCATCACGACCGACGGCAGCTGGTCCTCCCACTGGGAACACTCGGTCGCGCTGACCGAACAGGGCCCGCTGGTGCTCACCGCTCCCGACGGCGGCAAGGCGAAGCTGGCCGAGTACGGGGTGACGGCGGCACCGGATCCGATGGGCTGATGACGGCCGCGCCACGAGCCGCCGGTCGGAGGCCGACGCAGCCCCGCGAAGCTTGTGAGGCGCCCCTGGCGCCGAGCCCGCGAGCGGGGCGTCGAGGATCGGTCGACTGGACGGTCATCACGACCGACGGCAGCTGGTCCTCCCACTGGGAACACTCGATCGCGCTGACCGAACAGGGCCCGCTGGTGCTGACGGCCCCGGACGGCGGCAAGGCCAAGCTCGCCGAATACGGCAACACGGCCGCCCCGGACCCGCTGGGCTGATGTCGGCCCCCGCCGGGACCGACGGCAGCTGTTTCCTCCCACCCCTTGCATGGCGATCTTCTGTGTGGGGCAGGTTTCCTCGATTCGTGTTTCCGGGTGCGCTGACGTAGACTGACTCGTCGGCTCTCGTGCACCCGCATGTCCGCATGCGCCCGTAAGGGAAGTAAGAGAGTCGATCAAGGTAGTCGATTCGAAGGGCGAAGCGTGGCCAAGAAGCAAGGTGCCATCGAGATCGAGGGCACTGTCGTCGAGTCTCTGCCGAACGCCATGTTCAAGGTCGAGCTCCAGAACGGCCACCAGGTCCTGGCACACATCAGCGGCAAGATGCGTATGCACTACATCCGCATCCTCCCTGACGACCGGGTCGTGGTGGAGCTGTCTCCGTACGACCTGACGCGTGGCCGGATCGTCTACCGGTACAAGTAGATCTTGCCCGTATCCCGCTCCGGCGGGGTGGTGGCACTGACCCGGAGAACCTCAATCCCATGAAGGTCAAGCCGAGCGTCAAGAAGATCTGCGACAAGTGCAGGGTGATCCGCCGTCACGGTCGGGTCATGGTCATCTGCGAGAACCCGCGCCACAAGCAGCGCCAGGGCTGACGCACGACCGATCCCTCTGCACCCGCAGAGATTCGCGCGACGCAAGCTGAATATGTTCATACGCAGAGCCCGAGCCATCCAGCTCGACACCCCCGGTTCGGAGGCCGGGGACCCGGTTCGTACCTCGTACGGCGGCCGGGAGCCGGCTTTGCGGAAGACCTCCGAAGATCACCAGGAGCCATTGAATGGCACGCGTTTCCGGTGTTGACATCCCGCGCGAAAAGCGTGTGGAAGTCGCCCTCACCTACGTGTTCGGCATCGGCCGGACGCTCTCCCAGCAGACGCTGGCCGAGACCGGTATCGACCCGAACACCCGCGTTCGTGACCTGAGCGAAGAGCAGCTGGTCGCGATCCGCGAGTACGTCGACAACAACATCAAGACCGAGGGTGACCTCCGTCGCGAGATCCAGGCCGACATCCGCCGCAAGGTCGAGATCGGCTGCTACCAGGGTCTGCGGCACCGCCGCGGTCTGCCCGTCCGCGGTCAGCGCACCAGCACCAACGCCCGCACCCGCAAGGGCCCGCGTCGCGCCATCGCCGGCAAGAAGAAGCCGGGCAAGAAGTAGTCCTCAGCGGACAACGCTTCATCAGCGGTCTTCGCTGTAGGACCGACCACCTCCCCGTAGGAGTTACTAGATGCCCCCCAAGGGACGTCAGGGCGCTGCCAAGAAGGTGCGCCGCAAGGAAAAGAAGAACGTCGCTCACGGCCACGCGCACATCAAGAGCACGTTCAACAACACGATCGTGTCGATCACGGACCCGTCCGGCAACGTGATCTCCTGGGCCTCCGCCGGCCACGTCGGCTTCAAGGGCTCCCGGAAGTCCACGCCGTTCGCCGCGCAGATGGCCGCCGAGTCGGCTGCCCGCCGCGCCCAGGAGCACGGCATGCGCAAGGTCGACGTGTTCGTCAAGGGCCCGGGCTCCGGTCGTGAGACCGCGATCCGCTCCCTGCAGGCCACGGGCCTCGAGGTCGGCTCCATCCAGGACGTCACCCCGACCCCGCACAACGGCTGCCGTCCGCCGAAGCGTCGTCGCGTCTGACGCGTCGCCTTCGCGGCCTGCGGTTCCGGGCGGTACCACCCCTTCGGGGTCGTACCGCCCGTACCCTTGCAGTACCCCGTGTTGCGTGAGCGGCACGGTCCGTCGGGCGTCAAATAGCGGGCGTCCACGAATGAAGGATCTGATCCACACATGCTGATCGCTCAGCGTCCCTCGTTGACCGAAGAGGTCGTCGACGAGTTCCGCTCCCGGTTCGTGATCGAGCCGCTGGAGCCGGGCTTCGGCTACACCCTCGGCAACTCGCTCCGCCGCACCCTCCTGTCGTCGATCCCCGGCGCTGCTGTCACCAGCATCCGCATCGACGGCGTCCTGCACGAGTTCACCACCGTGCCGGGCGTCAAGGAGGACGTCACCGACCTGATCCTCAACATCAAGCAGCTGGTCGTCTCCTCGGAGCACGACGAGCCGGTCGTGATGTACCTGCGCAAGCAGGGCCCGGGTCTGGTCACCGCCGCCGACATCGCGCCCCCGGCCGGTGTCGAGGTGCACAACCCCGACCTCGTCCTCGCCACGCTCAACGGCAAGGGCAAGCTGGAGATGGAGCTGACCGTCGAGCGCGGTCGCGGCTACGTCTCCGCCGTGCAGAACAAGCAGGTGGGCCAGGAGATCGGCCGTATCCCGGTCGACTCCATCTACTCGCCGGTTCTGAAGGTCACGTACAAGGTCGAGGCCACGCGTGTCGAGCAGCGCACGGACTTCGACAAGCTGATCGTCGACGTCGAGACCAAGCAGGCGATGCGTCCCCGTGACGCCATGGCCTCCGCCGGTAAGACCCTGGTCGAGCTGTTCGGTCTCGCCCGCGAGCTGAACATCGACGCCGAGGGCATCGACATGGGTCCGTCCCCGACGGACGCCGCGCTGGCGGCCGACCTCGCGCTCCCCATCGAGGAGCTCGAGCTGACCGTCCGCTCGTACAACTGCCTCAAGCGTGAGGGCATCCACTCCGTGGGTGAGCTGGTCGCGCGCTCCGAGGCCGACCTCCTGGACATCCGCAACTTCGGTGCGAAGTCCATCGACGAGGTCAAGGCGAAGCTGGCCGGCATGGGCCTGGCCCTCAAGGACAGCCCGCCCGGATTCGACCCGACCGCCGCTGCCGACGCCTTCGGCGCCGACGACGACGCGGACGCGGGTTTCGTGGAGACCGAGCAGTACTGATCGGTTCCACCTCCGGGGGTCTCACCGAGACCCCCGGATCTCCGACAGACAACCGTCTGCTCGGATACTGACCCCGGTACCTGACACGGCCGGGGCAGACACACAGGAGAAGAACAATGCCGAGGCCCACCAAGGGTGCCCGTCTGGGCGGCAGTGCCGCGCACGAGAAGCTGCTCCTCGCGAACCTCGCGAAGTCGCTGTTCGAGCACGGTCGTATCACCACCACCGAGGCGAAGGCCCGCCGCCTGCGCCCGTACGCCGAGCGTCTGGTCACCAAGGCGAAGAAGGGCGACCTTCACAACCGCCGTCAGGTGCTCCAGGTCATCACGGACAAGAGCGTCGTCCACACGCTCTTCACCGAGATCGGCCCGCGGTACGAGAACCGTCCCGGTGGCTACACCCGCATCACCAAGATCGGTAACCGCCGTGGCGACAACGCGCCCATGGCTGTCATCGAGCTGGTCGAGGCGCTGACGGTTGCCCAGCAGGCGACCGGTGAGGCCGAGGCCGCCACCAAGCGTGCGGTCAAGGAGGCCGAGGAGGCCAAGGAGACCCAGGTCGAGGAGACCGAGGCTCCGGCCGAGGAGTCGAAGGACGCCTGAGGCTCTGCCTGACGCTGGAAGCGGGTTCGCCCTTCGGGGCGGGCCCGCTTTCGCGTTTTTTTGAAAGGGATGTGTCCTGAGAGGATTCCCGCGTGAGTGACGAAGTACAGCCCGGGTACGTCCGTGTCCGCCTCGACCTGTCCTACGACGGCACCGACTTCTCCGGGTGGGCCAAGCAGGCCGGTGGCCGGCGGACCGTACAGGGCGAGATCGAGGACGCACTGCGCACGGTGACGCGGTCGCGGGAGACGTACGAGCTGACCGTCGCGGGACGTACCGACGCCGGGGTGCACGCGCGCGGCCAGGTGGCGCACGTGGACCTGCCCGAGGGGGTGTGGCGCGAGCACCACGAGAAGCTGCTCAAGCGGCTCGCCGGGCGCCTGTCCAAGGATGTGCGGGTGTGGGCTCTCAGAGAGGCGCCCAGCGGCTTCAACGCCCGTTTCTCGGCCGTCTGGCGGCGTTATGCATACCGGGTGACGGACAACCCCGGAGGCGTCGACCCGCTCCTGCGCAACCACGTCCTGTGGCACGACTGGCCGCTCGACGTCGAGGCCATGAACGAGGCCGCGCGGGCGCTGCTCGGCGAGCACGACTTCGCCGCGTACTGCAAGAAACGGGAGGGTGCGACGACGATCCGTACGCTCCAGGAGCTGAGCCTTGCGCGGGGTGCGGACGGGATCATCACCGCGACCGTGCGGGCCGACGCGTTCTGCCACAACATGGTGCGCTCGCTGATCGGCGCGCTGCTGTTCGTCGGCGACGGCCACCGGGGCCCCGAGTGGCCCGGGAAGGTGCTGGCCGCGGGGGTGCGCGACTCCGCCGTGCACGTCGTACGACCGCACGGGTTGACCCTGGAGGAGGTCGGTTACCCCGCCGACGAGCTGCTGGCCGCCCGGAACAAGGAGGCCCGGAACAAGCGCTCGCTTCCGTCGGCGGGGTGCTGCTGAGACCTACTGGTTCGCTGCGGCCGAGGCCTGGACCTCGCCGCGGCGCCAGATCTGGCGGAAGGTGAACTCCTGAAGGTCGTCGCTGACCGCGAAGGCCTTGGTGTCCTTCTTGGTGACGTTCTTGCCGTTCGTGAAGCCGGTGATCGTGAAGTAGCCGTAGCGGCCGACGGCGTTGCGGGTCGAGAAGCAGATCGCGCCGTCGCAGAAGGACTTGACGCCCTTGCCGGACAGCGAGCGCACGATGCTCTTGTCGTCGGTCTGGGACTTGGCCTTCGCGGTCTGAGCCGCGGTGTCGAAGACGGCGACGCCGACGGTGACCGCGATGCCGTCCTTGGTGTAGGTGGCGCGGATCAGGCGGGTGCAGCCGTTCGCGGTGAGGATCTTGGGCAGGGTCGCGTCGGCGGCGGAGGCACAGTTCTTGGTGTCCGCGGTGGCGCCCTTCTTGTACACCGCGCTGCCCATGGTCAGCTGGGTGCCCGGGAACAGCGTCTCGGGGCTCAGCGGCGCGGTGTCCTTCTTCGCGCTGGATATGAAGTCCTTCGGGTCCAGCGGCGGCGGGGCGCTGGTGGGGGCGAAGGACGGTGCCGTGGCCGTGCCGCTCGGCAGCGAGGCGCTGGCGGGCAGGTTGGTGGGGTTGCCCGAGGCCTTGTTGTCGCCGTTCGCGGACACGACGGCCATCGCGACGGCGGTGCCGACCGCGATCGTGGCGAGCGCGCCGCCGCCGATGAACAGCAGCCTGCGACGCTTGTTCCGGGTCTCCGAGGCCTCCGCCAGCGCGGCCCAGTCCGGAGTCCCGTCGTCGCCCCCGCTGCTCCACGGCTGCTGGGAATTAGGTTTCCAGGGATCCCACTGAGACTGGGGTCCCCCCTGCCCGTAACTCATGGGGCGCATCTTAGACGGGGGGCGGGGGGTGCTGGAGTGCCTCGGTCGGCATGCCTTGTTTGTCCGTCGACATGAGGGGGAAGAGCCTCGTTTTGACCCTGCCGGGGGCGCCCAGGTATTCTGCCTCTTCGTTGTGTATTGGCTTGCTCATTCTCACGGGACGGGCCCTTACACCGGTCCACCGGGCCGATGACCAGCGATCAGCACGCGGTTTGCGTCACCGTGGTGCGGTCGAGGCTGTCGTGATCGTTTCGGTGACCTGTTCAGGACCATTCACTCGAAGCGAAGGCTACGAACCGTGCGTACGTACAGCCCCAAGCCCGGCGATGTGACGCGCCAGTGGCACGTCATCGACGCTCAGGACGTTGTCCTGGGTCGTCTCGCCACCACCGCCGCCACCCTTCTGCGGGGCAAGCACAAGCCGATCTACGCGCCGCACGTCGACGCTGGTGACTTCGTCATCATCATCAACGCCGACAAGGTGCACCTGTCCGGCAACAAGCGGACCCAGAAGATGGCGTACCGCCACTCCGGCTACCCGGGTGGTCTGCGCTCCGTCCGTTACGACGAGCTGCTCGACAAGAACCCCGAGAAGGCCATCGAGAAGGCCGTCAAGGGCATGCTCCCGAAGAACACCCTCGGCCGTCAGATGCTGTCGAAGCTGAAGGTCTACAAGGGTGAGCAGCACCCGCACGCTGCCCAGCAGCCGGTGCCGTTCGAGATCACCCAGGTCGCGCAGTAAGTCCGGCCACCCCCTAAGACTGAACAGAATCTGAGGAGAATCGTGGCCGAGACCACTGCCGAGCAGCCGCTCGAAGAGCTTGACATCGACAGCTACACCACCGAGTCCGAGGTTCCGGTGGAGGGCGAGTACACCTCCGAGTCCCTCGCCTCGCGCTTCGGTGAGCCCCAGCCGGCTGCCGGCCTGGGCCGTCGCAAGAACGCCATCGCCCGCGTCCGGATCGTTCCGGGCACCGGCAAGTGGAAGATCAACGGTCGCACCCTCGAGGACTACTTCCCGAACAAGGTGCACCAGCAGGAAGTCAACGAGCCCTTCAAGGTGCTCGAGCTCGAGGGCCGCTACGACGTCATCGCCCGCATCGCGGGTGGCGGTGTCTCCGGTCAGGCCGGTGCGCTCCGTCTCGGTGTCGCCCGTGCGCTGAACGAGGCCGACGTCGACAACAACCGCGGCCCGCTCAAGAAGGCCGGCTTCCTCCGCCGCGACGACCGTGCGGTCGAGCGCAAGAAGGCCGGTCTGAAGAAGGCCCGCAAGGCTCCGCAGTACAGCAAGCGCTAATCAGCAGCTGCCTGCTCGTACTCCGAACGCCCCGGCGGCACGCCACATGTGCCGTCGGGGCGTTCGTTTATCCCGGCCAAGGGCGTATAACGACACAAGACGCTCAAAGGCTGGTGTGATCGGATGTTCAGCCGTCTGCCATCATTCCCGGCAGCAATGACGCTTCCCTTGGAGGACACGTGGGACGACTCTTCGGTACGGACGGCGTGCGCGGTGTCGCCAACGCGGACCTGACGGCCGAGATGGCGCTCGGCCTGTCCGTGGCGGCGGCGCATGTGCTGGCCGAGGCGGGCACCTTCGAGGGCCACAGGCCGACGGCGGTGGTCGGACGGGACCCGCGTGCGTCCGGAGAGTTCCTGCAGGCCGCCGTGGTCGCGGGCCTGGCCAGTGCCGGCGTCGACGTGCTGACCGTGGGCGTCCTGCCGACGCCGGCGGTGGCGTACCTGACCGGCGCGCTCGGCGCGGACCTGGGCGTGATGCTCTCCGCCAGCCACAACGCCATGCCGGACAACGGCATCAAGTTCTTCGCCCGCGGCGGCCACAAACTCGCCGACGACCTCGAGGACCGGATCGAGGCCGTGTACGACTCCCACCGGCACGGCGAGCCCTGGCAGCGGCCCACCGGTGCCGGGGTCGGCCGCGTGCGGTCGTACGACGAGGGCTTCGAGCAGTACATCGACCATCTGCTGGCGGCGCTGCCGAACCGTCTCGACGGCCTGAAGATCGTCCTGGACGAGGCGCACGGTGCGGCCGCGGGGGTCTCGCCGGAGGTGTTCTCGCGGGCCGGCGCCAAGGTCGTCACGATCGGCGCCGAGCCGGACGGGCTCAACATCAACGACGGCTGCGGCTCCACCCACCTGGACGAGCTGAAGGCCGCGGTGCGCGAGCACGGCGCGGACTTCGGCATCGCGCACGACGGTGACGCCGACCGCTGCCTGGCCGTGGACCACACCGGCGAGGAGGTGGACGGCGACCAGATCCTCGCCGTGCTCGCGCTGGCGCTGCAGGAGCGCGCCGAGCTGCGCTCCGACACCGTGGTCGCGACCGTGATGTCCAACCTGGGCTTCAAGCTGGCGATGGAGCGGGCGGGGATCCGCCTGGTGCAGACCGCCGTGGGCGACCGGTACGTGCTGGAGGAGATGAAGGAGCACGGGTACGCCCTGGGCGGTGAGCAGTCCGGGCACGTGATCATCCTCGACCACGCGACCACCGGTGACGGCACGCTGACCGGGCTGCTGCTGGCGGCGCGGGTGGCGCAGACCGGTCGTACGCTGCGGGAGCTGGCCGCCGTCATGGAGCGGCTGCCGCAGGTCCTCATCAACGTGCCGGACGTGGACAGATCCCGCGTGCAGACGTCCGCCGACCTGGCAGCCGCCGTCGCCGAGGCGGAGCGGGAGCTGGGCTCCACCGGGCGGGTGCTGCTGCGTCCCTCGGGCACGGAGCCGCTGGTCCGCGTGATGGTCGAGGCGGCGGACATCGAACAGGCCCGCGCGGTCGCCGGCCGCCTGGCCGATGCCGTGAAGTCGGCCCTCGGCTAAGCGGCTTCCCGCTGCTGCCGCTGTCTGGCCCAGAGCCATTTCTGGGCCAGCAGGGTGAGCATGCCCGCCAGGACGATGCCCAGGAGGTTCAGCAGGAGCTGGACCGTGGAGCCCCAGGCCTGGCGGTACTCGGTGTAGGCGAAGGCCACGGCCGCGTTGGCCGCTGCCGGGACCGTGGTGACCGAGATGGCCACGCCCACCAGGGCACCGGACTTCGCCGAGGTCAGGGAGAGGGTGCCGGCGATCCCGGCCAGGACCGCCACGACGAAGGAGAAGGCGTCGGGGCGGTAGATGAAGTTGGTGTTGGGGCGTTCCGCCTCCAGCCGGACCTTGGTGAACAGGTCGATGCCGTCCATGGCGTAGGTGAAGCCGACCGTCACCAGCATGGCCACCGCGAAGCCCACCAGCAGCGCGGTCAGTGAACGCAGGGCGAGGCGTGGGGTGCGCTGCACCAGGGCCGTGCAGATGCCGGCCAGTGGCCCGAACTCGGGGCCGACGGCCATCGCGCCCACGATCAGGATCGCGTTGTCCAGCACCACACCGCAGGCCGCGATCATGGTGGCGATCGTGAGGAAGGCGACGTAGGTGACCGACAGCGTCGACTCCTCGTGCGTGGCCTCCCGCAGGTGCTCCCACAGCACCGCGTCCGCGCCCTCGCCCGGTGCCTCCTCCTCGGCCTTGTCGGCACGGCGGGACAGGGTGAGGTCGATGTCCTCCACGGCGATCGAGCCGGTCTCGTCCAGCCCCAACCGGCGTAGTCCGCCGATGAGTTCGTCCCCGGCCTCGCGGGCCGCGTCGCACATGACGACGTCCCCGGCGGGGTTGCGGGCGGCCTTCGGCAGTACGACGAGGTGGGTGGTACCGACCGTCTGCTCGATCAGCCGCACCACCTCGTCCGTCTTCTCGGCGGGAGTGATCAGGCGCAGATGCAGCATGGCGCCTTTCTAACAGGCGTCCATGAACGGGTCACAGCTTGCGCAGGCGCAGCCGCTGGACCTTGTGGTCCGGGCCCTTGCGTACGACGAGGGTGGCGCGGCCGCGGGTCGGGGCGATGTTCTCGACCAGGTTGGGCTTGTTGATGGTGCGCCACTGGGTGCGCGCGTAGTCGAGGGCCTCCTCCTCGGAGACCTGGGTCCACTTGCGGAAGTACGAGGACGGGTCCTGGAAGGCCGTCTGGCGCAGCTTCTTGAAGCGGTTGAGGTACCAGCTCTCGACGTCGTCGGCGCTCGCGTCGACGTACACGCTGAAGTCGAAGTAGTCGGCGAGGCCGACGCGGGTGCGGCCGTCCTTGCCGGGGAGGGCGGGCTGCAGGACGTTCAGGCCCTCGACGATCAGGATGTCGGGCCGGCGTACGACGAGCTTCTCGCCCGGGACGATGTCGTAGATGAGGTGGGAGTAGACGGGGGCGGTGACCTCGTCCTTGCCCGCCTTGATGTCGGCGACGAACCGGGTCAGCGCCCGGCGGTCGTACGACTCGGGGAATCCCTTCCGCGACATCAGTCCGCGGGCCTGCAGCTCCTTGGTCGGCAGCAGGAAGCCGTCGGTCGTGACCCGCTCCACGCGCGGGTGCTCGGGCCAGCGGGACAGCAGGGCCTGGAGCAGACGTGCCACGGTCGACTTGCCGCACGCCACGGATCCGGCGATCCCTATCACGAAGGGCGTGCCGGACTGGGAGCCCCCTTCGCCCAGGAACGTGTTCAGGGCGTTTCTGAGCCCGTCCGTGGCGCCGACGTAGAGGTTGAGGAGGCGGGAGAGCGGGAGGTAGATGTCCCGCACCTCGTCGAGGTCGATGACGTCGCCGAGGCCGCGGACCTTCTCGACCTCTTCGGCGGTGAGCGGCAGCGGAGTCTTGTCGCGCAGCGCGCTCCACTCGGTACGGGTGAGGTCGACGTAGGGAGTCGCCTCCGGCTTGGGCCGGTGGGCGCTCCGGGGCATCGAGGAGACCGGTGAGATCACAGTCCATTGTTAACGGAGTTTGAACGGGGGTGCGGGGTGGGGTGCGTCACGTCGCCGCTGGGTCAGCCGGTGAAGGAATGGGGGCCGAAGCGGCCCCACGCCACGAAGGCGGCCAGGGCGAGCAGGACCAGGACCACCGGGAGGGCCTGGGCCTCCTGGCGGCGCAGGTGCGTGATCATCGCGCCGATCATCAGCAGCACCCAGCCGACGGCGGCCAGCGGCACCAGGACCGGCGCGATGTGGAGCGCGCCGGGCAGGATCAGGCCCACCGCGGCCAGCACCTTGAGGGCGCCGATGGCCTTGACGGTGCCGTCGCCGAAGTCCTCGACCCAGGCCCAGCCGGAGGCGGCCAGCTTCTGGCTGGGCTGGATCAGCAGCATGGCGCCGCCGGCCAGGGCGCCCACGGCCAGCAGTCCCGCAGTGATCCACAGAGCGATGTTCATGAGGTTCTCCTCGCGGAGTTGATGTGATCGTCTCAGCGGTACGACGACACGGCCCCTCGGGATGTGAGGTGCCGCGCCGACCTCACAGTCCGGTGCGCTGTCCCGTCGTACTGGTGAGTGCGGACACGACCAAGGGAGTCGGCGACACATGAGCACGCAGTCCGGGCCTGCAGACGGCCCGATCGATCCGGGCCTGAGCGCGATCACCAGCGAGCGGCGTCAGCTGATCAATCTCGGGTACCGGCTCCTGGGCTCCCTGGCCGACGCCGAGGACGTCGTGCAGGAGACGTACGCCCGCTGGTACGCCATGTCCCCGGCGCAGCGGGACGCCATCGACTCCCCGGGCGCCTGGCTGACGAAGGTCGCCGGTCGTATCTGCCTGGATCTGCTGCGCTCGGCACGGGTCCGGCGGGAGCGCTATGTGGGCGAGTGGATCCCGGAGCCGCTGCCCGATCGGACGGAGTGGATCAGCGGGCGGCCGGGCGGCACCGTCGTCGACCCGGCCGACCGCGTCACCCTCGACGAGTCGGTCAACATGGCCTTCCTCGTCGTGCTCGAAGCGATGACCCCGGCCGAGCGCGTCGCGTTCATCCTGCACGACGTCTTCCGCTATCCCTTCGCCGAAGTGGCCGAGATCGTCGGCCGTACCCCGGCGGCATGTCGCCAGCTGGCCACGTCGGCCCGCCGTCGCATGCGTGCCTCGCACGCTCCCGTGACTCCCGCAGCCCGCCGTGCCGACGTCGTCAGGGACTTCAAGCGGGCCTGGGAGGCCCAGGACATCGACGCGCTCATCGGCCTCCTCGACCCCGACGCCACGGCGATCGCCGACGGCGGCGGCCTCGCCCAGGCCGCGCTGCACCCCGTCGACGGCGGCGAGCAGGTCGCGCGCTACCTCGTCGGTCTCTCCGCCCGGGCGGTCGGCATGACGCTCCTGGAGCGCACGGTCAACGGCCAGCCCGGAGTGGTCGTCCAGCAGGACGGTGTCACCGCGGCGGTGCTGGCCTTCGACGTCGTGGGCGACCGGGTCCACCGCATCTGGGCCGTACGGAACCCCGAGAAGCTCCGGCCCTGGACCGCGCAGGACAGCGGGCCTACCTGGTGAGTTCGGACGGTTCGTCCAGTCGCGTCAGCTTCCGCGGGTTGCGCACCACGTAGATACGGGTGATCCGCCCGTTCTCGACCTGGAGGCTCACCGCGGACGGCTCGCCGTCGAACGCGAGTCGGCCCGCGGGGGCTCCGTTGAGCCACACGTCCGTCGCCTCGAACCCGGCCACCCTCTGGTTCACGCCCGCGAGCAACGGTGCCACGAGTTCGGCTCCATGGATCGGCGTCAGCGCGGCGGCCACCAGCCCGCCACCATCGGCGATCATGACCACGTCCGGTGCCATGACCTCCATCAGCTCCTGCAGGTGCCCGGTGCGCAGCGCGGCCAGGAACCGCTCCACCACCGCCTGCTGCTCCGATCGGCTCACCTGCACCCGTGGTCGGCGGGCCGCGACGTGCTCGCGGGCCCGGCGCGCGATCTGCCGCACCGCGGCCGCTGACTTCCCGACGGCCTCGGCGATCTCGCCGTACGGCAGCTCGAAGACCTCGCGGAGCACGAAGACCGCCCGCTCGGTCGGCGCGAGCGTTTCGAGCACGGTCAGCACCGCGATCGAGACGCTCTCCGCGAGTTCGACGTCCTCGGCGACATCGGGGCTGGTCAGCAGCGGTTCCGGCAGCCACTCGCCGACGTAGTCCTCGCGGCTGCGTGACAACGTGCGCAGGCGGTTGAGCGCCTGCCGGGTGACGGTCCGGACGAGGTACGACCGCGGGTCACGCACCTGTGCGTGGTCGACGCCGGCCCACCGCAGCCAGGACTCCTGCAGCACGTCCTCCGCGTCGGCCGCCGACCCGAGCATCTCGTAGGCGACCGTGAACAGCAGGCTGCGATGGGCGACGAACGGGTCCTGCGTCATGCGCCCGACGCCGCGCCGGAGTCGGCGGGCCGCGCGGCCAGGGGAATCTCGCACGCGTCGGAGTAGCCCTGCGACGTGATCCCGTGCGCCGTGTTGGTCCTGGTCGCGAAGTTGGCGAAGGCGATGAACACGGTCAGCTCGACCAGCGCCGCCGGGCCGAGCCGGTCGAGCAGGCTCGCGGACAGCTCGTCGGTGACGGTCGTCGGCGTGTTCGTCATGGCCTCGGCGTACTCCATGACGTCCCGCTCCAGCGGCGTGAACACGTCCGACTCCCGCCAGCGCGGCACCTGGCTCGCCTTGGCCAGGTCCAGGTTCTGGTTCTGCGCCTGGAAGTAGCCGATGTCGAGGCACCAGCTGCAGCCGACCTGTGCCGCGACGGCCATGTGCGCGAACGACTTGAGGCTCGCGTCGGCCGCGTCCCACTCGGCCACCCTGGCCCCGAACTCCAGGTTGGCCAGGGCGAGGGCGGGGTTGTTGAACGCCACCTCGACGGGCTCGGGCACGACACCGAGCTGCTTGATCATGTTCTCCTTCAGCTCGGTGGGAAGCTCCGCCTTCGGAATACGCGGTGTCATGGGGTCTCCTTGTCCCGGTGGTCTGTCGGCCTCTCTGGCATGAAGACACCGCCGGGCCCGCGCGTGTGACACCCGCCGAGTTGATGATCCGGGTCGTCGTAGAGCTTCGTACCCCGGTGGGAATTTCCGAATTCGGGCAAGCTGAGGGCGATTTCGGGGGCGTCGGACCGTAGGCTGCCGCTCATGTGCGGAATCGTGGGATACGTGGGGTCGCAGTCGGCGCTCGAGGTCGTGATGGCCGGGCTGAAGCGGCTGGAGTACCGGGGTTACGACTCGGCGGGTGTCGCCGTGCCGGCGGACGGCGGGCTGGCCGCGGCGAAGAAGGCCGGGAAGCTGGTCAACCTGGAGAAGGAACTGGTCGAGCGGCCGCTTCCGGCGGGCTCGACGGGCATCGGCCATACACGTTGGGCCACCCACGGCGGCCCGACGGACGCGAACGCGCACCCGCATCTCGACAACGCCGGCCGGGTGGCGGTCGTCCACAACGGCATCATCGAGAACTTCGCGTTGCTGCGGGCCGAGTTGGCCGAGCGGGGACACGAGCTGTCGTCCGAGACGGACACCGAGGTGGTCGCGCACCTGCTGGCCGAGGAGTTCTCGTCGTGCGCCGATCTCGCCGAGGCCATGCGGCTGGTGTGCCGGCGTCTGGAGGGCGCGTTCACGCTGGTCGCGGTGCACGCCGACGAGCCGGACGTGGTCGTGGGCGCGCGCCGGAACTCCCCGCTCGTGGTGGGCGTGGGGGAGGGCGAGGCGTTCCTGGCCTCCGACGTCGCCGCGTTCATCGCCCACACCCGCTCGGCGATCGAGCTGGGCCAGGACCAGGTGGTGGAGCTGCGCCGGGACGGCGTGAAGGTGACCGGCTTCGACGGCCGCGACGCGGACGTGCGCTCCTACCACGTCGACTGGGACGCCTCGGCCGCCGAGAAGGGCGGCTACGACTACTTCATGCTCAAGGAGATCGCCGAGCAGCCGAAGGCGGTCGCCGACACGCTCCTGGGCCGTATCGACGCGGCCGGTTCCCTCACCCTGGACGAGGTCCGGATCTCGCCGTCCGAGCTGCGCGAGGTGGACAAGGTCGTCATCGTCGCGTGCGGGACGGCCTTCCACGCCGGCCTGATCGCCAAGTACGCCATCGAGCACTGGACGCGGATCCCGTGCGAGGTGGAACTGGCCAGCGAGTTCCGCTACCGGGACCCGATCCTGGACGGCCGCTCCCTGGTGATCGCCATCTCCCAGTCCGGCGAGACCATGGACACCCTGATGGCGCTCCGGCACGCGCGGGAGCAGGGCTCGAAGGTCCTGGCCATCTGCAACACCAACGGTTCGACGATCCCTCGCGAGTCGGACGCGGTGCTGTACACGCACGCCGGGCCCGAGGTGGCCGTCGCCTCCACCAAGGCGTTCCTGACCCAGCTGGTGGCGTGCTACCTGGTCGCCCTGTACCTGGGCCAGGTGCGGGGCACCAAGTGGGGCGACGAGATCCGTGCCGTGATCCGGGACCTGTCGCAGATCTCGGGCGAGGTCGAGCGCGTGCTGGACACGATGGAGCCGGTACGGGCCCTCGCCCGGTCCCTGGCCGACAAGAACACGGTGCTGTTCCTGGGCCGGCACGTGGGCTATCCGGTCGCCCTCGAAGGAGCCCTCAAGCTCAAGGAACTCGCCTACATGCACGCCGAGGGCTTCGCGGCGGGCGAGTTGAAGCACGGTCCGATCGCGCTGATCGAGGAGGACGTGCCGGTGGTGGTCGTCGTTCCGTCGCCGCGTGGCCGGTCCGTCCTGCACGACAAGATCGTCTCCAACATGCAGGAGATCCGGGCGCGGGGCGCGCGGACGATCGTGATCGCGGAGGAGGGGGACGAGGCGGTGGTTCCGTACGCCGACCACCTGATCCGGATCCCGGCCACGCCGACGCTGCTGCAGCCAATGGTGGCGACGGTGCCGCTGCAGGTGTTCGCGTGCGAGCTGGCCACCGCCCGTGGCAACGAGGTGGACCAGCCCCGCAACCTGGCGAAGTCGGTGACGGTGGAGTAGCAGGCGTTCCCGGGAGTCAGCCGCGCTCGCGCCGGGCGTGGCGGTACGCCTTGCGGGTGTAGGCGATCACCAGGGCGGTCGGCAGCATCGCGCGGGTCAGGTGAATCAACGCCGCGTGGGCCGAGTCGGACGTCTGGAGGATGGCGATCAGGAGGCCCAGGCCGAACACCGCCTCCGCCACCACCAGGAGTACGAACCAGACCGGCAGGTGCCGCAGGCCAGGAGACGCCGACTTCCTGGCCTCGTCGCCCCCGCCCTGCGGCACGGGGGCCGTCTCTCGCATCTCCCGCTCGCGCGGCTGCGGAATCCGTTCCGGGTCACGGGCCGGCAGCGCGACGACCGCGGCGGCGGGGACGGCCGCGTCCAGCACGGCGATCCGCTCGGCCGTGACGTCCCGGAACAGGGTCGGCTCGACAGCCACGCGGAAGCCGTCGAGGCCGGTCAGGAAGCGGGCCCCGTCGGGGCGGGCGGTCATCGCGGCGCAGGCGTCGTACCGCACGGTGACCGGGCCGCCCGGCAGCAGCAGACTCACCCCCTCGGCTCCGATGACGAGCGTGACGCCGTCGTTCTCCAGCGACTGGTGCCGGGTGCCGGTGACCGCGGACGACGAGTACTGCGGGGCGAGCGTGAAGCCCGCCCAGTCGGCGCCGCGGGCGGGCACCTGGAACAGCCCGCCGTCCCACGCCTCGCGGGCGATCTCGCGCAGGTCCGCGACCGTGACCGCCTCCAGTTCAGCCTTGTGCTGTTCCGGGGAGAGGATCTCGTGGCCGAGGAGCAGGCTGAGCGCGTTCGACGGCAGCGTGGCGGCGCCGAGGTCGGGTGTGTCGTACCGCTTGAGCAACTTGCCGCGCACCGAGTCCAGTTCGGCCTGTTCGATGCGGCCCGCGCGCAGCCCGGCGAGCGTGTCGACGAAGGCGCCGACCACCGCGTCCTGCTTCTCGGGCAGCGCGTCGGCGTACGCGGTGAGGGTGGCGAAGTCGGCGTCGCGGGGGGAGTAGTGGGCCTCCGCCGTGTAGGAGTAGCCGCCCTCCTGGCGCAGGTCCCGGAACAGGGCGCGGCCCAGAACGTCGGCGAAGACGGCGGCCGCGGTGGAGCGGCGCAACACGCTGTCGAAGACGACGTGGCCGTCGTCGCCGCGGATGTAGGCGGGGGTGACGGGCAGCGAGCCGGACGCGGCCGGGGCCGGGATGCGGCGGCCTGCGGGCAGGGTGAGGTCCAGGCCGTCCGGTACGTGGTCGCAGGTCATCCACAGCACCGCGTTGTCCCTGGTGAAGCGGGTCTGGGCCCACTGCTGCACCTGATCGGCCGTCAGGCTCCAGGTGCCGAGTTCGTCGTAGCTGGACAGGCCGTAGCCCTGGGCGCCGTAACGCCACAGCGGCATCTGCGAGTTGGGGCCGTTCGCGCGGCCCGCTGCCTCCGTGCGGAGGATCTCCTTCTCCGTCTCCAGACGGTCCAGTGGCAGGTCGCGCAGGGCCGCGCAGAGGTCGTTGAGGTACGTGACGACCTCGTCCTCGTCGCCGGTGACGTGGAAGTGGGTGTACGTGTTCGCCGTGGCGCCGTTGTAATGCACGTCGGACACGCCCAGCCGGTGCAGCGCGAGGTGTTCGACGAGGTGGGTGACGCCGGACGTGGACAGGGTCTCGTCGGCGCGGCCCACGCGGAAGAAGAGACCGGCGGTGATCTGGCCAGGTCGGGGTGCGTGCAGGGTGGGGATGCCGTGGACGGCGGTGTGCGTGATCAGGCCGTCGGGGGCGGTGAGGTCGGTGGTGTCGACGACGTCGTTCAGTCCCGTGGTCATGTGTTCGGCGCCCCTTCAGACCGTCGCCAGTGCGGCCGCGCGGTAGTTCGCGAACCAGGTCTTCCAGTTGTGGAGGTACTCCCAGTACGACTCGGAGGCCGTGTCGCCCAGTGCGGCGAAGTGCCGGGCCGCGTCCTTGGCGTGGCCGCCGATGGAGAAGGCCAGGGCGAAGGCGCTGTGGCCGACGATCCAGTGGAAGTCGCGCCGGTAGTCGGGGTGCAGCACCGAGGCCTCGGCGGCGGACCGCAAGTCGTCACGGACGGACACGTCACGCAGGTACTGGTTCGCCTTGCTGAGGGTCTCGTCCAGACCGTGTTCGAGATGGGCCTCGGCGACCAGGATCCCGGCGTGCGAGCCACCCGGCGCGGCCTGCGTGCACTCCTGGGCGAAGCTGTGCGCGGCCTCCCAGGAACCGCTCCACTTCGGACACAGCTGTTGCAGCAGCTGCGACTGCCCGCGGAACTGGTGCGGGTGGTGGGCCGCCAGCCGGTCGTAGCGCCGCCGCGCCTCGGACTGGCCCAGCTCCAGGCCGCGGGCGGTGAGCAGCCGGGCGGTCCAGGCGGGGGCGTACGACGGGTGCTCCGCGCACACCTCGATGAGCAGGTGCTCGGCCTTGCGCAGCCACGCGTGGAACTGGTCGAACTGCTCCCGTGAGACGTGCTGCGCCCTGGCTCTACTGCGAATCCCCCAGCCGATACGGATGTACCGCTCGGCGAGCAGTGTGCGCGGCAACGGCTCGCCGGGCAGTTCCGCCGCGGCCCGCTCGAGATACCCCTCGGTCCCCTCGATGTCGGCGAGGACACCGACCGCGAAGGAGACCTTGTCGACGGAGTCGAGTGCGGCGAAGAAGGCATCGGTGGCCGTCCAGTCGGCGGCCAGCGCGGCTGTGCGCAGCGGGGCTAGTTCGGGCAGCGCGTCGAACGGGTCGGTCACCGGCCCGTGCGAGCCGACGGGTCTGCCGTCGCCGTCACCCTTGCTGGATTTGCTCATACGTCAACCCCTTTTGGCGCGCCAAACTGGCCCCCAGGACGCGCAGATGGTCAGTTTCCGCAGGCTAGCAGTGGGGTGTGACAGGAGGGCAGTCAGATTTCGCGAGGCAGGGGTGGGGCGCCGCCTGGCCGTAGGGTGCTCACCATGAGCATCATCGGGGTCGGAATCGACGTCGCCGAGATCGACCGGTTCCGGGCGTCGCTGGATCGGACGCCTGGGCTGGCCGATCGGCTGTTCGTCGAGAGTGAGTTGTTGCTGCCCAGCGGGGAGCGCCGGGGCATCGCCTCGCTCGCGGCGCGGTTCGCGGCGAAGGAGGCGCTCGCCAAGGCCCTCGGGGCCCCGCCAGGGCTGCACTGGACCGACGCCGAGGTGTTCGTCGAGGACAGCGGGCAGCCCCGGCTGCGGGTGAAGGGGACCGTGGCCGCGCGGGCCGCGGAACTCGGGGTGCGGTCCTGGCATGTGTCGCTCAGCCATGACGCGGGGATCGCGTCGGCCGTGGTGGTCGCCGAGGGGTGACGCCCCCGGGTGTGGCGGCAGGGGTTTCCGGGGCAGACTCGATGCCATGCGTACTGCGTACAGCGTGGAGACGGTGAGGGCGGCCGAGCGGGAGCTGATGGCGCGGCTTCCGGAGGGTGCGCTGATGCAGCGGGCCGCCGCGGGGCTGGCCGCTGCCTGTGCGGACCTGCTCGGGCGGGTCTACGGCAGCCGGGTGGTGCTGCTCGTCGGGAGCGGGGACAACGGCGGCGACGCGCTGTACGCGGGGGCGCGGCTGGCGCGGCGGGGCGCCGGGGTCACGGCCGTACTGCTGGCGCGGCCCGAGCGGACCCACTCCGAGGGGCTCACGGCGTTGCTCCGGGCGGGTGGGCGCGTGGCGGCCGACGGCGGCGCCGAGGAGGCCGTCGAGCGGGCCGACCTGGTCGTGGACGGCATCGTCGGGATCGGGGGCAAGGGCGGGCTGCGGCCGGACGCGGAGGCGCTGGCCGGTGCCGTCGAGCGGTCGCGGGCCGCTGTCGTAGCCGTGGACCTGCCGAGCGGAGTCGAGGCGGACACGGGAGAGGTGCGGGGTTCGGCGCTGCGGGCCGACCTCACCGTCACCTTCGGGACGCACAAGCCGGGGCTGCTGGTCGACCCCGCGCGGGAGTACGCCGGGTCGGTGCGCCTCGTCGACATCGGGCTCGAACTGCCGCCGGACGCCGAGCTGGAGGCGTTGCAGCACGCGGATGTGGCCCGGCTGCTGCCACGGCCCGCGGCGGAGAGCGACAAGTACCGGCGGGGTGTGGTCGGGATCGCGGCGGGGTCCGCGCGCTATCCGGGAGCCGCCGTGCTGGCCGTCTCCGGGGCGCTGCGGGGTGGGGCGGGGGCCGTGCGGTACGTCGGGCCCGCGGCACAGGCGGTCATCGCCCGCTTCCCGGAGACCCTCGTGTCCGACCAGGGGCCCGCCAAGGCCGGACGGGTGCAGGCCTGGGTGGTCGGGCCGGGTGCCGGGGACGACGCGGCGACCGTGGCGGAGGTGCTGTCCGCCGAGGTGCCGGTGCTGCTCGACGCCGACGGGCTGCGGCTGGCCGAGCGCAACGCCGTGCGCGGGCGTACGGCGCCGACGCTGATGACTCCGCATGCCGGGGAGGCGGCGGCGTTGCTCGGGGTGCCGCGGGAGGAGGTCGAGGGGGCTCGACTGGCCTCGGTGCGGGAGTTGGCGGCGGTGTACCGGGCGACCGTGCTGCTGAAGGGGTCCACCACGTTGGTGGCGGACTCCGGGGGCGGGGCGGTGCGGGTGAACGCCACGGGGACGGGGTGGCTGGCCACGGCCGGGAGCGGTGACGTGCTGTCGGGTCTGGCCGGGTCTTTGCTGGCGGCGGGGTTGTCCGCGTTGGACGCGGGGAGTGTGGCGGCGTATCTGCATGGGCTGGCGGGCCGCTTCGCCGCGGCCGGGGCGCCGGCCGGGGCACACGACGTCGCGGAGAGGATCCCGGAGGCATGGCGGGACGTACGGGGTTGACCCGGTGCCCGGAGCGAGGGCTGAGCGGGGGTGGGTCGCGCAGCCCGGCGCTGGTGGGGTGCCGCTGCGCCCACCCGTGCCGCCCCAAGCGGCTGCCGTCGCGGCCGGCGGGGCTGCAACTCCCCAGGGGCGCGGGCCGTGTCGATCTGCGGCTCCGCCGCGTGGGCGCGACCAGCCCCCACCGGCCCGCAGCCGAAGGACCGTCACTCAGCCCCGCAAGTAGGCCAACACCGCCAACACCCGCCGATTGTCCTCCGGTGACTGCTCTATCCCCAGCTTCGCGAAGATCGACGCGATGTGTTTGGCCACCGCGCTCTCGCTGATGTGGAGGGTGCCGGCGACGGCCGTGTTGGAGCGGCCCTCGGCCATGAGGGTGAGGACCTCGCGCTCGCGGGGGGTCAGCGAGTCCGTGCGGCCCCGTTTCTCGCTGCGCGTCAGGAGCTTGGCGATGACCTGGGGGTCCATCACCGTGCCGCCGGCGGCGACCGTGTGCAGGGCGTCGACGAACTGCGCCGTGTGGGTGACACGGTCCTTGAGGAGATAGCCGACGGCGCCCTCGCCGGAGGCGAGGAGTTCCTGGGCGTAGAGCTGGTCGACGTACTGGGAGAGGATCAGGACCGGCAGCCGCGGGCGGGTGCGACGGGCCTCCAGAGCCGCCTTCAGGCCCTCGTCCGTGTGCGTGGGCGGCAGGCGGATGTCGATCACCGCGACGTCCAGGTCCGTCTCGCGCAGCGCTCGTACCAGCGCGGGGCCGTTGTCCACCGAGGCCACGACCTCGCAGCCGTGCTCGCGCAGGGTGCGGGTCAGGCCGTCGCGGAGGAGGAAGAGGTCTTCGGCGAGGACGACGCGCACGGGATCTCCAGGGTCGCGGTGGTCGGTCCGCCCGGCGGGCTGTGCAGGGCGAGCGTGCCGTCGAAGGTATCCAACCGGCGCCGTACGCCGAGCAGTCCGGTCCCGTTCGACGGGTCGGCACCGCCGTGGCCGTCGTCGGTCACCGTCACCCGCAGGTGGGTGCCGTCGTGGGCGAGGGTGATGTCGACCCGGGTCGCCGCCGCGTGCTTGGCCGCGTTCGTGAGGAGTTCGGACACCGCGAAGTAGGCCGCCGACTCGACGGGCGCGGGCACGCGTTCCGGGGGCAGGTGCACGGCCACGTCGACGTCCAGGTGGCTGTCCAGGGCCAGGGAGCGGACCGCGTCGCCGAGACCCCGGTCCGCCAGGATCGGCGGGTGGATGCCGTGGACCAGGTCGCGCAGGTCCTGCAACGCCCGTGCGGAGAGGGCGCGGACGTTCAGGAGGAGGGTGCGCGCGGTCCCGGGGTCGGTCTCCAGCAGGCCGGCCGCCTCGTCCAGGGTGAGGCCAAGGGCCACCAGGCGTGCCTGGGCGCCGTCGTGCAGATCCCGTTCGATACGGGTGAGTTCGGCCGCGTGCACGTCCAGGGCGGCGGCCCGGGTGTCCGTCAGCCGGGTCACGCGGCGGGCCAGTTCGGTGGTGCGCGGGGCGGAGAGGAGACGGTGGGTGAGAAGGGCGTGCAGGGTCGCCATGACCGGCGCGAGGCGCAGGCCCGCCACGATGAAGGCCAGGCCGAGCAGCAGGGCCATGAGCATGGTGGCCGTGGAGGTGACCGGTACGAAGGCGTACCAGTTGCCGTCGCCCAGCAGGCGCCAGACGAAGGGCTGGACCAGCGCGCCGAACACCCCGTACTCGACCAGTGCGAGCGGAACCGCCGCGAGCACCCCGCCCGTCCACGGCTCCAGCCAGGCCCAGCGCAGGTCGTACCAGAATCCGTCGTCCCCGAGGATCGCGGCGCTGCTGCGGCGGGCCGACGTGCCGCAGGGGAGGGGGTCGGGAGCGCTGAGGGGACGGCCCGTCCAGCGGGCCGCGCGGGCCCGGTACGTGTCGGAGACGCGGCGCAGCAGCCCGGCGGTCGCGGGCAGCACCTGGAAGCCGATCCCGAGCGGCAGCAGCGTCAACGCCCCGCCGGCCAACAGCCCGGCCCCGACCGCGAGAAACCCGGCCAGCCCGACCGACTGGCACCGCCAGAGCGCGACCCAGTCCGCGCGCCGCAAACCCCCCACCCCACGCCCCCTCACCCCACGGCCGCCGGGATCGTAACCTCCCGCCTGCGCCACACCCACGGCACCACCGTCACCGCGCAGGCCAGCCCGAACAGGACCATCGGCAGCGCGCTGCCCGTCTCCTCGTCCATGAACAGCAGCATTCCGAGGTTGACCAGGGCGTGGAAGCCGCCCGCGAGGAGCAGGCGCCGCAGGCCCCCGACCTCCTCCAGGGCCAGACCCAGGACGACGGACATCGCGATCGTGGCGAGCAGGAAGCCCGCCGCGTAGGCCGGGCCCTGCGCCAGCGCCTGGACGTGCCACAGGCCCCACACCGCCCCGACCGCCACCGACGCGGTGAGCGGGCCGAAGCGGGTGCGCAGCAGGGGCTGCAGGAAGCAGCGCCAGCCGATCTCCTCGCCGCAGGCGCCGACCAGTTGGGCGAGGGCGATGAGAAGGAAGGGGTGGTGCAGGCTGCGTGGGTCGGTGGTGTGGGCGGTGCCGGTGAGGAGGGCGTACGGGCCTGCCGCGAGGAGGGTGATCAGGAGGGGCGTGACCAGCAACTGCCGCCAGGGGGAGGCCGGGTGCCCCGGGGGACCGGCGAGCAGTCCGCGCGTCCGGGACGGCCACAGCAGAGCCGCCAGGGCCACGCCCAGCGCCGGGCCGAACTGGGTCAGTTGGACGACCTCCGTGGGAATCCCGGTGGCCGGCTGCACGGCTCCCAGCGCCCCGGCCGCCAGGAAGGCGACCACCAGATAGACCCCCGACCGGACCTTCCACCGCTGTCTCGTCTGTGTCATCTCTGTCGTCTGTGTCGTCTGCATGACCTCGACGATGCCGGGGCGACGGCGCGCGCGGACTGCACCTGCTTGCCGAACCGGGGTGTACCCAGGTGCACCTCCCGGGTGACCCGGCCGCGCGGCATCCGGGATCCGCCGGGGCCGCACGTTTGGCTGATCGCATGATCAGCAGACGAATCGCGCACAGAGGCGTCGCGGTGCCGCTCGCCACCGCGAGCCCCGCAAGGCGGAGGAGGCCGGGGAAACGGGGCGGCGGCCCGGTACCTGATGCTGCACCCGGGGCCCGCACGGGCCTCTGAGACACTGGGGGCGCCATGAGTGAGACTGCAGCTGTGCCGACCGCGCCCCTGCGCGCCCGGGCCGAGATCGATCTGGCCGCCCTGCGCGCCAACGTGCGGGCCCTGCGTGCCCGGGCGAAGGGCGCTGCCCTGATGGCCGTCGTCAAGTCCGACGCCTACGGCCACGGGGCCGTGCCGTGCGCCCGCGCGGCCGTCGAGGCGGGGGCCACCTGGCTCGGCACGGCCACGCCCGAGGAGGCACTCGCCCTGCGCGCCGCCGGCCTGGACACGCGTGTCCTGTGCTGGCTGTGGGTGCCGGGCGGGCCCTGGCGGCAGGCCGTCGAGGCCGACATCGACGTCTCGCTCAGCGGGATGTGGGCGCTGCGGGAGGTGACGGAGGCCGCCCGGCAGGCGGGACGGCCCGCGCGGGTGCAGCTGAAGGCCGACACCGGGCTCGGCCGCAACGGCTGCCAGCCCGCCGACTGGCCCGAGCTGGTCCGCGAGGCCCTGCGCGCCGAGCGCGAGGGGCTGGTCCGGGTGACCGGTCTGTGGTCCCACTTCGCGTGCGCCGACGAACCCGGGCACCCGTCCATCGCCGCCCAGCTCGCCCTGTTCCGGGAGATGGTGACGTACGCCGAGGAGCAGGGCGTGCGCCCCGAGGTGCGGCACCTCGCCAACTCCCCGGCCACGCTGACCCTCCCGGAGACCCACTTCGACCTGGTCCGGCCGGGTATCGCCATGTACGGCGTCTCGCCCAGCCCGGAGATCGGCACCCCGGCCGACTTCGGCCTGCGGCCGGTGATGACGCTGAGCGCGTCGCTGGCGCTGGTCAAGCACGTGCCCGGCGAGCATGGCGTCAGTTACGGCCACCACTACGTCACCGCCGGCGAGACCACCCTCGGCCTCGTGCCCGTCGGCTACGCGGACGGCATTCCCCGGCACGCCTCCGGCACCGGTCCGGTGCTGGTCGACGGCAAGTGGCGGACGGTCGCCGGGCGGGTCGCGATGGACCAGTTCGTGGTCGACCTCGGCGGGGACGAGCCCCCGGTGGGCGCGGAGGCGGTGCTGTTCGGGCCCGGCGACCGGGGCGAGCCGACCGCCGAGGACTGGGCGCAGGCCTGCGGCACGATCGCGTACGAAATCGTCACGCGGATCGGAACGCGCGTTCCTCGCGTCTATGTGAACGGGGAAGAAGAGGGGTAGCCCCTTCTGAGGCGGGCGCCACGCGCCCGGTTGCTCCTGTCACGACCGGCACCACGCACCATACCTGCACCACACGAGCCACCCCGGCACCACCAGTTTCATTCACCCAGCGAACTGCAGTACGGCGAAGAGGAGCGGTACGTGAGCGAGAGCAGTGCGGAGGCCGTGGCGGACGTCGTCGTCGCCGCGGCGACCGCCGCCTCCGCCGCGGAGGCGGCCGGCAGCTGGCGCAGGGCGACCGGCATCGCCGGTGCCGCGATAGGCGTGATCGCCGCGGGCGCGGCCGCCGGTGTCGCCATCGAGCGGATGACCGTCGGCCGCGGGATGCGCCGCAAGGCCCGGCTGGCGCTGGACTCGGCGGGCCCCTACGGCACCCTGCGCGGCACCCCGGGCAAGGCGTACGCCGACGACGGCACCGAGCTGTACTACGAGGTCGACGACGTCGAACCCGACCCCGGCCCCAACGTCTCCCCGCGCCGCCGCCGGCTCTTCGGCCGCAAGGCACCCGCCCCGGTCACCGTCGTCTTCAGCCACGGCTACTGCCTCAACCAGGACTCCTGGCACTTCCAGCGCGCGGCCCTGCGCGGGGTCGTGCGCACCGTGCACTGGGACCAGCGCAGCCACGGGCGGTCCTCGCGAGGCGTCGTCCAGACCCAGGACGGCGTTCCCGTCGCCATCGAGCAGCTCGGCCGCGATCTGAAGGCGGTCCTGGACGCGGCCGTGCCGAACGGGCCGATCGTGCTGGTCGGCCACTCCATGGGCGGGATGACGATGATGGCGCTGGCCGACCAGTTCCCGGAGCTGATCCGGGACCGGGTGGTCGCCACCGCCTTCGTCGGTACGTCGTCCGGGCGGCTCGGCGAGGTCAACTTCGGGCTGCCCCTGGCCGGCGTCAATGCGGTGCGCCGGATCCTCCCCGGAGTGCTGAAGGCGCTCGGCCAGCAGGCGGAACTGGTGGAGAAGGGCCGCCGGGCCACCGCCGACCTGTTCGCCGGGATCATCAAGCGGTACTCGTTCGCGACCCGGGACGTCGACCCGGCCGTCGAGCGGTTCGCCGAGCGGATGATCGAGTCCACGCCGATCGACGTGGTCGCCGAGTTCTACCCGGCCTTCACCGACCACGACAAGACCGAGGCGCTCGCCTGCTTCCGGGACTTCCCGGTGCTGGTGCTGGCCGGAGTACAGGACCTGATCACGCCCAGTGAGCACAGCGAGGCCATCGCCGACCTGCTGCCGGAGGCCGAGCTGGTGCTCGTGCCGGACGCCGGGCACCTGGTCATGCTGGAACACCCGGAAGTGGTCACCGACCGGCTCGCCGACCTGCTCACCCGCGCGGGTGCCGTGCCCGCAGGAGCTACCGTAAGTGGCTATGGAAGCACCAGCAGCACCGCACAACCCCGCTGAGACCCGGCTGACCATCACGTCCCCCGAGCAGATGCGGGAGCTGGGCCGCCGGCTGGCCAAGCTGCTGCGCGCGGGCGACCTGGTGATGCTCTCCGGGGAGCTGGGCGCAGGCAAGACGACGCTGACCCGAGGGCTCGGCGAGGGGCTGGGGGTCCGTGGCGCGGTCACCTCGCCGACCTTCGTGATCGCCCGGGTGCACCCCTCCCTCGGCGGCGGCCCGCCGCTCGTCCACGTCGACGCCTACCGGCTCGGCGGCGGCCTCGACGAGATGGAGGACCTGGACCTCGACGTCTCGCTGACCGACTCGGTGATCGTCGTGGAGTGGGGCGAGGGCAAGGTCGAGGACCTGACCGAGGACCGGTTGCAGGTCGTCATCCACCGGGCCGTCGGTGACACCAAGGACGAGGTACGGCACGTGACGCTGACCGGGCTCGGCCGGCGGTGGACCGAGGCCGGTCTGGACGCGCTCGACGCCTGATCCGCGGTACTTCCCGACAAGCCGTCGGCAACCTGTTGCGCCGGACGTCCCGGGCATGGTCACATGGTAGCCAGCCCGTGGTTAGGTGTGCCTAACTGCGCCCCGCCCCCGCACGTCAGGAGGCGTCCATGCCCGCTTCTCGACCCACGGCACAGCCGGCCGAGCCGGCCGCGGTCTCCGGGGTGTCCATGCGCGACCTGCTGGCGTCGTGCGCGGCCGCGGACGCGATCTCCAGACCACCGCGCCGGCCCGAGCCCGAGAAGACCGACCGGAGCCAGGGGCACCGCCGGGCCGCGTAGCCGCTGCTGCCGCGTGGCCGCCGCTAAGGGCCTGTCCGACAATTCCCGCCTGCCTCCGGGCGGACGACCGGAATTGTCAGACAGGCCCTTAGCGGATGACGACGACCGGTACGCCGATCGTCGCGAACTTCCACATCGCGTCGCCGTCCTCGCGCCGCTCCCGGATGCCGCCCGTCTTCACACCGTCGGTGGTCGTGCCCACGCTGCTGCCCACCGCCGCGCTGAAGCCGATCACCACCCCGTCCACGCTGGTGAAGCGCACCACGTGCTCGATGGGCACGCCGTCGGTGCCGGTGACCGCGTTGGAGCGGGACGTGACCCAGTACCTGCCCACCGGCGGGTCGACGGCGCCCGGGCGCACCCCGAAGCCGCGTTGCACCACGTTCTTCTCGTCGACCAGCCAGACCCGGTCGTCGTCCACCGAGTACACGACCCGTTCACCCGTGCCGGAGTCGCCCGGCAGGGCGCCCGGGTTGCGCAGGTCGCGCGGCGCCTTGCTGGCGCTCACCGAGGGCGACGCGCCCGCGCCGGCCACGCCCCCGAGGCTCGCCGGTACGGTCGCCTGTGCCTGGTAGGCGAGGAAGCCGACGGTGCCCACGGCGGCCGCGGTGAGGCCGGCCACGATCCCCGAGCTGGTCCCTGCCACGTCCGCCACCTCTGCCTCGCGTCATATGTCGTACTTCGTACAGACCGTAGCAGTCAGTCACCGTCTGCCCCGGACGGCCATGCACGCGGCGCAGGCGCCGTAGGCTGTTCGCGTGCTCTTGCTCGCTCTGGATACCGCCACTCCCGCCGTCACCGTCGCACTGCACGACGGGGCGGACGTCATCGCCTCGTCGAGTCAGGTGGACGCGCGCCGGCACGGGGAGCTGCTGCTGCCGGCCGTCGACCGTGTGCTCGCCGAGGCGGGGCTCGAACTGGAGGCCGTCACCGGGGTCGTCGTCGGCATCGGCCCCGGCCCCTACACCGGCCTGCGCGTCGGCCTGATGACGGCCGACACCTTCGGCCTCGCGCTCGGCGTCCCCGTGTACGGCCTGTGCACGCTGGACGCCCTCGCCTACGCCGCCGACATCGAGAAGGGCCCCTTCGTCGTGGCGACCGACGCCCGGCGCAAGGAGGTCTACTGGGCGAAGTACGCCGACTCCCGCACCCGCCTGACCGGCCCGGCCGTCGACCGCCCCGCCGACATCGCCGAGCAGGTCGCCGGACTCCCCGCGGTCGGAGCGGGCGCGCTGCTCTACCCGGACACGTTCCCGAGCGCCCACGAGCCCGAGCACGTGTCCGCCGCCGCCCTGGCCTCGCTGGCCGCCGAGAAGCTGGCCGCGGGCGAGGAACTCCCGGCACCGCGCCCGCTGTACCTGCGGCGTCCCGACGCCCAGGTCCCCAAGAACTACAAGGTGGTCACGCCCAAGTGATCGCACAGTTGCGCGAGATGCGCTGGTGGGACATCGACCCGGTCCTCGAGCTGGAGAAGGACCTCTTCCCCGAGGACGCCTGGTCCCGCGGCATGTTCTGGTCCGAGCTGGCCCACTCCCGGGGTGACGAGGCGACCCGGCGCTACCTCGTGGCCGAGGACGCCGGCCGCATCGTCGGCTACGCGGGCCTGGCCTCCGCCGGCGAGCTGGCCGACGTCCAGACCATCGCGGTGGCCCGCGACCAGCAGGGCACCGGGCTCGGCGCCCGCCTGCTCACCGAGCTGCTGAAGGCGGCCACCGCTTTCGAGTGCTCCGAGGTCATGCTCGAGTGCCGGGTCGACAACGTCCGCGCCCAGAAGTTGTACGAGCGCTTCGGCTTCGAGCCCATCGGCTTCAGGCGCGGCTACTACCAGCCGGGGAACGTCGACGCCCTGGTGATGCGCCTGACCACGGAATCCGGCGGCGGCTCCGCCACGGGTTCCCCCTCCGCACGAGAAACCGAGACCAATGACTGACGAACCTCTCGTCCTCGGCATCGAGACCTCCTGTGACGAGACCGGCGTCGGCATCGTCCGCGGCACCACCCTGCTGGCCGACGCCGTCGCCTCCAGCGTCGACGAGCACGCCCGCTTCGGCGGTGTCGTGCCCGAGGTGGCGTCCCGGGCCCACCTGGAGGCGATGGTCCCGACCATCGACCGCGCCCTGAAGGAGGCCGGTGTCTCGGCGAAGGACCTCGACGGCATCGCGGTCACCGCCGGGCCCGGTCTCGCCGGCGCCCTGCTGGTCGGCGTCTCGGCCGCCAAGGCGTACGCCTACGCGCTCGGCAAGCCTCTCTACGGCGTCAACCACCTGGCCTCCCACATCTGCGTGGACCAGCTGGAGCACGGCCCGCTGCCCGAGCCGACCATGGCCCTGCTGGTGTCCGGCGGCCACTCCTCGCTGCTGCTGTCCGAGGACATCACCTCCGACGTACGGCCGATGGGCGCGACCATCGACGACGCGGCCGGCGAGGCCTTCGACAAGATCGCCCGCGTGCTCAACCTGGGCTTCCCCGGCGGCCCGGTCATCGACCGCTACGCCCGCGAGGGCGACCCGGAGGCGATCGCCTTCCCGCGCGGTCTGACCGGCCCGCGCGACCCGGCGTACGACTTCTCCTTCTCCGGTCTGAAGACGGCCGTGGCCCGCTGGATCGAGGCCAAGCGCGCGGCCGGCGAGGAGGTCCCGGTCCGTGACGTGGCCGCCTCCTTCCAGGAGGCCGTGGTGGACGTCCTCACCCGCAAGGCCGTCCGCGCCTGCAAGGACGAGGGCGTCGACCACCTGATGATCGGCGGCGGTGTCGCGGCCAACTCCCGGCTGCGCGCCCTCGCCCAGGAGCGCTGCGAGGCCGCCGGCATCCGGCTGCGCGTCCCGCGCCCCAAGCTGTGCACGGACAACGGCGCGATGGTCGCGGCCCTCGGCGCCGAGATGGTCGCCCGCAACCGGGCCGCCTCCGACTGGGACCTGTCCGCCGACTCCTCCCTGCCGGTGACGGACCCGCACGTCCCGGGCCGCGGGCACGACCACGACCATGTGCACGAGGTCAGCAAGGAGAACCTGTACTCGTGACGGTCGCGCTGATGTGGGAGGCCCGGGCGGCCGAAGGGCGGGGGGCTGAGCTCCTCGCCTGGGTACGCGAACAACGCCTGGCGGAAGAGCCGCTGCGCCGCGAGACCTTCCGTGCCCCGCAGGACCGGGTGCTGGTCATCACCTGGTGGGACGCGCCGTACGACGCCTCGCTGCCCGAACTCCCGGAGCCGGGAGCGGAGTTGGTGACCCGGGCGGTGCACCGGTGGCGATTCGAGTCGGTGGACGGGGAGCGGTCGGACCGCTGACTGGCGCGCGGGTCCGTTCACGCGCTATGATCATCACACGCGAACGGCCGGAACACCGGTCCGGACGCAGTGCGTTGGTGGTCCAAGGAAAGACGCCCCGCTTCCTGCGGGGAAATGCAGGTGCAAGGCCTGCCCGGCGCTCCACAGACACCCCGCTCCCGGTTCTCCGGGGCGGGGTGTTCTCGTTCCGGGCGGCCTCAGTCCGCCGGCCACACCTCCGTCTCGCACCGCAGCATCCGGTCCGGTCCCAGCACGCGCACGGGTCCCGTCAGCCGCAGGCCGGCCCGGTGCCGCACCTCCGTGCTGGAGGCGGCAAGGCGCAGCTCCAGCGCCCCCGGCTCCACCACCCGCGCGCCCGTGCGGTCGGTGAAGGACGACAGGTCCGCGTGGAAGCGGAAGGTCACCCGGCGGGCCTCGCCGGGGGCCAGTTCCACCCGCTGGTAGCCGATCAGCCGGACGTCCGGGCGGGTCACCGACGCCACCGGATCGTGCAGGTACAGCTGGACGACCTCCGCGCCCGCGCTCCCGCCCGTGTTCCGGACGGTCAGCGAGAGGTCGTACGAGCCGTCCGTGCCGATCTCGGTGACCTCGCTGCCCGTGCCGTCCTCCCAGGCGAACGACGTGTACGAGCGGCCGTGGCCGAACGGGTACAGCGGGGTCGGGTCCAGGCTGCTGACCTCGCCGGCCAGGCCCAGCGGGGGCTGGAGATAGGTCCAGGGCTGCCCGCCGGGCACGCGCGGGATGCTCACCGGGAGACGGCCGGAGGGGTTCACGCGGCCGGAGAGAACCCCGGCGAGTGCCGGGCCGCCCTCCTCGCCGGGGAAGAAGGCCTGCACGACCGCGCCGAGCCGGCCGTGCCAGCGGCCCAGGGCGTACGGGCGGCCGGTCAGCAGCACGAGGACGACCGGGACACCCGTGGCGAGCAGCGCGTCCAGCAACTCGCCCTGCACGCCCGGCAGTCGCAGGTCCGCCACATCGCAGCCCTCGCCCGACGTGCCCCGGCCGAACAGGCCCGCGCGGTCCCCGAGGACCGCCACGCACACGTCCGCCTCGGCAGCCCGGGCGACCGCCTCCGCGAAGCCCGCGGTGTCCGGGTCCGAGACCCCGCAGCCCTCGGCGAACGTGACCTTGGCGTCCGGCAGTTCGGCACGCAGGGCGTCCAGGACGGTCGGGACGGAGATGCCGAGGGGGACCTCGGGGTGGTGGGTGAGGACGTGGGACGGGAAGGAGTAGCAGCCGAGCATCGCGAGCGCGTCCGCCGCCCGGGGGCCCACGACCGCGACCCGGGCGTCGGGGGCCAGGGGGAGCAGACCGTCGGGGTTGTCCAGCAGGACCACCGACTCCTGGGCCAGTTGCCGGGCCAGCGCCCGGTTGTCCGCCGAGTCGAGGTCGACCGGGCCGTCCGGTTCCGGCTGCCAGTCCGCGTCCAGCAGGCCCAGTTCGCACTTCTGGAGCAGGACGCGGCGGGCCGCCCGGTCCACCAGGGACTCCGGGACGCGGCCCTCTCGTACGGCGGTCACGAGCGGGGTGCCGTAGCACTTTAGGGTCGGCAGCTCGACGTCGACGCCCGCCGCGAGGGCCAGGTGCGCCGCGCCCGCCTCGTCCTCGGCGACCCGGTGCTGGGTCTGCAGGAAGCCGATGCCGAAGTAGTCGGCGACCACCGTGCCGGTGAAGCCCCACTCGTCGCGCAGGAGGCCGGTGAGCAGGTGGGGGTCGGCGGAGACCGGCACGCCGTCCGTCTCGGTGTACGAGGCCATCACCGCGCGCGCCCCGCCCTCGCGCAGCGCCATCTCGAACGGCGGCAGGGTCACGTCCGCGAACTCGCGAACCCCCGCCCGGACGGGCGCGAGGTTGCGGGCTCCGGCCGAGGACGCGTACCCGGCGAAGTGCTTGAGCGTGGCGACGACCCCGGCCGACTCCAGGCCCCGCACATAGGCCGCGCCGATGGTGCCGACCAGGTACGGGTCCTCGCCGATCGTCTCCTCCACCCGGCCCCAGCGCGGGTCGCGGACCACGTCCAGGACGGGGGCGAGACCCTGGTGGACACCGACCGAGCGCAGATCGTGGCCGATGTGCCGGCCCAGCTCCTCGGCCAGCGCCGGATCGAAGGCCGCGCCCCAGGCCAGCGGCACCGGGTACGCCGTCGCGCCCCAGGCCGTGAAGCCCGCCAGACACTCCTCGTGGGCGACGGCCGGAATCCCGAAGCGGCCCGCCGCCGCGATCCGCCGCTGGGCACGGGCCAGGGCCCGGGCGCCGAGCGCCGGGTCCACGGGTGCGGTGCCGAAGGAGCGGGTCAGCTGGCCGAGGCCGCGGGTGATCAGCTCGTCCCATGCATCGGCGGAGGGGCCGGCGGCCATCTCGCGCTGCAGCGGGGCGACGCCGTCGCCGTCCGTGACGGCGCCCACCCACACGCCGTACAGCTGGGCGGTCTTCTCCTCCAGGGTCATCCGGGAGAGGAGGTCGTCGACGCGGTCGGCGGCGGGCAGGGCGGCGTCGCGCCAAGGAGCGGTGGTCATGGAACTCCCGTCGGATGGGGTCGGGATGCTCACGAATGTTTCGGTCAATACTTCGAATGTTCCGGGAACCTATGGCGCGCGAAGGCCTTCGTCAAGAGGGCCCACAGGGATACGATCCCGGGCATGAAGCCTTCGAAGCCCGCAGAAACGCAGACGGCGACCCTCGCCGAAATCGCCCGGGAAGCCGGGGTGTCCGCTCCGACTGTTTCGAAGGTCCTCAACGGCCGCGCCGATGTCGCCCCGGCGACCCGCACCCGGGTCGAGGAGCTGCTGCGCGCCTACGGCTACCGGCGCCGCCGCGCCGAGGCATCCCGTTCGCCGCTGATCGACCTGGTCTTCCACGAGCTGGAGAGCGCCTGGGCGATGGAGGTCATCCGGGGCGTGGAGAACGTGGCCCGGGACGCGGGCCTGAGCGTCGTGCTGTCCGAGTCCGCCGGGCGGCTCACCCCGGGCCGGACCTGGGCCGACCAGGTCGCCGCCCGCCGCCCGCATGGGGTCGTCCTTGTGCTGTCCGGCCTTGACGAGTCCCAGCGGGCGCTGCTGACCAGCCGTTCCATCCCGTTCGTGGTGATGGACCCGGCCGGCGACCCCGGCCCGGACGTCCCCTCCATCGGCGCCACCAACTGGCAGGGCGGCCTCGCCGCCACCCGTCACCTGGTGGAGCTCGGCCACACCCGCATCGGCGCGATCAGTGGACCCTCCCGGATGATGTGCAGCCGCGCCCGCCTCGACGGCTACCGCGCCGCCCTGGAGACCGCCGGGCTCCCCGTCGATGCGGGCCTGATCAAAAGCGGCGACTTCCACCACGACTCCGGCTACCGCCTGGGCCTGGAGCTGCTGCGCGGCCCCGACCGGCCCACCGCGGTCTTCGCGGGCAACGACCTGCAGGCGCTCGGTCTGTACGAGGCCGCGCGCGAGCTGGGGCTGCGCATCCCGGAGGACCTGAGCGTGGTCGGCTTCGACGATCTGCCGGTGGCCCGCTGGGTGGGCCCGCCGCTGACGACCGTACGGCAGCCGCTGACCGAGATGGCCGAGGCCGCGGCCCGGCTGGTGCTGGAGCTGGGCCGCGCCGAGGACGAACGGGCGGCGACCCGGGTGGAGCTGGCGACCAGCCTGGTCGTGCGTTCCAGTACGGGAGTGCCTCCGGCGGTTCAGCGGTTCGTGTATTGACGGGTGCCGAGGGCCACCCCACACTGCTCCGAAGTCAGTCGGTAGTCCAACCGAAACTTTCGGAGGCACCCGCGATGAGATCTCTGAGAACCGGCTTATCCCTCGCGTCCCTGATGACCGGTGCCGCGCTCCTGCTCACGGCGCCCGCGGCGCACGCCGCCGACACCCCGCTGCGCGACCTCGCCGCGGCGAAGAACAAGGTCATCGGCACCGCCGTCACCGGCTCCAAGCTCACCGGCACCTACGGCGACCTGGCGGGGGCGCAGTTCAGCTCGCTGACCCCGGGCAACGCCATGAAGTGGGGCACGGTCGAGCCCACCCAGGGCAGCTTCAACTGGAGCGAGGCCGACCAGATCGTGGCCTTCGCCCAGGCCCACCACCAGCAGGTGCGTGGCCACACCCTGGTCTGGCACAGCCAGAACCCCAGTTGGCTGACCAACGGCAGCTGGACCGCCGCCCGGTTGAGCAGCCTGCTGCAGAACCACATCGGCACCGAGGTCGGCCGCTACAAGGGAAAGATCGCCGCCTGGGACGTGGTCAACGAGCCGTTCAACGAGGACGGCAGCTACCGTTCGACGCTCTGGTACAACGGCCTCGGCTCCGGCTACATCGCGAACGCCCTGACCTGGGCACACGCGGCCGACCCGGACGCCAAGCTGTACATCAACGACTACAACGTCGAGGGCGTCAACGCGAAGTCCACCGCCCTGTACAACCTGGTCAAATCCCTCAAGCAGCAGGGCGTCCCGATCGACGGCGTCGGCCTGCAGGCCCACCTGATCCTCGGCCAGGTGCCGGCCACGCTCCAGCAGAACATCCAGCGCTTCGCCGACCTCGGCGTGGACGTGGCGATCACCGAGCTGGACATACGGATGGCGCTGCCCGCCGACAGTGCCGAACTCGCCCAGCAGGCGGCCGACTTCAAGTCCGTGGTGGCCGCCTGCGCGGCCGTGACCCGCTGCGTCAACGTCACCGTGTGGGGCTTCACCGACTCCGACTCCTGGGTGCCGAGCACGTTCCCGGGGTACGGGGCGGCGACGCCGTACGACGAGAACTACGCGCCGAAACCGGCGTACTACGGCATCGCCGAGGCCCTCGGCGGTTCCACCACCACCCCGCCCCCGACCGGCGCCTGTACCGCGGCCTACAGCGTGACCAGCCAGTGGAGCACCGGCTTCACGGGCCAGGTGACGATCTCCTGCTCCGGGGCCTCGCTGTCCTCGTGGAAGGCGAACTGGACGTTCGGCGCGGGCCAGCAGATCACGCAGGCCTGGAACGCCGGCTGCACCCAGTCGGGCGCTGCGGTGTCCTGCGCGAACGCCTCGTACAACGGGTCGGTGCCGGACGGCGGTTCGGTGACGTTCGGTTTCAACGCGTCGTGGAGCGGGAGCAATCCGCTGCCCACGGTGACGGTGGGATGAGAATTTCCCGAGAAAACCGTCTCTCAAAGCTTCCGCTAACAGTCTGCTAATAATTCCGACTTACGTTCCTGTCCGTGACGCGACACGAGGAGCAGGGCGACGCGGGCAGACGGGTGGGCCGGCGGTCGAGAGTGCTGAAGACCGCGGGCCTCAGTCTGGCGGGATTCCTGGTGCTGGGCGTGGCCACGGCCGGCTACGCGTACTGGCACCTCAACAACAACATCAAGAGCGTCGACATCAACAGCGCGCTCGGTGACAACCGCCCGGCGAAGGCGGTGGTCACCCCGGCCGCGACCGCCTCGGCCACCGCCTCCCCGCTGCCCACCGAGGCCCTGAACATCCTGGTCCTCGGCTCCGACTCGCGCAGCGGCAAGGCCAACCAGGAGCTGGGCGGCGGCGACAGCTCCGGCGCCCGCTCCGACACGGCGATGGTCGTGCACATCGACGCCGGCCGCACGAAGGCGACCGTCGTCAACATCCCGCGCGACACCCTCGTCACCCGCCCGTCCTGCCCGCTGTCCTCCGGCGGCTCCACGGCGCCGGCGTACAACGCGATGTTCAACAGCGCCTACTCGGTGGGCGGTCCGGTGTGCGCGGTCAAGACCGTCGAGTCGATCACCGGCGTCCGCATGGACCACTACATCGAGATCGACTTCTCCGGCTTCGCCAAGCTCGTGGACGCGCTCGGCGGGGTCACGGTCACGACCGACCAGGACATAGACGACGACCGGAGCCATCTGCACCTCGCATCCGGCACCCACCACCTGAACGGCACCCGGGCTCTGGCCCTCGCCCGCACCCGGCACGGCATAGGCGACGGCAGCGACCTCGGCCGTATAGGCCTGCAACAGAAGCTGGTGAAGGCCCTGCTGGAGCAGATGGCCGGCACCGACCTCCTCTCCGACCCGGCCAAGCTCTACCAGGTCGCCGACGCGGTCACCGCCAGCCTCACCACGGACACCGGCCTCGACTCCCTGGGCGAGCTGACGAAGCTCGGCCAGAGCCTGAAGGGCCTGACGGCCGACCGGGTGAAGACGGTGACGATGCCGGTCGTCACGGCACCCTCCGACGCCAACCGGGTGGTGGCGAAGGAACCGGCGGCGAGCGAACTGTGGGCCTCGCTGCGCTGAGCAGCACAACCATCGGTGTGACCCGCGAGTCTCCTGCGGTGATCTGGTCGCCGTACATCTGGGGGTCCTCCCGTGTTCTCGCTGCGTTCGCACGCCCGCTGGGCGCTTCCGCTGACCCTGGGCCTCACCGCCCTCGGGGTCGCCGTACCGCAGGCGTCCGCGACGAAGACGGCCGCGCCCGTCCGCGACGACTTCAACGGCGACGGGTACGCGGACCTGGTCGTCGGCGCCCCGCACGCCACGGTCGGCGGGCAGTCCAGGGCGGGCTACGTGGCCGTGATGTACGGCGGTCCGCACGGCCTGTCCACCACCCACCGCACGATCATCAGCCGTGCCACGACCGGCGTCCCGGGCAGCCCGGCCAAGGACCAGCGCTTCGGCCTCCAGGTCTCCAAGGGCGACCTGGACGGCGACGGCTACGCCGACCTCGTCATCGGCACCGGTTCCATGTCGGCCTCCGCGGTCGTGGTCTGGGGCGGCCCGCGCGGCCTGTCCGGCGGCACGTCGATCCCCGCCACCGACACCCAGACCGGCGACTTCGACGGCGACGGACGCCTCGACCTCGCCGCGTTCCGCACCGGCTTCTCCACCGGCGACGACCCGACCGGCACCACCGCCACCCTCTGGAAGGGCCCGCTCAAGCGCTCCGGCACCCCGGCCGCCAAGACCCCGCTCGACCCCGACTACCTCCAGTGGATCGACATCCACGACGGCGGCACCGGCGACATCAACGGCGACGGCCGTGCCGACCTGCTGCTGACCGGCTACTGCGGCGACGGCGGCTACTGCAGCCGCCTCTACCTGAGCGGCCCCTCCGGCCTCACCCGCGTCACCGACTGGTACCCGGGCGGCGACGGCGCCGCCGCGCTCGGCGACGTCAACGGCGACGGCTACGACGACCTGATCACGGGAGTCAAGGACGACGAGACGATCTGGGTGGACTACGGCTCGCCCTCCGGCCTCAGCGCCCAGGACACCTGGAAGTCGTACTCGCAGGACACCCCCGGCGTCCCGGGCGCCATGGAGCTGAGCGACAGGTTCGGCAGCTCCGTCGCCGCCGGCGACATCACCGGTGACGGCATCGACGACGTGGTGGTCGGCGCGCCCGGCGAGAACGACGGCGAGGGCGTGGTCGACGTGCTGCGTGGCAGCCACTCCGGCCTGACGGGCACCGGCGCGCAGGTCTTCAGCCAGAACACCAAGGGCGTCCCCGGCGCCGCCGAGCGGAACGACTCCTTCGGTGCCACGGTCGCCCTGCTCGACATCAACCGCGACCGCCACGCCGACCTGGCCGCCACCGCCCTGTTCGAGGACGCGGGCAACGGTGCGGTCTGGTCCCTGCGCGGCCGCTCCACGGGGCTGGTCACGGACGCGGCCCTCGCCTTCGGCGGCAAGGGTGTAGGGGCGCCGTACACGAAGGCTGCGTTCGGGGCCGAGCTGAAGTAGCGGCGCCGCACGCCCCCGGAAAAATTTCTTCGAGGAATTTCCGCGAGCGTGTCGATCCAGGTGTCTCCCGATCGACGCATGGGTGAGCGGCGGGGACGGACCCCGCCGCACCGACCGAAGGAGTCACCATGCCCCGCTACCTGTCGATCGTGCACATCGACGAGTCCTCCGCCCCCGCCGAGGGCCCCAGCGAGGAGCTGATGCAGCGGATGGGCCGGCTGATCGAGGAGGTCACCAAGGCCGGGGTCATGCTCGACACCGCCGGCCTGACCCCCTCCGCTCAGGGCACCACCGTGCGCTGGGAGGGCGGGAAGATCTCGGTCATCGACGGGCCCTTCACCGAGTCCAAGGAGGTCGTCGGCGGCTACGCGATCATGCAGTGCAAGGACAAGGCCGAGGCCCTGGAGTGGGCCAAGCGGTTCCTGCAGGTCCACGAGGACTACTGGACCGTCAGCTGCGAGGTCCGGGAGATCGCGGAGGGCTGAGCCTTTCTTGGCCTCGGACCGCCCGGGGGTGTTGCATGGTGGGCTGTGGAAGCACAGCCCACCGCGGCGCACGCGATCGAGACCGTCTTCAGGCTGGAGTCCCCGCGGGTCGTCGCCGGCGTGGCGCGCATCGTGCGGGACGTCGGCATCGCCGAGGAACTGGCGCAGGACGCGCTGGTCGCGGCGCTTGAGCGATGGCCCCGTGACGGCGTGCCCGACAACCCCGGCGCCTGGCTCATGGCCACCGCCCGGCACCGCGCCGTCGACCTGGTCCGGCGGCGTGAGACCTACGCCCGCAAGCTCGCCGAGATCGGCCGGGATCTGGAGACCACGACCCCGCCTTCCTGCGACGAGCCTGCCGACCCGGACGACATCGACGACGACCTGCTGCGGCTCGTCTTCACCACCTGCCACCCGGTGCTGTCAACGGAGGCCCGCACCGCGCTGACCCTGCGCCTGCTCGGCGGCCTGACCACCGCCGAGATCGCCCGTGCCTACCTCGTACCGGAGCCGACGATCGCCCAGCGCATCGTCCGCGCCAAGCGCACCCTGGCCACGAAGAACGTCGCCTTCGAGGTGCCGTACGGCCCCGACCGCGAGGCCCGCCTCGGCTCCGTCCTGGACGTCATCTACCTGATCTTCAACGAGGGATATGCGGCCACCGCCGGGGACGACCTGCTGCGTCCCGGGCTGTGCGAGGACGCCCTCCGGCTGGCCCGCGTGCTCTCGGCCCTGATGCCCAAGGAGCCCGAGGTGCACGCCCTGACCTCGCTCCTGGAGTTCCAGGCCTCCCGCACCGCCGCCCGCACAGGGCCCGACGGCACCCCGGTGCTGCTGAAGGACCAGAACCGCCGCCGCTGGAGCCGCATGCTCATCGCCCGCGGCATCCGGGCCCTCGGCCGCGCCGACGCCACAGCCACCGGCGCCCCCGGCCCGTACGCCCTCCAGGCCGCCATCGCCGCCTGCCACGCGCACGCGTACACCTACGAGGAGACCGACTGGCGGACCATCGCCACCCTGTACGGCCTGCTCGCGGCCCGCGCCCCGTCCCCGGTCGTCGAGCTGAACCGGGCCGTCGCCGTGTCGATGGCCGAGGGCCCGGCCGAGGGGCTGAAGCTGGTCGACGCCCTGACCGCCGAACCCGCACTGCGGGACTACCACCTGCTGCCCAGCGTGCGCGGCGACCTGCTGGCACGGCTCGGGCGCACCGCGGAGGCCCACGAGGAGTTCGCCCGCGCGGCCGAGCTGACGCGCAACGAGCGCGAGCGCGCGCTGCTGCTGGGCCGGGCTGCGGAGTGCCTCTCGTAACTCTGTTCCCACCGACCCGCACCTGGACTCGACCCGCACCTGGACCCGCTCAAGACGGTCCACCGGCAGTAGCCGCCGGCTGCGCGGGGGCGCCGATCAGCATGGTCGGGGCCCCCGCGACCCGGGTGAGGAACACCGTTGCCGAGCCCGGCCCCTGCGGCTTGACCTTCCTGCGCAGCTCCTCCGGCTCCACCGCCGACCCCCGCTTCTTCACGGTCAGCGTGCCGACCTCCCGCTCGCGCAGCAGGGTCTTCAACTTCTTGACGTTGAAGGGGAGCTGATCGGTGATCTCGTAGACGGAGGCGTACGGGGTGGGGCGCAACTCGTCGGCGGTGACGTACGCGATGGTCGCGTCGACGAGCCCGCCGCCGACCTCCTCGGCCATCTCCGCGACCAGATGGGCGCGGATGACGGCGCCGTCGGGTTCGTACAGGTACCGCCCGACGGGGCGCACCTGGGGATCGGGCAGACCCCGGCCCAGGAGTGCGCGCGGGCCCGGCAGCAGCGTGGCCCGTACGGCCCCCGGCGCCCCGGTGCCGAACCACAGCACCGCCTCCTTCACGTCCCCGCCGTCCGAGATCCACTCGGCCTCGGCCTCGGCGGGAATCGCCTCGTGCGGGATGCCGGGGGCGATCTTCAGGGCGGCGCGGGGCGCCCCGAGGGCCGTGGCGACCGCCCAGGACAGGGGCGGCGAGTACGCCTCCGGGTCGAAGATCCTGCCCCGCCCTCCTCGGCGCGCCGGGTCCACGAACACGGCGTCGTAGTCCGCCGTGTCCACCTCGGTGACGTCCGCCTCCCGGACCTCGATCAGCCCGGCGAGCCCCAGCGCCTCGGCGTTCGCCCGTGCCGTGGCCGCCGTCTGCGGATCCCGGTCCACGGCCAGCACCCGGATCCCGGCCCGGGCCAGCGCGATCGCGTCGCCGCCGATCCCGCAGCACAGGTCGGCGACCGAGGTCACGCCCAGCTCCCGCATGCGGCCCGCCCGGTACGCGGCCACGCTCGCCCGGGTCGACTGCTCGACCCCGTTCGGCGTGAAGAACATCCGCAGGGCGTCATCCGCCCCGAACTTCGCCACCGCCCGCTGCCGCAACCGTGCCTGGCCCAGCGCCGCCGACACCAGCTCGGCGGGGTGCTCGCGGCGCAGCCGGGTGGCCACGGCCAGCTCCTGTGCGGGGTCGGTGTCGCGCACCTCGTCGAGGAGGGCGCGGCCTTCGGGGGTGAGGAGAAGGGCGAGGTCGTTCACCGGGTCATTGTGGGCCAGTCGGTGGACGGTGCGCCTCCGGCGGCGGTGTCGGCCCGGGTTCGGGGCCCGGGGCTGGAAGGATCCGACGCCATGCGAGTAGTAGTACAAAATGACAAAAGTCGGGCGCGGATCCCGAAGGTCGCCCTCCGCTACGCGGCGGCCGTGCTGGCCTCGACCGCCCTCGTCTCCGGCTGCTCCGCCCTCGGTTCGGACTCCGCGGCCCGGCCCGCCCCCGGCCACGGCGGCCCGGCGGACCCGCAGGCCCGCCTCGCCGCCGAACACGCCCGCATGGTCACCGCCGCCCGGCACTGGAACCTCGACGAGGTCCCCCTGAGACCCCCGGCGCCACCGACCGTGAAACCGAAGATCACCGCGCGCGCGGGCTTCGAGGTGGACGGCCAGGAGGAGGAGAACCTCCCACCGGTCTTCACCACCGTCCCCACCAGGCAGAAGGTCGTCTTCCTCACCCTCGACGACGGCGCCGAGAAGGACCCGGCGTTCCTGCGCATGATGAGCGACCTGAAGATCCCCTACACGGCCTTCCTCAGCAACTACCTCGTCAAGGACGACTACGGCTACTTCCGCCGGATGCAGTCCGAGGGCCACACCCTCAACAACCACACCCTCACCCACCCTTACCTGCCCGGACTGTCCTACGAGGAGCAGAAGGACGAGATCTGCGGCATGCAGGCCGTCATGAAGCGGCAGTTCGGAAAGGCGCCGACCGTCTTCCGCCCGCCCTACGGCAACTACAACGGCGACACCCTGCGCGCCGCCAAGTCCTGCGGGATCAAGTACGCGCCGATCTGGGACGAGGAGGTCTTCGTCGACCACTGGGAGTACCGCGAGGACGACAAGAGCCTGCACCCCGGCGACATCGTGCTCACCCACTTCCGCGGCCGCGACGACTGGGACGGCACGATGGTCGACGACATGCGCCGGTTCCTGAACAAGGTCACGCGCGAGGGGTACGCCGTGGCACGCCTGGAGGACTACCTGTGAGGCGCCGGGGGCGACCGGGGCGCGGCCCGGGAGGAGCACGGTCCGGGCCGGCCGTCGTGCTCGCGTCGGCCCTCCTCCTCACGGGCTGCGCCCAGTCGGTCGACCCCATCGAACGCCTCGGCAAACGGGCGGCCCAGGGCGTACGACAGCCCAGCCCCGCCGTCAGTCAGGCGTACCGCCGCTGGGGCCTGGCCGCCCCGCTCGCCGCCCCGCCCCGCCACCGTGCCCAACCCCTGACGGCCCACGGGGCGGGTGCCTCCCCGCCCCGCGTCGTGGACCATGTCGCCACCACCGACAAGGTCGTCTTCCTCACCTACGACGACGGCGCCGAGCGCGACCCGCGCTTCGTCGACATGGTCCGCGAACTCAGGCTGCCGGTCAGCTTCTTCCTCACCGACAGCGTCGTCGGCCCCGGCTACGGCCACTTCGCCCGCCTGCGCGCGGTCGGCGCCGACATCGAGAACCACACCCTCGACCACCCGGCTATGTCCGGACTGCCGTACGCCGGCCAGCGCGCCGAGATCTGCGGCCAGCAGGACAAACTCAAGTCCCGCTTCGGCATCCGCCCCCGTCTCTTCCGCCCGCCCTACGGCACGTACGACACCACGACGCTGCGCGCCGCCGCCGACTGCGGCATCTCCTCGCTCGTCCTGTGGCGCGCCGCCATGACCCCCGACGGCATCGCCTACACACACGGAGAGCGCCACCTGCGCCCGGGCGACATCGTCCTCGTCGGCCCCGACGAGGCGACGGGCCCGACGCTGAAGGAACGCACGGCACGCTTGCTGCGCATGGTGCAGGCAAGTGGGCTGACGGTGGGCCGCCTTGAGGACTACCTGTAACGGCTCTTTCGGCAACGGTTCCTGTCAGCGCCGGCCGCACCGATCCAGCCCGTCCGGCGCTTGAGGACGAGGCCGTTCAGGCCGATCTTCCCCGCGACGCGCCGCAGGCATTGGCACTCCGCTTGACCGAGTGCTAATCCCGGTCATAGTCTCGGCTCTGGCACTCGGCAGATGAGAGTGCCAACAAACGCGACGGGCAGGTCCGGCACCCGCGACGACGGATCGACCTGGTCGCCACCTCAGACAGTTAACCCCGTGAGATCTCCGAAGGGGGAGGTCGGATCGTGACGACCGCCAGCTCCAAGGTTGCCATCAAGCCGCTTGAGGACCGCATCGTGGTCCAGCCGCTCGACGCCGAGCAGACCACGGCCTCTGGCCTGGTCATCCCGGACACCGCGAAGGAGAAGCCCCAGGAGGGCGCCGTCCTCGCCGTGGGCCCGGGCCGCTTCGAGAACGGCGAGCGCCTTCCGCTCGACGTCAAGGTCGGCGACGTCGTTCTGTACAGCAAGTACGGCGGCACCGAGGTGAAGTACAACGGCGAGGAGTACCTCGTCCTCTCGGCTCGCGACGTTCTCGCGATCATCGAGAAGTAATCGCCTCCAGCACTCAGTTGCTTCCAGCTGCGCCCCTGGCCCCCGCGACCACATAAGAAGCCGGGCGCCGGGGCGCAGTTCTTTTTTCACCCACAGATTTCCGAGAGGGCTCCCGCTGTCATGGCGAAGATCCTGAAGTTCGACGAGGACGCCCGTCGCGCCCTCGAGCGCGGCGTCAACAAGCTGGCCGACACGGTGAAGGTGACGATCGGCCCCAAGGGCCGCAACGTCGTCATCGACAAGAAGTTCGGCGCCCCCACCATCACCAACGACGGTGTCACCATCGCCCGCGAGGTCGAGGTCGAGGACCCGTACGAGAACCTCGGCGCCCAGCTGGTGAAGGAGGTGGCGACCAAGACCAACGACATCGCTGGTGACGGCACCACCACCGCCACCGTGCTCGCCCAGGCGCTGGTGCGCGAGGGCCTGAAGAACGTCGCCGCGGGCGCCTCCCCGGCCGCCCTGAAGAAGGGCATCGACGCGGCCGTCGCCGCCGTCTCCGAGGACCTCCTCGCCTCGGCCCGCCCGATCGAGGAGAAGTCCGACATCGCCGCCGTGGCTGCGCTGTCCGCCCAGGACCAGCAGGTCGGCGAGCTGATCGCCGAGGCGATGGACAAGGTCGGCAAGGACGGTGTCATCACCGTCGAGGAGTCCAACACCTTCGGTCTGGAGCTGGACTTCACCGAGGGCATGGCCTTCGACAAGGGCTACCTGTCGCCGTACTTCGTGACGGACCAGGAGCGCATGGAGGCCGTCCTGGAGGACCCGTACATCCTCATCAACCAGGGCAAGATCGCCTCGATCCAGGACCTGCTGCCGCTGCTGGAGAAGGTCATCCAGGCGGGTGCCTCCAAGCCGCTGCTGATCATCGCCGAGGACGTCGAGGGCGAGGCCCTGTCGACCCTGGTCGTCAACAAGATCCGTGGCACCTTCAACGCCGTCGCGGTGAAGGCCCCCGGCTTCGGCGACCGCCGCAAGGCGATGCTGCAGGACATGGCCGTCCTCACCGGCGCCACCGTCATCTCCGAGGAGGTCGGCCTCAAGCTCGACCAGGCCGGTCTGGACGTGCTGGGCTCCGCCCGCCGCGTGACGGTCACCAAGGACGACACGACCATCGTCGACGGTGCCGGCAACTCCGAGGACGTCCTCGGCCGGGTCAACCAGATCAAGGCCGAGATCGAGAACACCGACTCCGACTGGGACCGCGAGAAGCTCCAGGAGCGCCTCGCGAAGCTGGCCGGCGGCGTGTGCGTCATCAAGGTCGGCGCCGCCACCGAGGTGGAGCTGAAGGAGAAGAAGCACCGTCTGGAGGACGCCATCTCCGCGACCCGCGCCGCGGTCGAGGAGGGCATCGTCTCCGGTGGTGGCTCCGCGCTGGTCCACGCCGTCAAGGTGCTGGAGGGCGACCTCGGCAAGTCCGGCGACGAGGCCACGGGTGTCTCGGTCGTCCGCCGCGCCGCCGTCGAGCCGCTGCGCTGGATCGCCGAGAACGCCGGCCTCGAGGGCTACGTCATCGTCTCCAAGGTGGCGGAGCTGGAGAAGGGCAACGGCTACAACGCCGCCTCCGGCGAGTACGGCGACCTGGTCAAGGCCGGTGTCATCGACCCGGTCAAGGTCACCCGCTCTGCCCTGGAGAACGCCGCCTCCATCGCCTCCCTGCTGCTCACGACCGAGACCCTGGTCGTCGAGAAGAAGGAAGAGGAGCCGGCCGAGGCGGGCCACGGCCACGGTCACGGCCACGCCCACTGAGGCACCTCAGCACTGAGGCCCGGCACCCCTCGGGGTGCCGGGCCTCCGCTGTGTGCCCTGCGGCCGCGCGCCCTACTTCTCCAGCTCGTCCAGCGCGCCCAACTGGTCCAGCAGCCCGAGCCGGTCGTACTGCCACCAGGCCTCGCAGATCTTCCCGTCGTGGTCGAACCGGAAGACCGTCGTACCGGTCATCGACACCTGCCGGCCGGTGTTGGGCAGGCCCATGAACTCGCCGGTCTGGATGCCGTTCCAGCTCCAGCGGGTGCAGACCCGGTCCGTCTGGGTGATCTGGTCCTCGATCGTGAACGTGAAGTCGAAGGCGTTCCGCCACATCTCGATCTCACGCCGCATGTTGTCCAGCCCGAGCTGGTCCTGCTCGTTGGCCGGGTCGTGGTCGTGGTAGTGCTCCGCGATCAGGTCGTTCAGCGCGGGCAACGGCCCCTGGATCGCGACGGTGTCGAAGAACCGGCGCGCCTGGGCCGCGTACAACGGCTCGTCGCGCACCACGTCCAGGTCCGTGAACGTGGGCATCTCGTCGCACAGGGCGACCAGGTTCCGGAAGATCCGGTCGGTCTCCGGCAGGTTCGAGTTCCGCATCGCCTCCTCGTACGACGGGAACTCCACGATCTCGATGACGTGTGACGCGTCCGAGCGGTCCTTGCCGACCACCGCGTGCGTCGCGGTCCGCTTCCCCTTGGTCTGTTCGACCCACTGGTCCATCAGCCGGTTCATCTCGTCGATCCGGCTGGTCTTGCAGTCGATGAGCTGTACGAACGTCATGGCGCCGCCTCCCGGCCCCCTGGGTCCGGATCCGTCAGGCCCATTTTCCCACCGGAACGCGGCCGCCACCCGTCCTACTGGGGGCCGTACTTGCGCCCCGTCTTCGAGCTGATGCCGCCCATCAGCCCGCGTGGGGCGACCTTCACCAGTCCCATCAGCGCTTTGTACCGGGGGTCCGGGATGGACAGCGTCTTGCCGCGCGCGAGGTCGGCCAGGGCCGCCGCGACCAGCTTGTCCGCGTCCAGCCACATCCAGCCCGGGATGTTGTCCGTGCCCATCCCGGCCCGCTGGTGGAACTCCGTGCGCACGAAGCCGGGGCACAGCGCCATCAGCCGCACGCCGCTGCCCGCCAGGTCCTTCGCCGCGCCCTGGGTGAACTGCACGACCCAGGCCTTCGAGGCGCCGTAGGTGCCCCGGGGCACGAAGGCGGCCACCGAGGCGACGTTCACCACGCCGCCGCGGCCGCGCTCGCGCATCGCCTCGGACGCCGCCGACGTCAGCCGCAGCACCGCCTCGCAGTGCACCTTGAGCATCTTCAGCTCGTCGGCCATGGGCACTTCGAGATAGCGGCCCTTGTTGCCGAAGCCGGCGTTGTTGACCAGCAGGTCGACCGGGTTCTTCCGGTCGCTCAGGCGCTCGGCCACCACGTCGATGCCCTTGTCCTCGGCGAGGTCGGCGGTCAGCACCTCCGCCTCGATGCCGTGCCGGTCGTGCAGCTCGGTCGCCTGCTCGCGCAGCCGTTTGGCGTCCCGGGCCACCAGGACGAGGTCATGCCCGTCAGCCGCCAGCCGCCGCGCGAACGCGGCACCGATTCCCGCGGTCGATCCCGTAATCAGAGCCGTTGTCATGGCCCAAGGGTAGTGACCCGGAGCGACGGCGTCCGCTGCGGTGACGGCCTCTCAGCGGCTCTGTCCGGCGACGTACTTGCGGGCCGCGGCCAGCGTCTCGGAATGCAGCGCCTCGCCCGCCACGAGCAGCTGCGGCAGCAGTTCCCGCTCGGTGGTGACCGCACGGAACTGCATCGCAGCCGTCACCGCGTGGTCCGGCCGGTGCACGATCTCGATCGGATCGCCCGCCCGGATCTCACCCGGTTCGATCACTCTCAGGTAGGCACCCGTCGCGCCCTTCTGGGTGAACCTCTTCACCCAGCCCCGCTCGCCCAAATGGCCCTGGAACGTACGGCACGGAATCCGGCCCGACGTCACCTCCAGCACCACCTCGGACCCGATCCGCCAGCGCTCGCCGATCAGCGCCCCGGACACGTCCAGGCCCTGCGTCGTGAGGTTCTCGCCGAAGCAGCCGTTCGCCAGCGATCTGTCCAGCTCCCGCTCCCAGGCGTCGAGGTCCTCGCGCGCGAAGGCGTACACCGCCTGGTCGTAGCCGCCGTGGTGGCGCAGCTCGCACACCGCGTCCCCGGCCAGCCCGCTCCCGCCGACGCCCTTGGGCCCCGGGGCCGCCACCCGCACCGGCCCGTCCGTCGGCTGCTTGTCGATGCCGGTCACACCTTCCGCCTGGTCCGTGTACGGCACCGGCGTCGGGCGACCCAGATTGACCGAGAGAAGCTTCATGCTTCGCACGGTACGGGACCGCACCCCAAAGCGTCGACGCAATATGCGGCGCCATGTCCAAGTCAGGCTTATGCTCGGAGGGTGATCGAGGCTCGTCATCTCCGCGTCCTGCGCGCAGTCGCCACCACCGGTTCCTTCTCGGCGGCCGGGCGCGAGCTGGGCTGCACCCAGCCCGCCGTCAGCCAGCAGATGAAGGCCCTGGAGTCCTCGGTCGGCACCCCGCTGCTGGTCCGCAGCGGCCGCGAGATGCGTCTGACCCAGGCCGGCGAGGCCCTCGTCCGGCACGCCTCCGGGATCCTCGCCGGGCTCACCGCGGCCGAGGAGGAGGTCGCCGCGATCGCGGGCCTGAGGGCCGGCCGGGTCCGGCTGGTCTCCTTCCCGAGCGGCAGCTCCACCCTGGTCCCCACCGCCCTGGCCGCCCTGCGCGCCGCCCACCCCGGCACCCGCGTCTCGCTGGAGGAGGCCGAGCCCCCGAAGTCCGTCGAGTTGCTGCGCGAGGGCGACTGCGACCTGGCGCTCGCCTTCCGCTACGAGGGAGCGGCGGTCGCCGAGGAGTGGGACGACCTCGTCGTACGGCCCCTGCTGACCGACCGTCTGGTCGCCCTGGTGCCCGAACGGCACCGGCTCGCGCGCGCGGAGTCCGTCGCCATCGGGGAGTTGGCCGGGGAGCCCTGGATCGCGGGCTGCCCGCGCTGCCGCGGCCAGCTGGTGGAGGTGTGCGAGAGCGCGGGCTTCACGCCCCGCATCGACTTCGCCACCGACGACTATCCGGCGGTGGTCGGCCTGGTCGGCGCGGGTCTCGGCGTTGCCGTACTGCCGCAGCTCGCGGTGGAGTCGGTGCGGCCCCGGGGAGTGCGTACGGTGGCGCTGGAACCCGTGGTGCAACGGCAGATCGTCGCTCTCACCCTCCCCGACCTGGCACACGTGCCGGCCGTGGCGGCGACGCTGGAGCAGCTCGCCCGGGCGGCCGTGCGTCAGTGACGCCGGTGAGGGGATCCACTCAAGGATGACGGGCACGCATGCGCGTGCCCGGGTGCCGAGTTATCGCAGAAACGTTCCTTCAAGCGTGCGGTGCGGAGCCCCCGCTGGCCGTCGACGCCGAGACCAGTCGGTTGCGCGCCCGCCCCATCAACTCCTCGCGCTCATCCTCGGTCAGGCCGCCCCAGACGCCGTACGGCTCGCGCACCGCCAGCGCGTGTGCCGCGCACTCCGCGCGGACCGGGCACCTCATGCAGACCTCCTTGGCCGAGTTCTCGCGAGCGCTCCGAGCCGCCCCGCGCTCGCCCTCGGGGTGAAAGAAGAGCGAGCTGTCCACCCCGCGGCAGGCAGCGAGCAACTGCCAGTCCCACAGGTCCGCGTTCGGTCCGGGAAGGCGGGAGAAATCTGCCATTACGTGACCCCTTGTAGCCGTGCTGGGCGGATACGGTGCCATCGACCGTACATCTCCGGTCTAAGGAGATGAAAATATGACTCATTGCGAATCTAGCTCCAGACACCGAGAAACGGGAGCAAAAACGGCTAAATGGGGCATTAGCTGTGATGAAAACTTGAGGGTCCGTTGGGCATGTCTGCACCGTGTCGATGCCCTCACGTAGAGTGCCGAAGAGGGCACGCAGCCCCGTAACTCTTTCGAGTGACCGTCGTTGAGAGTGCGGAGGCGGTTGAAAACACAAGCGCTCGGGCAGGCGTCCGAGACGGTCGACCGCACAGGTGACGATTCCGTACCAGCCTGGAGGCTCAAGGTGACGCGCATCAGCTGCGGAGGGCGGTCATGACATCCGTCCTCGTCTGCGACGACTCCCCGCTTGCCCGAGAGGCGCTCCGCCGCGCGGTCGCGACCGTGCCCGGCGTCGAGCGTGTGACGACGGCGGCCAACGGCGAGGAAGTCCTCCGCCGCTGGGGCGCCGACCGCTCCGACCTCATCCTGATGGACGTACGCATGCCCGGCCTGGGCGGCGTCGAGACCGTGCGCAGGCTGCTGTCCGCCGACCCGGGCGCGCGCATCATCATGCTCACGGTCGCCGAGGACCTGGACGGAGTGGCCCTCGCGGTCGCCGCCGGCGCCCGCGGCTACCTGCACAAGGACGCTTCGCGCGCGGAGCTGCGGGCCACGGTCACCCAGGCCCTCGCCGACCCGACGTGGCGTCTCGCCCCGCGTCGTCTCCGCTCGGCCGAGATGGGCGCCGCGCCCACCCTCACCGCGCGTGAGATCCAGGTGCTGGAGGGCATGAGCCACGGCCGCTCGAACGCCGAGATCGGCCGCGAGCTGTTCCTCTCCGAGGACACGGTCAAGACCCACGCCCGTCGGCTCTTCAAGAAGCTCGGCGCCTCGGACCGCGCCCACGCGGTGGCCCTGGGCTTCCGCTGGGGTCTGGTCCGCTAGGCCCGGGCCGGATGAGCCGGCCGGCCGGGGGCGCGCGCCCCCGGCCCGGCTCACCCGCGGGTGTGGGTGTGGTCGGCGGCGAGAGGTGGATCCGTCTCACCCGGATTTGGTGGGCATCTGTCTGACCTGCTGCTTTGCTCTGTGCCCGTGGGGACTGATCCACCAATCACGCCTATGTGGGGGGCAGCGGAGGGCGTGCGGTGCTCGTTTCGCCGCGGATGCCGCATCCTTGAGATGTGGAGTCTCTCGGGGACGAGTCGGTCGAGCGGAAGGGGAGGGCGCAGGGGATGAGTGCCGGCGCACCTGCTCATAACGCTTCGGTGCACAACCACGAACGCGATGCGACGGACCGGACGGCCGCAGGGCACCATGGACCGATGCGCGACGACGATGCGGGCACGGCCCCAGGGGCGATCGGTGCGCTCGTGCATCGTGCCGTCGACGGGGACGAGCAGGCCACGCACGATCTGCTCGCCCATGTGCACCCCCTGGCCCTGCGCTACTGCCGCACCCGGCTGTCCCGGCTGCCCGGCGACGCCCGCCACTTCGTGGAGGACCTCGCCCAGGAGGTCTGTGTCGCCGTTCTCCTCGCGCTACCGCGCTACCGCGACACCGGCCGCCCCTTCGAGGCCTTCGTCTTCGCCATCGCCTCGCACAAGGTCGCCGACCTCCAGCGCGCCGCGATGCGCCACCCGGGCTCCACGGTCGTCCCCTCGGACGAGATGCCGGAACGCCCCGACGACTCCCTCGGCCCCGAGGAGCGCGCCCTGCTCAGCAGCGACGCCGAGTGGGCCAAGAAGCTGCTGGCCAACCTTCCGGAGAACCAGCGCGAGCTGCTCCTGCTGCGCATCGCCGTGGGCTTGACCGCGGAGGAGACGGGGCAGATGTTGGGAATGTCACCCGGCGCCGTGCGGGTGGCCCAGCATCGGGCGCTGAGCCGGCTGCGCGCGCTCGCCGAGCAGTAACTGCCCTGGGCGGAGCCTTCGTAGCTCCCTTTCTTGAACAGGCGCGGGTTCGTTTCCGTACGAACATACGAAGCCTGAAGTCACCTCGGACCGTGGAATTTGCTAGCCGTGCTTCCCGTTAGCATGGACATCCGCACCGATCAAGGCCATTTGGGGAAGGTGTCATGACTGCCAACGTCGACGGAGTGCCCGGAAAATTCGCGACACTCGGGCTGACCTACGACGACGTGCTGCTGCTGCCGGGTGCATCCGAGGTGCTCCCCAACGCGGTCGACACCTCGTCCCGCATCTCCCGCAATGTCCGGGTCAACATCCCGCTGCTGTCGGCGGCGATGGACAAGGTGACCGAGTCCCGCATGGCGATCGCGATGGCCCGGCTGGGCGGCGTCGGCGTGCTGCACCGCAACCTCTCCGTCGAGGACCAGGTCAACCAGGTCGACCTGGTGAAGCGGTCCGAGTCCGGCATGGTCACCGACCCGATCACGGTGCACCCGGAGGCCACGCTCGCCGAGGCCGACGCCCTGTGCGCCAAGTTCCGCATCAGCGGTGTCCCGGTCACCGACCCGGCCGGCAAGCTGCTGGGCATCGTCACCAACCGCGACATGGCTTTCGAGAGCGACCGCACGCGTCAGGTGCGCGAGGTCATGACCCCGATGCCGCTGGTCACCGGCAAGGTCGGCATCTCCGGGCCCGAGGCCATGGAGCTGCTGCGCAAGCACAAGATCGAGAAGCTGCCGCTGGTCGACGGTGAGGGCGTCCTCAAGGGCCTGATCACGGTCAAGGACTTCGTCAAGGCCGAGAAGTACCCCAACGCCGCCAAGGACGCCGAGGGCCGCCTGCTCGTCGGTGCCGCCGTCGGTGCCAGCCCCGAGGCGCTGGAGCGCGCCCAGGCGCTCGCCGAGGCCGGTGTGGACTTCCTGGTCGTCGACACCTCGCACGGCCACAACAGCAACGCCCTCAGCTGGATGGCGAAGATCAAGTCCAGCGTGAACGTCGACGTGATCGGCGGCAACGTCGCCACCCGCGACGGCGCCCAGGCGCTCATCGACGCCGGTGTCGACGGCATCAAGGTGGGTGTCGGCCCGGGCTCGATCTGCACCACCCGCGTGGTCGCCGGCATCGGCGTCCCGCAGGTCACCGCCATCTACGAGGCCTCCCTCGCCGCCCGTCCGGCGGGCATTCCGCTGATCGGCGACGGCGGTCTGCAGTACTCCGGCGACATCGGCAAGGCGCTCGCCGCCGGTGCGGACACGGTCATGCTGGGCAGCCTCCTCGCCGGCTGCGAGGAGTCGCCGGGCGAGCTGATGTTCATCAACGGCAAGCAGTTCAAGTCGTACCGCGGCATGGGCTCGCTGGGTGCCATGCAGTCCCGCGGCCAGGGCAAGTCGTACTCGAAGGACCGCTACTTCCAGGCCGAAGTGACCTCCGACGAGAAGCTCGTGCCCGAGGGCGTCGAGGGCCAGGTGCCCTACCGCGGCCCGCTGTCCAACGTGCTGCACCAGCTCGTCGGCGGCCTGCGCCAGACCATGGGCTACGTGGGCGCCGCCACCATCGAGGAGATGGAGTCCAAGGGCCGCTTCGTGCGGATCACCTCGGCGGGCCTCAAGGAGAGCCACCCGCACGACATCCAGATGACGGTCGAGGCGCCGAACTACAGCAACAAGAAGTGACGCACGCGCACGCGTGAGGGCCGTACAGGCCGTGCAAGGGCGGTCCCGGAGCATCCGGGGCCGCCCTTGTCGTACCTGTCGGCGATACTGGAAGACGCTGCAATGCATCAGGGAAAGGCCAAGACGTGACTGAGATCGAGATCGGGCGCGGCAAGCGCGGCCGCCGGGCGTACGCCTTCGACGACATCGCCGTCGTCCCCAGCCGCCGTACGCGGGACCCGAAGGAGGTCTCGATCGCCTGGCAGATCGATGCCTACCGCTTCGAGCTGCCCTTCCTGGCCGCCCCCATGGACTCGGTCGTCTCCCCGGCCACCGCGATCCGGATCGGCGAGCTGGGCGGCCTCGGCGTGCTGAACCTCGAGGGCCTGTGGACGCGGTACGAGGACCCGCAGCCGCTGCTCGACGAGATCGCCGAGCTGCCCGCCGAGCAGGCCACCCGCCGCCTCCAGGAGATCTACGCGGCTCCCATCAAGGAGGAGCTGATCGGCGCCCGCATCAAGGAGGTGCGCGACTCCGGCGTGGTCACGGCGGCCGCGCTCTCCCCACAGCGCACCGCCCAGTTCTCCAAGGCGGTCGTGGACGCGGGCGTGGACATCTTCGTCATCCGCGGTACGACGGTCTCGGCGGAGCACGTCTCCGGCGCGCACGAGCCGCTGAACCTGAAGCAGTTCATCTACGAGCTGGACGTCCCGGTGATCGTCGGCGGCTGCGCCACCTACACCGCCGCCCTGCACCTGATGCGCACCGGCGCGGCCGGTGTCCTGGTCGGCTTCGGCGGCGGCGCCGCGCACACCACGCGCAACGTGCTCGGCATCCAGGTCCCGATGGCCACCGCGGTCGCCGACGTGGCCGCGGCCCGCCGCGACTACATGGACGAGTCCGGCGGCCGGTACGTGCACGTGATCGCGGACGGCGGCGTCGGCTGGTCCGGCGACCTCCCGAAGGCGATCGCCTGCGGCGCCGACTCCGTGATGATGGGCTCCCCGCTGGCCCGTGCCACGGACGCGCCCGGCAAGGGCCACCACTGGGGCATGGAGGCGGTCAACGAGGAGCTGCCCCGCGGCAAGAAGGTCGACCTGGGCACGGTCGGCACGATCGAGGAGATCCTCACCGGCCCGTCCCACACCCCGGACGGCTCGATGAACTTCTTCGGCGCCCTGCGCCGCGCCATGGCCACGACGGGCTACAGCGAGCTCAAGGAGTTCCAGCGGGTGGAGGTTACGGTGGCGGACTCGCAGCACCGGCGGTAGTCCGTGTGACGTGATGGGGGCTGGTCGCCTGGTGGGGTGACCGGCCCCCTTTCGCATGCACGAGGTGGGCCTGTGGGGGCGCGTGGCGTGGTGTGGGGGCGCGCGGTTGTCTTCGGGGTGAATACGGGCTGGTAAGCAGGGCCGAGAGCGATAACGTCCGTGTCGGCGCCCATGGGACGTCACCGCAAGCCCACCCGCTGGGATCGAATCCGTCTTCGGACGGTGAAGTTCCGGAGGAGGTGTGTCTTGTGGATTTGCAGCTGGTGAGCGGCCGCCCCCAAGGAGACTAGGGGCGGACACCCGTGAATCAGCTCGGAGCCCGCTGCAGCACCCACTGCGGTGGGCTCCACCTGTTTCCGTAAGGTACCCGCGCCGCGCGCAGTGTGCCACCAGCCCCGGAGCCCGGTCCGCCCACGCGCCCCCCGCTCACAACCGATGCGCCGCCCCCGTAGGCGTAGCCCCCCGCGTGTCCAGCAGCAACTGGGCCTTTACCGAGAGCCCCTGCAAGTCGTACGTCCGATGCTGCTGCAACAAGATCGTCAGGTCGGCGTCGGCGGCAGCCTCGTACAGCGAGTCCGCGCGCGGGACAGGTCGCTCCAGGACGCTCCACGCGGGCACGTACGGGTCGTGGTAGCTGACCGAGGCGCCCAGTTCCATCAGGCGGACGGCGATCTCCCGGGCGGGGGTGCCCTGCAGGTCGGCGAGGTCGGGCTTGTAGGTGACGCCGAGGAGCAGGACGCGGGCACCGCGCGCGGACTTGCCGTGCTCGTTCAGGAGCGTGGCGGCGCGCTGGACGACGTAGCGGGGCATGCGGTTGTTGACCTGCTGGGCCAGCTCCACCATGCGCAGCGTGCGGCTCGCGTGGCCGGTGAGGTCCTGCGGGACGCCGTGCCCGCCGACGCCCGGGCCCGGCCGGAACGCCTGGAAGCCGAACGGCTTGGTCTCCGCGCAGCGGATGACGTCCCACAGGTCGACGCCCAGCTCGTTGCAGAGGACGGCCATCTCGTTGACCAGCGCGATGTTGACGTGCCGGTAGTTGGTCTCCAGGACCTGTACGGCCTCCGCCTCGCGCAGCCCGCGCGCGCGTACGACCTTGTCGGTGAGCCGTCCGTAGAAGGCCGCGGCCGACTCGGTGCAGGCGGGGGTGAGGCCCCCGATGACCTTGGGCGTGCCGGCGGGGGTGCGGTCGCGGTTGCCGGGGTCGACGCGGCTGGGTGAGTAGGCGAGGTGGAAGTCGCGGCCGGCGCGCAGTCCGGAGCCCTTCTCCAGCAGGGGGCGCAGGAACTTCTCGGTGGTCCCGGGGAGCACCGGCGACTCCAGGATGACCGTGGTGTGCGGGCGCAGCCGCTCGGCCAGGGTGCGGGCGGCCGCCTCCACCTGGCCGAGGTCGACGGCGCCGTCGGCGCCGCGCGGGGTGGGCGCGCAGATCACGGCGGTGCGCACCCGGCCGAGCTGGGCCGGTTCGGTGGCGGGCCGGAAGCCCGCCGCGTGCATCCGCCGCAGCTCGGCGGGGCTGAGCGAACCCGCCTCGGGGCCGGTGGCGTACCCGATGGTCGGGATGCCTGCGGCGACGGCGGCCTGGGCGAGCGGGAGGCCGTAGGGACCGAGTCCGATGACGGCGAGATCTGCGGGCATGGCGTGGGCCCGTCCTTCCCAGTAACCGAAGCGGGACAGATGCGCAACCGCTGTGGACTGCCAGAGCGGGCGCACTGTCACACTAGGAGTAAATATGACCGTTATGTGGGATTGTGTTCGTGTGTCTTCCGGGGGTTGCGTTCGTGTTGTCCACAGGTTGGGAGCCTGTGGTGGCTGAAGTCGGGCAAGCCGGTCAGAATTTGGGCATGAGAAGGGGATGAACCGGGCTTCGCCCGCCGGGTGCGGCCGACGCGAGCGAGTTGTTCGACAGCGGGAGGCAGCGGTGAGGACAGCGACTCTGGGTCCGGTGCAGCGCGCCGAGGCACTGGCGGCGATGGCGGAGCGCGAGCTGGACGTGCTGGTGGTCGGCGGCGGAGTGGTCGGCGCCGGGACCGCGCTGGACGCCGTGACCCGCGGCCTGTCCACCGGCCTGGTCGAAGCCCGCGACTGGGCGTCCGGCACCTCCAGCAGGTCCAGCAAGCTCGTTCACGGCGGCCTGCGCTATCTGGAGATGCTCGACTTCGCCCTGGTCCGCGAGGCACTGAAGGAGCGCGGCCTGCTCCTGGAGCGGCTCGCCCCGCACCTGGTCAAACCGGTGCCCTTCCTCTACCCGCTGCAGCACAAGGGCTGGGAGCGCCTGTACGCGGGCTCGGGCGTGGCCCTGTACGACGCGATGTCCATGGCCCGCGGACACGGCCGGGGCCTGCCCCTGCACCGGCACCTGACCCGCCGTCACGCCCTGCGCGTCGCCCCCTGCCTGAAGAAGGACGCCCTGGTCGGCGCCCTGCAGTACTACGACGCGCAGATGGACGACGCCCGGTATGTGGCGACCCTGGTGCGCACGGCGGCGTCGTACGGCGCGAAGGTGGCCAACCGCGCCCGCGTGACCGGGTTCCTGCGCGAGGGCGGGCGGGTCGTCGGCGCCCGGGTGCAGGACGTGGAGGGCGGCGGGGAGTACGAGATCCGCGCCCAGCAGATCGTCAACGCCACCGGTGTGTGGACCGACGACACGCAGGCCATGGTGGGGGAGCGGGGCCAGTTCCACGTCCGCGCCTCCAAGGGCATCCACCTGGTCGTGCCCAAGGACCGCATCCACTCCACCACCGGTCTGATCCTGCGCACGGAGAAGTCGGTCCTGTTCGTCATCCCCTGGGGCCGGCACTGGATCGTCGGCACCACCGACACCGGCTGGGACCTCGACAAGGCCCACCCGGCGGCCTCCAGCGCCGACATCGACTACCTGCTGGAACACGTCAACTCGGTGCTCGCCGTCCCGCTCAGCCGCGACGACGTGCAGGGGGTGTACGCGGGCCTGCGTCCGCTGCTGGCCGGCGAGTCCGACGCCACCAGCAAGCTCTCCCGCGAGCACACCGTGGCGCATCCGGCGCCCGGTCTCGTGGTCGTGGCGGGCGGCAAGTACACGACGTACCGGGTGATGGCGAAGGACGCCGTCGACGAGGCGGTGCACGGCCTCGACATGCGCGTCGCCGACTGCGTCACCGAGGAGATCCCGCTGCTGGGCGCGGAGGGCTACCGGGCGATGTGGAACGCGCGGGCGCGGATCGCGGCCCGCACCGGACTGCACGTGGTCCGGGTGGAGCACCTGCTGAACCGGTACGGCTCGATGGCCGAGGAGATCCTGGACCTCATCGCCGCCGACCCCGCCCTCGGCGAGCCGCTGCAGGCCGCCGACGACTATCTGCGCGCCGAGGTCGTGTACGCGGCCTCGCACGAGGGCGCCCGGCACCTGGACGACGTGCTCACCCGCCGCACCCGCATCTCCATCGAGACCTTCGACCGGGGCACCCGCAGCGCCCGTGAGGCCGCCGAGCTGATGGCACCCGTGCTCGGCTGGGACAAGGACCAGATCGAGCGCGAGGTGGAGCACTACGAGAAGCGGGTCGAGGCCGAGCGGGAGTCCCAGCTCCAGCCGGACGACCAGACGGCGGACGCGGCGAGGCTCGGGGCGCCGGACATCGTGCCGCTGAGCTGAGGCGGGCCTGCCTCCGACTTTCACTCGAACGAGTGTCGCGAACTGGGATCTTCGTTCGGAACCGGTGCGTTCTACCAGGTGCGAGGGCAGAACTCGGCGGCGAGCAAGGCCGGTTCGAGCCTGGGATCTGCGATCGCGTCCGTGTTCACACGGAAGGTGAGGACATGTCGGCCGTCGGCGGTGGCCGCGGTGCGCACGTAGCTCCCGGATATCCGGCCGTTGTGTCCCCACACCGTGATGCCGCACGGGAGCTTTGCCGGAAAGATTCCCATGCCGTACGAGCCATGTGCGGCACGGGTGTTGAGCATCTCGCGCAGCCAGCGCGAGGGCAGCAGCCGGCCGCCGAGCAGGGCCGCGTAGAAGCGGTCCAGGTCGGCGAGCGTGGTCACCAGCTCACCCGCCGCGCCGGCCACGCGCGGGTCGAGCCGGGTGACGTCGGAGCCGTCGGCGGCGTAGGCGCGGCCGTGCGGCAGCGGAAGTGAGCTGCGGAATCCGGGAAGAGAGGTGCCCGCAAGACTGAGCGGAGCGATGATCCGGCGCCGGACCTCGGTGGCGTACGAGTGGCCGGTGACCTGACGGACGACCATGCCGAGCAGGACGTAGTTGGTACTGGAGTAGGCGTAGCGGCCCGGGTGGGCCGGAGGGAGGGTGAGGGCGATGCGCACGGCCTGAAGCGGGGTCAGGGGGACGATCCCCCGGGTGGCCCGGGTGAAGTCGGCGAGCCCGCTGGTGTGGGTGAGCAGGGCGCGCAGGGTGATGTGCCGTCCGTCGGTGCCGCGTCCGCGGAGCAGCCCCGGCAGGTACCGCTCCACGGTGTCGGACAGGGACAGCCGGTGTTCCGCGGCCAGTTGCAGCACGACCGTGGCGACGAAGGTCTTGGTGACGCTGCCGGCGCGGAAGTGGTCGGCGCGCGCCATGCCCGGACCGGCGGCGGTGTAGCGGGAGCGGTTTCCGTCCAGAGCCAGCAGGGCCGCGGCGGGTGCCCCGCCCCGGGTGACCAGCAGCGGGAGGACCGTGTCCGTGGCGGCGGCGGTCGAGTCCGGAGAGGAAGCGGTGGGGGCGAGCAGCAGGGTCAGCAACACCGGTATGGACAGGACTGTCCGAAGCGTCGGCATCCGGACTCCTCTCTGCTCGGGTCCATCATCCCGGTAAGCGGAACCTCGGCTTCAGTGGGTGTTCCGGTGTGCGGAGCCCGGGACGGGGCCAGAGGCACCCTGGGCGTCGGCCACTTGTCGGGTGAGAGACAATGGAGGCTCTGTCAGGGCGGGTTGCATGAGGGGACGCATGTCGGAGGCGGAGCGGGCGGGCACATCCCGTCAGGAGACTCGTCAGGACAAGAGCGAGCGTCGTCTCCTCGCCGGGCGGTACCGGCTGGGAGACGTGCTGGGCCGCGGCGGTATGGGCACGGTGTGGCGCGCCGAGGACGAGACCCTCGGCCGGACGGTCGCCGTCAAGGAGTTGCGGTTCCCGTCGAACATCGACGAGGAGGAGAAGCGGCGCCTGATCACGCGCACCCTGCGCGAGGCCAAGGCGATCGCCCGGATCCGCAACAACAGCGCGGTGACGGTCTTCGACGTGGTCGACGAGGACGACCGGCCCTGGATCGTCATGGAGTTGGTCGAGGGCAAGTCCCTCGCCGAGGCCATCCGCGAGGACGGCCTGCTGGAGCCCAGGCGCGCTGCCGAGGTCGGGCTGGCCATCCTCGACGTGCTGCGCTCCGCGCACCGCGAGGGCATCCTGCACCGTGACGTGAAGCCGTCCAACGTGCTCATCGCCGACGACGGCCGGGTCGTGCTCACCGACTTCGGTATCGCGCAGGTCGAGGGCGACCCGTCCATCACCTCCACCGGCATGCTCGTCGGCGCCCCCTCCTACATCTCCCCGGAGCGCGCCCGCGGGCACAAGCCGGGACCCGCGGCCGATCTGTGGTCGCTCGGTGGCCTGCTGTACGCGGCGGTCGAGGGTCTGCCGCCGTACGACAAGGGTTCCGCGATCGCCACGCTGACCGCGGTGATGACCGAGCCCCTGGAGGAGCCCAAGAACGCGGGTCCGCTCCGGGACGTCATCTACGGCCTGCTCACCAAGGACCCGGCCCAGCGGCTCGACGACGCCGGCGCCCGGGCGATGCTCAACAAGGTGATCCACGCGCCGGCGCCGGAGGCGATGGACGCCACCCGGGTGGTTCCGCTGCCGGCGCAGCCCGACGGGCCTGAGGGCAAGCGGGGCGAGGAGGCCGGGGAGAAGCTGCGCGGGGCGCTGCGTTCGGTCCGCAAGGCGGCCGGCGCGGCGGGGTCGTCGCCGTCCGCGCGTGCGAAGAGCGGTGGCGGTACGGCGGCTCCGGGTACCGGCGGCAAGCCGGCCGCGAAGAGCGGTTCGGGCACGGGTGCCGGGACGCCCGGGCGGCCGGCCGGTCCGGCCCAGGGTTCTGTCACGCCGAACTCCAGCGCGAACAAGCCGAGTTCGGGGTGGCCCGTGGTGCCGCCGCCGGACCTGGACCTGTCGCCACGGCCGGTGCCGAGAGCGCCGCTCACCGACGTGGTGCCCAAGCGGACGCTGGTGATCATCGCGGTGGTGGTCGTACTCGCCGTGATCGGCACCGTGCTGGCCATCGTGTTCAACGGGGGCGACGACAAGGGCAGCAAGAACGGCAGCGGTGCCAAGGCCGGGGCCAGTGCCAGCGCCTCCACCAAGCAGGACAAGGGCGCGGGCAGCAAGGACGGCACCGACGGCGACGCCAAGACGGACGGGAACACCTCGGCGTCCGCCACGACCGGCTCGGCGACGCAGACGAGCGCCGGCCCGGCCGGCGACGACGACTCCGACTCGTCCGGCTCGAAGAGCGACGGCAGCGCACCGGTGGCGTCGACCCGCAAGGGCGCCCAGGGGTACTCGATCGGGCTGCCCAAGGGGTGGAAGTACAAGTCCACCGGGCAGGCCGGAGACCGCTACACCGGGCCGAACGGGCAGATGCTGCTCGTCGGCTGGACCAGCACGCCCAAGGACGACCCGGTGGCGGACTGGAAGAACCAGGAGCGGTACATGTACCGCGCCCAGTACCGGAAGATCCGCATAGAACAGGTGGACTACCGCGGCTGGAACACGGCCGACTGGGAGTTCACTTACGTGGAGGGCGGTACCAAGTACCGTTCGATCGACCGGGGGTTCGTCGTCAACGGCCATCAAGGGTACGGGCTGATGTACACGGCCAAGGCCGCGGAGTGGAACAGCGCGCTGCGCAAGGACACCTGGAAGACGCTGACGACGTCCTTCGAGCCCAAGCCGTGATGTGAACGAGCCCTGTTTGGGGCCGTGAGAATCCGTCATCCCCTCAATGCGACTTGCCTCCGGCACGTATCGTGAATGGTTGCGGACCGTACGGAGCCGGATTGTGGATGCGCAACGGGCCGTATGGGAACGGATGTGAACGACCAGGCGGCCGGGGGAGGCAACGTGGACGACTATGCGGGCCGGGTGCTCGCCGACCGCTACCGCCTGCCGCTGCCGCCCTCCGACGAGTACGAACTGACCGAGACCCGGGCCTTCGACACCTACAGCGGTCAGGAAGTGCTGGTCCGTCAGGTGCCGTTGCCGGAAGTCGTCGAGGCCGAGGTGCTCGACGCCGAGGGGCTGCCCGAGGGGTTCACCGCCCGTGAGCGCGGGACGCGTCGTACCCCGGCGGCCCGGACCGCCACCCGCCGGCCCTCGGACCCGGCGGTGCGGCGCGCCGTCGAGGCGGCGCAGGCTGCGGCGAGCATCCCCGACCATCCGCGACTGGACCAGGTCTTCGACGTGTTCGCCGAGGGCGGCTCACTGTGGATCGTGAGCGAGTGGGTGGCCGCGCGTCCGCTGTCCGCGCTGCTGGCCGAGCAGCCGCTGACGCCGTACCGGGCGGCCGAGGTCGCCTCCGACGTCCTCATGGCGCTGCGCGTCCTGCACGGCCACGGCTGGGTGCACCGCAACATCACCGCCCGCACGGTCCTCGTCTGCGACGACGGCCGCGTGATGCTGACCGGCCTCGCGGTCGGCGCGGCGGAGGAGGCACTGTGCGGGTACGACCCGGTGCCGGTCCCGGACGGGCAGCAGGGCCGGGAAGGGGCGGCGGGAGCCACCGGGCCGGGCGGCGGTGCCGGTGACGGCGTCGGCACGGGTGGGCAGAGCCTGCGCGGGCAGGGGCTGGCCGGCTCCGGTGGACAGTGGCCCGGCGGAACCGGTGACCAGGGCTTCGGCGGCTCCGGTGGTCAGGGTCTCGGTGGCGACGGCGGGCGCGGTGCCGCAGGTGGCGGTGTTCCGGCCGGTGCGGTGAGTGGCCCGGCGGACGGTTCGGGACCCGTGCCGTCCCCCGATGTGGATCCCGAGGCGGCGCGGCGGGCCGCGATCCAGGCGCGGGCGGCCGGTGGGCTGCCGGTGCCGGGCGCGAACGGGGCTTCGGGTGGAGCCACCGTCCCCGGACCTGCGGGCCGACGGGCCCTGGAGAGCGGCGACGACATCCGTGCCGCGCGGGCCGGGGCCATCGCCGCCTACCGTGCGGGAGCCCGGGCCGCAGCCCGAGTGCAGGAAACCCAGCAGAACGGCCGCGCCGCCCTGCCCGGAGCCCGCCCACCCGCCGAGGGCGAGGCCACGGGCAACGGCACAGTGCAGCCGCCGTACTCCTCCGGCCAGGCCGCCTCGCCGCCCGGCCGTATCGCCGACCCCTACGGGGTGCACGGCTCCGCCTGGCACGGCGCCTCACCGCGCACGGGCCCCGCAGGCACGCCGACCGCGCCGGTCTCGCCGACCGAGCCGGGCGGCGACGGACAGCGCCCCGGCCTGCCTCCCGGGGAGTGGCGCCCCGACGCAGCACCCGGCTCGGGCCGGCTGCCCGTACCCGGTCAGGGGTCTGCCGGTCAGCGGGGCGGCTCAGGTCACGGTGCTCCCGCTTCAGGTCAGCCGGGCGCAGCATCCGGCTCCGATCACCTGCCCGTGCCCGGTCAGGGGCACGCGGGTCAGTCGCGCGGCTCAGGTCACGGTGCTCCCGTTTCCGGGCAGCCCCCCGTCCTTCCCGCAGGTGCGGGCCTCACCCCGGTCGCCGGTGGCGGCCGCTGGGACGAGCCCGGTGGCGGGGCCGTACGCCGTGGTCCCGGCACCGCGCTCGCCGCCGAGCGGGCGCGGCAGGTGCGGATGACCGTCGTGGGGCCGGTGACCGAGCGGTGGGCGCCCGAGCAGGCCGGGCCCGTGCACGAGAACTGGCAGCTGGCGGCGCCGATCGGGCCTGCCACCGACCTGTGGGCCCTCGGGGCGTTGCTGTTCCGGGCCGTGCAGGGGCACGCGCCCTACCCCGAGGAGTCCACGGCCGAGCTGGTGCAGCTGGTGTGCGCGGAGCCGCCCGCCTTCGCCGAGGAGTGCGGGCCGCTGCGCCCGGTCGTGGAGTCGCTGCTGCGCCAGGACCCCACCGACCGGCTGGACTTCGAGGAGCTGAGCGGCTGGCTGCGCTCGCTGGTGCGCTCGGCGCCCGAGCCGGACGCCGGCGCCCATGTCGTCCCCGTCCCGCCCGCCGACCCGAGGCGGCTGCCGATCGTCCGGCGCCGCGGTGAGCTGGTGCGGCGGCGGCGCGCCGGGATGCCCGCGCCCCATCCGCACGGTCGGCACAAGCGGGCCCGGGAGGAGGCGGCCCGTTCCCCGCGCAGCCTCGGCCGGACGCTGCTCCTGCTGATACTGCTCCTGCTGGCCGGGGCGGTGGCGTACGCGATGCTCTTCATGCCGAAGCAGGGCGAGAGCGGCGCGGCGGGCAGCGACCGTACCGGCAGCGCCGGGGAGGCGAGTCCCGCGCCCTCCCACACCCAGCAGCCGTCCTCCGGGCAGTCCGCGAGCGGCAGTCCCTCGGCGTCCGAGCCCGCCACCGAGACACAGACGGGCGGCGACCCCTCCGTCGCCGACGGGTTCACCCTGCGCACCGACCCGGAGGGCTTCAAGGTCGCCGTCGCCAAGGGCTGGGACCGCACGCCCAAGAACGGCAGCGGCCAGGTGGTCTACTCGCACGGGAACTTCGAGCTGCTCCTCGTACCGGGACGGGACAGCGCCTCCGCGGGCGGCAGCGATCCGATGGTCTACCAGCGGGACAAGGAACGCGAACTGCAGCCGTACCGGGACTCCAGCTGGGCCACGGCCACCGGCCTGAGAACCATCGAGGTGGGCGGACGGACCATGGCCGAGGGCCAGTTCACCTGGACCGACGGGCAGGGGCGCGACCTGTACGTGCGCAACATGGCGATCCTGCTGAACGGCCGTTACCACATCGTCCAGGTGCGGGGCCCTGAGGCCGAGCGGGACGAGGTGACGCGGCTTTACGAGCAGGCCACGGCGACGTACCGCTACACGCGTTGAGCGCGCTGTATACCGGTCGAGCGACCGAGGATTCGGTTCCCGTTCGTGAAGAGAAGCGACAACCGTCACAGTGCGGTTTCCTTGACCCCCCGCGTGTTCCCAGCGGGCAGGCCGGTCCTTAGTCTGACCCTGTCAAGAGCATTGCGGGGCAACGTGAATCAGATGCAGGGCCTGCTGATAGCGGGCCGCTACCGGCTTGCCGAATCCATCGGCAGCGGCGGCATGGGCCGGGTGTGGCGCGCCCACGACGAGGTGCTCCACCGGACGGTGGCCGTCAAGGAGTTGACCGCCGCGCTCTACGTTTCCGAGAGCGACCGGGCCGTTCTGCTCGCCCGCACCCGGGCGGAGGCTCGCGCCGCCGCGCGTATCAACCACTCCGCCGTCGTCACCGTCCATGACGTGCTCGAACACGACGGCCGCCCGTGGATCGTGATGGAGCTGGTCGAGGGCCGCTCGCTGGCCGACGCGGTCAAGGACCGCGGCCGCCTCGACGCGCGCGAGGCCGCCCGGATCGGCCTGTGGGTGCTGCGGGCGCTGCGCGCCGCGCACTCCGCCGGCGTGCTGCACCGGGACGTCAAGCCCGGCAACGTGCTGCTCGGCCGGGACGGCCGGGTGCTGCTCACCGACTTCGGCATCGCCCAGATCGAGGGCGACACCACCATCACCCGCACCGGCGAGGTCGTCGGCTCGGTCGACTACCTCGCGCCCGAGCGGGTGCGCGGTCACGACCCCGGCCCGTCCTCGGACCTGTGGGCGCTCGGCGCCACGCTGTACACGGCGGTCGAGGGCCGCTCGCCGTTCCGCCGCACCTCGCCGCTGAGCACCATGCAGGCGGTCGTCGAGGAGGAGGCGGAGGACCTCCGCCACGCGGATGCGCTCGGCCCCGTCATCACCGCCCTACTGCGCAAGGAGCCGGCCCAGCGGCCGAACGCGGAGGAGACGGAGCAACTGCTCGCCGAGGCGGTGGAGGGCCGTCGGCCGAACGCCGCACAGGCCTTCGTACCGACCCAGGGCCGGGGCGTGGACACCGGCGGGTCGTACACCAGTGGGTCGTACGGCAGTGGGTCGTACGGCAGTGAGTCGTACGCCTCCGGGGCCGGCGCCTCGGGCCACGGCTCCGGGCCGGGTGCCGCGGGGCGTTCCGTGACCGGTCCGACGGCGGTGGGCCCGCAGGGGATGGGCCCGACCACGGTGGGGCCCACCGCACCGGCTCGCCCCCGCCCCCGGCGCCGTCTGCGCACGCTCGCGCTGGTCGTCGCCGTCGCGGCCGTGCTCGGCGGCGGTGCCGCGGTGGCCTTCAAACAGTGGGACACGAAGCCGCAGGACACCGAGACGGGCGGCGGGGCGACCCCGGCGCCCGCGACCTCGGCCAAGAGCAGCCCGGGTCCGGAGGGCGCGGTCCCCGACGGCTGGGTGCGCCAGGACGACCCGTTGGGCTTCAGCCTCCTCCTGCCCAAGGGCTGGACGCGCAAGGTGTACCAGAACGGCGGCGAGCTCAAGCAGGTCGACTACTCGCCCGACGGCGGCTTGCACTTCGTCCGCATCGCCATCGACACCAACCCGGACTTCGCCGACGCCTACCAGCACCAGAAGGACCTGGAACAGCAGCTCCAGCGGCTGATCGGCTACAGGACCGTGACCATGAAGGAGAACACCTACCGCGACTGCAAGGGCTCGCTGTGGGAGTACACCTGGACCGCGCTGAAGAAGGACCCGCCCTACGTGGCCGGCCCGCGACACGCCATCGAGGAGACGTACTACTCGCGCGAGGGCGTCGAGTACGCCATCTACATGTCGACGCCCGCCGCCGACTGGGCGACGACGAGCAAGCAGTTCAAGTGGGTCCTGCAGGGCTGGCAGCCGAACGCCGGCTGAGTCCCCGATGCTTGGCCGATGACCGCCCCGGAAGGCGTGCGGCCGGTGCGGCATGATGGGGCTCATGGGATCCGAGGGGGACGACTTCCGTGTGATCGCGGGCCGTTACCGCCTACTGGCGCGGATCGGGCGCGGCGGAATGGGCGTCGTATGGCGGGCGAGCGACGAGTTGCTGGGCCGTCAGGTGGCGGTCAAGGAGCTGGCCCCGGACGACTCCCTCACGGACGACGACGCCCGTCGCCGCCGGGAGCGCACCTTCCGTGAGGCGCGGGCGGTGGCGCAGCTGCGGCACCCGCACATCATCGTCGTGCACGACGTGGTCGAGCAGGACGAACGGCCGTACATCGTCATGGAGCTGATCGACGGCGGCTCGCTCGCCGACCGCATCGCCACCGGCGGGCCGGTCGACGCCGCCGAGGCCGCCCGGATCGCCATCGACCTGCTGAGCGCGCTGCGCACCGCGCACGCGGCCGGGGTGCTGCACCGGGACATCAAACCGGCGAACGTGCTGATCGAGTCCGACACCGGCCGGGTCGTGCTCACCGACTTCGGCATCGCACAGGTCGCGGGTGCCACCACGCTCACCGAGACCGGCTCCTTCGTCGGCTCGCCCGAGTACACCTCCCCGGAACGGATGTCCGGCGTCCGTACCGGGCCGGAGTCCGACCTGTGGTCGGTGGGTGCGCTGCTGTGCACGGCGCTCAGCGGCGAGTCGCCGTTCCGGCGCGACTCGCTCGGCGGCATCCTGCACGCCGTCGTCGCCGCCGACATCCGGCCACCCGCGCAGGCCGAGCCGCTGCTGCCCGTCGTACTCGGCCTGCTGGAGCGCGACCCCGACCGCCGGCTGGGCGCGGCGGAGGCCGAGCAGATGCTGCGGACGTACCTGGAGACGGGCCGCACCCCGGCCGGGCCGGGCGGCACACCGGGCTCGGTCCGCACGCCCCGGACCGGGGACACGAGGCGTCGTACACCCGGGACCGGTGACACGAGAGGCCGTACGCCCCGGCTCGGTGACTCCAGAAGCCGTGCGCCCGCGACCCCCTACACGCCCACCGAGCACGACGTGCCGCGCGGGCCGCTCACCCCGCCCGCGCCCACCGCCGAACAGCCCCCGGCCGCACGCCAGTCCGCGCGCGGAGTGCTGGTCGCCGCGCTGCTCGTGGCCGCGGTGGCCGGCGCGGGCGTCTCGGCGACGGCGCTGCTGCTGAACCAGGACGGCGACGGAAGAGGCGGCACCCCGAGCGGTACGGCGACCAGCCCGACGGCGCCCACCGGCAACTCCCCTTCCACCGGCAACTCCCCGTCCACCGGCGCCCCGAAGTCCCCGACGCCCACCGCGAGCAGCGCACCGACGGCCTCCACCACGCACACCGCACCCTCCGGCTACCGCACCGCCCGGGACCCGGCCGGCTTCTCCCTCGCCGTGCCGGAGGACTTCACCCGCGAACGCCAGGGCGAGCGGGTCTTCTACCTCTCCCCGGGGCAGACCTTCCGCCTCGGCATCAAGGTCGCCGCGCCCGAACCCGGCGGCCCCACCGCGGTGATGAACCGGTCGGCGGCCGACGGGCCCAGCACCAACCCCGGTTACCACGACGGCCGGGTCACCACGACCACGCACGCCGGACACCCCGCCGCGCTCTGGGAGTTCACCTGGAACGGCTTCAGCGCGGCGGAGGGCGCGCGCCACACCTACGACGTGTGCTGGGAGGAGGGCGGCCGGATGTACGACGTGTGGGTGTCGGCGCCGGTCGGGCAGGTCAAGGAGGCCCGGGAGTACTTCGACGTGGCCGTGGACACCTTCTCGGTCACGGGTTCGTGACCGGTTCGCGTTCCTTGTGGCTGGGACGCTCATGGCGCGATATGGATGAACCATGAGCAGTGACGGGGGAGCCGGCCGCACGGCCGACGACACGACGAGTTTTGTTCTGCAACCGCCGAGCCCGAACCCGGGTCCTCGGCCTCCGGTGGTGCCCGACCAGGGCGCCGGGCGGCTGATCGCCGGGCGGTACCGGCTGCTTGCCAAGCTCGGGCACGGCGGGATGGGCACCGTGTGGCGGGCCAAGGACGAGATGGTGGACCGCGAGGTCGCCGTCAAGGAGCCGAGGATCCCGGAGCACCTTCCGGAGCGGGAACGCGCCAACGCCTTCGAGCGGATGCGCCGCGAGGCGCGCGCGGCGGCCCGGCTCGACCACCCCGCGGTGGTCGACGTGTACGACGTCGCGGTCGTCGACGACCGCCCGTGGATCGTGATGGAGCTGGTGCGCGGGCGTTCGCTGGGCGACGCGCTCCAGGAGGGCACGCTGGACGCGCGCGAGGCGGCCCGGATCGGACTGCAGGTGCTCGGCGCGCTGGAGGCCGCGCACGCGGCGGGCGTCCTGCACCGGGACGTGAAACCGGACAACGTGCTGCTCGGCCGGTACGACCGGGTCGTCCTCACGGACTTCGGCATCGCGCAGATCGAGGGCGAGACGAACCTGACCGACACCGGCGGCTTCGTCGGCTCGCCCGAGTACATCGCGCCGGAACGGGTGCTGGGGCAGCGCCCCGGCCCGGCGAGCGACCTGTGGTCCCTGGGCGTGGTCCTCTACACGGCCACCGAGGGCGTCTCCCCGTTCCGCCGCAGCAACACCCCGGCCACCCTGCAGTCCGTCCTCAACGCCGCCCCGGCCGCGCCCGCCACCGCGCGGGGCCCGCTGGCCGAGGCCATCAACGGCCTGCTCCAGAAGGACCCCGCGCGCCGCCCGACGGCGGCGCAGGTCCGCGCCCTGCTGGAGGCGGCCGCCGACCCGCCGGCGCCGGAACCCACCCAGCAGGTCCGGGTCACCGAGCCCGCCGCCCGCTCCGCGCGGCCGGGCCGCAAGGTCTGGCTGGGCGTGGGCGCCGCCGTGGTCGCGGCCGCGACGGCCGGATACCTCGTCCTCGCCGACCCCTTCGCCGGCCCGCTCCCCGACGGCTGGACGAAGCGGGCGCACCCCAGGCTGGGGGCCACCCTCGCCGTCCCCGCGACCTACCAGGTGGGCCGCCCGGACAAGAACGCCACCGACAAGAGCTGGGTGTCGTACACGGACTGGAGCGGCGGCATCTCGGTCGTCCTGGACCTGACCAGGAAGTCGGAGGACTCCGGCGACCAGATCAAGAGCAACGCCGTGGCCCAGATGTGGGACGACGACGAGAAGTTCAAGAACGCGGGCGACTACGACCTCGACATGCCCAAGGGCGCGAGGACGGACCCGGACGACAACGCCAAGTACCGCGGCAGGCAGGCCGCCACGAACACCGTCGCCTACACGACCGACGACAGCGCGAACCCGCTCCCGCGGGAGATCCAGATCTTCTACTACCGCACCAAGTCCGGCGACCTCTACCGGCTCACCATCGGCTACCCGGGCAAGGGCGACTTCACCGCCCGGGGCCGGGAGGTGGCGAAGGCGGCGATCGCGAACCTGGACCTCACGACGCCGTGAGGGCGGGCTCCGCGGCCCGGACCCGCTCCCGGTACCGCCCCGGTGTGATCCCGAACTCCCGGCTGAACGCGTGCGAGAGGGCGTACGGGCTGCCGTAGCCGGTCTCCCGGGCCACCGTCGCCAGGGGCACGTCCGAGTCGCGCAGCCGGGTCGCCGCCATGGTCAGGCGCCACCAGGTGAGGTACGCCATCGGCGGGCGGCCGACCAGGGAGGTGAAGCGGCGGGACAGGGTGGCGCGGGAGACGCCCGCCTCCGCGGCCAGCCGGTCGGCCGTCCAGGGAGCAGCCGGATCGGAGTGCAGGGCCCGCAGCGCGGCCGTCGTCACCGGGTCGTTCAGCACCGCCGGCCACGCGCCCGTCTCCGCCCCTGCCATCCAGGCGCGGACCATGTAGATCAGCAGAAGGTCCAGCAGACTCGGCAGGGCCAGGCAGGAGCCCGGTCGGCGCTCGTCCAGCTCCCGCGCCAACAGGTCGACGGCGGTGCGCAGTTCGGGATGGTCGTGGTCGCCGACCCGGTGCGGCAGGTGCACCACCTGCGGCAGCTCCGCCAGCAGCGGGTGCGTGCGACTGCGGTCGAGACGGTACTTGCCGCACAGCAGCTCGACGCCGGTGCCGGACCCGGGAAGCCGTACGTCCGTGTCCCGCACCTCCTCGAACGGCACCGCCCGCCGCACCTCGGCGGCTCCCGCCGCCCGGTCCGCCAGCACGTGCCCCGCCCCGTGCGGCAGCAGCACCACGTCCCCCGTGCCCAGGGACACCGGGTCGCCGCCCCCGTCCGGGACGAGCCGGCACGCGCCGCTCAGGACGACATGGAAGCCCGCCCCCTCGTACGGCGCGAGCCGGACGCTCCAGCTGCCGCGCACCCGCAGCCGGTTCGAGGACGGCCGGCCCGCCCGGACCGCCGAGATCGCATCGCTCACCACATCCATGAGACAACAGCGTATGAGACAACGGCGTATTCGACAGAGCCGAATGAGCATTGGAACGTTCAGTCCAGGCTCCTAGGGTCATCGGTATGGCTGATGACAATGTGCAGAGCTTCAGGGTCGGCGACGTCGAGGTGCTCCGTATCGTCGAGTGGCGGGGGCCGTACGTGCCCGCCGGAGCCCTCGTCCCGGACTGCGGCCCCGAGGTGTGGAGCGCCCACGAGGAGGAACTCGTCCCCGACCACCGGGAGCCCGGTGGCGACCGTGCCGTGGTGGCGCTCCAGACCTGGGTGGTGCGCTCCGGCGGGCGCACGGTGCTGGTCGACACCGGCGTCGGCAACGGCCGCGAGCGTCCCGGCAACCCGCTCTTCCACCAACGGCAGGGGGACTTCCTGGACCGCCTGGAGCGGGCCGGCGTCCGCCCGCAGGACGTCGACGTCGTCGTCAACACGCATCTGCACGGCGACCATGTCGGCTGGAACACCCGCAACGCCGACGGCGTGTGGGTGCCGTCCTTCCCCGGCGCCCGGTACCTTCTGCCGGCCGCCGACGACCACCACTTCGGGCCCGAGGGCGGCTACGCGGGCGGCGTGCGCGTGGACGACCGGCTCGTCTACGAGGACAGTGTCGCGCCCGTGCACCGGGCCGGGCAGGCCGTGGTGTGGGACGGCGAGTACCGCATCGACGAGCATCTGGTCCTGGAGGCCGCCCCCGGCCACACCCCGGGATCCTCCGTGCTGCGCCTCGCCTCGCGCGGCGAGCGGGCCGTGTTCGTCGGGGACCTGCTGCACAGTCCGGTGCAGATCCTGCACCCCGAGTGCAGCAGCTGCTTCTGCCTCGACCCGCGGCAGGCGGCCGCGACCCGGCACCGGGTGCTCGAACGCGCCTCCGACGAACGGGCGTTGGTCGTCCCCGCGCACTTCGGTGGCGCCGGTGCCGTCGAAGTGCGCAAGGAGAAGGGGGAGTTCACCCTGCACCGGTGGGCCGCCTGACCGCCCGCTTCGACAAGGGCGTGGTGCGCACGGTACTCATGTGACATGACTGGAGACGGCGAACGCTCGCCCGACGGACAGTTGATCGGTGGGCGCTACCGGCTCCTGGAGCGCCTCGGCGCCGGTCCGTCCGGGACCGTCTGGCGGGCGCGGGACGAGCAGGACCAGCGGGACGTCGCCGTCAAGGAGCCCGTCCTGCCCGGGGATCCGGCCGACGGCGAGGAGAGCCGGCGGATCGCGCACCGCCTCCACACGGAAGCGCGCGCCGCCGCCCGGGTACGGCATCCCTCGGCCGTCACGCTGTACGACGTCGTCACCGAGGACGGACTCCCCTGGATCGTCATGGAGTTGGTCCAGGGGGAGTCACTGCGGGAGGCCGTCGGGCGCGGGCCGCTGGAGCCCGCCGAGGCCGCCCGGGTCGGGCTCGCCGTCCTCGGGGCGCTCCGGGCCGCGCATGCCGTCGGGATCGTGCACCGTGACCTCAAGCCCGCCAACGTCCTGATCGAGTCCGGCACCGGACGGGTCGTCGTCACGGACTTCGGGATCGGGGACGGGCACGCCGGAGAAGGGCCCGCCGAGTTCGTCGCGCCGGAGCGGGCGTCGGGGCGCGGTGCCGGTCCCGCCTCCGACCTGTGGTCCCTCGGGGCGCTGCTCGCCGCCGCCGTCGAGGGCGGGGACGCCGGCCCGCTCGGCCCCCTGCTGACCCGGCTGCACGCACCGGAGCCGGAGGCGCGGCCGGGTGCGGAGGAGGTCGCGGCGGTGCTGGAGGCGGCGCTGGAGGCGTGCGGGGGCGTGCTGCCCCAGGCGGAGACGACACCCGAGCCGGAGTCGGAGCCGGAACCCCGGCCCGCGCCTCCCGTTCCGGTCCCCGTGTCACCCACCCCCACCCCCACCCCCGACGCCCGCCGCCGCACCCCCCTCGCCGCCCTCGGTCTCCTCCTCGCGAAAAAACCCGGAGCCGAGTGATCGTCACCCCGACAACGCCCTGATCAGCACATTTGCTGCCAGTGATCACTGGCGTTGTGTGTGCACTCCGTGAATCCCCGTTACCGACGGGTACCCAAAGCCTTCGCCTCGGCATACCCTGCGCGTCATGACGGACTCGCAGGCCCCGGGCATCACCGGTACCAACCCCCTCGCGCCCGCCCCCGAGGGCGCCCGCACCGCCGCCGACGTGGTCACCCCCGAACTGGTGGCCCAGCTGACCAAGGGCGTCGTCGGCTCGGGCCGTACCGCCAACCACACGCCGTTCACCGGCGAGAAGCTGACCGACCTGCCCGAGTCCACCCCCGAGGACGTGCTCAAGGCCTTCGAGGCCGCCCGTGCCGCACAGGCGGTGTGGGAGAGGACGCCCGTGCGGCAGCGGGCCGCCGTGCTGCTCCGCTTCCACGACCTGGTGCTGGAGCGCCAGGCAGAGGTCCTCGACCTCATCCAGCTGGAGACCGGCAAGGCCCGCCTGCACGCGCACGAGGAGGTCCAGGCCGTCGCGGTGGCCGCCCGCCACTACGGCCGCAAGGCCCCCGCCTACCTGCGGCCCAAGCGGCACGCGGGCGCCATGCCGACCCTGACGAAGGTCACCGAACTCCGTCACCCGCGCGGCGTCGTCGGCCAGATCGCCCCCTGGAACTACCCCCTGGAGCTGTCGGTCGGCGACGCGCTGCCCGCCTTCGTCGCCGGCAACGCGGTCGTGATGAAGCCGGACACCGAGACCTGCCTCACCGCGCTCTGGGCGCGTGACCTGCTCATCGAGGCCGGACTGCCCGCCGACGTCTTCCAGGTCGTGCTCGGCGAGGGCCCGGTCGTCGGCCCGGAGGTCGTCCGGCACGCCGACTACGTCTCCTTCACCGGCTCCACCCGCACAGGGCGCGAGGTCGCGCAAGGTGCGGCGGCCCGCCTGGTCGGCGTCTCCCTCGAACTCGGCGGCAAGAACGCCATGCTGGTGCTCGACGACGCCGACATCGAGAAGGCCGCCGCCGGCGCCGTACGCGCCTGCTTCTCCTCCGCCGGCCAACTCTGCATCTCCATCGAGCGGCTGTACGTCCACGAGTCCGTCGCCGACGCCTTCCTGGAGCGCTTCGCCGCCCGCACCAGGGGCATGCGGCTCGGCAACTCCCTCGCCTACGGAGCCGACATGGGCTCGCTGGTCGGGGAACGGCAGCTGAAGACCGTCGAACGGCACGTGGAGGAGGCCGTCGCCAAGGGCGCGAAGCTGGTCGCGGGTGGCGCGGCCCGCCCGGACATCGGCCCGTACTTCTTCGAGCCGACCATCCTCGACGGTGTCGAGGACTCCATGTCCGTGTGCGAGGAGGAGACCTTCGGGCCGGTCGTGTCGATCTACCGCTTCAAGACCGACGACGAGGCGGTCGAGCGCGCCAACTCCACGCCGTACGGCCTGAACGCGTCCGTGTGGACCAGGAGCGCCCGCCGCGGCCAGGACATCGCCTCCCGGCTGCGCACCGGCACCGTCAACGTCAACGACGGCTACGCACCCGCCTACGGCAGCGTCCAGTCCCCGATGGGCGGCATGAAGGACTCCGGTCTCGGCCGCCGCCACGGCTCCGAGGGCATCCTCAAGTACACCGAGGCCCAGACGGTGGCCGAGCAGCGGCTGCTGCCGATGGCGCCGTCGCTGGGGATGGACGACGAGAAGTACGCGGCGTTCATGAGCCGCAGCCTCCGCCTCATGAAGGCGTTCCGTTTCCGCTAGAGCAAGACAACCCGTTCTCGACGAGGAGAGCACGTGTCGCAGGAGAAGTCTGTCCAGACCCGGGACGAGGACGGGTACGAGTACGACGTCATCGTCGTGGGTTCGGGGTTCGGCGGCTCGGTGACCGCCCTGCGCCTGACGGAGAAGGGCTACAAGGTGGGCGTCCTGGAGGCCGGCCGCCGCTTCGCCCGCGACACCCTCCCGAAGAACTCCTGGGACCTGAAGAACTACCTGTGGGCCCCCAAGTTCGGCATGTACGGCATCCAGCGCATCCACCTGCTGGGCAACGTGATGGTGCTGGCGGGCGCCGGGGTGGGCGGCGGCTCGCTCAACTACGCCAACACCCTCTACGTACCGCCGAAGGCCTTCTTCGACGACCCGCAGTGGAAGGACATCACCGACTGGCAGGAGGAGCTGAAGCCGTACTACGACCAGGCGCAGCGCATGCTCGGCGTCCGGCTCAACCCCACCATGACCCCCTCCGACGTGCATCTGAAGGCGGCGGCACAGCGGATGGGCGTCGGCGACACCTTCCACATGGCGCCGGTCGGCGTGTTCTTCGGTGACGGCAAGGACTCCGACGGGACGGCGAAGGCGCGGCCGGGCGGGCAGGTCGACGACCCGTACTTCGGCGGGGCCGGCCCGTCCCGCAAGGCCTGCACCGAGTGCGGCGAGTGCATGACCGGCTGCCGGCACGGCGCGAAGAACACCCTGAACGAGAACTACCTGTACCTCGCCGAGAAGGCGGGTGCGGTGGTCCACCCCATGACGACGGTCGTGTCGGTCACCGACGACTCGCGGGGCGGCTACGCGGTGGCGACGCTGCCGACGGACCGGAAGAAGAAGGGCGAGGGCCGGCTCTTCACCGCGCGGCGGGTCGTGATCGCGGCCGGTACGTACGGCACCCAGACCCTGCTGCACCGCATGAAGTCCGGCGGCCAGCTGCCCTACCTCTCCGCCCGGCTCGGCGACCTGACCCGCACCAACTCCGAGGCGCTGGTCGGCGCGCAGACGGACAACCGCCGCTACCGCAGGGCGACCGGAGAGGCGAGGGCCGACTTCACCCGCGGGGTCGCCATCACGTCCTCCATCCACCCCGACGAGAACACCCACATCGAGCCCGTCCGCTACGGCAAGGGCTCCAACTCGATGGGCGGCCTGTCGATCCTCCAGGTCCCCTATGCCGAGGGCTCCTCGCGCGTCCTGGCCTGGCTGGCCAACGCGGCCCGCCACCCCGTGCTGGTCGCCCGCTCCCTGTCCAACCGGCGCTGGTCGGAGCGGACCATCATCGGCCTCGTGATGCAGTCCCTGGACAACTCGCTGACGACGTACCTGAAGCCGGACGGCGTCGGCAAGGGCCTGCTCACCGCCCGGCAGGGCCACGGCGCGCCGAACCCCAAGCAGATCAAGGCCGCCTCGGAGGCAGCTTCGGCCCTCGCCACCGAGATCAACGGCTTCGCGGGCAGCAACGTCGGCGAGCTGATGGGCACCCCGCTGACCGCGCACTTCCTGGGCGGCTGCCCCATCGGCGCCTCCCCGGAGACGGGCGTGATCGACCCGTACCACCGGCTGTACGGCCACCCCGGCATCTCGGTCGTGGACGGCGCGGCGGTCTCGGCGAACCTGGGCGTCAACCCGTCGCTGACGATCACCGCGCAGGCCGAGCGGGCCATGTCGTACTGGCCGAACAAGGGCGAGGAGGATCCGCGCCCGGCGCAGGGAGCGGCGTACGAACGCTTGAAGCCGGTGGAGCCGCGCACCCCGGCGGTCCCGGCGGACGCGTTCGGCGCGCTGAAGCTGCCGTTCCTGGGGATTCCGGCGGTGCCGCCGAAGAAGTAGCCGGTGCGGCCGGAAGAGCACCGAGGGACCTGCATCCCCCTCCGAACGCAGGTCCCTCGCTCTTACCGTCTTCTTGATCCGGCAGCAGGTTTGATCAGCGAGGGGCCTGAACGGTTGCGCCGCCTCACGCGATTTTTATGTGACGTGAGTCACGCGTGAGGGGCGTGTGGCGGGGATGGCGAAAGGGCCCCGCGGGCTTGAGCCGCGGGGCCCTCTTTCGTCAGCACCGACGTCAGGGCGGCGCCGGTGCCTGGGAGCGGCGCCGGGGGGGTTGCGCCGCCTCTCCTGTGGTCTCGACCCCGGGCGGACAGGCGGGGATGGGCAATGCCGTTGTCTGCGAGGGGACTTGGGGGCTTTCTACGCATCGTGCTGGATGAGCGAGGCATCCGCAACCGTTTGACCCGGCACTGGTGCATTTTTGCAATTTTCCGCCGGTCGGCCCCGGGCGTCCCCGGAGCCGACCGTTCTCTTGGGTGACCGGGCTGCTGTCCCCTGCCGTCCGGTCACTTCTCTGGAGCGAGGTCCCACGGCGCACGGCACGACCCGTACGCCTCATCGCTCCAGCGAGCCACGCGTGGTTCTGTCGGGCCCGCCCCTGGCTGGCACGGACACCGGGATCAACGAAGCGGTCCGTGGGCTGGTCACGCGCCGTACGGGTGAGAGCGGGACCGAACTCAGATGCGACCCCGGCACAGCTCCAGCAGCGTCATCGCGAGGCTGGTGCCCGGCTTGCCGAGGGCCTCGCGGTAGCGGCCGAGGATCTCCATCTCGCGGGAGAGGTTCACCCGCCGGCCGCCGGAGGCGATGCGGGTCTGCTGGACGACGGTGGACACGGCCATCCGCTCCTGGATGAGCCCGATGATCCGGTCGTCGAGCGCGTCGATGCGCTCGCGGGCGTCTGCGATGGTCTGTTCCGGACTGGTCGTGGCCGCGGTGCTCATGCTGAGGGGCTCCTAGTGAGGTGACTGGTGGATGCCCCGGAACGACAGAACCCGGAAAACGACAGGCGCCCCGGGCCTTGTCGGCCCGGGGCGCCTGGGAAGTCGCTTGGCGTCAGCTCAAGCAGCACGACCATGGCAGCCGGCGGGCCGGGTGCCATAGGTAAAGACGAAGGTCGAGTGCTTGCGCATGGGGGCCAGTATGCCACGGCGTTCTTCTGCATCGCCGATCTGCCCGTGGGTCTGGGCGCGGAGCCCCCGGCCGACGGGAGCTGTCCCACGCGCACCCCAGTTAGAATCGGAAACACAGACCCCCGCCCAACCGCCGGAAGGCACCCCGTGTCATCAGCGACTCCCGCTGCCGCCACCCCCGACACCGTCCTGGTCGTCGACTTCGGCGCGCAGTACGCCCAGCTCATCGCCCGCCGTGTCCGCGAGGCGCGGGTCTACAGCGAGATCGTGCCGAGCACCATGCCGGTCCAGGAGATGCTCGCCAAGAAGCCCGCGGCGATCATCCTCTCCGGCGGCCCCTCGTCCGTGTACGAGGAGGGCGCCCCCCGCCTCGGCCGCGAGCTCTTCGAGGCCGGCGTCCCCGTCTTCGGCATGTGCTACGGCTTCCAGCTCATGGCAGAGGTCCTCGGCGGCACCGTCGACAACACCGGCGCCCGCGAGTACGGCCGTACCGACCTGCACGTCTCCCGCACGTCCTCCACCCTCTTCGAGGGCACCCCGGCCGAGCAGCACGTGTGGATGTCGCACGGCGACGCCTGCTCCGCCGCCCCCGAGGGCTTCACCGTGACCGCGTCCACGGACGTCGTCCCGGTCGCCGCCTTCGAGAACGACGAGCTGAAGCTCTACGGCGTCCAGTACCACCCCGAGGTCATGCACTCCACGCACGGCCAGCAGGTGCTGGAGCACTTCCTGTACCGCGGCGCGGGTCTGACCCCGTCCTGGACCACGGGCAACGTGATCGAGGAGCAGGTCGCCGCGATCCGCGAGCAGGTCGGCGACAAGCGCGCGATCTGCGGTCTGTCCGGCGGCGTGGACTCCGCCGTCGCCGCCGCCCTCGTAGCCCGCGCCATCGGTGACCAGCTGACCTGCGTGTACGTCGACCACGGTCTGATGCGCAAGGGCGAGACCGAGCAGGTCGAGAAGGACTTCGTGGCCGCGACCGGCGTCAAGCTGGTCGTCGTGGACGCCGAGGAGCGCTTCCTGACCGCGCTCAAGGGTGTCAGCGAGCCCGAGGAGAAGCGGAAGATCATCGGCCGCGAGTTCATCCGCGTCTTCGAGCAGGCGCAGGCCGAGATCATCGCCGACGAGGGCCCGGCCGTGGAGTTCCTGGTCCAGGGCACCCTGTACCCGGACGTGGTCGAGTCCGGCGGCGGCACCGGCACCGCCAACATCAAGTCGCACCACAACGTCGGCGGCCTCCCCGAGGACCTGGAGTTCAAGCTCATCGAGCCGCTCCGCAAGCTCTTCAAGGACGAGGTCCGGATGGTCGGCCAGGAGCTGGGCCTGCCGGAGGAGATCGTCCAGCGCCAGCCCTTCCCGGGCCCCGGCCTCGGCATCCGGATCGTCGGCGAGGTCACCAAGGAGCGCCTGGACCTGCTCCGGGACGCCGACGCCATCGCCCGCGAGGAGCTGACCGCCGCCGGCCTGGACCGGGACATCTGGCAGTGCCCGGTGGTGCTGCTCGCGGACGTCCGCTCGGTCGGCGTCCAGGGCGACGGCCGCACCTACGGCCACCCGATCGTCCTGCGCCCGGTCTCCTCCGAGGACGCCATGACCGCCGACTGGTCGCGTCTGCCGTACGACGTCCTCGCCCGTATCTCGACCCGGATCACCAACGAGGTCCGGGACGTCAACCGGGTCGTCCTCGACGTGACGTCGAAGCCGCCGGGCACCATCGAGTGGGAGTAGTCCCCCTCCTGAGGATCACGTCCGCTTGAGAGCGCGCACCGGCTCTCCGGGCTTCCAGACCTGGGCGACCAGGTACTTCTCGTCCTCGACGTAGGTCCGTACGACCTCCGTCAGCTCGGTGCGGAAGAGGTGGAACGGCTGCGGCGGTTCCACCTCTTCGACGTATGCCGCCTTGGCCACGCCGTCCTCGACCTCGAACGCCCGGCCGCTGATCCGCACGTCCCCGCTGCCCACGTCGGCGCCCGGGTTCGCCTGGAGCGCGAAGCGCGGGTCGCGCAGCAGGTCGAGGGCCTTCAGGGAGCGCGGCATCATGCCGAGCCACAGCTCACCACCCAGGAAGCGGACCTCCAGGCCGGACGTGCGGGGGGACCCGTCCCTGCGCAGGGTCGCGAGGACGGGGTGCCGGTAGGTGCCGAAGCGCTCCTCGGCGAGCGCTGCCAGATCGGGTGCTGCGGTGGTGAAGGCTGCCCAGTTCATACGTGCCAGTCTCACCGGCAAACCGGACATCCACTGTCGTGTATTCGCTGCGTACGTCATCTTTACAAAACAGCTCTGCCCTTTTGCGCTGACCGGCGGTAACTTCCGGCCCGTACAGCACTCCCCACGCTGGAGGACCTATGCACGGGCCCACCCCGCCCCTGCCGCTGCCCACCGACCAGCTGCAGTTCGCCATGCCGCCGATGCACGACTCGGTCGAGGACGAGCGCCGGCACCGCAAGGAGCGGCTCGCGGGCGCCCTGCGGATCTTCGGGCGCGCCGGATTCGAGGACGGGGTGTCGGGCCACATCACCGCGCGCGACCCCGAGTTCAGCGACTGCTTCTGGGTCAACCCGTTCGGGATGCCGTTCAAGCACGTCACCGTCAGCGACCTCGTCCTCGCCAACCAGGACGGACAGGTCGTCGAGGGCCGCTACCACGTCAACCAGGCCGCGTTCACCGTGCACGCCCAGGTCCACGCCGCCCGCCCCGACGTCGTCGCCGTCGCCCACTGCCACTCCGTGCACGGCCGGGCCGTCGCCGCGCTCGGCGACCTGATCGACCCGATCACCCAGGAGAGCTGCGCCTTCTACGAGGACGTGGCGCTCTACGACGCCTACACCGGCGTCACCGTCGACGCCGACGAAGGCCGCCGTATCGCCACGGCCCTCGGCTCCCGCAAGGCGCTCGTGCTGCGCAACCACGGGCTGCTGACCGTCGGGGACTCGGTGGACGCGGCGGCCTGGTGGTTCATGTCGCTGGAGCGGTCCTGCCAGGTCCAGCTGATGGCGAAGGCGGCCGGCCGGCCCGTCCTCATCGACCACAAGCAGGCCGTGGCCACCCGCGAACAGCTCGGCGGCGACCTGGTGGGCTGGATCAACTACCAGCCGCTGTGGCAGGACATCAGCCGCAGCGAACCGGACCTGCTCAGCTAGAAGCCCCGCAGGATGGTGGCCTTCGTCTGCGCGAACTCCTCGTCCGTGAGCACCCCGTCGCGGTGCAGCTCGCCCAGCTCCCGCAGCCGGCGCAGCAGTACGTCGTGGTGGTCGGCCTGCGCCGGAACGGTGGCCGGCGGCCGGTCCCGGTCCGTGAACGTGCCGCCGGTGCGGGTGGAGGGATGCGGCAGCCGGGCGGTGACAGCCGCCGCGACCAGCGCGGTCAGCAGGTCGCGCCGGACGCTGCCCCACAGGTCGAGGGTGTAGGGGTCCCGCTCGGGCGGCAGCTTGGTGAACGCCGTCTCCCGGGTCACGAACCTGAGGAAGCCGTCCTCGTAGCCGGAGTTGGGCAGCCACTCGACCTGGACCAGGTCGCCGAGGCCGATGATCCGCGGGCCGGTCGCGCGCTTGACCCGGTCGGAGGTGTCGGCCCAGTCGATGCGCACCTGCGCGCCGTCGAAGCAGACCGTGCCGTCGGAGGAGCGCACCGAGACCGGTACCGGCGGCCCCGGCAGGAGGTAGGCCGCCGTGGGCTCCTTGGGGACCTGGTCGAGCAGCAGCGCGTGCCGGATCTCCTCGGCGACGAACTCGGCGACCCCGCCGCGGTCCGCGTCCACGGCCAGCCGGTAGGGGTCGGCCGCCTCCGGGAGTCGCCCGCCCGTGGCCTGCAGCAGCGGGTCGGCGCCCTCGCGCAGCCGCATCCGCAGCAGGCCCCGCTTGCGCTGGGGTTCGTAACCGACGCCCGACACCGCTTCCAGCGGCACGGCGATCTCCCCGTACGTCTGCCGGAACAGCGGTACGGAACGGTGGAGTCCGGGGGTGATCCGGATCGTGCTGCCGTCGAACGCCCAGGTGCCGTCCCGCTGGATGATCTCGGCCATGGGGAGATTCTCGCAGCCGGGTCAACACAGCGGCCCGAACTTCACCCTCCGGGACCCGGACACAGGGGCCGGAACGGCCCTGCGTAGGGCACAATTCGCTCTCGACACAGGGGAGTTGCACGGCGGCGGGACGGCCCGCAGAGGGGGTCGCCGGTCGTGTCTCGGGCCGAGGGGAAGGCGGGCGTCGGGCGTGGCGGTGCAGGAGGCGAGGCAGGGCGCGGCAACGGGTGCCGAAGGGGCGCACGGAGGCGGCTGCGCCTGTGGGGACTGTCCGCACGGGGCCCGCGAGGGGCATCGGCGGGCCGTCGCCGCGTTCCTGCGTGCCCGTGACGAGTTCGCGGCCGGGCAGGGCCTGCCGGCGGGCGTGGCGCACTCGGCGTCCGCCTCCCGCCAGTGGGTCTCCGCGGAGCTGACCGAGCAGGCGGAGGCCGTCGCCGAACGGGGCCGGGCGGAGGGCGAGGCCTGGCTCGCCCGGCTGTGGCTGCGCACGGCGTGCGCGGTGTGGGGCGCGGTCGTCGCCCTGCTGCTCGCCGAGTCGCTCACCGCGGTCGGCGCGGACTGGACCGGCGCCCGTACGGCCGCACTGCTCGCCGCGCTCGTCGTCGCGGCGGCCCTGACCGCCGCCTCCTGGTTCCACCGGGCACGCGGCGGAGTCCTGGCCCCCGTCATCGGCGAGGACAACCGGATGTCCACCTCCCGTACGGTGGCCGCCTGCTGGGTGCTGTTCGTCGCCTACGCGGTGCTGCTGCTGGCGGGCCGCCTGGCCGCCGCCTCCGACCACGCCGGACGCGACGCGCTGCTCTCCGGCCTCGACCTCGCGCGCGGGGCGGGCGTGGTGACCGTCCTCGCCGTGGTGTGCGGCATCGCCGTGCTGGTCCGCCGGGTGGTCGGCCTGCGCATCCTCGGTCTGCGGCTGCAGAAGGTGCCGGCCCACCGGCCGCGCGCCGCCGACCTGCTGAGCGACGACTCCGGCCGGGGCGCCTTCGCCGACATCCAGTACGTCGTCATCAGCGCCGTCGCCCTGACCTTCGCCGCGGTACGGCTGGCCCGCCGCCCCGACCAACTGCCCGACCTGCCCTGGGGCCTCGCCGTCGTCGTGCTGATCTCGGCCGCGACCTACCTGGCCGGCAAGTACGCCGAGGGCGGACGCCCGGTGATCCTCTCCGTGGTCCGCGCCCGTGAGCCCGGTGACCTGGACGGACCGATCCGCACCGGCGACGACATCGAGATCCGCGGCACCGGCTTCGTCCCGCCCGGCGCCCGCAGCGCCGACCGCCTCTCCCGCATGGTCGTGCGCATCGGCGCGGTCGACGTCCGCGTTCCCCTGGTGCCCGTCGCCGGCGGCTTCCGCAACCCCACGGACACCGTCCTGACCGTCCCGGTCCCGGCCGAGGTGGAGCCCGGCTCGGTGGAGGTACAGGTGGTCACGGCGGCCGGCGTGGCGACCAACCGGTGCATAGTCCAGGTGACGGAGTAAGGGGAGGGGAGCGGTGAGCGAAGGCCGTGCGGCAGAACCTGGCCCGGATCTGGACTCGTGCGGCCGGCCCGAGTACGGGGATCCGAAATCCGGAAAAACGTCCGGGAGAGGATTGAACCGTTCCCGTTTGTCATACGTATGGTCAAGTGAGGGGTCGGCACGGCGGGTGAGAGGCGGCTAATGCGATGACTCACGGCATGCGGACGGACACGCAGACGTCCTACCTGAACCGCGGCGGCGACTGGCGGGACACGGCCACCCGCTACGCCCTCCTTCCGCTCCGGATCTTCCTCGGGGTCACCTTCATCTACGCCGGCCTGGACAAGCTCACCGACAGCGCGTTCCTGAAGTCCGGCGGTGCCGGTTCCATCGGCGACACGATGCGCGCCGCACGCGACTCCGCAGCCATCCCCGCCCTGATCGACATGGCCCTGAAGAACCCGGTCGGCTTCGGTTACGCCATCGCCCTCGGTGAGCTGGCCGTCGGCATCGGCACCCTGCTCGGCCTGCTCGGCCGGCTGGCCGCCCTCGGCGGCGCGCTGATCTCGCTCAGCCTGTGGTTGACCGTCAGCTGGGCCACGACGCCCTACTACTACGGCAACGACCTCGCCTACCTGATGGCCTGGCTGCCCCTCGTCCTCGCCGGAGCGCCCTACCTCTCCCTGGACGCGGCCTGGCGCTCCCGCCGACGGCAACGGATGGGCGGCCACCGCTAGGCCCCGCGGCCGTTTTCGGTGCCGCGCCGTCTGCGTATGCCCTGGGTCACCGCCGCCGTGACGCCGGCCAGGACGAGGCCGCCCGCCACCAGCGGGACGGCCATGAACGGGGGCGTGTGCCACAGGCCGGCCGCGTCACCGGCGTAGACGGCGCCGACGGCGGTGAGGAAGAGACCGGCGACCAGCTTCCCGGGCTGGAACTCATGACGCAGCACGGCTGACCTCCACCTCTCCGACGCCCACCCGCAGATCGAGCCGCAGTGTCCCGGCGTCCTTGCCGCCCTTGACCGACGACAGCGTCACGGCCTTGTGCCTACCGGGCTGCACGTCCACGTCCTTCCCGTTCTCGCCGGGCAACCGGATGTCGCCCACCCCCACGTCGATACTCATCCGCACGGTCGCGTCCGCCGGCACGATCACCTTCAGCTGACCCGCTCCCACCTCGGCGTCCGTGGCCACCGTCTGCCCCTTCGCCGGGTGCACCCGGGTCAGGTCCAGCGTGCCGACACCGGTGCCGAGGCCGTACGCGGACCGCACGTCCGCCGTCGCGGTCGGCTTCCAGGACGTCTGCCTCCAGTGGGTCGTGATGTCCTTGGGCAGGGCAGTGGCCCCGGCGAGCAGCGCCGCCGTGACGATCGCGAGGAACACCGACCCGGCCCCGGTCCGCCCCAGGAAGGCGCTGAGCGTGATGCCCAGGCCGAAGACCACGAGCGCGCAGGCAAGGCCGGCCTGCAGGCTGATGCCCAGCGGGTGCGTGTCCCAGGTCAGCCCGGTGCCCACGCCCCCGGCCAGAAGGGCGAGCAGGAATATCCAGCCGCCGATCCAGCGCGGGCCGCGTGGTCTCGGGGGTGCGGTGCGCGGCGGGTGTGCCGAGCCGCTGTGGGGCCAGGGGGTGGCGATGCCGACGTCCACGGACGAGGTCAGGTCGCGGGCGTCCCCGGGGCCCCAGAGGTAGCCGGTGCCGCCGACATGGGTGCCGTCCTTGACGATCGGGTCCCGCCACCAGGACGGGTAGGTGGTGACGACCGGCGGCGCCTGGGCCTCCGGCGGGGCGTCGGCGGCGGCCTGCGCGGCGAGCGGATCGGGGTCGGCGGCACCGCGCCGCCGCGACCAGTACCCGGCGCCGGCCAGCAGCAGGGAGAGCACCACGGCGAAGGTCAGCACCCCGCCGTTCTTCAGCATGGTCAGGAAGATCCCGCAGCCGACCAGGGCGAACAGCACGGCGGCCAGCGCCTGGCCGTCGACCCGGCCGGTCAGCAGCCTGCGGACCTCGTTCTCCTCTTCCCCCTCGTACGGCACCAGCAGCCAGGCGAAGCCGTAGAAGATGAGGCCGATGCCTCCGGTCGCGGACAGCACGGCCAGGGTGATCCGGAAGATCACCGGGTCCATGTCCGTCTGCCGCCCGAGCCCGGCACACACCCCGGCGATCATCTTGTGCCGGCGGTCGCGCCGGAACTGGAGGACACCGTCGGTGGTCTCCGGCTCCCCGGCGGTGTCCTGCTCCCGCGTCGCTCCCGACCCTTTCCTCTCTTTCTTCTCTTCCCTCTCTCCTGCGGTTCCCGTCCCTCCCGTCGCGGCGGGCGCGGCATCCGGCGGTCCGGTGCCCGAGGCCGGGCGCGGGCCGGGGCCGGGTCCCGGACCCGTCGCGGCGTGCTCGTGATCCGTCATGCGTCCATGGTGACGGCCCGGCCGCCGCGACGGCAGTCGGGATGACCCTGGGCGAACCCTGAGATCGGCCCTGAGAGGCGGCGGGGAGGCGTTCGACACCGGGCCGGCGGGCCGATTCGAACGCCCGGCTCGAAGATCAGGGGAGTCTAGGGGGCCGACCCTGATGCTCCGCGCCCGCGGCCATGTGACCATCGATGGCATGCCGGAAGCCGCAGCCCTGCCCCTCGACGACCCGCGGCCGCCGCGCAAGCTCTACCGCAGCAGCGACGGCCGCTGGCTCGGCGGAGTGGCGCGGGGCCTCGCCGGGCACCTCGGGCTGCCCGTGATCTGGGTCCGGCTCGCCTTCGTCGGCCTGTTCATGGCGAACGGACTCGGAGCGCTGCTGTACGCCGCGTTCTGGTTCTTCGTGCCGCTCGGCGTCGGCGGCGTCGGCGACCAGAAGCCGCAGCCGCCGGTGGGCACCGCGACCTCGCCGGAGGGCCGCCGCAGACTGCTGGCCCGCAAGCCGGACAAGGGCCAGATCGTCGCCCTGCTCCTCATGGTCATCGTGTCCATGGTCTTCGTGGGCAGCATCAACCTGACCAGCGCGGCCAAGGCCTATCTGCTGCCCGCCGTCCTGGTCGCGGCCGGTGTCGCCCTCGTCTGGCGCCAGGCGGACAACGCCCGCCGCGCCCGCTGGGTCGAGGTCGGCAGCCGGCGCCGCACGCTCACCCTGCTGCGCGCGGGCGCCGGCGTCCTGCTGGTCACCGTCGGCGTCTCCGCCATCTTCGTCATGCAGGGCTCGGCCGCCCACCTCGGCGCGGTCCTCCAGGCCGCCCTCGTCGTCCTCGTCGGCATCACGCTGCTTGCCGGCCCCTACCTGGTCCGCATGACCCAGGACCTGTCCGAGGAACGCCTGATGCGCATCCGCGCCCAGGAGCGCGCCGAGGTCGCCGCCCACGTCCACGACTCCGTGCTGCACACCCTCACCCTGATCCAGCGCAACGCCGACAATGCGGGCGAGGTCCGGCGCCTGGCCCGCGCCCAGGAGCGGGACCTGCGCACCTGGCTGTACAAGCCGGAGGGCACCGGCAAGGACGAGGCCGACGAGCCGGACACGGTCGCCGAGGCGGTGCGGCACAACGCGGCCGATGTCGAGGACAAGCACGGCGTGCCCATCGAGGTGGTCGTGGTCGGCGACTGCCCGCTGGACGAGAGGACCTCCGCGCAGATGCAGGCCGCGCGCGAGGCGATGGTCAACGCCGCCAAGTACGGTGGCGACGGCGGTGCCGTGCAGGTCTATGCCGAAGTCGAGGGGAGGACGGTCTTCGTGTCCGTCCGTGACCGCGGCCCGGGCTTCGACCTCGACTCGATACCCGCCGACCGCATGGGCGTCAGAGAATCGATCATCGGCCGCATGGAGCGCAACGGCGGCACGGCCCGGCTGCGGGCGGTGCCGGGCGGCGGCACGGAGGTCGAGCTGGAGATGGAGAGGGCGGAGAAGACGTCATGAGCGACGCGACCGAGGCGAACGGTACGGCGGGAGCGGCGGAGCCGGCCGGGTCCGGCACCGCCGGGAAGCGGCACGTGCGCGTGGTGCTCGTCGATGACCACCGCATGTTCCGCACCGGGGTGCAGGCCGAGATCGGGCAGACCGCCGAGACCGGCGTGGAGGTGGTCGGCGAGGCCGCGGACGTCGACCAGGCGGTCACGGTCATCACCGCGACCCGGCCCGAGGTGGTCCTCCTGGACGTTCACCTGCCGGGCGGCGGCGGGGTCGAAGTGCTGCGCCGGTGCGCCGGGTTGATGGCTGACGCCGAGCAGCCGGTGCGCTTCCTCGCGCTGTCCGTGTCGGACGCGGCGGAGGACGTGATCGGTGTGATCCGCGGCGGCGCCCGCGGCTATGTCACCAAGACCATCACCGGCACCGACCTGGTCGACTCGATCTTCCGGGTCCAGGAGGGCGACGCCGTCTTCTCCCCCCGTCTGGCCGGGTTCGTCCTGGACGCCTTCGCCTCCACCGACGCCCCGCCGGTCGACGAGGACCTGGACCGCCTCACCCAGCGCGAGCGGGAGGTGCTGCGCCTGATCGCCCGGGGCTACGCCTACAAGGAGATCGCCAAGCAGCTGTTCATCTCGGTGAAGACGGTCGAGTCCCATGTCTCGGCGGTCCTGCGCAAGCTCCAGCTGTCCAACCGCCACGAGCTGACCCGCTGGGCCACGGCCCGCCGCCTGGTCTGACCCCGCCGGGCAGCCGCCCTCACGCCACCCGGGTGGCCCCCGCGAACGGCATCTGGTCGATGGGGGCCACCCGGACCGGTGCCGAGGGGTTCGGGGCGTGGATCATCTGGCCGTTGCCGATGTAGAGGCCCACGTGGCTGATGCCGGAGTAGAAGAACACCAGGTCGCCGGGCTGGAGTTCCGAGCGGGAGACCCGTCGGCCCGCGTTGATCTGGGTGTAGGTGGTGCGGGGCAGGGAGACGCCGGCGGAGCGGTAGGCGGCCTGGACCAGGCCCGAGCAGTCGAAGGCGTCCGGGCCGGTCGCGCCCCACACATAGGGGCTGCCGAGCTTCTGGTAGGCGTAGGCGATGGCCGCCGCCGCGCGGGAGTTCGGGGCGGCGGGGGAGTCCGTCGGCTCCAGGTCCGGCCGGGCGTCCGGGGCCGAGCGCGAGGCGTGCCCCGCCACGGTGCCGTCGCCGGTGACCTGCGCCAGCTGTGCCGGAGTGAGCCTAGCCAGCAGGTCGCGCGCCTGAGCCAGCTTCCCGGTGATGGTCTTCTTCTGCCGCTTCAGCTCCGCCTGCCGTGACCGCAGTGCGTTCAGCTCGGTCCGGGCGGCGCCGCGCAACTGCTCGATCTCCCGCAGCTGTTCGCGTACCCGCGCCACCGCCCCGGCCTGCCGGTCGCCGGCCCGCTCCGCGAGGGCGGCCCCGTCCAGGTACCGGTCGGGGTCGCTGGACAGCGCGAGCTGCCAGGCGGGGGCGATCCCGCCCTCGCGGTACTGCGCCGCCGCGTACGAACCCAGCGCGTTCCGGGCCGCGTTGAGCTTGTCCTGCTTCCGGGCGGTCTCGTCCCGCAGCGAGTTCAGCCGCCGCTGGGCCGTGTTCGCCTTCTCCTTGGCGCCGTTGTACTTCTCGGTGGCGGTCTCCGCCTCCTGGTACAGCTTGTCCACCCTGGACTTCACCTGCGTCGGTGTCAGCTGCGGCTCGGCGTGGCCGGTTCCGTCGAAGGCCGTGGCGGTGGCCGCGCCCGCCAGGGCGAAGGTGACGGCCGTGCGGGCCGTGGTTCCGCCGAGCGAGCGCTGTCGGGGCTTGCGGTGCGCTGCCACCTGGACCGTCACGTCCTTCCGTAGGACTCCTGCGACCGAACGAGCGGTGCGTCCGGCGACGGCCCGCACAGGGGAAGCGGGCCGCCGCCGGACCTTTCTCGGCGGTGGTGCCCGACTGCCGCCCCTGGCCCGGGCGGCGGTGGGGAGCCGGTCACCTGGGGGAGGACGCTAAACCCGAGTGTGACGGGCTGGTAACGCGGAGTGCGGAACTGACTTCGAGCGATCGAAGGGCGACCGCATATGACCGGATTGCCGGTATGGAGTCGTCGCCTTCACATAGCGTGGTGACCGATGCGCGGAATGTGGGACACACGGGAGCCATGTGCTGCTATGGGGCGCATATATGCAGGATGCACCGGTGCTCCTGGCGGGCCCGGTGACAGAGGGCTCCCGGGCCCCTGATTAGGCTCCGGGCTCATGGACGTACTCATCCATCTCTTCGTCGGTCTGCACATCATCGGCATCGCCGCGCTGCTCGGCGGTTTCCTCACCCAGATGAAGGCGATGGGCCAGGGCACGGCCCGCTTCGTCCCCGGGATGCTGCACGGCGCGTTCACCATGCTGGTCACCGGTGTGGCCCTGGTCGGCCTCAACCAGGCCCAAGGCGCTCACCTCAACACCGTCAAGATCGGCGTGAAGCTCGCCCTGCTGATCGTGATCCTCGGGCTGGTCTACGTGAAGCGCGACGAGGAGAAGGTGGACAAGAGCCTCTTCGGGCTGGTCGGCCTGCTGACCACGGCGAACATCTTCATCGCCGTGCTGTGGACGTGACGCTCAGCGCCGTCCGCTGATCCCGGCGCGGGCCGCGAGGGCCGCGCCGGCCGCGACCGCGACCCAGGCCGCCACCGCCACCCACACCAGCACCCGCCCCGGCCCCTTCAGCCACCCGATGCCCACGGCGGCCGCCACCGACAGCGTGGCCGCCCCGGTCATCCCCATGGGGAACACCGTCGCCCAGCGCCGCATGTCGTAGCGCAGCCGCGGCCGGGCCACCTCGGCGGCCAGCAGGACCACGTACCAGGTCAGGTCCAGGAAGACCAGCGCCACCGTCACGTTCCGCAGCACGCCCCGGTCGTCGTCGTTCCACAGGTACAGCCGCGGACTGTCGGCAGAGAGCAGCTTCGCCCCGGCCAGCCCCGAGATGGCGAGCGCCCCGCCCGCGATCCAGTGGTCCCCGGCCCCCTCGAGGATCTGCCGCGGATCGAAGCGCGGCAGGGCGAGGCCGTAGAGCACCAGGCCCAGCCAGAACAGCACCAGCGCGGCGTGCGCGAGCCAGGCCGTCGTCTCGGCCGCGGCCGGCGTGGCCGCCAGCACCGCAAGCCCCTGTGTGGCGACACAACACAGGAACACCGCTCCCGGCATGTGCCGCTCCCAGTGCTGTATGACCAGGTACAGCAGCACCGGCCAGAGCACCACGGCCAGCGCCAGCGCCGCCTCGGCCGGCGTCTGCCGGCCGAGCGCCGAGAACCGGGTGCCGAGCACGGCCGTGGCGGCGACGGCGGTGAGTGAGCCCGGGCTGTGCGCCTCGGCCACCCAGCGCTCCCGCTGCGCCACCAGCCGTACGAGGAAGTCGGCGGCCAGCGCCACCCAGGCGACGCAGGCCAGCCACAGGAAGACCCGGGACACCGTCTCGGGGCCCGTCAGATGCAGGCCCACCGAGACGATGCCGGTCGCCATGACGGCGGCACCCGCTGCCGGCGGACGCCCCGCCCACCACGTACGCAGAGCTGAGATGCCGGGCATGGGCCCGATGCTAGGCAGCCGCGCGGGCGGGGCGCGGAGGCCACGCGCGCGCGTGGCGCTCGGAACTTCGAATAAGGGGACGGTCGGGCTGGACGAAGGGGGTGGTGGTCAGGCGGGTCGGACAAAGCTGTGGATGATCGATTCGCCGCCGTAGTAGATCGACTCCTCGCGGACGTACGCGCCCGGCTTGGGGGCGTGGATCATCATGCCGTTGCCTATGTAGATGCCGACGTGGCTGATGTCGTCGTAGAAGAAGATCAGGTCGCCGGGCTGCGCATTGGCCAGGGAGACCGTGGTGCCGGCGTTCACCTGGTCGTAGGTGGTGCGCGGGAGCGAGACGCCGGCGGCCTTCCAGGCGGCCTGGGTGAGGCCCGAGCAGTCGTACGAGCCGGGTCCGGTGGCGCCCCACACGTAGGGCTTCCCGATCTGGGCGCGGGCGAAGGCGATCGCCTTCTCGGCCTTGGTGGCGTACGTCCCGGAGGACGTCGACGAGCCGCCGGAGGTCGACGAGCCGCTGGACGTGGACGAGCCGCTGGACGTGGACGAACCGCTCGCCTGCGCCTGGGCCTCCTCCTTGGCCTTGGCCGCTGCCGCCTGCTGCTTGGCCAGCTCCGCGGCCTTGCGCGCGGCCTCCTCCTGCTTCTGCCGCTCGATCGCCGCCAGCCGGGCCTTCTCCTCGGCCGTCAGCTGGGACAGCAGCTCGCGCGCGGAGGCGAGCTTCTTCTGGACGGTGGCCTTGGCGGTCTGCAGTTCGTTCTGCGACTCGGACAGCGTCTGGAGGCTCTTGGCGGCCTCCTGCCGCTTCTTCATGGTCGCGGCCTGCTCGGTGACGTAGTCGTCGACGGCGCTCTTCTGCCGCGAGGTCAGCCGGTTCATCAGCTGGCTCTCGTCGAAGTAGTCCTGGGGACTGTCCGCGAGCAGGAAGGTGGCGGTGTCGGTCGAGGCGGTCCCGGTCCGGTACTGGGCGGCGGCGAACGTGCCCAGCTCCTCGCGGGCCTTGTTCATCCGGGCGGTCCGCCGGGCGACCTCGTCGCGCAGGCTGTCGATGTGGGTGCGCTGCTTGCCGGTCTGCTCCTTGGCGGCGTTGTACTTCTCGGTCGCCGACTCCGCCTGGCGGTAGAGGTCGTCGACCTTCTTCTCGACCTCCTCCAGGCTCGGCTTTCCATCGGCCGCGGGAGCGGCGTCGGCCGTCTGGGACAGCACGGCCACGGAGGTGAGGGCGGCGGTGGCGAGGACCGGGGTGCGGAAACCTGCTCCGAGTGTGCCCGCGGGGCGCGACTTGCGGTGCGACGCCAAGGGAGGCGACTCCTTCCATGTGCCGCCTACCGGGTTAGCTGTCGGGTTCGGGCGGGTGGTCGGAAGGTTTGCCCTACGGCCCTCGTCCCGGGACGGGACGTGTGCCGATTCACCCCAGGTTCGGTGGGTCCCCGGCTCCGGGCACCGTGCGGGGGCGCGCCGGACTCGGCGGAGGCCGCGCGGATCGGCGACGTTCGCCGGAAGGGGGCGTGCGGCCCGCCCCGCAACCTAGCCAACTGGTGTGTCTCGTGTGAAGGTTGGTGCACGATATGTCCGATACATTTTCGTGACCTGGGTGTGGGATCGCTCCCGTGTCACGGGGTGATTCCGCTGTGTGAGGGGCTGTTCGACCGTCCTGGGGCGCGAAGGACCCGCCTTTTCCGAACCGGCCATGTTCCCGGGACGGCAGTCGGTTGTCGGTGCGGCGCCCTAGACTCGGAGAGCGATGAGCAGCCTCTTTGACGACAGCTTCCTGGCGGACCTCCAGGCCCCTCGCGGGCGCGAGGAGGAGCCCCCGCCGCCGCCCGAGGACGATCACGCTCCGGAGCCGCTTCCGGACGATCTGTTCGGCGGGAAGTTCGATGTGCCGCCGGACCGGGACGCGTACTACCGCGACGGCGCACCTCGCCCCGCGCTCGACGCGGCGGCGCTCCTGGAGGGGCTGAACGAGAACCAGCGCGCCGCGGTCGTCCACGCCGGCTCCCCGCTGCTCATCGTCGCCGGCGCAGGCTCCGGCAAGACCCGTGTGCTCACCCACCGCATCGCCCACCTGCTCGCCGAGCGGAACGTGCACCCGGGCCAGATCCTCGCGATCACCTTCACCAACAAGGCCGCGGGCGAGATGAAGGAGCGCGTCGAGCAGCTCGTCGGCCCGCGCGCGAACGCGATGTGGGTCATGACCTTCCACAGCGCGTGCGTACGGATCCTGCGGCGCGAGTCGAAGAAGCTCGGCTTCACGTCGAGCTTCTCCATCTACGACGCCGCCGACAGCAAGCGCCTGATGGCCCTGGTCTGCCGCGATCTGGACCTCGACCCCAAGCGCTTCCCGCCCAAGTCCTTCAGCGCCAAGATCAGCAACCTCAAGAACGAGCTGATCGACGAGGAGGACTTCGCCGCCCAGGCCGCCGACGGCTTCGAGAAGACCCTCGCCCAGGCCTACGCGCTCTACCAGTCGCGGCTGCGCGAGGCCAACGCGCTCGACTTCGACGACCTGATCATGACGACGGTCAACCTGCTGCGCGCCTTCCCGGACGTCGCCGAGCACTACCGCCGCCGCTTCCGGCACGTCCTGGTCGACGAGTACCAGGACACCAACCACGCCCAGTACGCGCTGGTGCGCGAGCTGGTCGGCACCGGCGAGCATGCCCCCGAGGACGTCGACACCCCGCCGAACGAGTACGACCTCCCGCCCGCCGAACTCTGCGTCGTGGGTGACGCGGACCAGTCGATCTACGCCTTCCGGGGCGCGACCATCCGCAACATCCTCCAGTTCGAGGAGGACTACCCGAACGCGACGACGATCCTGCTGGAGCAGAACTACCGCTCCACGCAGACCATCCTGTCCGCCGCCAACGCGGTCATCGAGCGCAACGAGTCCCGCCGCCCGAAGAACCTGTGGACCAACGCCGGCCAGGGCGCCCGGATCACCGGCTACGTCGCCGACACCGAGCACGACGAGGCCCAGTTCGTCGCCGACGAGATAGACCGCCTCACGGACGCGGGCGAGGCGAAGTCCGGTGACGTCGCCGTCTTCTACCGCACCAACGCCCAGTCCCGTGTCTTCGAAGAGGTCTTCATCCGCGTCGGCCTGCCCTACAAGGTCGTCGGCGGCGTCCGCTTCTACGAGCGCAAGGAGGTCCGGGACGTCCTGGCCTACCTGCGCGTCCTCGCCAACCCCGAGGACTCGGTGCCGCTGCGCCGCATCCTCAACGTCCCCAAGCGGGGCATCGGCGAGCGCGCCGAGGCGATGATCGACGCCCTCTCCCAGCGCGAGAAGATCAGCTTCCCGCAGGCCCTGAAGCGCGTGGACGAGGCGTACGGCATGGCCGCGCGGTCCACCAACGCGGTCAAGCGGTTCAACACGCTGATGGAGGACCTGCGCACGATCGTGGAGTCCGGCGCGGGACCGGCGACCGTCCTGGAGGCGGTGCTCGAACGCACCGGCTACCTGGCCGAGTTGCAGGCCTCGACCGACCCGCAGGACGAGACCCGCATCGAGAACCTCCAGGAACTCGCGGCCGTGGCCCTGGAGTTCGAGCAGGAGCGCGGCGAGGGCGAGTCGGTGGCGCTGTCCGACTTCCTGGAGCAGGTCGCGCTGGTCGCCGACTCCGACCAGATCCCCGACGAGGACGAGGAAGGCTCCGGCGTCATCACCCTGATGACCCTGCACACCGCCAAGGGCCTGGAGTTCCCGGTCGTCTTCCTGACCGGCATGGAGGACGGCGTCTTCCCGCACATGCGCGCCCTCGGCCAGACCAAGGAGCTGGAGGAGGAGCGGCGGCTGGCGTACGTCGGCATCACACGCGCGCGGGAGCGGCTCTACCTCACCCGGTCCACGCTGCGCAGCGCCTGGGGCCAGCCGTCGTACAACCCGCCCTCCCGCTTCCTGGAGGAGATCCCGGCCACCCATGTGGAGTGGAAGCGGACGGGAGCCGCCGCCCCGGTGTCCTCCGGGCCGGCCTCCGGGATCGCGGCCTCGCTGTCCTCGTCCCGCTCCCGCTCGTCGGCGGCGGGCGCGTCCGGGTTCGCCACCCGGCGGGCCTCCGAGAAGCCGGTCGTGTCCCTGGCCGTCGGCGACCGGGTCACCCACGACCAGTTCGGGCTCGGCACGGTCGTCGCGGTGTCGGGCGTGGAGGACAAGGCCCAGGCGACGATCGACTTCGGGGACGGGAAGCCGAAGCGGCTGCTGCTGCGGTACGCGCCGGTGGAGAAGCTGTAGGGAGACGAGTGAGCCCCGCCGGATCGGCGGGGCTCGGTTCGTCAAAGGCTCAGGTCGGGTCCAGGCCGTGGCTGCGCAGCCACGGCAGGGGGTCTATGGCCGCCCCGCCCGCCGGCCGTACCTCGAAGTGCAGGTGCGGGCCGGTGGAGTTGCCCGAGTTGCCGGAGTAGGCGATCGCGTCTCCGGCCTTGACGGTCGTACCGGAGGCGACGCGGTAGCTGGAGAGGTGGCAGTACCAGGTCTCCGTGCCGTCCTTCGCCGTCACGATCATCATGTTGCCGTAGGCGCTGTTCCACTTCGTGGAGACGACGCCGTCGGTGGCGGACATGACCGTGGTGCCGTACGAGACCGGGAAGTCGATGCCCGTGTGCACGGACATCCAGTTCACGCCGGCCTGGCCGAAGTAGGCGCTGAGCCCGTGCTGCGAGACCGGCAGCGCGAACTTGGGACGCAGCCGCTCCTTGAGCGCGGCCTCCGCGGCCGCCTTCTTCTGCTGCAGTTCCTGCTGCGCCTTGAGGTCGATGCGCTCCTGCGTCCGGCTGGCCCGGTCGGCGAAGTCGTCGGCGCCGGCGGAGAGGGTCCGCAGCTGGGAGTCCAGCTTGCTGTTGGCGACGGACGGCTTCACCGCGTGCGCGTCCGAGGCGGTGGCGGTGGTGTCCTTGTTGCCGTCGGTCAGGCTGCCGACGGAGGCGGCGGCGATCCCGGCGACGCCCATCACACAGACCGAGGGCACGGCGACGGTCAGCAGCGCGGAGCGTTTGGGGGGCGTACGGCGCCGGGAACGCGCCGCACTGCGGGAGCCCGCGCGGGTCGCCGGGGCCGGGGTGCCCTCTTCCTGGTCGTCGAGCAGGGACGGTACGGCGGGCAGCTCGCCCGTGTCGCCGAACTCGCCGTCCTCGGAGGGCATTTCGGTGAACTCGCCGACGTGCTCGAACGTGGTGGTGGCCTGCTGGTCGAACGGTTCGCCGACCTGCTCGAAGGTGGCCGTGGCCTGGTGGTCGAATGGTTCGCCGACCTGCTCGAAGGTGGCCGTGGCCTGGTGGTCGAATGGTTCGGCAAGCTGCTCGTGCGGCGCGGCCGCGCCGTCGGAGTTCCACTGGGTGGCGTCGTACGTGCCCGTCTCGAACGACTGCGTGCCCCACTCCCACTGCTGGGTGGGGTCGGCGGCGGCGGACTGGTCGGGCTGGAGCCAGGCGCTCGCGTCCCACTGGCCGCTGATGTCGTTCCCGGTGGGCTGTGCGGGGACCGACCAGGCGGTGTTGTCGTACACGCCCGAGTCGTAGGCGGCGTGATGCTGGGCCGCGTACGGGTCGTAGTTCAGGGTCTGGCCGGTGCCGGTCTGCCACTGCGTGGTGCCGTACGTGCCGGTGTGCTGCTCGTTGCCCGGGAGGCCGCCGAAGAGCGGGTCGGTGGCGAAGGATCCGGTGCCGGTGGTGCAGCCCGCAAAACCTGTGGCGTCGTAGCCGCCGTACGTGGTGAGGTCGTCGTACTGGGCTTCCTGAACCCCGTAGTACTGCGCGTACTGCGCGGTGGAGGCGTCGGAAGCCGGGGCCGGGGTGGTCATGGTCCCCGACGGGTGACGATCGTTCACCAACTTCTCTTTCGCCTCGACAACAGGGGCTGCCAGAGCAGTGCGGCGACTGTACCCGGCGGTACGCGGGCGCGACAATCTTCGGCCGGTTTCACGTGGGCCGGAAACGGGCAATCAGCCGTGTTTTGGCGGACGACGGACACGAGTTTGGCCTTGTGTTCGAAGAGTGTTCGATGTCAGATGGCCGTGCGTCATCTGTGGACCGGCTGTGCCGCGCCCATGCCGTCGCCCCGACCGCCCGTCGGCCGCCGCCCTCAGGCCACCGTCACGCCGTCGCTGAGCGGTTCCTCGGGCAGGGTGTTGTCGAGCGCGTCGCGTATTCCGGCCGCCACCGCGGGGTGCACCGGCAGCGCGAGGTGGCCGATCCCGGTCACCCGGACGTTCAGGGCGTCCAGGTCGGGGTGGTCGATGCAGGCCGTCTCCGGCGGGTCCATCACGGAGTCGAGGTCGCTCCAGAAGCTGACGAACCGCGTCCGGCAGCCCGGCGCGGGCCGGGTCAGCTCCTCGATCACCTCCGAGCCGGGCCGCATCTGCCGCACGATCGGATGGGCGCTGGCCAGCGGTACGGCGCGGGTGCCGGAGTGCGGGGTGCCCAGCGTGACCAGGGTGCGCACCCGCAGGTCACCGCCCAGGCGCTGTACGTAATAACGGGCGATCAACCCGCCGAGGCTGTGCCCCACGATGTCGACCTGGCCGTTTCCGGTGCGCTCGCAGATCTCCTCGACGTGCCGCCCCAGCAGTTCGGCAGCGGTGCGAATGTCGCAGGTCAGCGGGGAGTAGTTGAGCGATTCGACGCGCTGCCTGCCGTTCCGGGCGAGATTGCGGCGCAGCAGGACGAAGACCGAGCGGTTGTCGATGAAGCCGTGCAGCAGGACGACCGGGGGTCCGGCCCGGTCGGGCAGCCGGGTGGCACCGTCCCCGGCGGGGAGCGCGGGGGAGCGGCGCTCCTGGGTGAGGCCGGTCGGATACAGCAGCAGGTGGCCGGCCAGGATCGCGGCCTCGAGCGCGGTCGCCTTGAGGAGGGCCATGGACAGTTCGACCAGTCTGCCGGGCCACAGGCGCCGGTAGAGCGGGAGGAAGAGTGGCAGTACCCCGGTGACCTTCATGGGCCGACCTCCTGTCGGCACACGGAGAGACGGCTCGATCCCCCGTGCGCCCTCATGTCCCACCGTGTGATTTCCCCCTCGCTGCGCACCGTAAAACCGCCGGTTGCGGGATGCTGGAGATAACGTTCGTTCACTTCCCGACGGGTGGCGGAACGTGCCAGATATGCGGTACTTGTCGGTACGGACGGAAGCGGCCGCTTCCGTGGTCGCTTGATGGAGGCAGTGATGGGTGTGGCAGCCGGTCCGATCCGCGTGGTGGTCGCCAAGCCGGGGCTCGACGGCCACGATCGTGGGGCCAAGGTCATCGCGCGGGCGCTGCGCGACGCCGGTATGGAGGTCATCTACACCGGGCTTCACCAGACGCCGGAACAGATCGTCGACACCGCCATCCAGGAGGACGCCGACGCGATCGGCCTGTCCATCCTCTCGGGCGCTCACAACACCCTCTTCGCCGCCGTCATCGACCTCCTCAAGGAGCGCGACGCCGCGGACATCCTCGTCTTCGGCGGCGGCATCGTCCCGGAGGAGGACATTCCGCCGCTGAAGGAGAAAGGGGTCGCGGCGATCTTCACGCCCGGCGCGACCACCACGGCGATCGTGGAGTGGGTCCGGGAGAACGTGCGTGTGCCTCCGGCGGTTGGGCCGACGGTGCGCTGAGTTGTTGTTGCGGTCGCTGGGGGCTGCCGCCCCCAGACCCCCGCTTCGGCCTGAACGGCCTCGTCCTCAAGCGCCGGACGGGCTGGATTTCGCGGCGGCTCGTCCTCAAGTGCCGGAAGTTTCGCTCAACTCCGCGGCCATCGCCGCCCGCAACCGCAGCGTGCTCACCAGCCGTTGGAACGCCTCCGCCCAGTAACCCCCGGCGCCGGGCGAGGCGTCCTCGCGCTCGTCGGGTATCGCCAGCAGGCCGTCCAGGCGGGCGGCCTCGGCCGGGTCCAGGCAGCGCTCGGCCAGTCCCATCACCCCGCTGAAGCTCCAGGGGTAACTGCCCGCGTCCCGGGCGATATTGAGGGCGTCCACCACGGCCCGGCCGAGCAGGGCGCCCCAGGGGATGTCGCACACCCCGAGCAGCTGGAACGCCTCGGACAGGCCGTGGGTCGCGATGAATCCCGCCACCCACTCGGCCCGCTCCCCGTCCTCCATCGTGGCCAGCAGCTTCGCCCGCTCCGCCAGGGACACCGCCCCGGGCCCGCCGGCCTCCGGCGCCGATGGCACCCCGAGCAGCGCCCTCGACCACGCGGCGTCCCGCTGCCGCACCGCCGCCCGGCACCAGGCCGCGTGCAGTTCGCCCTGCCAGCCGTCGGCCACCGGCAGCGCCACGATCTGCTCCGGGGTACGTCCGCCCAGCCGGCCCGGCCAGGTGCCGAGCGGCGCCGCCTCCACCAACTGGCCCAGCCACCACGACCGTTCACCTCGGCCTGTCGGGGGCTTGGCCGCCACGCCGTCCCGCTCCATGTCCGGGTCGCATTCGAGGGGTGCCTCCACGACGATCGTGGGCCTGTTCCCCATGTGGTCGACGGCCACGCAGGCGGTGGCCCGCACCGCCATCCGCCCGGCGAGCGCCGAGCCCGGCAGCGCGGACAGCAGCTCCGCCGCAGTCGCCCGGACGTTGCGGCTGCGATCGCCCAGGGCCTGCTCGAGGAACGGCTCGTCCTCGGCGGACAGGCCCGTGCGCAGCGCGTCGAGGAACATCAGCCGGTCCTCGGCCCGCTCCGTCGCCCAGGTCGTGGTCAGCAGCTCCCGGGCGGGGCCGGGCGTGCGGGCGCGCAGGGCGGACAGCAGGGCGACCCGCTCGGCGAACAGGCCCTCCTGCCACAGCCGTTGCACCGCCTCGTCGTCCTCGGGGTCGGGCAGCGTCGCTCCGCCGCCCGGTGCCGAGCGCAGGGCGAACCGCCAGTCCGGGTTCAGCCGGGCCAGCCACAGCGCCCGCGGCCCAGCGAACGCCAGCGCCGCCGGCCGCAGATCCGTGCGGCCCCGGGCGGCGTCCAGCAGTGCGGGCAGCGCCTGCGGGGGCGCCGCGTACCCGTGGGCGTTGGCCGCCGCGAGCCACTGCGGGAGCAGCTCCATGAGGTCCGGTGCGCTGCCCCGCCTGCCACCGCCCTGGCCGCCGGAGCGGTCGGCCAGCAGCAGCGCGAGCCTGCGCGCGGCGGCGGCCGGCAGCGCCGGACGCGGATCCTCGGGAGCGGGCTCCGGCCGCGGCGCGGCCGGTCCGGGCCGCAGCCCCGCCCGCCGGCGCAGGGTGGCCACGGCGGCGGCGTCCAGCAGGGCCACGGGCGCTTCCCGCCCGGGCACGGCCGGCGCCGCAGGGCGCCGGTCGGTGCCGAGGAGAGCGGTGGTGACGAGGTCCTCCCAGGAGGGTGGGGTCAGGGCCTGGCCGGCCGTCGCGGCCGGGGTTGCGTGCATCACGATCCCTTCTCTTCGTGTCCCTCGGTGGTCGGGCAGGTCAGCACAGCGTCACCGGGGCGCCCGGGCCCTCGGGCCAGGCCGTCAGCGGGGTGAAGCCGCGATGGCCGCACTCGCCGAAGACCTTGACGGGGGCGCCGCCGGAGAGGGCGACCAGGCGCCACAGGCCCGGGCGGGAGCGGGCGGACGGGGTGAGCGGGAGCGCCGAGTCCCCTTCGGCGTCGGCCAGTTGCCAGGAGCCCGGCTGGGTGTCCGGCGTCGGTATGACGCGGTCCAGCGTGACCGGGACCGACTCCAGCCAGGGGTCCTCGCACAGGGCGTCGCCGTAGCGGGCCGCCGCCTGGGCCGTGCTCACGCCCGGCGGGCGCAGGGCGACGGGCGCGGGCGGGGCGTGCTGCTCGCCCAGGGCCGCCCGCAGCTGTCCGGCGCCGGGGAACACGGACAGGTCGGCCTCCAGCGCCAGACCGACCGGCAGTGACAGTTCCGGCGCCCGTCCGGCCGCGCCGTAGGAGAGGAGCAGCCGGGTGTGGCCCGACTCGGCGCCGTGGAGCCATATCCGGCGCGTCGTCAGTTTCGGGTCGACCGTGTCGTACTGGGCGAGGACCAGCCAGCGGTCGCGCACCGGCGGGCCGTCCGCCGAAGCGGGCAGGCCGAGCCGGGAGCGGACCGTGTCCGCGAGGGCGTCCGGCAGCCGGACGCGGCCCAGCCAGCCCTGGTCGAGGAGATGCAGCAGAGCGCACTCCTCCAGCAGGCGCGCCGGCCAGCCCGGACCGGAGGCGGGCACCGCCCCCAACTCCCGCACTCGGGACGCCAGTCCGGGGGCCTGCGCGTCGACCATGCGGGCCGCCGTCTCGTCCCACATCCCGTATCCCGCCTGTTCGGCCGAGGCCAGGCCGCCGCGCAGCAGGTCCGCGAGGCGCTGCTCCAGCTCCGTCGCGCCCGCCGTGACCCGCTCGGCCCGGCGCTCCGCCCGGCGCCGCACCGCCTCCGGGTCAGTGGACCCGGTCGCGGAACTCCCGCCGCTCTCCGTCCGTTTGCTCTCCGCGCGCTTACGTCTGCCCGAGAGCCACTGCTCGGCCCACTCCGGCGGCTCGGCCACCGCCGGCACCGCGCCGTCCCCCTCCGCCCACAGCAGCAGCAGCCCGAGCGCGTGCTTGCACGGGAACTTCCGGCTCGGGCAACTGCACTTGTACGCGGGCCCGGCGACGTCCGCCAGGTCCACCACCGTCTGGTACGGCCTGCTGCCACTGCCCTTGCACAGCCCCCACACCGTCCCCTCTCCGCTGCCCGACTCGGACCACGGTCCGGCCGTGCCCAGCTTGCTTCCCGCCTTGCGTGACGCGGCGTCAGGCGCCAGCGCCAGCACCTGCTCCGCGGTCCAGCGCACCCCCTGCTCAGTCATGCCACCGACCGTAGATCCCGCCACTGACAATCGGCCCTGCGAGCGCGTTTGCGCAGGTCGGAGCGATTGTCAGTGGCGTGGTGCACGGTGGATGCCAGATCCGAACCGGCCGAGCTGGAGGGGGCCTCAGCCATGACTGTGTCCGTGGAACCGACGTCCGTCGAAGCGAGCGGGAGCAAGGGTTCGCAGGCGTTGCGACCGCACGCCGAGCACGCCTTCGCCGCCGAACTCGCGGCGCTGGCCGCGCAGGACGACCGCCCGCGCCCGGAGCGCTGGCAACTGTCGCCGTGGGCGGTGGCGACGTATCTGCTCGGAGGCACCCTGCCGGACGGCACCGTGATCACACCGAAGTACGTGGGCCCGCGCCGTCTAGTCGAGGTCGCCGTCACCACTCTCGCCACCGACCGCGCGCTGCTGCTGCTCGGCGTGCCCGGCACGGCCAAGACCTGGGTGTCGGAGCACCTGGCGGCCGCGGTCAGCGGCGACTCGACCCTGCTGGTGCAGGGCACGGCGGGCACGCCGGAGGAGGCGATCCGCTACGGCTGGAACTACGCGCAGTTGCTCGCGCACGGCCCCAGCCGCGACGCCCTGGTGCCCAGCCCCGTCATGCGGGCCATGGCCGACGGCATGACGGCCCGGGTGGAGGAGCTGACCCGCATCCCGGCCGACGTGCAGGACACGCTGATCACGATCCTGTCCGAGAAGACCCTGCCGATACCGGAGCTGGGCCAGGAGGTGCAGGCGGTCCGCGGCTTCAACCTCATCGCCACCGCCAACGACCGCGACCGGGGCGTCAACGACCTCTCCAGCGCGCTGCGCCGCCGCTTCAACACCGTGGTGCTGCCGCTGCCGGAGAGCGCCGACGCCGAGGTCGACATCGTCACGCGCCGCGTCGAGCAGATCGGCCGCTCCCTCGATCTGCCGGCCGTGCCCGACGGCATCGAGGAGATCCACCGGGTCGTGACGGTCTTCCGTGAGCTGCGCGACGGGATGACCGCCGACGGCCGGACGAAGCTGAAGTCGCCGAGCGGCACGCTGTCCACCGCCGAGGCGATCTCCGTCGTCACCAACGGCCTCGCACTGGCCGCCCACTTCGGTGACGGCGTGCTGCGCCCGGGCGACGTCGCCGCCGGCATCCTCGGCGCCGTCGTCCGCGACCCGGCGGCCGACCGCGTCATCTGGCAGGAGTACCTGGAGACGGTCGTCCGCGAGCGCGACGGCTGGAAGGACTTCTACCGGGCCTGCCGGGAGGTGAGCGTGTGAGCGACGACTCCACGTGGGGCAGGGCCCGTGCCTCCGGGCCGCTGCTGCTCGGTGTGCGGCACCACGGGCCCGGCTCCGCGCGTGCGGTGCGGGCCGCCCTGGAGGCCGCCCGGCCCGGTGTCGTACTGATCGAGGGGCCGCCGGAGGCCGACGCGCTGATCCCGCTCGCCGCCGACCCGGACATGCGGCCGCCGGTCGCCCTGCTCGGCCACGCCGTGGACGAGCCCGGCCGCTCGGCGTTCTGGCCGCTGGCCGAGTTCAGCCCCGAGTGGGTCGCGATCCGCTGGGCCCTCGAACAGGGCGTCCCGGCCCGCTTCATCGACCTGCCCGCCACACACACGCTGGCCTGGGAGCCCGAGCCGGTGGCGCTGTCCGACGAGGACGACAAGGGTGACGGGGACGACGGGAACGACAAGGGCGACGGGAACCACAAGGGCGCCGGGGACGACAGGGGCGACAAGTGCGGCGAGGGCGGTGAGGACGACGCGGACACCGAGGGCGACCCGGGTGCTGTGCGGGACCTGCGCGTCGACCCCCTCGCCGTGCTCGCCGAGGCCGCCGGGTACGACGATCCCGAGCGCTGGTGGGAGGACGTCGTCGAGCACCGGGGCCCGGGGCAGTCGGACCCCTTCGCGCCGTTCGCCGCACTGGAGGAGGCCATGACGGCGCTGCGGGAGCGCTACGGCGCCGGCGGGCGCCCCCGCGACCTGGTGCGGGAGGCTCACATGAGGCTCCAAGTGCGTGCCGCCCGCAAGGAGTTCGGGGATGCGGTGGCCGTGGTGTGTGGGGCGTGGCACGTGCCCGCACTGCGGGAGAAGACCGCCGTCACCGCGGACCGGGCGCTGCTGAAGGGGCTGCCCAAGGTCAAGGCCGACCTGACCTGGGTGCCGTGGACGCACCGCAGGCTGGCCCGGTCGAGCGGGTACGGCGCCGGGATCGACTCGCCGGGCTGGTACGGGCATCTGTTCCGGGCGCCGGACCGGCCGGTCGAGCGGTGGCTGACCAAGGTGGCGGGGCTGCTGCGCGAGGAGGACCGGATCGTCTCCTCCGCGCACGTCATCGAGGCGGTGCGGCTCGCCGGGACGCTCGCGGCCATGCGCGGCCGGCCGCTGCCCGGCCTGAGTGAGACCACCGACGCCGTGCGCGCGGTGATGTGCGACGGCTCGGACGTACCGCTGGCGCTGGTGCACGACCGGCTGGTGGTCGGGGACGTGCTGGGGGAGGTGCCGGAGGCGGCGCCCGCGGTGCCGTTGCAGCGCGACCTGGCCCGGGAGCAGCGCCGGCTGCGGCTCAAGCCGGAGGCGCTGGAGCGCGAGCTGGAGCTGGACCTGCGCAAGGAGACCGACGCCGGCCGCAGCAGGCTGCTGCACCGCCTGCGGCTGCTCGGCGTCGGCTGGGGCGAGCCGGCCGAGTCGCGGGGGAGTACGGGCACCTTCCGGGAGACCTGGCGGCTGCGCTGGGAGCCGGAGCTGTCGGTGCGGGTCGCCGAGGCGGGGGTGTGGGGGACGACCGTGCTCGCCGCGGCCACGGCGAGGGCGGAGGCGGAGGCGACCACCGCGGAAGCCCTCGCGGAGGTCACCGCGCTCGCCGAGCGCTGCCTGCTGGCCGGGCTGCCGGACGCGCTGCCGGTGGTGATGCGGGTGCTCGCCGACCGGGCGGCCCTCGACTCGGACGTCGGCCACCTCGCCCAGGCGCTGCCCGCCCTGGTCCGCTCGCTGCGCTACGGCGATGTGCGCGGCACCGACACCGGCGCGCTGGCCGGTGTCGCGGCGGGCCTCGCCGAGCGGGTCTTCGTCGGCCTCCCGCCGGCCTGCACCGCCCTGGACGCGGACGCGGCGGAGGAGATGCGCGGCCATGTCGACGCCGTGCACGGCGCCGTGGGACTCCTGGCGGAGACCCTGACCGGCACCTCGGACACCGGCCAGGGGGACCTGCGCGGCCGCTGGCGCTCCGTGCTGCGCACCCTGGCCCTGCGGGACACCGTGCCCGGTGTCGTACGGGGGCGGGCCGTCCGGCTGCTGCTGGACGACGGCGAACTGCGGCCCGAGGAGGCGGCCCGGCTGATGGGCCTGGTGCTCTCGCCGGGAACGCCGCCCGCCGACGCGGCCGCCTGGATCGATGGCTTCGTCGGCGGCGGGGGCGGCATGCTGCTGGTGCACGACGAGCGGCTGCTCGGCCTGGTCGATGACTGGCTGACAGGGGTGCCGGCGGAGGCGTTCACGGACGTACTGCCGCTGCTGCGGCGGACGTTCTCGGCGTACGAGTCCGGAGTGCGCAGAACCCTCGGCGAACTGGTGCGGCGCGGGCCCGGAGGGACCACCGGCCCGACGGCCCCGGCGGCCGGACCGCCCGGCTTCGCCGCCGAACCGGACACCGAGCGCGCGGACGCCGTGCTGCCGGTGGTGCGGCTGCTGCTCGGTCTGGACGCGGAGCAGGAGCACGCGGCACCTCACGACAACAGCCTTGCGGGGGTGGGCACATGACAGCCGAACCGATGACAGCCGAACCGATGGCGGCCGGGGCACCGGCCGAGTACGCCGACCCTGCGCGCGAACGGCTGCGGCGCTGGCGGCTGGTGCTCGGCGGCGACCAGGCCGACGGCACCGGATGCGCCCTGTCCGGCCGGGACGCGGCGATGGACGGCACGCTCACCGCGCTGTACGGCAAGGGGGACAAGCCGCAGACGGGGCGGGACCGTTCGGCGGGACTCGGTGCCTCGGCGCCGTCCGTGGCGCGCTGGCTCGGGGACATCCGCACCTACTTCCCGTCCTCCGTCGTCCAGGTCATGCAGCGCGACGCCATCGACCGGCTCGGGCTGGCCGCGCTGCTGCTGGAGCCGGAGATGCTGGAGGCGGTGGAGGCCGACGTGCACCTGGTCGGCACGCTGCTCTCGCTCAACAAGGCGATGCCGGAGACGACGAAGGAGACGGCACGGGCGGTCGTGCGCAAGGTGGTCGAGGACCTGGAGAAGCGCCTCGCCACCCGTACCCGGGCCACCCTCACCGGCGCCCTGGACCGCAGCGCGCGCATCAGCCGGCCGCGCCACCACGACATCGACTGGAACCGCACCATCGCGGCCAACCTCAAGCACTACCTGCCCGAGTACCGCACGATCGTGCCGGAGCGGCTCATCGGGTACGGGCGGGCCGCGCAGTCGGTGAAGAAGGAGGTCATCCTCTGCATCGACCAGTCGGGCTCGATGGCTGCGTCCGTGGTCTACGCGTCGGTGTTCGGGGCGGTGCTCGCCTCCATGCGGTCGATCGACACCCGGCTGGTCGTGTTCGACACGGCGGTCGTGGACCTCACCGACCAGCTGGACGACCCGGTCGACGTCCTCTTCGGCACCCAGCTCGGCGGCGGCACGGACATCAACCGGGCGCTCGCCTACTGCCAGTCGCAGATCACCCGGCCCGCCGAGACGGTGGTCGTGCTGATCAGTGACCTCTACGAGGGCGGCATCCGCAACGAGATGCTCAAGCGGGTCGCGGCGATGAAGGCGTCCGGGGTGCAGTTCGTGGCCCTGCTCGCACTGTCGGACGAGGGAGCGCCCGCCTACGACCGTGAGCACGCGGCCGCGCTCGGGGCGCTCGGCGCACCCGCCTTCGCCTGCACGCCCGACCTGTTCCCGGAGGTGATGGCGGCGGCGATCGAGAAGCGCCCGCTGCCCATACCGGACACCGCGTGACGGCGGGCCGGAAAAGGGACATGACTACCCATCGGTAATAGGGGGGTTGCGCTACCTCGGGCCGACCGTGCGAGGATCGAAGCCGCCGCCACCCCCCGCCGCGCCGACCGGAAGTCTCTCCTCTTGACCCTGCCAGCCACTGTGTTCGGTACCGCTGTGCGCGTGCTGCGTACGGCGGCCGGGCGGCGTGCGCTGCAACTGGCACTGCTGGTCGGCGGTTTGTTCCTGCTCGGGTTCCTCTGCGGCGAGCAGGCCCAGGCGGCCGAGCGGACTCCGGTGACCTCAGTGGTCCCGGTGACCGGGCACGAGGACACGGTACGAACCGTCACCGAACGGGTCGTCACCCCCGTACGGAAGGTCGTGCGGACGACCTCCCAGGCCCTCGAAGAGACGCGGGCCCAGGCGCGCGCGCTGCCCGCCGCGCCCTCCGTGCCGCTGCCGAAGCTTCCGGAGGTCCCGGAGGTCTCCGTGCCGCCCGTGTACCCGCTGCCCGCGCCGGTCACCCCGGAACCCGGGGCGGACGGGCACGACAGCGCGGCACCGGCGGCGGGCAAGGCCGACCGACCCGGCGCCGAGGCCCGTACCGCCGTCTCCGCACCGTCGCAGACCGCCATGTACGGACCGGACTTCACGCTCCCGGCGCAAGCCCCCCAGGCCCTGACGCACACCCCCGTGCACCGCGCCGCCGCGGCCGTCGACGCCCCCGCCCAGCCCGCGCCGACCGGAGACCCGGACGGCGTGCTCGGCAAGCAGGCGGCCGACGGCACCGCAACCCGCCACGGTGACGCGTACGCCGTCACCCGCGACGGCCGGGCGCCCCTGCGGCTCCTGCCCGGCACCACCGCGCGCGTCGACGCGCCCGGGACCCGGGAACGGCACCGGGACATCCCGGTCTTCCCCGGCTAGGCCAAGGGCCGACCTCCCCGCCACGGACCTGTCGCGCGGGGGCGGAACAGGTCTGCCCACTCCGCCGGACCCGCCGGCCTCCCCGGCGCCCTCCGGACGGAACCCCCTAGCCGTTTCCGAAGGACTTGACGCACGCATGAACAAGAACATCCGCCGCTCCATCGTGATAGCCGCCGGAGTCACCGGCGCCTGGGCCCTCGGCTCGGCCGTGGCCAGCGCCGACGAGCTGTCCACCCCTGCGGTCTCCGTACCCGACACCGAGAGCACCACCGGCACCCTCGGCGACACCGTCGACGGCGTCCTCACCGACGTCCACGACACCGTCTCCGGCGTGACCGGCACGGCCACCACGGCCGTCTCCGGCGCCGCGGCCAAGGCGCAGCAGCCGGCCCGGACCGTCACCGGCACCGCCGACCAGGCCCGCCGCTACGTCGACGCGAAGGTCCCGACCGCCGAGAAGATCAGGGGCGGCCAGGCCATCCAGGGCGCCCGGGCCGCCCGCGCCGCCCAGGCACAGACCGAGGCGCACGCGCAGGCGGCGGGCGCCCGGGCCACCACCGAGGCCGCCGCGGCGACCCACACGGCCACCCACCTGTCCGCGCCCGCCACGCCCGACACGCCCTCGGCTCCCACCCCGCAGGACGAGATCGACTACCTCTTCGGCCCCCTCGCCTCCTTCGCCCCCGAGGTGGAGCAGGCCCTGGCGGCCGCCCAGACCAAGCTGCAGGCCACCCAGGCCGCCGCGCGCCTGCGGGCCGCGGGGGTCCAGGGCACCGTGCGGACGACGGCACAGCAGACCGTGGCCGGGGCGCAGGGCCGTACCGCCGGTGCGGCCGCCCTCGCGGACGGCGAGGCGGCGCGGGTGACCGGCGCCGCCGAGGCCTCCGTCGCCGCCGTGCCCGCGCACGTCACCGGCACGGTCGCCGGTGTCGAGCAGCGGGTCGTCGGCACGGTGCGGGCGGTGCCGGGCACCGTCGCGCCCGTCGTGGACGAGACGACCGCCGCCGCCGTCCCGCCGGTGGCCTCCGCCGCCGTGGCCGGGGTGCTGCCGGTCGCCGACGAGGCGGTGGCGGGCGTCCTGCCGACCGCGGGGCATGCGGTCGGCGGCGTCCACGGCACCGCCTCGGGCGCCGTGACGGGCGCCCAGGGGACCGCCACCGGCACGGTGTCGGGCGTCCTGCCCACCGCCGGGTACGCGGTCGCGGGCGTGCAGGGCACCGCCGGGTACGCGGTGACCAGCGCGCAGGGCACCACCACGAGCGCTGTCGGGGGCGTGTACCGCACCGCCACGGACGCCGTGACCCAGGTGCACGGAGTCGCGACGGACGCCGTGTACGGCGTGGACGGGCTCGGTACGGGTGCCGTCGCCGATGTGCACGGGGTCGGTACGGGCGCCGTGGCAGGCGTCCACGGCGTTGCCACCGGCACCGTGGGCGATGTGCACGGGGTCGGTACGGGCGCCGTCGCCGACGTGCACGGCGTCGCCACCGGCGCCCTCGCCGACGCGCTGCCCCTCGCCGGCGGGGTCCTCGCGGACGTGCCGCCGTACGCCACCGGGCTGGGCGGCCAGGTGTCCCACGACGCCGTGGACACCGTGCTGCCGCCCGTCGCCGGGACCGCCGTGCACGGGGTCGTGCCGGTCGCCGGGCAGGCCGTGGCGGACGCGGGGACGCTCGCGTACGGCGTGGTGGGCGACGTGCACCCCTTCGCCGGCGGTGTCGTGGGCGCCGCACCGCCGCTCGCCCACGGGGTCACCGGGCAGACCGGTGCCTTCGCGGAGGGAGTGACCGGACAGGTGCCGCCGTTCACGGCGGGAGTCACCGGTGCCGTGCAGCCGTTCGCAGACATGATCACGGGGATCGTGTCGCCGGTCGTGGACGGTGTCGGCGGCAGCGCGAGCGGGCTGGCGTACGGCGTGGCGGGCGAGGCCGGCCCCTACGCGGGCGGTGTCGTCGGCGAGACCGCGCCCCTCACGCAGCAGGTCGGGCCGTTCGCGCAGGACCTCGCCGGGACCGCGCAGGTCACCGGCGGCCCGCTGGCCGGGCACGCCACCGCAGGGGCCGAGGGCGTCGCCCACTCCGTCACCCCGGGTTACGTCCAGGGTCTGGCGCACGGCCACGGCGTGCAGTAGGGCTGAGCGCCCACGCAAGCTCCGCGGGGGGCCGGGCACCCGGACGGCCGAACACCGACGGCCCGTCCGGCCGTATCCCCGCGGTACGGGGCGGGTGGTCCCCATTGGGGTGGGGATCAACCGCCCCGGGCCTCTCGGGGCCCGTCCAGAGGCCTCACCGGGTCAACCCCAGCCCGGTGAGGCCGCGCACATCACCCCGATCGCGGCACGCCGTGTCAGCAAACCCGGCATCATGTGACAGGTATCACCGCTCACGTGTGACCCTCGATTTAGGGAGCCCACGCAAGCGGCGATAACCTGCGAGACGGACATGCCGCGCGCTCGGACACCGTGTGCGCTTCCCTAGTGACAGCGGACGTCACGTTGCCCTTCGCGGCACGCCCACGCATCCAACGAACCGCGAGATCACTGATAGGGACGGAAGCGCGTGGACCTGTTCGAGTACCAGGCGAGGGACCTCTTCGCCAAGCACGATGTACCGGTGCTGGCCGGTGAAGTCATCGACACGCCTGAGGCGGCGCGCGAGATCACCGAGCGGCTGGGCGGCAAGTCCGTCGTCAAGGCGCAGGTGAAGGTCGGTGGTCGCGGCAAGGCCGGTGGCGTCAAGCTGGCCGCCTCCGCGGACGAGGCCGTCGCCCGGGCGACGGACATTCTCGGCATGGACATCAAGGGCCACACGGTCCACAAGGTCATGATCGCCGAGACCGCTCCGGAGATCGTCGAGGAGTACTACGTCTCCTTCCTCCTCGACCGTGCCAACCGCACCTTCCTCTCCATCGCCTCCGTCGAGGGCGGCGTGGAGATCGAGGAGGTGGCGGCCACCCGTCCGGAGGCCGTCGCCAAGACCGCGATCGACCCGATCGACGGCGTGGACGAGGCCAAGGCCCGCGAGATCGTCGCGGCCGCCAAGTTCCCGGCCGAGGTCGCCGACAAGGTGGCGAACGTCCTCGTCAAGCTGTGGGACACCTTCATCAAGTCGGACGCCCTCCTGGTCGAGGTCAACCCGCTCGCGAAGGTCGCCTCCGGCGAGGTCATCGCCCTCGACGGCAAGGTGTCGCTCGACGAGAACGCCGAGTTCCGCCACCCCGAGTACGAGGAACTGCACGACAAGGACGCGGCCAACCCGCTCGAGGCCGCCGCCAAGGCGAAGGGCCTCAACTACGTCAAGCTCGACGGCGAGGTCGGCATCATCGGCAACGGCGCGGGTCTCGTCATGAGCACCCTGGACGTCGTCGCCTACGCCGGTGAGAACCACGGTGGCGTCAAGCCCGCCAACTTCCTGGACATCGGCGGTGGCGCCTCCGCCCAGGTCATGGCGAACGGCCTGGAGATCATCCTGGGCGACCCGGACGTCAAGTCCGTGTTCGTCAACGTCTTCGGTGGCATCACCGCGTGTGACGAGGTCGCCAACGGCATCGTCCAGGCCCTGAAGCTCCTGGAGGACAAGGGCGAGGCGGTCACCAAGCCGCTCGTCGTCCGTCTCGACGGCAACAACGCCGAGCTGGGCCGCAAGATCCTCTCCGACGCCGACCACCCGCTGGTGCAGCGCGTCGACACCATGGACGGCGCGGCCGCGAAGGCCGCCGAGCTGGCCGCCGCCAAGTAAGCACCGAGGACGAGGACATCAAGACACCATGGCTATCTGGCTCAACAAGGACAGCAAGGTCATCGTCCAGGGCATGACCGGCTCGACGGGCATGAAGCACACCAAGCTCATGCTCGGCGACGGCACGCACGTCGTCGGTGGCGTGAACCCGCGCAAGGCGGGTACGACCGTGGACTTCGACGGCACCGAGGTACCCGTGTTCGGCACGGTCGCCGAGGCCATCGAGAAGACCGGCGCCAACGTCTCCGTCATCTTCGTGCCGGAGAAGTTCACCAAGGACGCGGTCGTCGAGGCCATCGACGCCGAGATCCCGCTGGCCGTCGTGATCACCGAGGGCATCGCCGTGCACGACACGGCCGCCTTCTGGGCGTACGCCGGCAAGAAGGGCAACAAGACTCGCATCATCGGCCCGAACTGCCCCGGCATCATCACCCCGGGCCAGTCGAACGTCGGCATCATCCCGGGCGACATCACGAAGCCGGGCCGCATCGGCCTGGTCTCGAAGTCCGGCACGCTGACGTACCAGATGATGTACGAGCTGCGTGACATCGGCTTCTCGACGGCCGTCGGCATCGGTGGCGACCCGATCATCGGCACCACGCACATCGACGCCCTGGCCGCGTTCCAGGACGACCCCGACACCGACCTGATCGTCATGATCGGTGAGATCGGTGGCGACGCCGAGGAGCGCGCGGCCGCGTTCATCAAGGAGAACGTGACCAAGCCGGTCGTCGGCTACGTCGCGGGCTTCACCGCGCCCGAGGGCAAGACCATGGGCCACGCCGGCGCCATCGTCTCCGGTTCGTCCGGCACCGCCCAGGCGAAGAAGGAGGCCCTCGAGGCCGCGGGCGTCAAGGTCGGCAAGACCCCGACCGAGACGGCGAAGCTGGCCCGGGAGATCCTGAGCGCCTGAGCCTCTCGGCTGCACGCAGGCAGGCCCGCCCCGTTCGCCGGGGCGGGCCTGCCTGCGTTTTCGCTCGCCGCGCCGGGTGCGGCCACGCGGCTCAACGTGCCGTCGGCGCGAGGCGCTCCGGGCCGTTGGACTCCGCCCGGTGCAGCTTCGCTCGCAGAGCCTGTTCCTCCCATGACAGCGGGCCCATGGCCGGCAGCGGCGGAACCCCCTGTACCGCCTGGGCCGGGGCGATCGGTGGCTCGTAGTGGGTGGGCGCCGTGCGCAGGGTCAGGGCCGTCGAGCCGATGATCGCGACCGTGAAGGCGATGGCCGCCCGTGTCCAGAACACGTTCCGGCGTTCGCCGACCGTGCGCACCTTGGGCGGCTTGGCGGCGCGCAGGTGCTCTCTCGAGGCCAGTTCCAGGAGCCGTCGGTGCAGTGCGGCGGGGTCGGCCAGTTCCGGGACGTGCTCGGCCACGGCTGCCCGGGCGCGGGTCAGCCGGCCGGCCGCGGCCGGGGTGCTCGCCTCCGTCTCCGCCGCCGTCTCCGGCAGGTCGAGGCCGACACCGTCGTACAGGATGAGCGTGCGCCGGTACGACGGCGGGAGCTTGAGCAGCGCGTGCAGCAGTGCCCGGTCGGCCGGGTCGGCGGGCGGGGGTTCGGGGGACCGGTAGCGCGGGCGGAAGGAGTGCCAGGGGGAGAGGGCGTACTCGTAGGCCATCGCCCGGACCCAGCCGCCCGGGTCCCGGTCCTGGGCCACCTCGGGCCAGCGCTGCCAGGCGAGTTGGAAGGCCCGCTCCACGGCCTCTCCGGCCAGCTCCCGGCGCCCGGTGAGCAGGTACGTCTGGCGTACGAGGGCGGGGGCGCAGAACGCGTAGAGCGCGTCGAAGGTCTGAGTGGGAGTCAGTGCGTCACCGGTCAGCAGGCGGGCGTACGCCTCGCCCTCCTGGCCGCTCGGGGTGCTGCGCCCGCTCTCCCACGAGCGGACCGTGGCCCGGCTGACGCCTACGTGTGTGGCGACCTGAGCCTGCGTCAGCGAGCGGGATTCGCGCAGCTGTCGGCGTTCCTTCGGTGGTGGCAGCGAGCCGGCGGGGATCTCCGTCACAGTACCTCACCCCTTCATACGAAAAAGTACATAAACATATATTGAGCGACACATCGGTGGATCGGCTGTTACGACGGGAAAGCGCGTGTCGTTGGGAGCATGGCGGGCGTGACGCTGATGACCGCTCGCCGACCGTCGTTGTCGCTGCTGCTGCACCGGATGCGCGACCGCTCGCCCGGGCTGGGCGCGAGCCTGCTGGGTGGTGCGGTCGCCGCCGGGCTCGGGCTCGGCTCGCTCGCCGTGCTCGTCCTGGCGCTGTGGGTCAGCTCGCCGTACCCCGACAGCGGCCCGGCCGGCGCGCTGCACATCGCCGCCGCGCTGTGGCTGCTGGGGCACGGTGTCGAACTGGTCCGCACCGACACGCTCTCCGGCGCGCCCCAGCCGGTCGGCGTGACCCCGCTGCTGCTGCTCGCACTGCCGGTGTGGCTGCTGTACCGGGCGGCGCGGGACGCGGCGGACGCGTCCGCCGAACCCGACGCCCCGCCACCGGTCCCGGCGCACACGGTGTGGACGGGGGCGGTCCTCGGCTACCTCGGCGTCGGCGTCGCGGCCGCGCTGTACTGCTCGGGCGGCGAACTGCGTCCCGTGTGGGGCGGGGTGACGGTATGTCTGCCGCTCGTCGCGGCGAGCGCGGCGGGAGCCGGGGTGTGGTCGGCGTACGGCCGTCCGCGCGAGCCCGTGCTCGGTGTGCTGCTGATGCTGCCGGGGTCGGTGCGGCGGCTGCTGTTCGGGTCGGACGTGCGGGCGCGGCTGGGTACGGCCGTACGGGCCGCCCTGGCCGGGACGACGGTGCTCTTCGGGGGCGGGTCGCTGCTGCTCGGCGTCTCGCTGGTCCTGCACGGCACGGCCGCCCGGACGTCCTTTCTGCAGCTGACGGACGGCTGGACCGGTCGGTTCGCCGTCCTGCTGCTCGGCATCGCGCTGATCCCCAACGCGGCGGTGTGGTCGGCGTCCTACGCCCTCGGCCCCGGCTTCGCCCTCGGCACCGGGCACCTCGTGCACCCGCTCGCCTCGGACCCCGCCCCGCTGCTGCCCCCGTTCCCGCTGCTCGCGGCGGTACCGGACGCGGGCGCCGGAACGCCGCTGAACTGGACGGTGGGAGTGGTGCCGGTGGCGGCCGGGGTGACGGTCGCCTGGTTCGTGGGGCGGGGGGCAGTGGGGCGTGTGGAGCCTGCGGCGCAGGGGGAGCCGAGGGCACCCTGGCGGGTCAGACGGACCGCCGGAGTGCTCGTGCTGTCGGCGCTCCTCTGCGGGGCGATCCTCGCCCTTCTCGCCCTCCTGGCCGGCGGCCCGCTGGGCGTGGCCGCGCTGGCCGACTTCGGCCCGCTGTGGTGGCAGAGCGGGGGAGCGGCCGCGCTCTGGCTGACGGCGGCGGGGATGCCAGTGGCACTGCCGGTACAGGCGTGGCGGCTGTGGGCTGCGCGGCGGACGCGGGGCACGATTCCGGCGCAGGGGACGGAGCCGGGGCGCAAGCGGCCGACGGACACGGGGAAGAGGGCGACGGGGGAGGAAGCGAAGGCGACGGCCAAGGAGTCTGTGAAGGAAGCTCTGAAGGAGGTGGCCGAGGAGTCCGCAAAGGCTTCTTCAAAGGCCGCCGCGAAGGAGCAGACGAAGGAAACGCGGGGGAAGACGACCAAGGCCGGGAAGGCGCCGAAGACCCGCGACCACCAGGAAGACCCCCCGTCCCCCCTCACCCAGCCCGACGAGGACGAGAGGTACGACGTCCTGCCCGCCGCCGACCCGTTCCCCTCGGCCTGGCACGACGACGTGGCCCGAGCCACCCGCTGGGCAGCCCTGCGAGCAGCGTCGACCCCCATGGACTCCCCCGACTCCCCCACCGACCAGCCCGCCACACCCAGCTGGCCACCCCTGCAAGAACCGTCACCCCCGCCGACCGCCCCCACACCCATGCCGGAGCCCTTGCCACCGCTGACCGACCACGCACCCGCACCGGATCCGTCGCCCGCACGGGTCGCCCCCGCCCCCATGCCGGAGCCTTTGCCGCCGCTGGTCGACCGCTCACCCGCACTGGATCCGTCGCCCGCGCCGGTCGCCCCTTCACCCGTACCGGAGCCCCCGCCCCCCACGGACGCCCATCACCAGCCCACCGAACCCCCCGACACGGAATCCGCCCGCTGAGCCCGCGACCGGGAAAGCCACCCGCTGAGCCCCCGCCAGGGAGCCGCCTGCCGAGCCCCCGGCTGGGAAAGTCGCCCGCTGAGCCCTGGCTCGCGAGCGGCGCCAAGCCCCCGCTCGGAAGCCGCCTGCCGAACCCGGCTGGGAAAGACACTGCCTCAGCCCTGGTTCGGTAGCCGCGCGCCAAGCCCCCGCAAGGAAGCCACCCGCCGAACCACTGGGAAAGCTGCCCGCCCCCGCAAGGAAGCCGCCCGCCGAACCCCCGACCGGGAAAGCCGCCCGCTGAGCCCTGGCTCAGAAGCCGCCCGCCAAGCCCCGCTCCGAAGCCGCCCGCAGAACCCCGACCGGGAAAGCCACCCGCCAAGCCCCCGCAAGGAAGCCCCCCGTCAAACCCCCGGAGGGCCTACTCGTTGCCGACCCCCAGTACGCCCCGCAGCTCCTTGGGCAGTAGTTGCTCGCAGGACTGCTTGGCCTCGTGGGTCAGGGCGTCGCCGACGCAGGTGTAGTAGTCGCGGTAGACCAGCTGGACCGCGAAGGTCGTGGCCACCAGGGCGAGGGCCAGGGAGGCCGTGACCAGGCCGCCGATCGCCGCCGTGGTCTGCGGACGGGGGCCCGGGGCGGGCGCCGGGGCGTTCGGGTCGGCGGGGCGGGGCTTGGCGCGCAGGGCGCTGATGCCCCAGTACAGGGCCAGCGCGCCCAGCAGCAGGGCCACGTAGGGCCAGCTGAAGAGGGCGAAGAAGACGGCCCATATGCCGGACAGGAGTGCGTAGCGCGCGCGGCGCTGGGCCGGGTCCGTCGGGTCCCAGCGCATGCCGGGGCCGGCCGGGCCGCCCGGGCCCTCGGGGCCGCGGCCGGGCCGCTCGCCGAAGCCGCCCGGGGAGCGGCCGGGCTGGCGGTCGCTCCACTGGGTGCCCGAGGGGCCCTCGGGGTGGCGCGGCTGCCACGGCTTGTCGGGGGTGCCCTCCGGCGGCGGCGCGAACGGGTTGTCGTCCTGCTGCTCGCCGCCGCGTCCGTCGCCGTCCCGCCCGCCCTGGGGCGCCTGGGGCGGCGAGGCCGGCCGCTCCCGCAGCAGCACGGCGCCACGCTCGCCTCCCTGGGCCGGGCGCGGCGGGAACGTGAGGAGTCGCAGGCTGCGATCGGGCATCAAAAGAACGTCTTCCCCTAGGCGAATACGGCGGTCCGACGTGAGCTTCCACCCCGTGAAACGCACCGCACGACGACCGCGTTCCCGAGGCTGCTCCTTCGTGATTCCTACCGAACGCTACCTTCCGGCCACGCCCCCGTCCCGAGGGGGCCTTCCGGAGTGCCGGTATCGTTGCTGACGGCCGGCCGCTTCGTAGACTTCCCCGTATCCGGGGGTGCGAAGCATTCGTACGACTGTACAAACGCCGGCCGGACACAACGCTTCCCCGAGAAAGGGCCCCACCGTGGCCGCCACCCCCGCTGGCCGAGCGGTCAAGCGCCTTGTCGTGCTGGTCTCCGGATCCGGCACCAACCTGCAGGCGCTGCTGGACGAGATCGAGCGCACCGGAGCCGAGTCGTACGGCGCGCGGATCGTCGCCGTCGGGGCCGACCGCACCGGCATCGAGGGGCTCGCCCGAGCCGAGCGGGCCGGGCTGCCGACCTTCGTGTGCCGGGTGAAGGACTTCGGGACGCGCGAGGAGTGGGACGCCGCCCTGGCCGAGTCCGTGGCCGCGCACGAACCCGACCTCGTGGTCTCCGCCGGGTTCATGAAGATCGTCGGGAAGGAATTCCTCGCGCGGTTCGGCGGGCGGTTCGTCAACACGCACCCCGCCCTGCTGCCCAGTTTTCCCGGGGCCCACGGCGCGCGGGACGCACTCGCGTACGGCGTCAAGGTCACCGGCTGCACCGTCCACTTCGTCGACGACGGCGTCGACACCGGGCCGATCATCGCTCAGGGCGTGGTCGAGGTCCGGGACGAGGACGACGAGAGCGCGCTGCACGAGCGCATCAAGGAAGTCGAGCGAAGGCTGCTCGTCGAGGTCGTGGGGCGGCTCGCCCGCAACGGCTATCGCATTGAGGGACGAAAGGTAGTTATCCAGTGACCGCCACCGCCGAGAGCACCAAGCGGCCCATTCGCCGGGCGCTCGTCAGCGTCTACGACAAGACCGGGCTCGAAGACCTCGCGCGCGGGCTGCACGAGGCCGGTGTCGAGCTCGTCTCCACCGGGTCCACGGCCGGCCGTATCGCCGCCGCCGGTGTCCCCGTGACCAAGGTCGAGGAGCTGACCGGCTTCCCCGAGTGCCTGGACGGCCGGGTCAAGACCCTGCACCCCAGGGTGCACGCGGGCATCCTCGCCGACCTGCGTCTGGACAGCCACCGCGAGCAGCTCGCCGAGCTGGGTGTCGAGCCGTTCGACCTGGTCGTGGTGAACCTCTACCCGTTCCGGGAGACCGTCGCCTCCGGCGCCTCGCCCGACGAGTGCGTGGAGCAGATCGACATCGGCGGCCCGTCGATGGTCCGTGCCGCCGCCAAGAACCACCCCTCCGTCGCCGTGGTCACCAGCCCGGAGCGGTACGCCGACGTCCTCGCCGCGGTCGCGGCCGGCGGCTTCGACCTCGCCACCCGCAAGCGGCTGGCCGCCGAGGCCTTCCAGCACACGGCCGCCTACGACGTGGCCGTGGCCTCCTGGTTCGCGTCCGCATACGCGCCCGTCGACGACTCTCCGTTCCCCGACTTCCTGGGCGCCACCTGGGAGCGCGAGAACACTCTGCGCTACGGCGAGAACCCGCACCAGCCCGCCGCCCTGTACGTCGACGCCGCCGGCGCCGGTCTGGCCCAGGCCGAGCAGCTGCACGGCAAGGAGATGTCGTACAACAACTACACGGACACGGACGCCGCCCGCCGTGCCGCGTACGACCACGACGAGCCGTGTGTCGCGATCATCAAGCACGCCAACCCCTGCGGCATCGCGGTCGGCGCGGACGTCGCCGAGGCGCACCGCAAGGCGCACGCCTGTGACCCGCTGTCCGCGTTCGGCGGCGTCATCGCCGTGAACCGCCCGGTCAGCAAGGAGATGGCCGAGCAGGTCGCGGAGATCTTCACCGAGGTGATCGTCGCGCCCGGCTACGAGGACGGGGCCCTGGAGGCCCTCACCAAGAAGAAGAACATCCGGGTCCTGAAGGCCGCGACCGGCCCGGCCAACCCGGTCGAGGTCAAGCCGATCGACGGCGGCGTGCTGCTGCAGGAGACCGACCGGCTCCAGGCCGAGGGCGACGACCCGGCCAACTGGACGCTGGCGAGCGGTGCGGCGCTCTCCGCCGACGAGCTGGCCGAGCTGGCCTTCGCCTGGCGGGCCTGCCGCGCGGTGAAGTCCAACGCGATCCTGCTCGCCAAGGACGGCGCCTCCGTCGGCGTGGGCATGGGCCAGGTCAACCGGGTCGACTCCGCGAAGCTGGCGGTCGAGCGGGCCGGTGCCGAGCGCGCCGAGGGCTCGTACGCCGCTTCGGACGCGTTCTTCCCGTTCCCGGACGGCCTGGAGGTCCTGACCGCGGCGGGCGTCAAGGCCGTGGTCCAGCCGGGCGGTTCGGTCCGTGACGAGCTGGTCGTGGAGGCCGCGAAGAAGGCGGGCGTCACCATGTACTTCACGGGCACGCGCCACTTCTTCCACTGATCCCGCAGGGCCACGCAAAGCGGCCTCCGGTTCCCTTCGCAGGGGGCCGGAGGCCGCTTTCCGTTCAGGCGCTCAGCTCAGTTGGAGCGGATGACGATCGAGCCGCAGACCTTGTCGGCGAACGTCTGGCGCTTGGCGTCCCAGGCCGGCCACAGGTAGCCGAGGTAGCAGGGCAGGCCGTCCAGGATGTGGGCCAGCTGGCGCACGAACGCCATGCCACCGCCGAGCGGCTGCCCGGTCTCCTCCTTGAGCGTGCGGATGCCCAGCGCCTTCTTGCCGACGGTCTGGCCGGTCTTGCCCTCCATGATGACCTGCCAGACGAACAGGCCGATCAGGGCGAGGAAGCCGATGATGGAGAGGATCGGGGCGTTCTTGGCACCCGCGACCGTGATGCCGTAGGGCACCGCGTACAGCAGGCTGTCGAGCAGCCGGGCCAGGAAGCGCTGTCCCCAGTTCGCGTACGTCGGCTGCATGCCGTAGCCGGCCTGCTGCGGGTAGCCCGGGTAGCCGCCCTGGGGCGCCTGCGGGTAGCCGTAGCTCTGCTGCTGCGGGACGCCCTGCGGGGCCTGCGGGTAGCCGGGCTGCTGCTGCGGGTAGCCGTAGCCCTGCTGCTGCGGATCCTGCGGCTGACCGTACGGGTTGGGCGAGCCGAAACTCATGGCGGATTTCCTCCGTTGACACTGCGGGGACTACGCGGAAGGAACGGAGGAACGTCAGGATTTGAGCGGCTTGCCCCCCAACCGGACCGCGATACTGCGCCGCTCATGGTTGTAGGAAAGGCCGATTGTTGTCCAGCCGGATTCGCAAGGTGTTGTGCAAGTGCAACATCATCGATCAAGCGGGGGACGCGGGGAACCGGCCCAGGCGGCCCCGGATTGGAACCGGGACCGGGTCATCCGCGAGGATGGTGTCATGACCGCCCAGATTCTCGATGGCAAGGCCACCGCAGCCGCGATCAAGTCCGATCTGACCGCCCGCGTGGCGGCGCTGAAGGAGAAGGGCTTCACGCCCGGCCTCGGCACGATCCTGGTCGGGGACGACCCCGGCAGCCAGAAGTACGTCGCCGGCAAGCACCGCGACTGCGCCCAGGTCGGCCTCGCCTCCATCCAGCGCAAGCTGCCCGCCACGGCCACCCAGGAGGAGATCGAGGCGGTCGTCCGCGAGCTGAACGAGGACCCGGCCTGCACCGGCTACATCGTCCAACTCCCGCTGCCCAAGGGCATCGACGAGAACCGCATCCTGGAGATGATGGACCCGGCCAAGGACGCCGACGGCCTGCACCCGATGAACCTCGGCCGTCTCGTCCTGAACGAGTCGGCGCCGCTGCCCTGCACCCCCAACGGCATCCTGACCCTGCTGCGCCGCCACGGCGTGGAGATCAAGGGCGCCGAGGTCGTGGTGGTCGGCCGGGGCGTGACGATCGGCCGCCCGATGCCGCTGCTGCTCACCCGGCGCAGCGAGAACGCCACCGTGACCCAGTGCCACACCGGCACCCGTGATCTGTCCGCCCACCTCAAGCGGGCCGACATCATCATCGCCGCGGCCGGTGTCCCGCACCTGATCCGCGCCGAGGACGTCAAGCCGGGCGCGGCCGTCCTGGACGTCGGCGTCTCCCGCAACGCCGAAGGCAAGATCGTCGGTGACGTCCACCCGGACGTGGCCGAGGTGGCCGCCTGGATCTCCCCGAACCCGGGCGGTGTGGGCCCGATGACCCGGGCGCAGCTGCTGGTCAACGTGGTCGAGGCGGCGGAGCGCAGTGCCGGCTGAGGACACCCACTCCAGCACCGGGCCGGCCGCCTCCGACGCCGGCGGGGACCCGAAGCGGACCACGCGTCGCTTCCCGCGGTTCACCAGGGACACCGCACGCCCGGAGGGCGGCGGCCGGGCCGCGCCCGGCAACGCTCCGGCGCCCGCCCGGCAGTGGCCGATGCTCGCCGTCGTCGGCCTGGTGGCCATCGGCCTGCTGGTGATCACGCTGGACACGCTCCGCCCGGGGACGCTGCTCATCGGCGTCGCGCTGCTGGGCGGCGCGGTGCTGCGCTGGCTGCTGCCGGACGTCGGCATGCTCGCGGTGCGCTCCCGCTTCACGGACGTCGTCACCTACGGCGTCCTGGGTCTGGTGATCGTCCTGCTGGCGTTGATGATCCAGCCCGCCCCGCTGCTGAAGCTCTCGTTCCTGAAGGACATCCTGCACTTCACGCTCAAGTAGCGGCTCCGGTACGGCCGCAGGCCCGCGCCTCCCTTGGGGGCGCGGGCGGAACGGCGGCCCGTCCCCTCCCCCGAGCAAGGACGAACCGCCGTCGGGATCCAGCCTTCCCTCCATGAACTGCCTGTTCAACGGCTGTCCGTGCGCTGTGGCACGGAAGTGACCGTTCCGCTACGGTGTCCGCGCACTGCCACATGTGTGCCCGCCGTGTCGATGTGTTGACAGTTCGGAGACACGTCACGAGAGCTCCGCGGAACCGGGCTAACGTGTCCAAGGCGTCCAATCGGGACGGTCCGGTGGACTGTGGGGCGGTCGGCGTGCGACGGTGCACAACCGGCGGGAGCGATGCTCCTGTGCGCCCCCACTCCTGGAACTGGGATCCTTAGTCAGCGCATCCCTGTGGGTAGTCAGAGGGGGCCGCGCCGGGGGGACCGGACCGGCGCGAGGGTCACGTGCGGGGAACGGCGCGGGGAACCATCAGCACCAACCGGGGGGAATGAGGGGGAAGCAATGCCTCGATGGAAAGCCTTGCCGGACGAGCTGGATCCGCAGATCAAGGAGTTCACCAGCCAGGTACGGCGCCTCGTGGACCGCAGCGGTCTGAGCATCGCGGCGCTGGCCGACCGGACCGGCTACAGCAAGACGTCCTGGGAGCGTTACCTGGGTGGCCGGCTGCTCGCGCCCAAGGGCGCGGTCGTCGCGCTCGCCGAGGTCACCGGCACCAACCCGGTCCATCTCACCACCATGTGGGAGCTGGCCGAACGCGCCTGGAGCCGCGCGGAGATGCGGCACGACCGGACCATGGAGCAGATTCGTATCGCCCAGGCACGTGCCGCTCTCGGGGAGTTCGGGGCGGCCGAGGCCGAGGGTGCGAGCGGCACCAGGACGGCCGGCAGAGGCACCGGCACCGCCGTTACCCCGGGCATCGCCGGCCCGGCGGGCGTCTCACCGACGATCCCGCCGCAGCCGACGGCTTCGGACGCCGACGAGCGGGAGAACGCGGACCGCGGTGCGGCCCCCGAGGTCAACTCCTGGGGGCTGGCGGGCTATGAGGGTCCGTCGAAGGCGAGTCGCCAGCCCAGTGCCGCAGCTGATGTCGGTGCCGGTTCCGATGCGCGTCCCGCCACCTCGCCGGAGGGCCCGGGCCGGACCCCGGGCACCCCGAACCCGTACGACGGGCAGCCACAGGGGGCGCGGCCCGGCGGCGGCACCCCCGCCAAGGGGGCCGGGCGCAAGGGGCGGCTGACGATGTTCCTCGCGGGTGTCGTCGGTGTCCTCGTCGTCGTCGCGGCCGTCTACTTCTTCATCAACCCGGGCAAGGGCACCAAGCACGAGGGTGCCGCCAAGTCGCCGTCCCCGACGGCCAGCAGCAACCCCAGCCTGCCCGCCGGGGTCAAGTGCAGTGGCACCGCCTGCAACGGCAAGGACGCGGAGGCGATGGGCTGCAGCGGCGACCTGGTGACCACCGCCAAGACCGCCACCGTCGGCACCACCACCCTGGAGGTCCGCTACAGCAAGACCTGCGGCGCCGCCTGGGGACGGATCACCGGCGCCGCCCAGGGCGACCAGGTTCAGCTCTCCGTGGGCAAGCTCCGCCAGACGGGTGACATCACCGACGTAGGCGACGCCATCGCCTACACGCCGATGGTCGCCGTGAAGGACGCGGCCGAGGCCAAGGCCTGCGCGACCCTCGCCTCCGGGCGGAAGGGGTGCACGAACTAGGTGTATTGACCCGCAGCGTTGTTCACGCGGCTGATCGGTGGCTGGCCGCCGAGTGCGGTGTGGCAGCGGTGGTGGTTGTAGGTGTGGAGGAATTCT
>NZ_JBIAWE010000010.1:0-366476 GCF_042895235.1 Streptomyces sp. NPDC001410
TTCCGACGGACGGGGTATCAACATATCTGGCGTTGATTTTTGGCACGCTGTTGAGTTCTCAAGGAACGGTCGCTTCCTTTGTACTCACCCTCTCGGGCTTTCCTCCGGGCTCCCCTTCGGTGTTTCCGACTCTATCAGATCTTTTCTCGATCCGATTTCCTCGGTGCTTTCCAGGTTCTCGCTTTCGCGTTTCCCTTTCCGGCGGCTCCGACTTTATCAGAAGTTCTGAGCCGGATTTCCCACCCGCTCCGGGGCACCGTCGTCCAGCACACGAGGTACTGGGGGGTTCCCGGTTGGGCGGAGCCGTAAACGTACTGGAGCGGGGCGCCCCGATGCAAATCGAGGGGCCCCGCTCCGAGTTCACGCGGACGAGGTGTCAGACCTCCACCACGACCGGCAGGATCATCGGCCTGCGGCGATACGTGTCGGAAACCCACTTGCCGAGGGTGCGCCGAACGAGTTGCTGCAACTGGTGGGGCTCCACCACACCGTCCTGGGCCGAGCGCTCCAGAGCCTCGGTGATCTTCGGGAGGACGTCGGCGAAGGCGGAGTCCTCGATGCCGGAACCGCGGGCCTGGACGTGCGGGCCACCCGTGATCTTGCCGGTGGAGGAGTCCACCACCACGAAGACCGAGATGATGCCCTCGTCGCCGAGGATCTTGCGGTCCTTCAGGGCCGGCTCTCCGACGTCACCGACGGAGAGGCCGTCGACGTAGACGTAACCCGCCTGGACCTTGCCCGAGATCTTGGCCTTGCCCTCGATCAGGTCGACCACCACGCCGTCCTCGGCGATGACGATCCGGTCGTGCGGGACACCCGTGAGCGCGCCCAGCTCGGCGTTGGCGCGCAGATGCCGCCATTCGCCGTGGACCGGCATCAGGTTCCTCGGGCGGCAGATGTTGTAGAAGTACAGCAACTCGCCCGCGGAGGCGTGGCCGGAAACATGCACCTTGGCGTTGCCCTTGTGGACGACGTTGGCGCCCCAGCGGGTCAGGCCGTTGATCACGCGGTAGACCGCGTTCTCGTTTCCGGGGATGAGGGACGAGGCCAGGATGACCGTGTCGCCGTCGACGATGCGGATCTGGTGGTCGCGGTTGGCCATGCGGGACAGGGCCGCCATCGGCTCGCCCTGGGAGCCCGTGCAGACCAGGACCACCTCGTGGTCCGGCAGGTCGTCCAGCGTCTTGACGTCGACGACCAGGCCCGCCGGGACCTTCAGATAGCCGAGGTCGCGGGCGATACCCATGTTGCGGACCATGGAGCGGCCGACGAAGGCGACCCGGCGGCCGTACTCGTGCGCCGCGTCCAGGATCTGCTGGATGCGGTGGACGTGGCTGGCGAAGCTCGCCACGATGATCCGCTTGCGGGCGCCGGCGAAGACCTGGCGCAGGACGTTGGAGATGTCCCGCTCGTGTGGGGTGAAGCCCGGGACCTCGGCGTTCGTGGAGTCGGTGAGCAGGAGGTCGATGCCCTCGTCGCTCAGCCGTGCGAACGCGTGCAGGTCGGTGAGGCGGTTGTCCAGCGGCAGCTGGTCCATCTTGAAGTCGCCGGTGTGCACCGCCATGCCGGCGGGCGTGCGGATGGCGACGGCCAGGGCGTCCGGGATGGAGTGGTTGACCGCGATGAACTCGCAGTCGAAGGGGCCGATGCGCTCGCGGTTCCCCTCCGCCACCTCCAGGGTGTACGGGCGGATCCGGTGCTCCTGGAGCTTGGCCTCGATGAGGGCGAGGGTCAGCTTGGAGCCGATCAGCGGGATGTCCGGCTTCTCGCGGAGCAGGAAGGGGACGCCACCGATGTGGTCCTCGTGGCCGTGCGTGAGGACGATGCCCTCGATGTCGTCGAGGCGGTCCCGGATGGACGAGAAGTCCGGCAGGATCAGGTCGATTCCGGGCTGCTCCTCCTCGGGGAAGAGCACTCCGCAGTCGACGATCAGGAGACGGCCGCCGTACTCGAAGACCGTCATGTTTCGGCCGATCTCACCGAGGCCGCCGAGCGGGGTGACTCGCAGGCCGCCCTCGGGGAGCGGCGGGGGCGGGCCGAGTTCGGGATGCGGATGACTCAAAAGACTCTCCTCACCATGCGCGCCACGTACCGGTCGGGCACGTGGCGCGCATGACGTTCGTGCAGAAGCAGTTGTCGTTGTGGGGTGCGGGCACCGGTGGCCCGCTTATGCGGTTGTGTATTCAGTTGTGAAGCTCGGGTGGTGCCAAGTCTGTTGTCAGAGCTGTACCCCGCCGGCGGCAAGATCGATCTTGAGCTGGGCGATCTCCTCGGCCGAGCACTCGACCATGGGGGCGCGCAGGGGTCCGGCGGGAAGTCCCTGGAGGGCGAGCGCGGCCTTGGTGGTCATCACGCCCTGGGTGCGGAACATGCCCGTGTAGACCGGGAGCAGCTTCTGGTGGATCTCGGTGGCCTTGACGACGTCGCCCGAGGTGTACGCGTCGACGAGGGCGCGCAGGTCGGGGGTGACGAGGTGGCCGACGACCGAGACGAAGCCGACCGCGCCCACGGAGAGGAGGGGCAGGTTCAGCATGTCGTCGCCGGAGTACCAGGCGAGACCGGACTGGGCGATGGCCCAGCTGGCGCGGCCGAGGTCGCCCTTGGCGTCCTTGTTGGCGACGATCCGGGGGTGCTCGGCGAGGCGGACGAGCGTCTCGGTGTTGATCGGGACGCCGCTGCGGCCGGGGATGTCGTAGAGCATGACCGGCAGCCCGGTGGTGTCCGCGACGGCCGTGAAGTGCCGGTACAGGCCCTCCTGCGGGGGCTTGTTGTAGTACGGCGTGACGACCAGCAGGCCGTGTGCGCCGACACGCTCGGCCTCGCGGGCCAGCTCGATGCTGTGGTGGGTGTCGTTGGTGCCGACGCCGGCGACGATGTGGGCGCGGTCGCCGACCGCCTCCAGTACGGCTCGTACGAGGTCCGATTTCTCCGCGTCGCTGGTGGTGGGGGACTCGCCGGTGGTGCCGTTGATGATCAGGCCGTCGTTGCCTGCGTCCACCAGGTGGGTGGCGAGCCGCTGCGCGCCGTCGAGGTCGAGTGCGCCGTCCGCCGTGAAGGGCGTGACCATGGCGGTGAGGACCCGCCCGAAGGGGGTCTGCGGAGTCGAGGTCGGAGCCATGGGTAACACGCTACTCGGTGCTCCATGCGTGGTCTGCCCTTGGGGTGCCTGGAAAGTCCGGACAAATGCGGAGCCCGGCACTGCCTGCTCGGGGGTTCAAGCAGTGCCGGGTCCGTTTGATCAGGCTAGATGAACTTCTCCAAATGCCGCAATACGGACACTTCGCTCGGCTGATCCGTACATCCGTTCCGCGTGGGGAACAGGGCTTCGTTACGGGGCCACACGGCCGTTCGCATTGAAGGCGGCGTAGGTGAGCGGCATGAGCCTGGCCCACTCCGCCTCCATCTTCTCGCCGACCATCTCGATCTCCCGCTGCGGGAAGGACGGCACCTTCGCCAGCTCGTGCTGGGTGCGCAGGCCGAGGAAGTGCATCAGCGAGCGGGCGTTGCAGGTGGCGTACATCGAGGAGAAGAGGCCGACGGGGAGGACCGAGCGGGCGACCTCGCGGGCGACGCCGGCGTCGAGCATCTCCTGGTACGCCTCGTAGGCCTGCAGGTACGAGTCCTGCATGACACGGCCGACCAGCTCCTGCTGGGCCTGGGTGCCCTCGACGAAGACGTACTTGCCGGGACGGCCCTCCTGGACCAGCTTGCGAGACTCGTCCGGGACGTAGAAGACGGGCTGCAGCTCCCGGTAGCGGCCCGACTCCTCGTTGTACGACCAGCCGACCCGGTGCCGCATGAACTCGCGGAAGACGAAGATCGGGGCGCTGATGAAGAAGGTCATCGAGTTGTGCTCGAACGGGCTGCCGTGCCGGTCGCGCATCAGGTAGTTGATCAGGCCCTTGGAACGCTCCGGGTCCTTGTTCAGCTCGTCCAGGGACTGCTCCCCGACAGTCGACACACGGGCCGCGAAGAGAACATCGGAGTCCGCTGCGCTGTGTTTGACCAGTTCAACGGTGACATCACTACGCAGGTCGATCTTGAGCTGATCGTCGGGGGTGGGGGTCACGATTCGGCGGGTCCTTCCCATCTCGTCTGTTGCGGACGCCACTCTACGGCCCGCCAAACGGGGCGTTCGTCGTCGTGCCTGAATGAACTTGGTGAAACCGGGCACCGATTGCGACGCTTGTTCGTCTGTGTGGGTGAGACTCGTCCGTTTCCTCCCCGAAGGGAGCCGTACCCCCCATGTTCCGCAGCAATGTCGCTCCCCCGCCCCGTCAGCGGGCGTCCGCCGGCCGGATAGCCGGGAGCTGGCTGCTGGGCCTCACCATCGTGGCCGGGCTCGTCGGCGCGGTGATCCTCGGCATGCCGGCCCTGTCGACGCCGTCCAGTACGCCGGCCCCGCCGTCCCAGGCCTCGCAGGGGCGCTGACCCTTACGGCCGCCCAAGGGTGGTGAGCGGGAACCCGGCCGGATAGCCTCACCGGGCACAGCCCCAGCAAGGATTGAGTGAGGACCAGCCGTGCCCCTGCCCTTCCTGACGGCCGACCGCACCTTCGAGGCGGCTTCCGAGAGTCCGCTGCCCTTCGACGACCGGGAGCGCTGGCGGCGCCCCTACCGGCCCGGCCCCGGACGCGTGGGCGGAGCGGCCCTGTGGCTGCTGCTGTCCTCGTTCGTGCTGTTCGCCGCGGTCCTGATCGCCCTGACCGGCTCGGCGTCCTCGGCTGGCGTGGTCCTCGGCCTGGCGCTGACGGTCATCGCCTGCGCGCTGCGGATGCTGCGCATGGGCGTGTGGGTGAGCGCACACGGACTGCGCCACGTCAGCTTCCTCATGACGCGTACGGTGCCCTGGCAGCGGGTGATCTCGGTGCGGACGGCCCAGCAGCCGGTGCGCTGGCTGGGGCTGCCCCGCACGGTGCAGGGGCAGGCCCTGACGCTCGTACGCAAGGACCGGCCCACCGAGGACACCCCGCCCCTGCTGACCACGCACGGCCTGGACTTCCTGAACCGCCCCGTGGCCTTCGACCGGGCGGCGGACACGGTGGAGGCGTGGGCCGCGGAGTACGGCCGGAACGTTTGAGCTTCCGGTTGCGGTGATCTCCGCCCGACCACCGCAACCACTCGTTGAGGAACCACGACGGCGATCAGCCAGGTCCGCGAGAGCGGCGCCGGTTCAGGCGCAAAAAGGGGGTCTGCCGTCGTGCAGGGCGATGGCGCGCTGCATCGCCTTGCGGGCACGCGGGGTGTCCCGGGCGTCGTGGTAGGCGACGGCGAGCCGGAACCAGCTGCGCCAGTCGTCCGGAGCCGCCTCCGTCTCGGCCTTGCGCTTGGCGAACACCTCGTCGGCCGAGTCGCGGTCGATACGACCGCCCGCGGTGCGCTTCAGCTCGTCGACGGGGAGCCCGCCCTCGGCGTCGAGTTCGGCGGCGAGCTGGTTGGCCTTCCGGACGAACTGGGTGTTCTTCCACAGGAACCACAGGCCGATGACCGGCAGGATGAGCACCGCGATCCCGAAGGTGACGGTGAGGACCGTGCCGGACTGGATGAGCATGACGCCGCGGCTGCCGACCAGCACGAAGTAGAAGAGCAGGACGGCGGCCGTGACGAGGTAAGTGATCTTCGCGCGCATGACGTCTTCGGGCTCAGCTCAGGTCCAGGAAGTGCTCCAGGCCGAAAGTCAGGCCCGGAGTCGACACCACGCGGCGGGCGCCGAGCAGGATGCCCGGCATGAAGCTGCTGTGGTGCAGGGAGTCGTGTCGGATGGTGAGGGTCTCGCCCTCGCCGCCCAGCAGCACCTCCTGGTGGGCCAGGAGGCCGCGCAGCCGCACAGCGTGCACCGGGACGCCGTCGACGTCGGCACCCCGGGCGCCGTCCAGGGCCGTCACGGTGGCGTCCGGCGCCGGGGCCGTGCCGGCGGCGCGGCGGGCCTCTGCGATGAGCTGAGCGGTGCGCGTGGCGGTCCCCGAGGGGGCGTCCACCTTGTTCGGGTGGTGCAGCTCGACGACCTCGACCGACTCGAAGTACGGCGCGGCGATCTGCGCGAACTTCATGGTGAGGACGGCGCCGATGGAGAAGTTCGGCGCGATGAGCACGCCGGTCTCCGGGGACTGGGCGAGCCAGCCCTTCAGCTGTGCGAGGCGCTCGTCCGTCCAGCCCGTCGTACCGACGACCGCGTGGATGCCGTGGCGCACGCAGAAGTCGAGGTTGCCCATGACGGAGGCGGGGGTGGTCAGCTCGACGGCGACCTGGGCGCCGTTCTCCGCCAGCGTCTCCAGCTTGTCGCCCCGTCCGAGAGCGGCGACCAGCTCCATGTCGTCGGCGGCCTCGACCGCCCGTACCGCCTCGGACCCGATCCGGCCCTTGGCACCGAGGATCGCCACGCGCAGCTTGCTCATGTTCCCTGCTTCCTAACCGGTGGTGTTTCAGGCGACGGCGTCGTGCAGACGGGAGGCCTGCTTGTCCTTCAGCGGGCCGATGACCGACAGCGACGGGCGCTGTCCCAGGATGTCGCGGGCGACCGAGCGGATCTCGTCCGGGGTGACCGCGGCAATCCGGGCCAGCATGTCGTCGACCGACATCTGCTCGCCCCAGCACAGCTCGCTCTTGCCGATACGGTTCATCAGCGCGCCGGTGTCCTCCAGGCCCAGGACGGTGGAGCCCTGGAGCTGGCCTATGGCGCGGCTGATCTCGTCGTCGGACAGGCCGTTGGCTGCGACGTGGTCGAGTTCGTCGCGGCAGATCTTCAGCACGTCGTGCACCTGGCTCGGGCGGCAGCCCGCGTACACGCCGAACAGGCCGCAGTCGGCGAAGCCCGAGGTGTACGAGTACACGCTGTAGGCGAGGCCGCGCTTCTCCCGGACCTCCTGGAAGAGGCGGGAGGACATGCCGCCGCCGAGGGCGGTGTTGAGCACGCCCATGGCCCAGCGGCGGTCGTCCGTGCGGGCCAGGCCGGGCATGCCGAGGACGACGTGCGCCTGCTCGGTCTTGCGGGCGAGCAGCTCGACCTTGCCGGCCGTGCGGATCGTACGGCGGCCGTGGCGCGGGGCGATGGGCTGCGCGTCCAGGTTCTTGAAGGCGTCCGCCTTCTCGAAGGCCGCGCGGACCTGTCGTACGACCTTGTTGTGGTCGATGTTGCCGGCGCAGGCGACCACGAGGTGGGTCGGGTCGTAGTGCTTCTTGTAGAAGCGGCGGATGCGGTCGGCGCCGAGGGCGTTGACCGTGTCGACCGTGCCGAGGACGGGGCGGCCGAGGGCGTTGTCGCCGAACATCGTGTGCGCGAACAGGTCGTGCACACAGTCGCCCGGGTCGTCCTCGGTCATCGCGATCTCCTCGAGGATCGCGCCGCGCTCGACGTTGACGTCCTCTTCGAGGATGAGCGAGCCGGTCAGCATGTCGCAGACCACGTCTATGGCGAGCGGCAGGTCGGTGTCGAGCACGCGCGCGTAGTAGCACGTGTACTCCTTGGCCGTGAACGCGTTCATCTCGCCGCCGACCGCGTCGACGGCGGAGGAGATGTCCAGCGCCGACCTGCGGCCGGTGCCCTTGAAGAGCAGGTGCTCCAGGTAGTGCGTGGCGCCGTTCAGGGCCGGCGTCTCGTCGCGGGAGCCGACGTGCGCCCAGATACCGAAGGTCGCGGAGCGGACCGAGGGCAGGGTCTCGGTGACGATGCGCAGGCCGCCCGGGAGGGTGGTCTTGCGGACCGTGCCGATGCCGTTGGTGCCCTTGATCAGGGTTTGGGTACGGGCGACGGCCCGCGCCTCCGAAGAGGTGCGGGCCGTCGCCTTGGAGCTACGGGACGTCACTGCTCGGCGTCGTCCTTCTTCGTCTCGTCGCCTTCTTCGCCCTCGATCACCGGAACGAGGGACAGCTTGCCGCGGGAGTCGATCTCGGCGATCTCGACCTGGACCTTCTGGCCCACACCGAGCACGTCCTCGACGTTCTCCACGCGCTTGCCGCCGGCGAGCTTGCGGATCTGCGAGATGTGCAGCAGACCGTCCTTGCCGGGCAGCAGGGAGACGAACGCACCGAAGGTGGTCGTCTTCACGACCGTACCGAGGTAGCGCTCGCCGACCTCGGGCATCGTCGGGTTGGCGATGCCGTTGATCGTGGCGCGGGCGGCCTCGGCGGACGGGCCGTCGGCGGCACCGATGTAGATCGTGCCGTCGTCCTCGATGGTGATCTCGGCGCCGGTGTCCTCCTGGATCTGGTTGATCATCTTGCCCTTGGGGCCGATGACCTCACCGATCTTGTCGACCGGGATCTTGACGGTGATGATCCGCGGAGCGTGCGGGGACATCTCGTCGGGCCGGTCGATGGCCTCCATCATCACGTCGAGGATGTGGAGACGGGCGTCGCGGGCCTGCTTGAGGGCCGCGCCCAGGACGGAGGCCGGGATGCCGTCCAGCTTGGTGTCGAGCTGGAGCGCGGTCACGAACTCCTTGGTGCCGGCGACCTTGAAGTCCATGTCACCGAAGGCGTCCTCCGCACCGAGGATGTCGGTGAGGGTGACGTAGTGCGTCTCGCCCTCGATCTCCTGGGAGATCAGGCCCATGGCGATACCGGCGACCGGGGCCTTCAGCGGCACACCGGCGTTCAGCAGCGACATGGTGGAGGCGCACACGGAGCCCATGGACGTCGAGCCGTTGGAGCCGAGGGCCTCGGACACCTGGCGGATCGCGTACGGGAACTCCTCGCGCGTCGGCAGCACCGGCACGAGGGCGCGCTCGGCGAGGGCGCCGTGGCCGATCTCGCGGCGCTTCGGGGAGCCGACGCGGCCGGTCTCACCGGTGGAGTACGGCGGGAAGTTGTAGTTGTGCATGTAGCGCTTGCGGGTCACCGGGGAGAGGGTGTCCAGCTGCTGCTCCATGCGGAGCATGTTGAGGGTGGTGACGCCCAGGATCTGGGTCTCGCCACGCTCGAACAGCGCGGAGCCGTGCACCCGCGGGATGGCCTCGACCTCGGCGGCCAGGGTGCGGATGTCGGTGACACCGCGGCCGTCGATGCGCTTCTTCTCCTTGATCACGCGCTCGCGGACCAGCTGCTTGGTGAGCGAGCGGTACGCGGCGGAGATCTCCTTCTCGCGGCCCTCGAACTCCGGCAGGAGCTTCTCGGCGGCGAGCGCCTTGACGCGGTCCAGCTCGGACTCGCGCTCCTGCTTGCCCGCGATGGTCAGCGCGGAGGCCAGCTCCGGGCGGACGGCGGCGGACAGGGCCTCCAGGACGTCGTCCTGGTAGTCCAGGAAGATCGGGAACTCGGCGGTCGGCTTGGCGGCCTTCGACGCGAGGTCCGCCTGGGCCTTGCACAGGACCTTGATGAAGGGCTTCGCGGCGTCCAGACCGGCGGCGACGACCTCCTCGGTCGGGGCCTCGGAGCCGCCCTCGACCAGCTTGATCGTCTGGTCGGTGGCCTCGGCCTCGACCATCATGATCGCGACGTCGCCGTCCTCCAGGACGCGACCGGCGACCACCATGTCGAAGACGGCGTCCTCGAGCTCGGTGTGCGTCGGGAACGCGACCCACTGACCGCGGATCAGCGCGACGCGGACGCCGCCGATCGGGCCGGAGAAGGGCAGACCGGCCAGCTGCGTGGACGCGGACGCGGCGTTGATCGCGACGACGTCGTACAGGTGGTCGGGGTTGAGCGCCATGATCGTGGCGACGACCTGGATCTCGTTGCGCAGGCCCTTCTTGAAGGACGGGCGCAGCGGGCGGTCGATCAGACGGCAGGTGAGGATCGCGTCCTCGGAGGGACGGCCCTCACGGCGGAAGAAGCTGCCGGGGATCTTGCCGGCGGCGTACATCCGCTCCTCGACGTCCACCGTCAGCGGGAAGAAGTCGAGCTGGTCCTTGGGGTTCTTGGAGGCGGTGGTGGCCGACAGCACCATGGTGTCGTCGTCCAGGTACGCCACGGCGGAACCGGCGGCCTGCTTGGCCAGGCGGCCCGTCTCGAAGCGGATGGTACGGGTGCCGAAGGCGCCGTTGTCGATGACGGCCTCGGCGTAGTGGGTCTCGTTCTCCACTAGCGTTTTCTCCTCGTCTTCGTCCCTGGGCTGCCCGTGTGGCAGGGGGACGGTTACGGAGAAGCGCGCCGTGCTGTGCGGGCCGGTCTTCGATCGAAGCACCCGGGGCTCGCTTCCCCCCGGGGGCCACTACCGAGGACCGGCGGCGGCTAAGGAGCGCTTCTCCTTTTCGTTGTCGTGCTGTGTCGTCCGTACTGCGTTGTGCTACCACACTACAAAGCGTGAGTGACACTCCGCACGTTTCCGCACGTACGACGGGGGCTTGCCTGCATACGACAGGACTTCCCCGCATACGGCAAAGGGAGCGGTTCCCGAGTCCCTCCGGGAACCGCTCCCCTCATGCCGTCTTACTTGGCGCCCGCAGCACCGCGGCGGATGCCGAGGCGGTCGACCAGCGTACGGAAGCGCTGGATGTCCTTCTTCGCCAGGTACTGCAGCAGGCGACGGCGCTGACCGACCAGGATCAGCAGACCACGACGGGAGTGGTGGTCGTGCTTGTGGGTCTTGAGGTGCTCCGTCAGGTCGGAGATCCGACGCGAGAGCATGGCGACCTGGACCTCGGGGGAGCCGGTGTCGCCCTCCTTGGTACCGAACTCGCTGATGATCTGCTTCTTCGTAGCGGCGTCGAGCGACACGCGTACTCCTCATAGTCCGTGAGTGCCCACCGAGCGCCCCCGGTCTGCGTCTCGGGGGAGGCTTCCATGACTCGGAAGGCGGGGATCCGCTGGGCGCGGCCTCCGGAGCCTTCTGAGAAGGGTTCCGGGGGTGCGTACACAAACGGCCGTCACACAGCGTACCAGCCAGTGGCGGGAACCCCCTCCCGCCTTCAGGAACGGACCGGGTCCGCGGGATGCGGCCACTAGGGTGAGCGTGCTGATCGTACGTACGTCGGGAAGGGGTCGCTTCGGGATGGCGGAGACGGAAGCGGAGATCAAGGCGCGCAAGGAGCGGGAGCGCGACGAGCTGTACGCGCTCGACATCTCGGGCGTCGAATGGCACTGCGCCCCGGGTACGGAGGAGCACGAGGAGCGGGTCGAGATCGCGTACCTCCCGGACGGGGCGGTGGCGATGCGGTCCTCCCTCGACCACGGCACCGTGCTGCGGTACACGGAGGCGGAGTGGCGGGCGTTCGTCCTGGGTGCCCGGGACGGGGAGTTCGATCTGAAGCCGATGCCGCACAACGGCGGACTCGCTTCCGAGTGAGCGGACCGCAGAAATGGCAGAAAAGGGCGGCACGCGCGCGTGCCGCCCTTTTCTGCCATTTCTGCGTCCGGTGAGCCGGCGAGGACCTAGCTGGTCATCGCCCGCGCCCGCTCGTACACGTCGAACACGGCCAGCGCCAGCGGGATCAGCGTGAGCAGGACGAAGCTCTCGGCGATCTCCAGGAAGCGGCCCCAGAAGGGGGTGACACCGCGCCGCGGGGTGATCAGACCGATCGCGGTGACCAGGGCGGTGGCCGCGCCGACCGCCGCGGCGAGCCAGACGCTGCGGATGTCGAGGGCGTTGCTGTCGCCCTGGAAGGCGTCGATCAGGTAGTTCCGGGGCGGGTTCAGCGCGAGCCCGAGGCCGAGGAAGACGATCGCGGCCAGGCCCGCGGCCAGGGTGGCGCCGACCTGCGCGGTGTAGCGGAACAGATGCGCCCGCATCAGCATCGCCACGCCGGTCGCGAGGGCCAGGAGCTGGGCCCAGGTGTTGCTGGAGAAGCCGAGGACGATCGAGGCGCCCACCGCGACCAGGGCACAGCCGCCGACGAAGCCGACGAGGAGTTCGTGGCCGCGCCGGGCCTGGGCGGCCACCCGCTCCAGGTCCACGGGCTCCTGCGGGGCGGGCTCGCCGCGGTCGTAGCCGCCGCGAGAGGGGTTGGGCGGCTCGAAGCCGATGGGCAGCCGTGCGAAGCGCATGGACAGGCCCGGCAGGAAGGCCAGCGCCACGACGGACAGCGGGGCGCAGACGGCGGCCGTCTCGATGGGCTTCAGCTCGGTGAGGATCGCGATGAAGCTGGTGACCAGACCGATGGCGGAGGCGAAGACGAACGCCACGAAGGGTCCGTCACCGCCCGGCGACACCAGGGTGAGCACCACGGAGGCGACCAGGACCGCCGCGCAGGCGAGCAGGAACTGGAGTCGTCCGATGCCCTGTCCGGCGGAGAGCGACAGCAGCCCCGAACCGGCCACGGCGACGTTCGGCAGGGCGCCGAGCCCCAGCGCGACCGCGGAGCCCCGGTCGCCGTACACACGCGCGCGGACGCAGGCGAGGGTGACCAGCAGGACGCCGGTGACGCCCGCGATGATGCCCTGCAGGCTGTACATGTCGTGGTGGATCTGGGAGCTCCAGGCCACGAACGCGAGCAGCGCGGGCAGGATGCCGCCCGCGACGAGGCCGGCGGCACGGGTGAGGTCGCCGCTCCACAGGGTGCGGTCGCGGGTGACGGCGGAGGCCACCGCCTCGGAGACGTCGTCGAGGACCGCGGGCGGCAGCGACTCGGCGAACGGGCGCAGGGTGAGCAGTTCGCCGTCGAGGATGCGCTGCGCCGTGAAGGACCGCGCGCCGTCGAGGACGGTGCCGTCCCGCCGTACGAGGTGGTAGCCGACCGGCGCACCCTCGGCGGGGCTCTGCTGGGACAGGCGCAGGATCTCCGGGTACAGGTCGGCGACCGGTACGTCGTCGGGCAGCGCCACGTCTATGCGGCTGTCGGGCGCCACGATGGTGACCCGGCAGAAGCCGAATCCCATGCCTGCCCCGGAAGGGGCTCCGGTGCCCGGTCCACCGGTCGCGCCGGCAGGCGCGGAGGCCGTCATGCTCACCTGCTGTTCCCCCTCGTCGGCGGTGGGGCGGCCTGCGGTGCCGCCGCACACTCTTCCGCCCGTAAAGATCCTGTGTAGGTTGTGCCGCGCCATCCGCACCGCCGGCCAACCGAGCGGTCGTATCCGGGGGTTGCGGGGTGGCGCTTGTTTCGAACCGTTGCGGATTGCCCGGGTTTTCCCGGCCCGATTCGCAACTGCTCACGCGTCTCACCGGCACCCTACCGCCCGCCGTTGTCCGTGGTTGTCAGTAGGATCGCGCTTCGCGGTCGACGTCCGCCTGACACGGGGCGGCGGACGAAACATCTCGGTCCGGCAAGGGAATTGGTGCGTAGTGAGCCACATCGTCGTCAAGCGCCCACCACGGGCACTGCCGAAGGAAGTGCCCACGGACGAGGTCGTACTGCAAGCACCGCCGGAGCTTCCGCGCGGTCAGCAGGAAGGCGCTCTGATGCAGCTCCTGCCCATGCTCGGCATGGGCGGGTCCGTGGTGTTCTTCTTCAACCCCCAGGCCCAGCCCTTCATGAAGATCATGGGCATGGTGATGGTGGCCTCGACGATCGGCATGGGCATCTCGATGCTGATCCGCTACCGCCGCGGCAGCCAGGGGCAGATGGCCGACATGCGCCGTGACTACCTCCGTTACCTGTCGCAGACCCGGCGCGCCGCCCTGGAGACCGCGAAGTCCCAGCGTGACGCCCAGTACTACCTGAACCCTTCGCCGGAGCAACTGTGGGCGCTGGTCGCCGAGGGCAGCCGGGTGTGGGAACGGCGCACCGGTGACGAGGACTTCGGGCAGGTGCGGGTGGGCCTGGGCCCACAGGCCCTGGCCACTCCCCTGATCCCGCCTCAGACCGCTCCGGTCGACGAGCTGGAGCCGCTGACCGCGGGCGCCATGCAGCGCTTCCTGGCCACGCACAGCACCCTCGACGACCTGCCGATGGCGGTGTCGCTGCGCGCCTTCTACCACGTGACGATCAGCGGCGAGCCGGGCACCGTGCGCGGCACCGCCCGCGCCGTCACCGCCTCCCTCGCCTCGCTGCACTCCCCCGAGGACCTGGTCATCGCCGTCGTCACCGGACGCGCGTCGGCGCCCGAGTGGGAGTGGGCCAAGTGGCTGCCGCACGTGCAGGCCCCGGGCGTCGCCGACGGCGCCGGCAGCGTGCGCCTGATCACCACCGACCCGGTGGAACTGGAGGACCGGCTCGCCTCCCGCCTGCAGGGCCGCCCGCGCTTCCACCCCGGCGGAGCGCCGGTTCCCGAGCAGCCGCACGTGGTGGTCGTGCTCGACGGCATCTCCCTGCCGCCGACGTCGTTGCTGGCCAGTCCCGAAGGCATGCAGGGCGTGACGGTCCTGGAGGTCGTGCCCGGCGACCTCACCATCGGCCGCGGCGACCTCTCCGTCATCGTGCAGCCCCACGAACTGCGCCTGGAGTCGGCGCACGGCATGGTCTACGACGGAACCCCGGACGTCCTGTCGTACCAGGCCGCGGAGGCGCTCTCCCGGCAACTGGCGCCGCTGCGCATGGCGTCGGGCGGCGACGACGACCAGCCGCTGCTCGCCAACCTGGAGTTCACGGACCTGCTGAACCTGGGCGACGCGGCCTCGGTCGACACGAAGCGGACCTGGCGGCCGCGCTCGCAGTCGGAGCGGCTGCGCGTGGCGATCGGTCTCGGCGAGGACGGCCGGCCCGTGATGCTGGACCTCAAGGAGGCCGCCCAGGAGGGCATGGGCCCGCACGGCCTGTGCGTCGGTGCGACCGGTTCCGGCAAGTCCGAGCTGCTGCGCACGCTCGTTCTCGGTCTCGCCGTGACCCACTCCTCCGAGACGCTGAACTTCGTCCTCGCCGACTTCAAGGGTGGTGCAACGTTCGCGGGCATGGCCCAGATGCCGCACGTGGCGGCCGTGATCACCAACCTCGCGGACGACCTGACCCTCGTCGACCGCATGGGCGACTCGATCCGCGGTGAGCTCAACCGCCGCCAGGAGATGCTCCGCGACGCGGGCAACTACGCGAACATCCACGACTACGAGAAGGCCCGCGCGGCCGGCGCGCCGCTGCAGCCGATCCCGTCCCTGGTCCTGGTGATCGACGAGTTCAGCGAACTGCTGACCGCGAAGCCGGACTTCATCGAGATGTTCGTGCAGATCGGCCGTATCGGCCGTTCGCTGGGCGTGCACCTGCTGCTCGCCTCCCAGCGTCTGGAGGAGGGGCGGCTGCGCGGCCTGGAGACCTACCTCTCCTACCGCATCGGTCTGCGGACGTTCTCGGCGGCCGAGTCGCGCGCCGCGCTCGGCGTCCCGGACGCCTACGAGCTGCCGAACGTCCCGGGTTCGGGTTTCCTGAAGTTCGGTACGGACGAGATGGTGCGCTTCAAGGCGGCGTACGTCTCCGGTGTGTACCGCACCAGCTCGCAACAGGCCGCCGCGCTCGGCGGTCCGCTGCCCGTCGACCGCAGGCCGGTCCTCTTCACGGCGGCCGAGGTCCCTGTGCAGTACGTGCCGGTCCCGAAGCAGCGCCAGGAGGCGCCCGACCAGCAGAAGGACGACGCGCTCGCCGACACCGTCCTGGACGTGATCGTGCGGCGCCTGGAGGCGCAGGGTCCGGCCGCCCACCAGGTGTGGCTGCCCCCGCTGGACAGCCCGCCGTCGCTCGACACGCTGCTGCCGGGACTCGCCCCGGTGCCCGGCCGTGGCATGACCCAGCCGGGCTACGAGGGCGCGGGCCGGCTCGTCGTCCCCGTCGGCCTCATCGACAAGCCCTACGAGCAGCGCCGCGACCCGCTGTGGCTCGACTTCGGCGGCGCGGCCGGCCACATGCAGATCATCGGCGGCCCGCAGTCCGGCAAGTCGACGCTGCTGCGTTCGATCATCGCGTCGTTCGCCCTCACCCACACCCCGCGGGAAGTGCAGTTCTACGGCCTGGACTTCGGCGGTGGCGGTATGGCCGCGGTGGCCGGCCTGCCGCACATGGGCGGTTTCGCCTCGCGTCTGGACCCCGAGAAGGTCAGGCGTACGGCAGCCGAGGTGTACGGCGTCATGACCCGCCGCGAGGAGTACTTCCGCTCCGCGGGCATCTCCTCCATCGCTGAGTTCCGCTCCCGCCGCGCGCGCGGCGACATCTCGGTGACCGACCAGCCCTGGGGCGACGTCTTCCTGGTCATCGACGGCTGGGGCAACTTCCGTACGGACTACGAGGCCCTGGAGCCGCTGGTGCTGGACATCGCCGCGCGCGGTCTGGGCTACGGCATCCACCTCATCCTCACCGCCTCGCGCACGATGGAGGTCCGCGCAAACCTCAAGGACCACCTGATGAACCGCCTGGAGCTGCGGCTGGGCGACCCGATGGACTCCGAGATCGACCGCAAGGTGGCGGCCAACGTCCCCACCGGTGTGCCGGGTCGCGGCCAGACCCCGCAGAGGCAGCACTTCATGGCGGCGGTCCCGCGCATCGACGGCCTCTCCTCCGACACCGACCTCGCGGAGGCGTCGACCGCCCTCGCGGCCGAGGTCAGCCGTCACTGGCAGGAGCCGGGCGCGCCGGAGGTACGCCTGCTGCCCCGCGAGTTCGCCGCGGCCCAGCTTCCTCCGGGCGACCGTTTCCCGAACCGGGGCATCTCCTTCGCCCTGGACGAGGACAACCTCGAGCCGGTGTTCGTGGACTTCGAACAGGACCCGTTCTTCCTGGTGTTCGGCGAGAGCGAGTCGGGCAAGTCGAACCTGCTGAAGCTGCTGATCAAGCGCCTCACCGAGCGCTACGACGGCAACTCCTGCAAGCTGTTCGTCGTCGACAACCGCCGCTCGCTGCTCGGGGTGACCCCGCCGTCCCATCTGGCGGAGTACATCCCCATGTCCAACCAGATGCAGCACCACATGGACGCACTGGCCGACCTGATGCAGCGCCGCACGCCGACGGCCGACGTCACCCCGGAGCAGCTGCGCGATCGCAGCTGGTGGCGGGGCCCCACGGTCTACGTCATCATCGACGACTACGACCTCGTGTCCACGTCCAGCGGCAACCCGCTGTCGGGCCTGACGGAACTCCTCCCGTTCGCCCGCGACGTCGGCGTCCGCTTCATCATCGCCCGCTCCACCGCGGGCGCGTCCCGCGCCGGCTACGAATCCTTCATGCAGCGCATCAAGGAACTCGGCGCCCAGGGCGTCGTCCTCGCGGGCGACCCGGCCGAGGGCGACCTGCTCGGCGGGGTCCGGCCGCGGGCGATGCCTGCGGGGCGGGGGGTGTTCGTTTCTCGGAAGAGGGGGAAGCCGATGGTGCAGGTGGGGCTGGTGCGTGATGGCGAGTGAGCGGTTCGTAGCTGCTCACGGGACGACTTCCCGAAGCGGTCCGGAGTGACAGCGTCAGGAGTCCCACTGCAGATCCCCTCACGTCTCGGCTCGTACGCCGTTCTGACGGCGCTCGACGGGGACGCGCTGAGCACCGTCGCCGAGCGCCGCTACATCGCCCGGAGCCACGACGGCAACCGTACGGTCGTAGTGGCGCTCCCGCCCATCGGCGCGGACCACGCCCGGTGGGCCGCCGAGGCAACGACAGCCCGAGGACTGGCGCTGCCCGGACTCCTGCCGATCGCGGAGCTAGACACTTCGTCGACGCTCCCTTGGTACGGCATCGAATACCGCCCGCTGCTTGCGCTGCCGACGGTGCTCGGTGCCCACGGCGGTCCCCTGCCCGACCACACGGTGCGTGCGCTCGGCGCGTCCCTCGCCTCGTCGCTCGCTCTGGCCCACGCTCAGGGTGTGACTCACGCGGGGCTTTCCCCCGAGGCGGTGTTGCTCGGCATGGAAGGGCCGCGCATCAGCTGCTTCGGGGCTGCACGGGCAGCGGCACCTGATGGGGTGGCTCGCTCCGGCATTCCATGGCTCAACCCCAGCTGCCTTGCGCCGGAGCAGGCGTCCGGCGGGCGGCCCCGTCCGCCTGGAGACGTCTTCGCCCTGGGAGCCGTACTCTCCTACGCGAGCACCGGTCATACCGTTCCCGAATTCGGCGAACTACCCGTCTCCCTTCGTTCTCTGGTCTCTCGCTGTCTGTCCCGTGACGCCGCACAGCGACCACAAGCGAGCCATCTCGCCAAGGAATTGGCTGGTTCGACTGCAGCAGCGCTGGGAGCCACCGTCCTGGACGTGTCCGCCCCAGTTCCTCTTCCCGGGAAGGTCATCGCCGCACTGGCCCGACAGTCTGCCGCGTTGCTCGCCGCAGAAATCCGCCTCGACTCCCGAATATGACGGGCTCCCGATGCTCTCGCCTCTCACACACGACGATCCAGCCCACATCGCGGCGTATCGGTTGCTCGCCCGGCTCGGCAGCGGCGGCATGGGGACGGTCTACCTTGCACGAGCGGCTTCGGGGCGCACCGCCGCCCTGAAGACGATGCACGCCCGGATCGCGGCGGATCCGGCGTCCCGTACCCGGTTTCACCTGGAGATCGATGCGGCTCGGGTGATCGGCGGGCGGTACGGGGCCCAAGTGTTCGACGCGGATCCGTTCGCGCCCACACCGTGGCTGGCGACGGAATACGTGATCGGGCCTCCCCTCGGTGACGCGATCGCCGCCTTCGGCCCACTGCCGGAGCGTGCAGTGCGCGCGCTGGGGACCGCGCTGTGCGAGGCCCTGGGGCAGCTGCACAGCTCGGACGTTGTCCACCGTGATCTCAAGCCGTCCAACATCATGATCACCACCGACGGCCCTCGCCTCATCGATTTCGGCATCGCACGCGCCCTCGGTGACGAGCACCTCACGCGTACGGGAACGGCCGCGGGCACACCGGCCTACATGTCACCCGAACAGGCCATGGGTCAGGAGCACACGGCCGCGGGCGATGTCTTCGCGCTGGCAGGCGTGCTGGTCTTCGCGGCGACCGGCCGCGCCCCGTTCGGTTCGGGACAGGCCGCAGACCTGCTGTACCGTGTCCGCTACGCCGACCCCGACCTGAGTCATGTTCCGCCGGTCCTCGCGCCCCTACTGTTGCGCTGCCTCGAGAAGGATCCGTCGCAACGACCGACCACTTCGGAGCTTGGCGCCCAACTGGCCGCGTTCGGAGAGGAATTCCCGAACCTCCTGCCTCAGCCGCTGCTCGACGAAATCGGTCGACGGGCTTCGGCCGTATGGCAGGCCCCTCCTCCCCGGCTCCCTGTGCCGGCCCCGGATCCATACGACCCGACGGTCACGTCCGGTACCACTCCAGCCCCCGCCGGACCGTCTCGCCGCAAGCTCCTCACGATCGGCGGAGGTTCGCTGCTCGCGGTAGCGGCCGCGGGGACCGGAGCATGGTCATGGTGGGGACGCGGAGGCCGTGAAAAGGCTCCGTCGGCAGTGTGGCGGGCCGCCTTCACGGCGCCAGCTTCGGAGGAGCGCACGCCTCCCGTGGTCGTCGGCGACCGTCTCGTCGTGAACGGCACCTCCAGTGTGCGCGCATTCGACGTGGCGACCGGCCAACCGGCCTGGGACAGCGGGGATCTCGCTGGGCCATGGCGGGCAGCGACGGACGGCAGCCATCTCTACGGTCTGTCCCCGGTCGGCTCGAATCCCTATGCGTTCACCATCTCCAGCGTCGGCCTGAGTGATGGATCCTTCACCTCCCTAGCCGCCCTGCTCGACAAGTGGGCCGGCGGCCTCAAGTACGAGCGGCTGCTGTGCGTTGCGAACGGCAAGGCTTTCGCCGTGGCGGGAGTCAAGACACGCAAGCAGGGCGAGACGCAGACCGACGGCCCGGACACCGTGTGGAGCCTCCTCTCCGCCGACCTCACCACTGGCGAGGTTCTCTGGGACCTGTCACTGGGACGCACCGGTTCCGCCGGGCAGACATACGTGATGGCGCGTGTCGTCGGCGAGTCCCTGATCATCTGCGGCAAGGGGAGTTCGGGGCCGTACATCGCCTCATACAACGCCCTTTACGATCACCGCGACTGGTCCGTCGAGGTTTCCCAGGCCGAGCTCCACTCTGGAAGCAATCAGATGGCCGCGGACAAGGAGAACGTCTACCTCGGTGGTGATGTGCTGCGCGCGAGGTCGCTGAGCACCGGAAAGACCGTCTGGTCCTATCGCGGCCCCGCAAAGCGATACGGCGCTCCGACCGTCGAGGACGGTGTCGTGTACGCGACTGAGGGCAAGGGCTCCCGCGGGCTCGTCGCCGTCGGCGCCGACAACGGCAAGCTGATCTGGCGCGAGAGCGATGCACCGGCAGCGGCCCCCGGCCTCGACACGGCACCGGTGGTGGGCAGGACATACATCTACCGGCGGTCCGCCGAGGGAATCGTCGCGGTCGACCGCACGAGCCACAAAGCGGCCTGGACGTTCCGAACCGATGCGACTGCCCTGGTGGCGCTGCCGAGTCGGGAGCTGCTGTTCGGGGTGGCGGAACGCTCTGTCATCGCTCTGCCCCTGGAATGACCCTATTCCGCACCCAAGCCTTCGTCGCAGTACGCCTGGCCTTCGATGAAACCTCGTTGAAGAGAGACTTCACATGACTCCCCTCGGCCTCGGTGATCCGCTCCGCCTCGGCCCCTACCGGCTCCTCGGTGTGCTCGGCGAAGGTGGCATGGGCAAGGTGTACGTGGGCCGGGATGCCTCCGGCACCGTGGCCGCGGTGAAGGTTCTGCGTCCCGAACTCGCCCACGACCAGAATCTGACCCACCGTTTCCTGCGCGAGGCCCACACCGCCCAGGCAGTGAAGAGCAGCGGCGTCGCCCGGGTGCTGGGTGCTCAGCTGGAAGGTGGGCGCCCCTGGATCGCGTCGGAGTTCCTGTCCGGTCCAACACTCGAGCAGGCTGTCGGCGCGCACGGCCCGTTCGACGAGACCGGCGTCCGGGTGCTTGCCGCCGCCCTCGCAACCACCCTCTCCGACATTCATACCGCCGGACTGGTCCATCGTGACCTGAAGCCCGCCAATATCGTGCTGACCTCGAAGGGGCCCCGGATCATCGATTTCGGCATCGCACGCCCCGAGCACGGCCTCACCCTCACGACGACCGGTCAGGTCCCGGTCACACCGGGATTCGGTGCGCCGGAGCAAGTTCTCGGGCATCGGGTGGGACCGGCCGCCGATGTCTTCTCCCTCGGGGCCGTCCTGGTGTACGCGGCCGGCGGACGGCCTGCATACACCGGATCGCACGTCGCCACAGTTCAGTACACGGTCGTGCACGGCGAACCCGACCTCACAGCGGTACCCCCGAGTCTCCAACCCCTCATCGCTCCCTGTCTGTTCAAGGAACCGGCACAACGCCCGGTGCCGGCGCAGATCTCCACTGCCTTCGCCCCGCCGCGAGGAGCACAACGGGTGTGGCAACGGGGTCGAGTCGCCGAAGTGATCAAGCATCACGAGACTCAGACCAAGCAGTACACGACCGTTGTGGGGAGCGAACGGCGATCGGGAGCGTCCCGGCGCCGGTTCCTTGCCGGGCTCGGAGCGGGCGGTGCGCTTCTTGCCGCGGGCGGAGGTACGACGGCGTGGTGGATGTTGCGCGACGACTTCCCGCCAGCCGGAGACGCCCCGCCCGCCAAGCTCATCAAGGATCCGAGCTCGGGCAACTACTACGACAACAAGCCGCCTCGGCCCTTCTGGGGCCCGCTCAAGGTGGCCGCCACGGACTCCCCCGCACCGCTGGTGCTGCGCGACGTGGTGATCTTCGCCTCAGCAGACGGCGGACTGACCGCACGCAAGATCACGGACGGTACGGAGAAGTGGGCGTTGCCCGACATCGACGCCACCGCACGGTATGTGGCAGTAGGCCGCACTCAGTTCGCAGCTGTCGACGGGAAGGGCAATCTTCACATCCACGACGCGTCCACCAGCGAGCGCTTGTGGAGCGTCTCGCTCGGGGTGACACGGGTGCTCGCTTCCGACGGTTCCACCGTGTATGCCGCAACAGCCGACGACAATCTGCGCGCAGTGGACAGGACCAGCCACAAGAACAGATGGCCGGCGCCCACCGCCTACGTCGCACCCATCGGAAAGACCGCCGAGGCCGCCGCCGCCGACGGCTATCTGGTCGTGTCCTGCGAGGACGGCACCGTCTTCGCCTTCAACTCAAGGACAGGCAAGAAGGCATGGGACCTGACGGGACAGAACAAGGGGACGGCCTTCGCTCCCCTCATCGCCGACGAGACGGTGTATCTGGGCGGCAATGACCTCATAGCGTGCCGTCTGAGTGACGGAGAAGAGGTCTGGAAAGCCCTTGGTACCTGGGGCCCGCCGATTCTGGAGGGGGATTACGTTCTGTCCGTGGACGGCGGTGGCGAATGGTCCACATATGACCAACGTCCTGTTCGCTTCTCGGCGGGTACGGGCGACGAAGACTCCGACTGGTATGCGGCACCCGAGGGCGACGACGCGCCTATGGCCGCCCCACTCATCCAAGGTCACTCGATGTGGTTGGTCGAGGGGGGCGACACCAAAGGCGTCACCGCCCTCAACAAGGACACCGGCGACCGAGCTTGGACATACAAACCCGAGCGTGGCGGCACCTGGCGCATGGCGGCAGCGGGCAACCGGGTCTTTCTCCTCAATGGCGGAGAGGCTGTGGCCATGCCGGTCTTCTGACGGCTCTTGTCGCCTTCCGTCTATGTCTCACCGAGGCCTTCAGAACACTGGCAACGCGTAGAGCGAGCTGTCGTTTCTGATGAACACCCTGTTGCCGGCGACTGCGATCGCATGCTGCTTGGCTTCGGGCAGTTCGTAGGACCAGACCGACAACCCGTCGTCCAAGTTCACGGTGTTGACGACGGTGCGGTACTCACGGTCGATCATCCACACTCCGGTGCCTTGGACGAGCACGGAGCTGTCGCTGCCGCCACCCATACGAGAGGTCCAGATGTTACGGCCGTCGACGGTGCTCCGGCGTTGGGGGAACATCCCGCCGTCCGCGTAGACCGAGTCTCCGTGGACACTCACCGGACCCCATTCCGCCGGGGCCTCGTACATGTCTCTGGTCGTCTTGCTCCAGATCTCCTTGCCGTCGATGAGTCTCAGTGCGGCCAATGTCCTGCCGTTGAGGTACACGACGCCGTCCCGCACGACGGGATTGATCGAGACCTCTTTCGCCTGGTTGCGCCGCTGCCACACCAGGCGGCCATCACCTGTCGCCATGGCCAGTACGTGGCCGTCGACCGTCGGGAGCACCAGACGTCCGCGGCCGACGGCTACCCTCGCGGAGATCTTTCCGCGGTGTTCGGACGGGATTTGTGCCGTCCAGCGGACCTTGGCATCCGAGCGGCCCACGCTGCGTAGCCGGTGGTCCTTCGTCATGACGTAGACGGCCCTGTCGTCGGCGGCCACGACAGCCGCGGCGTCGGCTGCCGCGGTCCACTTGCGCTCGCCGGTGGACGGCACGAACGTATGCAGAGTTCCTTCGGCGTCGACGGCGACGATCAAGCGGTCGGAGAGCGAGAGGTAGTGATCCGGCTGTACATCTCGTGCCGCCCAGCGCCGTTTTCCGTCCACGACGTTGTAGGCCGCGATCCCGCGTTTGCCGTAGCCGTAGTCCCCGATCACGACGACGTCCCGCACGGGCAGCGGAGCGGCGGAATCCTGGTCGATGATCTCGCGACGGCTCCACAGCGCTTTGGGTGACCCGCCGACGATGTAGTCACCGTCATCTGCGACGAGCAGCCGGGCCTTCGGTGTCGTCACGGCAGGAGGGATGTCGAACAGGCTGTCCTTCTGGTCCTGGCGCGCCTGCTGCCGGAGCAGCCACCATCCCGTCGTACCTCCCCCCGCGGCGAGCACCGTGCCGCCGGCGGCGAGGCCCGTGAGCAGACGGCGCCTCGTCACGGTCGTCGAGGAGCCCGTCGTGGGCGGCGCGGTGAGCTGACGTACCTGGCGTTCCCGCTCCTTGATCTCGTCCCCGACCGGGCCGCGCTGCCACACGCGGCCGCTGTTCTTCGGTGGAGCGAATGCCGTGGCGATCTGCCCCGGGGCCGGCCGTGACGCACCGTCCTTGGCCAGACAGGGGGCGACGAGCGTGTGCAGCTGAGGGGGCAGGCCGTCCCAGCGCGGTTCGCCGTGGACGACCTCGTACTGTACGGCGGCCACGTGGGCCCCCTCGAACGCGCGTCGGCCGGTGGCCGCGTAGACGAGGACTGCGCCCAGGGAGAACACGTCCGCAGCGGGTGTCACTCGCCGCCCCAGCACCTGCTCAGGGGCGCCGTACCCCGGCGTGACGGGGATCTGGCCGGTGGTGGTGAGCGTCAGGCCGTGCTCGGGGCGGGCGATGCCGAAGTCGATGACCCGTGGCCCGGTCGACGTCAGGACGATGTTCTGGGGTTTGAGGTCACGATGAATGAAACCCGCGGCGTGGATGTCCGCGAGGGTCTGTGCGATCGACGCCGCCAAGGCGCGCACGCTCGTCTCATCGAGCGGTCCATGCTTGTCGACCGCCTGGTCCAGGGTCGGTCCGGCGAGGAACTCGGTGGCGATCCAAGGGCGCCCGCCCTCGGTCTGCGCGCCCAGGACCGCCGCCACACCCGGGCTTCGCACGGCCTGCGCCGCGAGCGCCTCACGTACGAAACGCTGGGCGAGATTTGCGTCGTGGGCCAGTTCCGGGCGGAGCACCTTGATCGCCGCGATGGTCCCAGCGCCGTCCTGGCCGGCGTACACCTTGCCCATGCCACCCTCGCCCAGCACGCCGAGCATGCGGTACGGCCCGAGGCGGATCGGGTCGCCGACACCCAGGGGATTCATCGCTGACTGCTTTCTCTTCTGCCCATCGGGGAACGACCGCTCACTTCAGGGGGAACGCCGCGAGGAACTTGCCGCCCAGCGCGATGGTCACCTTGGCCTTCTCATGGGCGATGAAGCGGTCCCCGGTGGTCTTGTAGGAGGCCGTGGGCGTGTGCGACGAGAGATCGATCGCCCAGAGAGCCGAAGAGCGCTTGCTGTATGCATAATCCGTGCCGATCACCGGCGCGGCGGACACATCCGCCTTCGTTCCCTCGCCGCCCTTCTCCTTCCACAGCACCTGCCCGCTGCGGGAATCGAAGGCGACGAGGCCGAGACCCTTCTCGACGGCGTAAATCACGCCGTCCTTGACCGCCGGGGGACCGTACGTGCGTCCGGGGCGCTCCGTCCTGGAGTCCCACACCTGAGCGCCGTCGCTCAGCCGCAACGCCCGCAGCCGGCCGGTACCCACGTACAGATTCTGGGCGTCCGTCGCCAGCGGCGCGTAGACGCGGCCGGGTGCGACGCCGTCGAACGGCTTGTCCCAACGCACCGCACCCGTCCGGACGTCCCGTACGACGATGCGCACCTTGCCGGCGTTCGTCTCCTGCAAGGCCACCAGGTTGTGGCCGACGACTCGGGCCGTGAGGAAGTGCAGGCGGTCGGTCTTGTCCGGTCGTGAGGGCAGCGGCGCGGCCCACAGCTTCTTCCCCGTGCCGATGTCGACGGCGAAGACGGACCAGGACTGGGACGCCCGGAAGTACGCAACGTCGTACTTCCCCTGGCCCGCCGCCGCATACACGACGCCATCGGCCGTGCACAGCACCTGGTTCTCATCGATGACCCCGTTGAAGTCCGTGAGCTGGGCGAACGGCTCGGCGGCCACGCCCGTGTCGATGTCGACGGACGCCAGGATGAGCGGAAAGCCGCCGGGCTTGCCCGCGTTTCCGTCAGATCCTGGCGGGGCCACCATGCGGATGAGGCGCTCGCCGTCCGTGGCGAACTGCCAGTGGATCTCCATCTGCCCCGACGTCCACCGGATCTGCCCCGAGCCGGCGTCGATTCCGCCCAGACCGGTACCGGCCACCAGCGTTACGAGGTCTCCGACGGCGAGCGGCTGTGCGGGTGGGACCGTGCCGTACGGCGGATCGGCGACCTGGATCTGCCAGATCGAGTCGAGCTTCTTCTTCGGCAGCAGGCTATTACTGGGACTCGCGACGGGCTGCTTCCCGTGCGATCCGGACCGCCGGCTCCACGCCCAGGCTCCCGCCCCTGCGGCCGCCGCGCTGAGGGCCCCTCCACTGCCCGCCAGCAGCAGTCGGCGACGGGACATCTGCGCGGCAGGTGCGGCCGGCGACTGCGCGTACGGTACCGACGGTGCGGGGAGTCGCTGAGGGGTGACCTGCCAGACCTCGGTGGCACGGCGGGCGATCTCCGCGAGCAGTGCGTCCGGCAGGTGCTCTGCGAACTCACCGGATCCGTCGTGGAGTTGAGCGGCGAGTGCCGCGGTGGTCGGTCGGCGGAACGGGTTCTTGTCGAGGCACGGGCCGAGAATCGCGACCAGGGCGGCGGGTACGTCGCTCAGGTCCGGATCGCCGTACCGGACCCGGTAGAGAAGGTCGGCGGTCTGACCGTGGCCGAACGGTGCACGGCCGGTGGCGGCGTAGACGAGCACTCCGGCCAGCGCGAACACGTCGCCCGCCCCGGTGTGTTCCTCACCGCTCGCCTGCTCCGGTGACATGAACGCCGGAGTGCCCACGGCCGCCCCGACTCTGGTGAGACGGTCGTCGCCGATCGCGCGCGCGATGCCGAAGTCGATGACCTTCGGCCCGTAGGCCGTGACCAGGATGTTGGACGGCTTGAGGTCGCGGTGGACCACTTCGGTGCTGTGCAGCTGGCCGAGCGCCCCGCACAGAGCCGCTCCGAGGGCACGCACGGTCGCCTCGGGGAGCGATCCGGCCAGTTCGACCGCCTCGTCGAGCGGCGGACCGAGTACGTACTCGGTGGCGATCCAGGGTGTCTCGGCCTGCGTGTCCGCCTCCACGACCTGGGCGCCGTGCCGCCCTCCGATGACGCGCGCGGCATCGGCCTCCAGCCGGAACCGGGTTCGGGCGCTGGCGTCCGAGGCGATGCCGGCGTGCATCGTCTTGACCGCGACGGTCCGTCCACCGCCCGAGCGCGCCAGGTAGACCGTGCCCATGCCGCCGCTGCCGAGGCGGGCGATCGGGCGGTACGGTCCGAACGCTTGCGGGTCGTCATGAGTGAGCGGAGTGGGCATGGCGGTGGTCGTCAGTCCTGGCGTGAGGTGGGCACGGTGGAGCGCGGGATATCGGCGCTGAGTACGGCGGCCGACTGGTGGGCGATGGCGGCGATCACGCGGCTCGGCAGCCAGCCCGAGCCGAGCAGCGCGGCGGTTCTGGTCGCGAACCCGGCATCGGCCGGCACCTGGGCCACGGCGGAGGCAGTCGGCGCGGTCGGGGCGAACAGGTCGAGCAACTCGGCCAGCTGAGGCCTCGTCCCGGGGTCGCGGGCCAGACAGCGACTGACGACGGTACGCAGTGCGGAAGGAAGCTCGTCGCGTTCGGGCATGGTGTGACCGGTGGCGGCATAGGCGAGCGTCGCGCCCAGAGCGTACACATCGCCCAGTGGCCGTGGCCGCCCGCCGGACGCCTGCTCGGGTGGCAGGCTGCCCTGCTCCAGTCCCGGCAGGCCGGAACGGGCCGTGTCGTCCGGGGCCGCGGCCCGTACGGCTCCGAAGCAGGTGAGGCGTGGCCCGTCGGCGGCGAGCAGCACGGCCGCCGGGGACACACCGGCGTACGTCAGGCCCTGCCCGTGGGCGACGACCAGAGCTTCGGCAAGAGCGGCGCCAAGGGCCCGGACGGTGCGCTCGGGAAGTGGGCCGCCGTGCACGGCGACTGCGGTGGGAAGAGGAAGCGCGGGGAGATAGGGGCGGGCGTGCCAGGCGGCTTCCCCGGAGGCGGCGTATGTGACGGCGGGCGTCATGAACTGACCGAGGAGGTAACGAGAGGCCTCGGCTTCCGCCATGAAGCGCTGTGGATCGGTGCCTGCGAGCGGAGTGCTGAGCAGGACGGTGTGCTCACCGTCGGCGCTGCGGGCGATGTGGCGCCGCTCCGGCACCGGGATACGGCTACGGGGGTCGTCCAGCGCGGTGATCAGGACGTAGGGGCCGATCCGCCGGGAGGCCGAGACGCCCTGCTGCGCTTCACCGGATCCGGCGGTTGTCGCATGCACCTGATTCCCAGTCCTTGTCTGTGCGCTTCCCGACGCCTCAGCCGCGACACAGAATCGGGCGACCAGTGCGAGATCGGGCTGCGGACCAACGACAGGGTGGGCGCCTCCCGCGCGCGCCCACCCTGGAGTTGCTATTGCGAGGCTCGGCCTACCGGAAGTAGGAGGCCGCCTTCTTGTCACCTTCCATGTACGTACCGCCGGACTGGGCGACGACGTGGCCGATGCCGGTCAGGGCCTGGTGGATGTCGTTCGCCTCCTTGTCCCAGCGGTGCAGCTTCTCGTTGAAGGTGCCCTGGGCCTCGCCCTCCCAGTACTGCAGGCTGCTCACGACCATCTTGCGGAGCTCCTGCAGGTCCTGCTCGAGCGTGCTCGCCTCGTTACCGATCTTGGTTGCCGCGACGTCGAGCCCGTCATAAGTGACTGACAGTCCCTCAGCGTTGTTGGCCATGCCTGTTCCCTCGTCTCGCTGATGTGTAGCTGGTGGGTGCGCCGGCTGCCCGGCAGATGTGCTGTGTCTCGCTCGACTCAGTAGGAGCTGAGGGAAGACGTCGGAACGGTGGGAGCGCCGTCCTGGAGGTCGATCTTGTTGACCGCCGCGCGCACCTCGTCTTCCTTGCTGTCCTTGATGTTGCGCGTCGAGGTCATCGCCTCGATGACGTCACCGAGGATGTTGCCGATGTTGCGCAGCGACTCGTTGATCTCGAACTGCTTCTTGTCGAAGGCGGCACGGCCGATACCCTGCCACTGGCCCTCGAGGCCGTCGATGACGCCCTGAAGCCCGTGCACCCGCTTCTGGATGCCCTCGTACTTCTCGGCCATCTGCTTCTGCAGGTGGACTACTGCGGCATCTTCGAGCTTCTGCTTTCCGCCGGCCATGATCGGCCCTGCCTTTCGTGTGTCCGTTGTTGATCTGATGGTTTCGGCTCACCGCTGCGCTTGTTGCTCGGCAGAGTGAGTACGAAGTCCCTGTTCTGCCCGAACAGCACAGGGCTGCTACGTCTGTTGACGACTGATCACATCACTTGGCGCGTCGCGCCCGCATGACGGCCAGGCCTCCGCCGCCGATCACGACGACCGCGGCGATGGCGCCGAGCGCGATCCAGAGGGTGTTGCTCTTGCTGTCGCTCGACGATTCCGTGCTTGATCCTGCCGCTGAAGTAGCGCCACTAGAACCCTTTTCCGGGGCTTGTGACGGGGTTGATGCAGAAGGGGAGGGCGAGGTCGAGTTGGAAGACGAGGAGGAGCTTCCCGACTTGGCCAACACGTCCCCGCCGTTCTCCTTGCGGAGCGGATCGACGTTCGCCGGGCCGGGGTTGTAGTTGGGGTTCGCCAGCACCGCGCGGGGGCGAATGGCACCGTAGCCAAGGTATGTGCTCGGTTTGTTCTTCGGCCAGCTACGGCCGGCTGTGTCGATCAGCGCCCGGGTGACCTGGTTCACCGTCCAGTCGGGGTGTGCTGACCAGATCAGGGCGGCGGAGCCTGACGCGATCGCGGCGGCCGAACTCGTGCCATTCATGTTGTCGCAGTACGAGCGGAAGGTGCCGTCGCACCAGCCGGGGAAGTTCTGGCCCGGGGCCGAGAGGTCGATGTAGCCGCCGGACGAGGAGAACTTGGAAACCGTGCCGGATGCATCGGTCGAAGCGACACCGACTACGTAGTCGTCAGCTGCCGGATAACCGATGTGACCGCCTTTCTCGCCATCATTACCGACTGCGGCAATCAGCAGCTTTCCCTTCGAAGCGGCGTAATCGATAGCAGCCTGTTCGTCGGAGTCAGGCCCATCAGAACCGAAGGACATGTTGATGATCTTCGCGTCAGTGTCAGCTGCCGCCCGAATGGCGGTGGTGGTGTCAGCCGTCCTCTTCAGCTCCTCCGCGCTACCCTTCAGATCCTCGAACCTGACACGGATCGGGATGATCTTCGCTCCAGGCGCCAGACCCTTCAGGCCGCCGCCTGCTCCAGTACCCGCGATCAACTCGGCAATGGTTGTGCCATGGCCGTCGTAATCGTCGGTGGCCCGGTACGCGACTGATTTCGGAACTTCGTCCGTCAGGACCTGTCCCTTGAGCGACGAGGTGTTCGCGTTCACTCCGCTGTCGATGACAGCGACCTTCACGCCCTTCCCAGTGCTGACCTCCCACATCTTTTCGGCCTGCATCGGACCGAGGTACCACTGCTTCGACTGAACGTCGTCCGCGACGGCACTCGGAGCCAAGCCCACCGTGGTGGCGGCCAGGGCTCCGACGACCGCGGCCACAGCACGCACTCGTCTACCGCGACGCGTTCCGTGAACCGTGGCCTGCTCGGCTCGTCGGCTGATCCCTGACTTCATCGTCTTTCGTGTCCTCGCTCGCGCTCAGTTGACCACCGGCGGCACATCACGCCGGGGCTTGTCGGGCAGGTGTGTCTCTTCGTCCTCGACCAGGTAGTCGGGCCGCGGCGATCCCTCCGTCTTCCGCTCGTCGCCGGGCTTTCCGTTGTGGCCGGCGCCGCGCGTGAGACCGGCACCACCACTGGTCATGCCGTTGCGCTCAGCGCTTGCCACGGAGTTGCGCGCGGTCGGCCTGCCGGTAACGGCCTCGGACGATCCCGAAGCGCCACGGGAACCCGCCGTGCCCGAACCGGGCCGCGCCGTGGACTCAGGCGTTCCGAAGACACCGCGCTGGCCGAGCCGAGCAGTCGTGGGCCGGGAGTTGGCCGCTTCCTCGCCACCGATGACGGTGCCGCGAGGGATCCTCGACCCATTCTTCGACAACGGATTCGTGGTGGACGGCCGTCCTCCGACAACTCCGTTGGTCCGGCCGGCGCCAGTGGTCGGCCCGCTGCTCGTACGTGGTGCCGCCGTGCCCCCAGGTCGGGGCGTACCCCCCGTGACTCCTCGGCCCATCGGGGACGACCTCGGTCCGGAACCGGTGCTCTTGCCAGCGGACTGACCGGTCGACGTGGCGCGGCCCATCTGGTCCATAGGCCCTCGCGCCGTGGCACGCCCGGAGCCCTGGTTCGTCAGGCCGGACGTACTCGCGCGCCCCTGTGTGGACGAAGGAGTACGGAGACCGCCGGCGCCGCTCAGGCCCCTGCCAGGAGTGGCATTGGGCATGGGGAGCCTGAATCCACCACCGTCGAACACATTGGGCTGACCGCCACTCGTGGGAGGAGTGCCCGTGACCGGCGGAGTGTGGCTGGGCCCAGACGTGGTAGTCGTGGGCGGAGGCAGCGTGCCAGTGGTGTCGATGTGCGTGCCGACAGGTTGGTCGGGATGCGGAATCTTGTCGGGGATGTGCTGGGTGGGCGTCGGGCTGTCGCTTGTGACGTGCCTGGGGACGTCACCGCTCGGCGCCGTCACGTGATGGCTGCCGCTTGATACCGATCCGGTACCCCCCTGCGAGCCCGAGCCCGTGGAGGCCCCCGAACCACCGACGCCGTACCTCTTCGTGGGCTCGGGAACCCCCACGTTAGGCGGCATGGTCGTGAAGTTCGGTGTCTTCTCCTTGGTGGGCAAGGACGACAGCACCTCTTCGGACACCGCGTAGTACGACGCCAACCGGTTCATCTGGTTGATCGCCTCTTGGCGGTCCTTCTCCACCTTTACGGCAGTGGCGTACCCCTCTTTGTCCGCCGCCTTCTCGGCCGCCGTGAAATCCTTGGGCCGCGTCCGGTTCGCTTCCGTGTCACGAGGGGGCATGGCTCCGCGGACGGCGGCAAGGCCCACTGCGGCAGCCGTGATCTCGTCGCCTGCCGCTCCGGCGAACTCGGTCAGGTGGTGCGCGTTTTTGACGAGATCCCTGCCCCAGGTACGGAAGTCACTGCCCGATTGGCCAACCCAGTGCACACCCTCGATGTAGGCATGAAGGTCGTCGGCTGCTGACTTGATGGCGTCGCGCGCATCCCATAGGGCCTTGCCGGAGGTCTCGAGATCCTCCGGGTCCATCTGCTCGACCAGGTCGATCATCTTGTTGAGAGGGAGATCGCTCTTGCCGAAGTCCGTGCGAGTAGCGACCGCTCGCCCGACGGGTGTGGCCCTGATGGCCACGTCAACCATTCCGAGAAGGAACCCGCTGTGCGGACTGCTCTCGTAACCGCGAACCCAGTCGGTGGCGTCGTTCTGATTGCCGACTCGCTTCAGATCGGCGTCGTGCTTGTCAGTCATCGTTACAACTCCGCACCGCTCTTGGCGTCGTTGCCGGCGTGCTGCTTGCCGTCCTTCACATCCTGGCTGTCCCGGATGTGCTCCTGGATCGCCCAGAACCGCTGACGCTGTTCCTCTTCGAGCTCGTCGAAGCCATGGCGCGCACCATCAACCGCGATACCCATCGCCTCGATCTGCAGATGCAGGCTCTTGGACAGGTCCGTGAGCTCTTTATGGACTCGCTTGTACTGGTTGTACAGATCGTGCGCCTCAGGGAAGATGCTTGCTGGCCCCGAAGTCAGAGACGCGGGCCTGATCCGCTGCGCATCAACCCTCGTCGGGTTGCCGGCGGACTCTTCGAGCTGACGAAGCACGGCGTCCACCCGCCCCACGAACTTCTTCAGCGCGTCCCGGCTGGCCTCCAGGTTCGGCCCTGACCCGCCCCCGCTCATGTTCCTCCCCGTTTCCCCGTACACCATCGGCCCCGACGGGATCGAGACCGACCACCCACTCGCCGTACGATCGCAAAGCGAGCCGCGTCTCACAACGCGTTTACCACTGTAGTCAACCTGTCCAACGGGTCCAACCGGCGTATGTGTTGACTCAGTTACAAGCCTGAACCAGGCCCAGCGCTTTGCCCGATTTGCACGTCTGTGACGGGCGGGTGTACGGACACCTCGCCACCCGCGCTTCAAGGTGCCGATCGATCGTGACCGCGAACAGCACTGACCATGCGCCCCAGTTTGCGATCTTCGCAAAACTTCCACACGCGACTGATCACGACTCCGCAGCAACGCCCGTGCGGTACGAACCGGTCTTGCTAGCGTGCTTCAGACTCTGCCGGAGTCTCAGATGGTTCGACGAGGGCAGCAAGCAGTCGAGCACGGCCACGGGGAAGGATCCTGTCGGATGGCATGGGACGAGTGGGAGCAGCTGAAGTCCGAGGCCGCCGAGAGGCGTTCAACGCACATGCGCCTCAATCAGCTGCCCGCCGACGGCGGTGGCGGGGGAGGTGGCGGGGACCTGGTCGTGTACCAGGACGACTTGGGCGTCGTCGGACATGAGGCCTTTGCGCTGCACAGTGACCTGCACGATCAGGCAGATGTGACCCGCATGGGAGTGGACGCGCACGGCTCCGGTTCCACGATGCAGGCGGCGACCGAACTGTCTAACTCGAATTTCACCTTGGGCGAGAGCCTTTCGCTGACCGTCGAGATGTGGACGAGTCAGGTTAAATCACTACTGGACGCCTGCGCTCTCATCTCGAACCACCTCGACTTCTCGAACAAGCTGCACGCGAACGATGACGCGGAAATCGCAGCGGCGGTCAAAGGCAGGGACGGGTCCGGCAGGTCGGTCTCGGAGCTCGACAAATACTTCAAGTAGCGGGGGCTGCTGTGTCCGGCATCACCATGACGAACCTGTCCGAAGTCAAACTCGGGAAGCTGAAGACCTCTGTCGGCCACTGGAAGAAGACTGTCGACATTCTCGAGAAGCTCGCGGACAGAGCCGAGAAGGGTCTGCTTGCGAAGTCGGAGGGCGCCCGATGGGCCGGCGCGAACTCCGACGTGACACGGCAGTTCGTCAAGAAGACGGCCAAGGAGTTCAGGGACGCTCACGCTGAGGCCTCGAGCATCTACCAGCTCCTCGACGATGCCTGCAACGAGATTGTGGAGCTCCAGAAGAAGCTGAACACGGCCCTACATACAGAGGCACCCCAACTGGGGCTCAGGGTGACCGACACGGGCGACGGGAATGTCCACGTCTTCTACCCGCACGATCGCACCACCGACGACACCCACACCCAGAGCGAACTCAACACGGCACAAGAGCTCGCCGATCGCATCGCCGAGATCATTGCGCAGGCGCGGGAGATCGATGACTCGGTGAGTCGGGCGCTGCGCAAGAGCCACGGCAGCGACCAGTTCAACTTCGGTCACGAGAACTACAAGTCGCTCGACGATGCCCAGGAGCAACGAGCCGAGGAGTTGGCCAAAAGGAGCCTGCGGCTCTACAAGGAGGGCAAGGAGCTCCCTACAGAAGAGCTGCGGGAACTCCAGACACTCCTCAAGTACAACGCGGACGACAAGGAGTTCGCGACCGATCTGTACCGCGGCCTCGGACAGGAGGGGGCACTCCGGTTCCAGGCTCAGCTCTCACTCGATGGCACCGCGGAGGGCGGGGAGCAACTGCGTCTTGCCAGAAGCATCCAGGACAGCATGGGCACGGCGCTTGCCACCGCGGCTCCCGGCTTGGGGGACAAGTGGACCGACGAACTCATGCGCGCCGGACGCAGTGACCTCGATCTCCAGATGCAGGGTAACCAGATGGTTCCCAAGGGGTATCAGGTGCTCGGCACGCTTCTGCGGCACGGGGAGTACCCGAAGAGCTTCCTCGACAAGGTCGGCAACGACATGATCGCGTACGAGCGGGAAGGCGGATCCTGGGGCCGTCCCGACGGAAGTTACGCGAGCATGAAGGATTTCGGTCTGAACGCCGACAAGGAAGGCGGCCGCGGCTGGGATCCGATCACGGGCCTCCTGGAGGCCTATGGTCACAATCCGGATGCAGCGACCGGCTTCTTCCATGCCAACGTCGCCGGGTCGGGCAAACAGATGACCAATCTCGACTATCTAATGGGGATGGGGGCGGATGGCAAAGGCGACGGCGCTCGCGAGTGGATTCCTGACATGACCGCTCCCTTCGCAGCCAAGGACCCTGAGATCTATGGCAAGGACGCGCTGGGCCACGCCCTCGAAGCGGCGGTGTCCGGGCTCCCGTACGACCACGGCGACGTCGGTGCTCACCCCGAGCACGAAGAACAGCGCCAGGACATCATGGACCAGGTCATCAACGCCGTCGCGGCGAACCCCAAGCTGGCCGACGACACGATGGCCGACAGCCTCGGGCGGATGGCCGGCGAGTACATGCCCGAGGTCAATTCGACGCTGAGCCAGTCCAACGACTTCGACGGTCTCTACGGCAGTCCGAAGAAGTTCACGAGTGCGCTCGCCACCACGGAGTTCCTCGACACCGTCGGCAGGAACCCTGACGGCTATGCCGAAGCCACCTTGGGGGCAGAGAACTATTCGGCCCGGGTGATGCACGACGCCACCGCGCATCCAGAGAAGTACACGGGAACCCCGTCCGAGAACCTGAAGCACATCGCCTACAACACAGGCACGGTCGAGGGCATCCTGTCTGGAGCCCGGCACGACCAGATTGTTACCGGAGGCCAGCAGAGCGACCAGGACTACAACGACGCGTTGCAGAAGCGGGCGGACATGTTCAACACCGCCTTCGGCTCCACGGTTGGTTTGGCGACCGAGCGCGTACCCATCGCCGGAGAGGTCATCAATGGCGTAACCGAAGTGGTTGTGGGCAAGATGGTCGAGGGAGCAGAACGGAACACCGCTGCCGAGACGGCACGCACAGCGGGTGAGTCTTCCTTCAACGCCCGTCAGAACGCTCTTGACCAGGCGTCGAACGCACTTCAAGTCACCGGCACCCCGGACGGTGTGGATCCGACGGACATGCATCGCGCCGTGACGCAACAGACCGGCGAGGGCTTCGACCACGGCAAGGAGCTTCAGCGCGAGGCGAAGGACCACTACAAGCGAAACCCTCCGAAGTGACCTTGATTTCAGTATCAGTTGACGTAGCTTCGTAGCGCGAGCAACCAAGCAGGGAAGACATGAGCCTCGGAAGAATGTCCGGCAGAGCGAAAGCACTCTGCGTCGTAGTGATACTGGCGGTCCTCGGAGCGGGCATCTATGTCTCGTTGACCCGCTCCGACGACGGCCATGCCGATGCGCTCGAGGCCCCGGCCAAACCGTGCTGGAACGGAACGCCGAATCAGGCAACCCTGCAGAAGCTTCTTGGGCCGGGCAACAAACTCCTGCATCAACAGGATGACTTCCGGGTGGTCGACGAACACTATCCGAGCCATTGCCAATACGAGGCGCGAAGCGACGGCTCGCTGGACACTGTTCTCGATGTCGACATCGCCTGGAACCATGACGCTCTCCCGATCAAAGACCTCCCCACGTCCGACGCGCAGGGGGACGAGCCTCGTACCCGGATGAGCATGGGCGTCCTCGCGTACTACCTCAGGGCCTCGCAGGTGGTGTTCTTCGAGTGCACCGCCGATCTTCCTGCCGACGCACCTGCATACATGAAGCGGGACAAATACATAAAGGTCGATGTCTTGGCGCGGCCCATGAAGGGAAGCGGCCTGTCCGCGGCCGAGGCTCGCAAGGTCGGCCTGGACGTCGTGCTCCAGCTGGCGCACCACGTCGCCAAACTGGCCGGCTGCAAGAACGACACCAATCTCCCGAGTTCGGTTCCTTCAATCAGCAAGGTCAATTGGCCCGGGTACGAGGAATGACTTCGTGCATGAGTGAGTGGGCTACCCGGCGCAGTGCCGGCCCCGTGGATCTGCGCACTTGAACACCATGAATCTTCACTGAGTGCGCACGCCGTCTTCGCGAGGTCCACGGAACCCTCTCTCCGGAAGCTTGCGTGAGCGATCTACTCCTGGATGAGCCCCCGTCAACGTCTCCGTGCCTGCGACCAAGCGGAAGCCTCCGTTCACCACCTCACCCCCGTCCGCCATAATCGGACCCATGGAGCATTGGGCTGGGGAACTGATCAAGTGGTCGCTGTTCGCCTTCATCGCGGGATTGTTCATCCTCGTGTTCACGGTGTCGACGCGTGGGCGTAAGAAGGATGCGCGGATCAGGAAGGGCTATGAGCAGCTTGCCCGGATCGCACCGGAACGTGGGTGGACATACCAGAAGCGCGTGCAGGGGCAGATCGATCAGTATTGTGGTGTGCGGCCCTTTCCGGGTCGTGGGAGCAATCTGCGAGCCTGGCACTACACCACGGGAGTGTTCCGCGGCCGCTCCTTCAAGTACTTCGAGTACCGGTCCATGAATCTCCAGTCGGGCGCGGACACCGGGGAGCGCAAGCAGCCCAACATCGAGTCTGTTTTCATCGTCACGGCGCCTGGCTCCGGGCCGTTCGTGCAGATACTGCGCCCGAGTGTGTTGGACACGCTGTTCGACCGGAGGCCCAAGATGCAGCTCGGCGTGCCGGAATTCGATCAGAACTTCCGGGTCATCACCCGGGATGAGGATTTTGTGCGTAACGCGCTCAGCCAGACGGTGGTGCCCTATCTGGTGACCGACCCGAAGGCGAAGGGCTCGCTCCAGCTGCGCGAGAACGAACTGTTCACGTGGTACAGGGGTCCCCTGACTCCACAGGCCGTCGACGAGAAGCTGAACTATCTGTGCGATGTCCTGGACCGGATTCCGGAGCAAGCCTGGAGCGCCGCCTGAGCAAGAGTTCAGAGCAAAAGTCTCAGTACAAGTCAGAGTGCCCGTTCTTCCGGAGCCTGCAGGTTCGCGGGAGAACGGGCACTCAGTCGTTCAGTCGGATTCTTCCTCGGCCGGGCGCACCGTCCGCAGGAAGGACTTGAAGTCGTCCAGCACCTCGGCCATCTGACTCTGCTTCGCGGTGAGGACGAGTTCGATCACCGCGCGCTTCGCCGGGTTCCTGACGTCCTCCATGCCGAGGTACACCTGGCTCTGGAGCAGCTCCAGCGGCTCGCCCCGCAGGGTGGTGTGGAGGCGGAGGTTCTGGATCACCCCGGGGGCGTCCGTCAGGCCCGGGATGTCCGGGGTCCCCACTTCGGTCTTCTTGGCGACCTCCACGGTTCCCGCCTGTTCGAGCCGGTGCACCGACTCGTCGGCGATCTGCCACATGGTGGCGTTGTCGTTGCGCATCCGGCCGGCGATGGTGATGTTCGCCGTGAACCCGCCGTCGATGGAGGCGGGATGCAGCGCGACGAAAGCTGCGCCGGGTGCTCCCACCTCGTCCGGCGGCGCCGCCTGCCAGCCCTCCGGCAACGAGAACGAGATCTTGACCGGCAGCGTGGCCGCCATGATGCTCCCTTCCTTGATGAGCGTCAGCTCAGCTTAGAACCAGTCACCGATCGCGTCGGCTGCGTCACCGAGCGAGTCGACCACCTTGTGCGGATCGACGGTGACGTCGAAGGAGACCTTGCCGCCGATGCCCAGGCCGACTCCGACCTCGCCGCCGATGGTGAACTTGCCGTCCTTCATGCCCAGGTCGGCGCTGGCGGACGCGCCGGCACCCGCCCATGCCTCGCCGCCGACACCGGCGCCGACGCCGGCGACGTCGCCGGAGACCGAGCCGGTGGCCTTGGCGCCGGCGAACGCCTCGGCGCCGGCGTGCACGCCGTCCTTGCCGACGCCCACGTTCGCGGAGGCCTCGGCACCCGCGTAGGCCTTGCCCTCGGCCTGGACCGCCGCGTAGCCGTACTCGGCATTGCCGCTCACGGAGGCCTGGGCGAGGTAGGCGCTTCCCGAGAGACCCGCCTGGAGTCGTCCGTTGGTGATGCTCGCGGCGGCGGACCCGTCGACACCGAGCGCCGAGACGCCGGCCGAACCCTTCAGCTTGCCGTCACCCGCGAAGGACGTCTCTCCGTTCACGCCCGCCGACCCGACGTTGGCACCGCCCTGCCACTCGGCGAGCTTGACGGTCAGGTTGGTCTTCTTGGCGGGGGTGGCCCCGTCCTCTTCGTCCCCGGTGGGCTCGGGCTTGTCCTTGATGAACCAGTTGCCGTTCTCGTCCTTGCCCCAGACCTTGTCGGCGCGGTAGTGGCCGTCCCCCTTCGGGAGCCAGCGCTCGGTCTCCAGCTTCCACCGGTTCTGGGTCGTCTTGCCGACGCTGTGGTCCTGGATCCACTTCCAGTCGTCGACCCGCTGCCTGGCATTCGTCAGCCAGCCGGGACTGTGCGCCGCACCGCCCGCGAGGTCATCGAGCTTCTTCGTCAGCTTCTCGAGCTCGGGTTTGAGTTGCTTGCGCGCGGCGTTCAGCGTCGTCTGTGCCGCGTCGTGGTCCCCGGACTTCCACTGCTCGATCGCCGTCGAGGCCTGCTTCTGGGCCCATCCCAGCGTGGAGGAGTACGAGGTGACCGCGTCGGCCGCGCCCGACATCGCGTCGGCCGCGAGGTACCAGTTGGACTTCTCCTTGGACAGGGTGGGCCAGAAGGCGTCGCTGGCCTCACCCTTCCAGCCCGTGATCTTCAGGTCGCGCAGGCCGTCGCCGATCTTGTCGAACTTCTTGGACCAGCTGGTGAGGGTGGAGGCGAGCTCGGTCAGCTTTCCAGTGTCACCCGGGACGAGCTCCTTGGGGTCGGTCGTCGACCCCAGCTCGGTTGCCATGGATTCGGATTCCCCGTCTCTGATTCAGTTTTCTAACTCAAGTCCGACTTGACCGAATTCACCGCGTCGCGGATGGCCTGGTCCGTCTCCGTGAAGTTGTTGTTGGCCGAGTTCAGGCCCTCTGCCAGGGAGGCCGCGCAGTCGGCGAGGAACTCGGCCCCCAGCTCCCAGGTGCCGCAGAACGTGACCAGCGCCTCGGCCGCGGAGTCGTCTCCGATCGCGGAACCCTGCTCGGCCAAACTCTTCAGGTCCACCTTCTGAACGGGCGTCAGACATTCCAGAATATCCGAAGCGCCCTTCTTAAGGACCCCCGGCTCCACTCCCAGATCAGTCGACACGAGACCCCAGTCCCCCTTTCCTCAACCCGACCTGGACACGTATGTCTTGGCGATTAGCTCGCATACGCTAGCACCAAGGCACCAACCCTGGATGTGCCCAGCTCACCGCCCTCACACGGCCCTTACCGCTTGGCGCCACGAGGTTCATGATCAACGACCTTGAAATTTATCGGCGTTACTTCCCTCTGACCGGCTCCGGATTCGTCGTGCCCTTCACCGGAACCTTCGCCGGAACCTTCACTGGCACCTTCAGCGGTATCGTCTGCCGACATCCGCGCGGGACCGACTTTCACCTCCTGGCCACATTTCTTGATCCATCTCCTCACCGGTGAGGATCATTTGCAGGATTGCGGCGTCGATTGCTTCGGCTCGCACCATGCAGCGGCTCCAGCACGGAGTTCGGATCAATGCCATCGGTATGCTTCAGCCACCCCCTTTTCTTGATCACCTGAAATGGAGCCCAACATGACCACAGGCCGTGTATCCGCAGCAGCTTGGAGCCTTTCGGCCGTGGCCACCGGTGTGCTGCTCGTCGGCTGTTCCGCCTCGGTCGACGTGGAGAAGTCGGCGCCGAAGTTGTCCGCCGACAAGCTGGCCACCACGGTCTCCGAGAAGCTCGCCGCGCAGACGGGCCAGCCGAAGCCGAAGATCACCTGTCCCGAGGACCTCGCCGGGAAGGTCGGCACCACCACTCGTTGCACGCTCACGGCGAACGACGGCAGCACTCTGGGAGTGACGGTCACCGTGACCTCCGTCAAGGACGACCAGATCAACTTCGACATCAAGGCCGACGACAAGGCCTCCCCTGCGGCCAACTGACCTTCGTGGTCAGGGCGTCGTAGGCGCGGCACAGCCGTGCGCCTTAGCCGACCGCTCGGCGAAGGTTCGCAGGACGGTTCTCGCGTACGCGCGTTCCGCTGCCGTCGCCCGTTCGTGGCCCCTGGGACTGGTACGGCGTACGACGAACACCGCCCGCTCGCCGCCGTCGACCGGACAGGCGGCGGTCCCCCAGTACGCGCCGTCTTCACGGAGTCGGCCCCTTGGCGCGTCGGCCGGTGTGGGATCCGAGGTGTACCGCGCTTCCGCGTAGCCGGCTTTGAGTTGAGTCGCGTACGCACCGAAGTGGGCTTCCAGGGAGTAACGGTGGTTGCCCAGGCCGTCGTCTCCCAGGAGGCAGGTCTCGAGCGGGGCTCCGGCGCGGGCCGTCTCGCGGGCTGTCGTCACACCGGGGGCCGGGGGGATGCCGGCGCAGGTGCCCGACGCGTCCGACAGGGGCTCGAACTCCTCTTCCGTCACCGGGAGTCCGACCGTTCGAAGCGGGCGGTGGCCCAGGTGGGTCACGCACCCGTACGCCTTGGCGGCCTTCGCGGCCGTGCCCGTGGCGATGCGGACGTAGGCGGGGCGCTCGGCGGGGTTGTCGAGCGTCGTGCCGAGTTCGGTCCTGACCGAGACCGCCAGGCCCTTGACCGGCTTGCCGGCCGATGTCTTCTTGCTGCCCTCGGCGCAGGTCAGGGTCAGGGTGGTCGTTGCCTCGCCGTCGTCGGTGTCCGCGGCGAAGACGCCGGACCAGCCCTGTCCGACCGGCACCGACAGCATGTCGCCGGCAGAGCCCCCGGCCAGGGCGGGAGAGATCCAGCCGTCCTCACCCACCCGCGCCGTGTCGACGATGCTCACCCTCGCGCTGGCTCCGTCGGCGTCGGCGCTCACCTCGCAGGTGTCGACCCCGTTGCCGGATCTGCTGTTCACGTCCAGATGGTCGTCGCCGAGCACCGCACGGACGTCGTCCACGGGCAACATGCCGCCGCAGGCTCGTCCCAGTGCACGGTCGTTCATGCCGTACAGCCAGAGAAAGCCGCCGAGCGCCACGAGTGCTCCCGCTGTCGCGAGCGCCGTGTTGCGGATGACCCGCTTCCGTCTCAGGTCCATTCCTCGACCTCACCCAGCAGCTTCGTGTCGTGGCAGTGCTGTGCCTTCGGCCATCCGCCAGGGGCGTTCAGATAGCCGCTCATCAATCGCCGTGCGCTGTGGGAGAGTTCTGCACGCTGGGAGCGGGTCAGACGGATTCCGCCGGACTCGTCGTCCGCGAGGTGGTCGAGGTTCGGGCGGACCGAGACCCGGTGGTACGTCGTGCCACCCGCACACTCCGATCGGGCCCAGAGGGCGAGTGCGGCCTCCTCGTCCGTGATGGTGTCCGGTCTGTCGTCGAAGCCGGGGTACTCGCCGTCGCGCTCGTAGTCGCGATACGCGCTGCGGCCCAGCTCACCCGCCCAGCTGGCCGCGTCGGCGGTGACGGGCTCCAGGTCGGCCGGCTGCGGGTCGGTGTACTCGTCCGTCTCGTAGTCCCAGCGCCGGGCGTGGCAGACGCTCAGCAGGCGGGACTGCTGGAGGTCACCGGTCGTGATCCAGGTGCCCCGCAACGGTGCCGATCCCCTGGCCGCCATCCACCCGCACTTCCTGATGCCCCGGCCCGGCTCGTCGACACGGATGGAGTCGTAGTCGTCCCCCTCGTCGACCGGACCCCCGTGGGCGTCGTGTTCCTGGTACGTGTCGATCACTCGGGTGGGGACCTTCAGCGCGGTGCCGGACGGCGCGGACGCCGTTCCGCAGTGTTCTCGTTCCGCTATGCCGTCGGCGATGTCCACCGCGATGCGGAATTCCGTTCGTATGGATGCTTTTTCCATTCCCACGGTGACGTACATCTGGGACGCCGGGCGCGCCCGCCCGGTCAAGCCCTTCGGGCACTCTGCGACGATCCAGAGCGTGTCCTTCTCGTCGCTGTGGCGGCCGGTCACGCCGGGGGCTTCGTGGCCCGGTGCCAGGAGGTCTTCGGTCTTCAGCTCGTAGGGAAGGTGGTTGACGAGCGTCGCGGCCTCCACGTGCAGGCCGCCGTGCCCCTCCCACTCGAGGGTGCAGTTCAGCAGCGAGCGGCTCTCCTGACCGGGCTGCAGCAGGGTGCCGTACTGATCGAGCGTTCCCCTCGCGTCGTCCGGTATGTGGTCGTGGAGTTCGTCGTACGGCAGCAGGCCTCCGCAGGCTCGCTTCACCTGGGCCCTGTTGGCGGCGAGGTGGCCACCCCGGTCGCGCAGGACCAGCGTCAGACCGGCCGCGACCAGGCCCAGGGCCAGCGCCGCGGCCAGGAACAGCCGCAGTCTTCTCGGGATCCGCCCGACGGAGGTCAGCACTCCCCGTCCCGCATACCCACCCCGATCCGGTACCCCCGATACGTCAGCGTCCCCTCCCCGCCACCGATACCCGGCGGCGTGTAGTCGTCCTTCTTCGACCGGCTGCGCTCGACGTGCGTGCAGAACGCGTCGTCCGCGCCCTTCGCCGTGACCGTGAAGTACGCGTCGTCCAGGGTGTTGGCGTCGGCCGGGGTGGCGGCCACGCCGTACTGCGGGGCGTCGCCGCCGCCGTACTGGATCACCTTGTCCTCGATCAGCGAGGCGTAGTCGTCGAAGTGGAGAGGACTGCCCGAGTCGTCGGACTGGTACGTGAAGCCGTCCAGGTCGTCGGCGGCCTGCTGCACCGCGCCGGCCAGCTCACTGTTGTCCCACGCCATGTCGTCGGAGACGCCGAAGCCCTGGACGGCCGCGTAGATGCCGAGGCCGGCCAGGGTCACGAAGATGACGCGGGCGACGACGAAGGCGGAGTCGGGGAGGTCCGGGGCGGACGGGTTGATGCTGGAGCGCCAGGCGCGTACCCGGTCCGCCTTCACGCAGGCCATGGCCAGGAGTACGGCGGTCAGGGCCAGACCCAGGACGTTCAGCTCGGTCAGGCCGTCCATCGGCCGCCCGGCCGCTGCCCGCCGCGCCTGCGGCGTCCGTCCCGTACCGCCACGGCCGTACCGCTCAGCCCCGCCACCACGACCAGGCCTCCCACCATGACGTATGTCGCCATGCGGGAGTTGCGTTCGTCCGCCGTCTCGCCGAAGTGCAGGGGCGTGACCGAGGGGGCCTCGCCCTTGGCGACGCCGTCCTCGGGCTTCGGTGACTCGACGGGGTGCTCCGGATCCACCTCGGTCAACGCCTTCACCGGGTCCACCACGCCCCAGCCCACCAGCCGGTCCTGCCCGGGGATCGAGCGTTCAGCGGTCTGCTCGATCTGGGCGGCGACCTCCTGGGCCGTCCACTTGGGGTACTTGGCCTTCAACAGGGCCGCCACGCCTGCCACATACGGCGCCGAGAAGCTCGTGCCGTTGTCCGAGCAGTGGCCGCGGCCCGGGACCGTGGAGATCATGTCGACACCTGGGGCGGAGACCCCCACGAAATCTCCCGACTGTGAAAAGGCCGCCCGTTCGTTGTTGCGGTCGGACGCCCCCACCGCCAGGACGCCCGGGTACGACGCCGGGTACGTCCGCTTGACGTTGCCGCCCAGACCGTCGTTGCCGGCCGACGCCACGACCACGACCTTCCGGCCCAGGGCCTCGTCGACGGCCTGCTTCAGGCGCGAGTCCGGCTCGACCGCGTTGGCCGTGTCCTGGGAGATGTTGATGACGTCCGCGCCCGCCTGCACCGCGTAGTGGATCGCCGAGGCCAGGGTGAGCGCCGTGCCGTCGCCCTCGGCGTCGTTCTGCTTGATCGGGATGATCGTCGCTTCCGGGGCCAGGCCCACGAAGCCCGTTCCCTTGGCCGGGCGGGCCGCGATGATGCCGGCCACGCGCGTGCCGTGGCCGACCGTGTCCGTGGTGCCCGAGTTGTTGCCGCGCTCGATCTTCTCGCCCTTGGCGTTCTTGATGGGCAGCAGATTCTTGCCCTTCGACACGTCAACGGCCTTGGTGAGCTGCGGATTCTTGATGTCCACGCCGGTGTCGATCACGGCCACCCGGACGTTCTTGCCCGTCGACTGCGCCCACAACGCGTCCAGGTTGACGCGCTGCAGCGCCCACGGCCGGCCCGCGTAGTCCTTCGACGGAAACGTGCACTGGCCGTCGTCCGCCCGGGCCGGGGAGGCCGGGAGGGCGACCACCGTGGTCGTCGCGGTGAGGACCACCGCGGCGGCCACGCCCGCCGTCCGGGCCGCGGTCCCCGGTGTCCTTGCCTTCAGCATGAGTTCGCTTCTCCTCCGCCCGCTCCGCTACGAACCCTGCGGCTGGCGCGCCGCCGCCTCCGACAGGCGCGGGCCCGTCGGCAGGAACCTGGACCACTCCAAGGGGATGGGTGTGGGCTTCACGTTCTCGTAGCCGAGGCGTGTCTGGGCGATCTTCGCCTCGCTCAGCTCCTCCTTGCGCTGCTTGGCGGAGGTGCCGATGCCCTGGTCGTCGGTGGCGCTGTCGCTGTTGGACTGCAGGGCGTAGCGCAGGCCCGTGTCGGTGACCAGGAAGACACCGCCGGCGCCGGTCGCCGTGCCCTGGAACTGGCGGTAGAGCTGGCCGGAGCCGGCGGTGACGTAGCCGCTGGAGGAGCCGGTGGGCAGCTGGGCGGGAAATTCCGTGCCCACCCAGGTCGACAGCGTGGTCTCGCCGTTGCCGGCGACCGAGCGCATGACGTTGCAGACCGTGTTGCGGCCGCTGGTGGTGCTGGCGCCGTCGTTCACCGTCTTCGGCTTGTACGTCGGCCAGTTCTTGTTCCCGTCGAACGTGGTGCTGTCGGCGACCGCGCCGGGGCTGACCTGCTGCGCCTCACCGGCCTGGCCCGCGCCGATGAGGTCCCCGCTGTTGAGCAGGAGCGTGGCCGTGAACTCGGAGATCCGCGCGACCTTTCCCTGCAGCACGACGTAGTACTGCATCGACTGGCCGTCGTACGCCTTGATGACCTCGCCGACCTTGTCGTACTGCCGCAGCAGACTGGAGGCGTTGGCCTTCGCGCCGGGCGTGCCCTGGATCGACGGGATCGCGATCGGGTCGCCCTTGTGGAGGGTGTCGAGCCATTGCTGGGAGACGCGCTGCGGGGCGCGGCCCTGGGTGTCGAGGGCCTTGAGCAGTTCCTTGTCGGTCGGGTTGGCGATCTGGTACGCCATGCCCCGCGCGTCGACGACGTACTGGGTCTTGCCGTCCGGGGCGACGACGTACATCAGGTCGCCGTGGGTGAGCTTGTTCGACCCCTCCGTCTTCGCCCATTCCTTCTTCGCGAGGACGAACGCCGCCTTCTGGATGGCGCGGCCGCCGTCACCGGGGCGTTCGCAGACCACCCAGCGCTTGGCGGCCTCGGCCTCGTCCGAGGTGGGCAGGCGGTCGGGGGCGTAGGGGATGCCGATGGTGGCGCCGTGCGGGGGCTTACCGCTGTCCAGGACCTTCTCGTCGACGGTGATGACGCTGTCGTGGCTGGGGTCCAGAAGGAGCTTGGCCGAGGCCATGTTGAGGACCGGGTGCAGCTGGCTCTGCTTGCCGGTCTTCAGGACGACGTACCGCGTGGTCGAGTCGCTTGCGACGATGACGTGTTCCTCGGGTGTGTCCCAACCCTTGGGCGCGGTCGGGCTGAACATGCCGATCGCGCCGAACACCGCGAGGATCACGACGCCGACGACGGCGCCGGGCACCAGTGCGCCCAGCGGCTTGGGGGCGCCCTCCTCCGAGCCGGAGGGGGAAGGCTGCAGGAATGATGCGAGCGTGCGGCGCTTCGCGAAGGTGTAGGCGTTGAGTTCGTCCCGCCGTGATGCCATCTGTGTCCGCTCTCTCCCCGTTGCGGAGCCGTGGGGGACCTGTGAAGATCCGTCCCCCGCCCTCGGTTGCTCTGGTGTCTCGACTGTCAGACCCGGCCCCTACTATGCCTGTTGCTAGGACGTGCGTGTGGCACGGGTAGGGTGCTCAGGGCTTGAAAGGACCGGAGCGCAAGGGTTTTCGGGAGAGTTCGGGGGTTTTGGAGTGATGGCTTCCGCAACGCGGAACCGGTCGCGATCGCAATCGGGGTCACGGTCGGGTGGTGCGCGCCGGTCGCGTGGTCGCGGCACTTCTTCCTCCCGGACGGGCGCCCAGCAGGCACCGACGCCGTACCAGGGCGCTTTCGCGCCGCATCTGGAGTCCCGTTCGGGGCGCGGCGGTTCGTTCGCGGTGCAGCGGCTGGTGCTGCTGGAGATCGCGGGTGCGCTCGTGGTGTGCGGGTGGCTTCTCGGTACGGTCGCGTTGATGGCCGCCGGCGCCGTTGCGGCCGTGTTCGTGGTGCTCGCCGTCGTACGACGCCGGGGGCGCTCCCTGCCGGAATGGCTCGGCACCCTGCTGGCGCTGCGGGCCCGCACACGGCGGGCCGCGAGCACACCGGTGCCGCCGGGCACCGACTCCGGTCTCGCGCCCGCCGTGGAGTGCGACCCGACCCTGCGCACGTACAGCTACAGCCGCGGCGACGACCGCGACCAGCGGCCCATCGGCATGGTGGGCGACGGCGGCTTCCTGACCGCGGTGCTCCAGGTGGAGTCGGGCGCCGACGCGCTGCGCGCGGAGCGCAGTCGCAGACCGCTGCCGCTGGCCCTGGTGCGGGACGTCCTCGAAGTCGACGGGATCCGCCTTGAGTCGGCGCAGATCGTGGTGCACACGCAGCCCGCACCCGCGCTGCACCTGCCCCAGCAGTCGGTCGTGGTCAGCAACTACGCGCCGCTGCAGGCCCAGACCGGCTCCCCCGCGGTGCGCATCACGTGGATCGCGCTGAAGCTCGATCCCGAGCTGTGCCCGGAGGCGGTGGCCGCGCGTGGCGGCGGTCTTGTGGGCGCGCAGAAGTGCCTGACCCGCTCGGCCGAGCATCTGGCGAGCCGGCTGACCGGCGCCGGGTTCCAGGCGAACGTACTCACCGAGGAGGAGCTGACGGCCGCCATCGCCACCTCCGCGTGCGCCAACCCGATGGTGACGGCCCAGGCGGCCCAGGCCGGGCGGGGCGAGGCGCCGCAGCGACGGACCGAGGAGTCCAGCCGCAGCTGGCGCTGCGACAACCGCCGGCACACCACCTACTGGGTGCGCCGCTGGCCCCAGCTGGGCGGATCCGGCGGCTCGCTGGCGCAGTTGGTGGCGCAGCTGACGGCGGTTCCCGCGCTGGCTACGACCTTCAGCCTGACGCTGGCCAAGGGGGCGCAGCAGGACGTGGCCATCACCGGCCATCTGCGGATCACCGGCCGCAGCAACCAGGAGCTGACCAACGCGCGGCGCGATCTGGAGCATGCGGCGCGGCAGACGCGGACCGGGCTCGCGCGCCTGGACCGTGAACAACTCCCCGGCGTTCTCGCCACCCTGCCGCTCGGAGGTGCCCGCTGATGGCCATGACCACTTCGCCCGCCCCGTCGGAGACGAACCGGTCGACGCCGGGCCTCGGCGAGCGGCTGCGCACCGGCTTCGGCCTGCTGGGCCCCCGCCACCCGCGGCACGCGCTGCCCCTGGAGCAGGCCGACGCGCTGTCCCTGCCGATCGGCGACGACGGTGTGGTGGTCGGCGACAACGCCGAGGGCCAGCCCGCCGTGCTCGGGGTGAACCGTCCGACGCCGTACGACATCGTGCTCATCGGCGGCCTGTGGACGGCACAGGTCATGGCGCTGCGCGCGGCCGCGACGGGCGCCCGCGTGGCCGTGGAGACGGGCCGGGCGCAGGCCTGGATGCCGATGGTGCACGCCATGGGCGGCGGGCAGAACGGCCTCGCGGTGTACGACGTCGGCCGCGTGCCCCCGCAGGGCGCCTCGGCCGGCACGCCCGTGCTCGTGGTGCGGGACTGCGGCATGCGGCCCCCGCGCGGGCGCGTGGTGTCGGCGCCGTGGCAGTCGGTGCTGACGCTGCTGCCGTATCTCAGCCCGGTGGCACCGCGGTTGATGCGTCAGGCGCGTCTGGTGGGCGTGCAGCGGGTGTCGCCGGACGAGGCGGCGGAGATCGGGCGCGTGCTCGGGCTGCCGCGTCCGGAGCTGGAGTCGCTGCCCACGCTGCCGGACGGCGTGACGCTGTGGTGCACGGAGCGGGACCGGCAGTACGTGGTGACGCGGGCGACGGATGCCGAGACCGGACTGCTGGGCGTGGCACGCCGGATGGACTGACGGACGTCCAACTTGGCCCGTTTTCAAGGGAACTGGCGCGCTATCGCGTGAATTCGCGTGCTATCGGGGGCTGAGCGCGCCGCGCCTTCGTCACGTTTTGGTGTACGTACAGATGCGCCGCGGAGGTGTCGGGCCCGGTGTGACGCGTCGGACGGGCACGAAGGGGCGGCCGGGCCTGCCGGGCCCGCGCTCGAGGTGATTAGGCTGGTACCGGGCACGTCGCGAGTTTCCGTGAGCGGGCGATGCGCGCCCCGCGACAAAAGGGGTCAACCGACCCCAGGGGGAAGCCCGGCGAATCGTACGACAGGAACGGTCGCCCCCAAGCACGGCACAAGGGTGTTCGACCACACCAGGAGGAACTGTGAACAGCGATCGGGACGGGATCCGCGGGGGTTGGGACACACCCGACGACGACCAGACCGACGCGGAGTCCGGCATCGAGATGACGGGCGAGTTCACGATCGACTACGCGCCGCCCGCCTGGTACACGCAGAACGCGTCGGGTGGTGCGTCCGGTGCGCCCGCGTCGGCTCCGGTGCCGCCCCCGGCGGCCACTCCCGCCGTGCCTCCGCCGCCGGTCGGCCAGCCCTTCGGGGTTCCGGACGTGCCGCCCGGTAGCGGCTTCCAGCCGGCCTGGACGGCGGGATCCGCCCCTGCCGCCCCGCCTGCGGCCCCGGCCACCCCCGTCGCCCCGCCTGCCGCCCAGCCCGAGGCCCCGGTCACCCCTGTCGTCGCGCCCTTGGTACCGACCGAGGGGGACAGCGGAGACCTCGTCAGCGGCGCGACCATGCGGATCTCCTCCTCCGCCCTGAAGCGGGAGATCGCGGAGCGGTCGGCCGCGGCGGCCGCTGCCGAGCAGGCCGCGACGAACGCCGACACCGGCAGCCACGCGTACGGCAGCGAGCCCTCCGCCGAACAGCCGGTCGGTGCGGCCGAGTCGGCGGCGAGCGGGGACGGCGACGGCGACGGCGATCCGGGGGCGAACGCGGACACAGACACGGACGCTGAGGGCAACTCCTCCGCTGCCGCCACGGCGCACGTGGGCGAAGAGCCGGACCGCGGCGACACCGGGTCCGAGGGAACGGAGCCGGACGCCCACAAGGCCGCCACGGAGACCGCCCTCCCGGACACGAGCGACGAGTCCGCGCCCGCCAGTGAGCACGAGCACGGCGAAGCAGACACGGCCGGCGCCGACGCCGCCCAGGCCGACGGCTCGTCCCCGGAGACGGCCTCCGCACCGAGCGCGCAGGCGCGGACGGCTGCCGCGGAGAACAGCGACGCCCAGCCGGGCGAGGCTCCCGCCGCGAGCGCGGACGCGCAGGGCGACGGACCCATCGCCGTGGGCCCGGAAGCCGCACAGGCCGCCGCATCCACCCCCGCCAACCCCGAGGCCGCACAGGCCGCCGGGTCCGCCCCCACCGGCCCAGAAGCCGCGCAGGCCGCCGCATCTGCCCCCTCCGGCCCTGAGGCGGCACAGGCCGCCGGATCCGCCCCCACCGGCCCAGAAGCCGCGCCGGTCGCCCAGCCGGGCTGGGCTCCCCCGCCGGCACCGCAGGGCAACGTGCCCCCGCTGCCGCCCTCCTACCAGCCCGCCGCCCCGACCCCGGCCGCACAGTGGCCCGCGCAGCCGCAGCCGGCCGACCCGTCGATGCCGCAGCCGAACGCTGCCCAGGCACAGCCCCAGGCCGCTCCGGGGCACCCGGCCGTGCCGTCCCAGCAGCCGCCGTTCCAGCCGCAGGCGCCGCAGCCCGCGCCCGCCGCCTGGAACCAGCCCGGCATGCCGACTCCGCAGGCCCCCGCGCAGCCCGCACCGCAGCCCGGCCAGCCCTACATCCCGGGCGCTCCTGGGGTCCCCGGCGTCCCCGTTCCCACGGCGGAGCAGCCGGCGGCACCCGCGCCGCAGCAGACCCCGCCGGGCGGTTACGGCTTCCCGCAGCCTCCGGCGCCGCAGCCGACCCCGAGCGGTCCCACCCCGCTGTCCGGCTACGGCTTCCCGCAGCCCGGCACCCCCAACCCGCCAGCTCAGCCCGGCGGTTACGGATTCCCGCAGCCCGGTCAGCAGTCGGCCCCCAGCGGCCCCCACCCGCAGCCCGGCACCCCCAACCCCCCGGCCCAGCCCGGAGGTTACGGCTTCCCGCAGCCGGGACAGCAGCCCCAGCCCCCGCAGAACCCCGAAGCCGCTCAAGGCGCCCCGCAGCCCGGCACCCCCACCCCGCCGGCCCAGCCCGGCGGCTACGGATTCCCCCGGCCCGGACAACAGCCGGCCCCCAGCGGCCCCAACCCGCAGTCCGGCTACGGCTTCCCGCAGCCCGGCACCCCCAACCCCCCGGCCCAGCCCGGCGGCTACGGATTCCCGCAGCCCGGACAGCAGCCCCAGCCCCCGCAGAACCCCGAGGCCGCTCAGGGTGCCCCGCAGCCGGCCGTCGACCCCCGTGCCGGTGCCGCCTGGCCGCAGCCCGTGCAGCACGACCAGCGGCAGATGACCAACCCGGGTGCGGCGCCGCTGGGTTACACCGCGGCCGTGGAGCTGTCCTCGGACCGGCTGCTCAACTCCAAGAAGCAGAAGGCGAAGAGCGGCCGACCCACGGCCGCCTCGTCCCGCTTCAAGCTGGGCGGCAAGAAGGAGGAGGCCGAGCGGCAGCGCAAGCTGGAGCTGATCCGCACGCCGGTGCTGTCCTGCTACCGGATCGCGGTCATCAGCCTCAAGGGCGGTGTCGGCAAGACGACCACCACCACCGCCCTCGGCTCCACCCTCGCCATCGAGCGGCAGGACAAGATCCTCGCCATCGACGCGAACCCGGACGCCGGCACGCTCGGCCGACGGGTGCGCCGGGAGACCGGTGCGACCATCCGCGACCTGGTCCAGGCGATCCCGTACCTCAACTCGTACATGGACATCCGCCGCTTCACGTCGCAGGCGCCCTCCGGCCTGGAGATCATCGCCAACGACGTCGACCCGGCCGTCTCGACCACGTTCAACGACGAGGACTACCGACGCGCGATAGACGTGCTCGGCCGGCAGTACCCGGTCATCCTGACCGACTCGGGTACGGGTCTGCTGTACAGCGCGATGCGCGGGGTGCTCGACCTCGCCGACCAGCTCATCATCATCTCGACGCCGTCCGTCGACGGTGCCAGCAGCGCCAGTACGACCCTGGACTGGCTGTCCGCGCACGGCTACGCCGACCTGGTCTCCCGGTCCATCACCGTGATCTCCGGGGTCCGCGAGACCGGCAAGATGATCAAGGTCGAGGACATCGTGGGGCACTTCGAAACGCGCTGCCGCGGTGTGGTCGTGGTGCCGTTCGACGAGCACCTGGCCGCCGGTGCCGAGGTCGACCTCGACATGATGCGGCCCAAGGTGCGGGAGGCCTACTTCAACCTCGCCGCCATGGTCGCCGAGGACTTCGTACGCCACCAGCAGTCGCACGGGCTGTGGACCAGCGACGGCAACCCGCCGCCGGTGGCCGCCCCGCCGATGCCCGGCCACGCGATGCCGGGCCAGCCGGTCCCGGGCCAGCCGATGCCTGGTCAGCCCATGCCGGGCCAGCAGCACCCCGGCCAGCCCTACCCCGGTCAGCCGTACCCGCCGCAGCAGGGACAGCCGCAGCCGTACCCGCCCCAGCAGCCGGGCCAGCCCTACCCGCAGGCCGCCCCGGGCCAGCCGTACCCGCCCCAGCAGGGACAGCCGCCGCAGGGACAGCCGCCCCAGCCCGAGCTGTACGGCTACCCGCAGCCCCCGCAGGGCGGGCAGCCTCCGCAGGCCCCTCCGCAGCAGTAGGACGGCACAAAAAGGGCGGCCGGTGCTCACCGCACCGGCCGCCCTTTCGTGTCGTAGAAACGTCGTCGTAGAGGAGTCGTAGAGGACTCAGGCCTGCGAAGAACGCAGGTCTACGCCTCCTCGGCAACGATCTCCCGGCACCGCTTCACGTCCTCGGCCATCTGCTCCAGCAGGGCCTCCAGCGACTCGAACTTCGCCTGGCCACGCACGTACGCCAGGAAGTCGACGGCGACGTGCAGGCCGTACAGGTCGAGGCCGACGCGGTCGATGGCGTACGCCTCCACCGTGCGCTCGGTGCCGTCGAACTGCGGGTTCGTGCCGACGGAGATCGCGGCGGGCATGATCTCGCCCTGCGCGTGCAGATAGCCGGCGTACACGCCGTCCGCGGGGATCGCGGTGTGCGGGAGCGTCTCGACGTTGGCCGTGGGGAAGCCCAGCTCACGGCCGCGCTGGGCGCCGCGCACGACCACGCCCTCCACCCGGTGCGGGCGGCCCAGGATCTCGCGGGCGCCGGCCACGTCGCCCTCGGCTACCAGGCGCCGGGTCAGGGTCGAGGAGAACGGCTCGCCGCCGCCCGCCGCACCGCTGACGTACAGGTCCACGACCTCGACCTCGAAGTCGTAGACCTTGCCCTGCTCGGTGAGGAACTCCACGCTGCCGGCCGCCTTGTGGCCGAAGCGGAAGTTGGGGCCCTCGACGACCGACTTGGCGTGCAGCTTGTCGACCAGGACCTTGACGACGAAGTCGGCCGGCGACAGCTTCGAGAACTCGGTGGTGAAGGGGAGGATGAGGCAGGCGTCGACGCCCAGCTCCGCCATCAGCTCGGCACGGCGGTGGTGCGCGGCGAGCAGGGGCGGGTGGCTGCCGGGGCGGACGACCTCGCTCGGGTGCGGGTCGAAGGTGACGACGACGGCCGGGACGCCCAGCTCGCGGGCGCGGTCGACGGCATGCTTGATGATCAGCTGGTGGCCGCGGTGAACGCCGTCGTAGGAACCGATGGTGACGACGCTGCGCCCCCAGTCCTGGGGAATGTCCTCCAAGCCACGCCAGCGCTGCACTGTGACCGCTCCTCGAACCCGTGTCCGTGTCTACCGTTGACCTCTTGTGCAGGTCTAAGGGTGCCATGCCGGGTGCCCGGGGCCCGCATCGGCATCGGGGCTGTGACCGGGCGCACGTTCACGGCGGGCGCTCAGGCCGGTACGCGCACGCCCGCCAGGTTCTCGATCATGCGGCGGGCGCTGGGGCCCACCACCGCGGCCCAGTCCTGAGGGGTCTCGCCCAGCCAGCGGGCCATCCGTGCGGCGAAGCCGGGCACGTGCCGGGACAGGACGACCAGGCCCCAGTCGAACCGGGTCGCGCCGTTCGGGGTGCGGACGAGGAGGAGGCCGGTGCGGTGGACCAGTGCGCGCAGCTCCGCGTCCCGGCCCTCGCCGTGCGGGGCCGCCGCCTGCAGGACGGCGTCCAGGACGTCCGGCTCGTGCTCGTGGGCGAGCAGGAAGTCCAGCAGCTCGCGGCGCAGGGGGCGGGAGGCGGGGGTGCCGGGGGCGGCGAGCACGGTGGCGAGGGCCGCCCGGACCCCTTCGGGGCCGCCGTCGAGGAGGCCGGTGACCAGGGGCAGCAGGACGGGGCGGGCGGCGGGCCCCCGGTCGAGGCATCGGTCGACGTACGCGGCCACGTGCCCGGCGGTCTCCGGCCGCAGCCCCACCGCCTCCCGGACGAGGGCGGCGACCCGGCGGGCCAGGGCCGGGGTGGTGACGTCGGCGAGCGTGCGGAGCGTCTCACCGGCGTCCGGGCCGCCGCGCAGACGGGCGCGGAAAGCGTCGAGGACGGGCTCGGGGTGGCTGGTCAGGGCCGGGACCAGGACGCCGGGCGGGAACTGCGGGTCGCCGTCGGCGAAGTGGCGCAGGGCCTCGGCGAGATGACGGTCGCGGGTGTCCGGGTCGCGCACCAGGACGGCGAGGGCGCCGCCGTGCAGGGTGCGGTCGGCGGGGCGGGCGAGCAGGGCGAGGGCGGCGTAGCGGAGCAGTTCGCGGTCGGCCGCCGAGCGGACGTGGGGGGCCGCGCGCAGCCCGTACGCCACCGCGGCCGCCCGGCGGGCGGGGCGCTCGTCGTGGGCCCAGCGGTCGACGGCCCGGCAGACCGCCGAGGGCTCGTCCTCGGCGAGGCCGGTGAGCAGCTCGTCGGCCCTGGGGTGCGCGCTCTCCACGAGCACCTCGGTGAGGTCGTCCAGGGCCCCGTGCCGGTGCGTGTGCAGCAGGGCCTGCGCTGCGGTCGCCACGGTGGCGTGCGGGGTCGCGGGCAGCGGCCGCTCGTCGTCGAACCAGCGGGTGAGCTGCGGCTGTACGGCTCCGGGTGCGGCGGCGAGCAGCCGGGCCACGGCGTCCAGGTGGCGCTCGCCCGCGGCGGTGCACGCCGGCTGCGACGGTTCCCGGTCCGCGAGGACCAGCTCCCGCAGCAGTGCGAAGCGCTCCGCTTCCGGGAGGGGCAGGGCGGTCCAGAAGGCGGGGCCGAACTCGGACGGTACGGGCCGCCCGCCCAGGCTCCAGGCGACGACACGGTCGGCCAGGAGGCGGAGCACCTCCGTGTACGGCGTCGCGTCCGGGACCTGGAGGAGGGTGCGGGCGAGCAGCCGGGCAGCCCACCAGGAGGTGGGGTCGAGATCCAGGGCGTCCACCAACTCCCGTAGACGGAAGGAGAGTTGGCGGTGTCCCTGTTGGCGGCCGAGGAGGAGCAGGGCCTGGACGACCGGGCCGACGCGGTGGTGCGGGACGGGGAGCGGGTGGGCTCCCTGCGGGGTGCGGGGGCGGTGGACCAGGGCGTGCAGGGCCTCGTCCAGGTCGAGGTGGATGCCCTGGATCCAGTCGGCCAGCTCCTCGTGGGCGAACCTGTACCCGGCGCCGGCCGGGACCAGGAGGCCTTCGGTGAGGACGGCGGAGGCCCAGCCTGAGCCGCCGCCGAGCCGGGCCGGGGCGGGACCCCAGGGGAACACCGCCTCGAAGGAAGCCCGGTCCAGCTCGCCCTGGCCGGGGCCGAGACTGCGCCGGGCGGCCTCGTGCACCTGCCCGGCCACCCGGGCAGCGAGCCGCCGTACAGCCGTGCCGCGCAGCCCGTTCTCGGCGGCGAGGCGGACCGCGACGCGCAGGCACATCAGGTCGAGGTGGGCGGCGAAAACCTCGTGCCGGTCGAGCGGCCCGGCGGGCGGCGCGTCCGGGAGGGCGGCGCGGACCTCGGAGAGGAGGCGCAGGGTGAGCGGGTGCCGGGCGTCGCGGTCGATGAGGGCGCCGTCGGGGACGCCGTAGCGGGCCCGGGCCCGGCGGGCCTCGTCCTGGGTGAGGTCGGCGAGCCGCACACATGCCGGCCCGTGGACCAGGTCCGCCGGGAACTCGGCCCCGGCACGCTCCCAGTGCTCCTCCCGGCAGGCCACCACCAGCCGCGCCCCGGTCTCCCGCAGCCACCCGGCCGTCCCCCGGGTCCACTCGGGCAGCCGGTGGGCGAGAACGGGGGGCATCTCCTCGGGGCCGTCGAGCAGGAGCAGCAGCGGGCGGCCGGCCTGCCCGGCGAGGCGGGCCAGCCGCTCGGGGGTGAGGTCGCCGAGGTCGGCGGGGTGCACGGAGCGGGCGGCGGCGACGATCCGGACGGCGCGCCGCAGGGAGCGGCGGGCCGCGTCGGCCACGGAGTCGTCGGCGTCCCTCAGGTCGGCGCCGCGCAGCCACAGCGTGGGCGCGGGCCGCTCGGTTCGGCCCCGGCGGGCGGCGAGGGCCGCGAGTTCCGTCGTACGACCGCTGCCCGGGGCGCCGACCAGGCCGAGCACGGCGGCGCTCCCGCTGTCGGCGAAGGCGGACAACTCCCGTACCGCGTCGGCGCGTTCGACCGGCTGCACATGGCCGGGACCGGCGCTGCCGACGTACCCGGCGAGGGCGCCCCCGGGTCCGTCCTGGCCCACCGAGGTGGCGGTCAGCTCCAGGACACCGGCCAGGTTGAGGTCAGCGCCGTAGGCGGGCACGGTGGCCGCGTTGCGGGCGAGCAGCTCGGCCAGCGGGCCGTCGGCCGGCCGCAGCGGCACCGCGAAGCCGGCGTCGCGCCGGTCGGAGTGCAGGGCAGTGCCGAGGACGCCCACGACCGCGCCGGTCGCCGCGTCCAGCACCGGTCCCCCGGAGGCGCCGCCGCCGAGCCGGAGCGCGTCCCGGCCGGCCGTGCCGATGGCCAGCTCCAGGGCGTCCTCGATCAGGTGGAAGCGATCGGTGGCGGTGTACGTCACCTGGGTGGCGGCGAGCACGCGTGCCTCGCGCCAGCAGCCTGCGGCGACCCGGACGTAGGTGCCGGCCTCGACACGTTCCCGGACGGTCAGCGGGAGGGGGTCCACGCCCAGGTCCTCGGTGCGGACCAGGGCCAGGCCGAGCGCGGGCAGCGGGGTGACGGCGTCGGCGCCGACCACACAGGTGCGGTCCGTGGCGGTGTGCAGGACCAGCCGGGCGAGTCCGTCGACGGCCTCGTGGCTGGTGAGAAGGGTGCCGTGATGATCGGCCAGGAAGCCGGCCCCGCGGGGGCGCCCTGCCAGGTCGCGGATCCGGACGAGGACGTGTGTGACGTCTGTGCGAGCAGGGTCGCCGGCACAGTGCGTGCCGTCCCCGCGGCTCTCGTCGTGGTCCCTGTGGCCCTCGTCCCGGGCCCGGCCGAAATCGTCCCGCGCCCGGCCGAACACGCCAGTACGGTTCGCATCGCCGCCCCGACCCGCCATGGCCGTACCTCCCCGCCCGTACACACGCGCCCTCGTGATCGACGGTAGGGGCGCGGTGATCAGCGGAACAGCACGCGAAGTGAAAGCGCCCCCTTCCGCTCCCCCGCTTCACTCCGAGCGCCTGCCCGGTCGGGTGAATAGGCGGGGGCGGCTGGATACACCCTAGGGGTGGGGGAACCGAGGGGGGACCGTGGAGCGGCGGCAAGGGCAGTACCCCGTGGCCGCCGCTCCACGGAGGGGCTCCGTGGAGCGGCGCGGTCCGGACGCCGGTCAGCCGAAGACGGCCAGGCTCTTCGCCTTGCCCTTGTGCTCCTCGACCAGAGCGAGAAAGCGGCCCTCGGGGTCGAAGACGGCGACGCTGCCGACGCCCGCGTAGGCCTCGGGCATCTCCAGCCGGACGCCGTTGAGGAGCAGCCGGGCGCGCTTGGCGTCCACGTCCCAGCGCGGGAACGCGGCCGCGGCGGCCTCGGCGATCGGCATCACGGTCAGCTCCTGCTGGAGCTGGTCCAGCGTCTTCGCGGAGTCGAGCTTGTACGGCCCGACGCGGGTGCGGCGCAGCGCGGTGAGGTGGCCGCCGACGCCCAGGTCGGCGCCCAGGTCGCGGGCGAGGGCGCGGATGTAGGTGCCGGAGGAGCAGACCACCGAGACGACCAGGTCGAGCACGGCGGTGCCGTCGTCGGCGACGGCGTCCCGGACGTCGTACACCGCGAAGGAGGAGACGTTCACCGGCCGGGCGGGGATCTCGAAGTCCTCGCCCTCGCGGGCCCGCTTGTACGACCGCACGCCGTCGATCTTGATGGCGCTGACCTTGGACGGCACCTGCATGATGTCGCCGGTCAGCTTGGCGATGCCGGCGTCGATGGCGTCCCGGGTCACCTTGGACGCGTCGGTGGAGGAGGTGATGTCCCCCTCGGCGTCGTCGGTGAGCGTGTTCTGGCCCAGGCGGATGGTGCCCAGGTATTCCTTCTCGGTGAGGGCGAGGTGCCCGAGGAGCTTGGTGGCGCGCTCCACACCGAGGACGAGGACGCCGGTCGCCATCGGGTCGAGGGTGCCGGCGTGGCCGACGCGGCGGGTGCGTGCGATGCCGCGCATCTTGGCGACCACGTCGTGCGAAGTGAAGCCCGACGGCTTGTCGACGATGACAAGGCCGTCGGGCGTGGTGTGCTTCTGGGTCATTCCGCGGCGTCGCCGTCCGTCTCGGCGCTCTCGTCCTCGGCCGGCTTGCGGTACGGGTCGGCGCCGCCCGCGTACGCCGCGCCCGCGGAGGCCTCACGGACCTTCGCGTCGGACTGCCGTGCCTTGTCGAGGAGGTCCTCGATGGTCCGGGCGGTGTCCGGAAGGGCGTCCGCGACGAAGGTGAGGGTCGGCGTGAACTTCACGCCCGCCGCGCGGCCGACCTCGGAGCGCAGGATGCCCTTGGCGCTCTCCAGGCCGGCGGCCGCGGCCTGCCGCTCCTCGTCGTCCCCGTAGACCGTGTAGAAGACGGTCGCCTCCCGCAGGTCACCCGTGACCCGGGTGTCCGTGATGGTGACGTGCGAGCCGAGCCGCGGGTCCTTGATCCCGCGCTGCAGCTTCTGGGCCACCACCTCCCGGATGAGGTCCGCCAGCCTTTTCGCCCGCGCGTTGTCGGCCACTGGTCCGTCTCCCGTTCTTTCTTCTTGTTGCGTTCTGTGGTCAGTCGTCGTCGCCGTGGAGGCGCCGCCGCACGGACAGCAGCTCCACTTCGGGGCGGCCGGCGACCAGCCGTTCGCACCGGTCCAGTACGTCGGTGAGGTGCGCCGCGTCGCCGGAGACCATGGCCAGGCCGATGATCGCTCGCCGGTGGAGGTCCATGTGGTCCACCTCGGCCGCGCTCACCGCGTACTTCCGCTGGAGTTCGGCGACGATCGGGCGGACGACGGAGCGCTTCTCCTTCAGCGAGTGGACGTCGCCGAGGAGGAGGTCGAAGGACAGAGTCCCCACGTACATGTGTGTAGCCGGTTCACCCGCCGGTACGGGATCGATGGCCCCGGGTCCGTGTGGCCGGGGACATCAAGAACGGTACCCCGTTCCTGCCGGAGGCTCGACGGGGTTTTACCGCACCCTGGACTGCGCTCGGAGCCCGGGAACGGCGCGCTGGCCGACAGGACCGGGGTCCCGTCGGCCAGCGCGAACCGTGGGCGTTACGCCCGCGGCTTCTCCCGCATCTCGTACGTCGCGATGACGTCGTCGACCTTGATGTCGTTGAAGTTTCCGAGGTTGATACCACCCTCGTAGCCTTCGCGGATCTCGGTGACGTCGTCCTTGAAGCGACGCAGGCCCTCGATGTTGAGGTTCTCCGCGACCACCTTGCCGTCGCGGATGAGGCGGGCCTTGGTGTTGCGGCGCACCTCGCCGGAGCGGATGAGGACACCGGCGATGTTGCCCAGCTTGGACGACTTGAAGACCTCGCGGATCTCCGCCGTACCGAGCTCGACCTCCTCGTACTCCGGCTTGAGCATGCCCTTGAGGGCCGCCTCGATCTCCTCGATCGCCTGGTAGATGACCGAGTAGTACCGGACGTCCACACCCTCGCGCTCGGCCATCTGCGCCGCGCGGCCGGCCGCACGGACGTTGAAGCCGATCACGATGGCGTCGGAGCCCATCGCCAGGTCGATGTCGGACTCCGTGACCGCACCGACGCCGCGGTGCAGGACGCGGATGTCGACCTCTTCGCCGACGTCCAGCTGGAGCAGGGAGGACTCGAGGGCCTCGACGGAACCGGAAGCGTCACCCTTGATGATCAGGTTCAGCTGCTGGATCTCGCCGGCCTTGAGCACCTTGTCCAGGTCCTCGAGGGACACGCGGCGCGTGCGCTTCGCGAAGGCCGCGTTGCGCTCACGGGCGGCGCGCTTCTCCGCGATCTGGCGGGCCGTACGGTCCTCCTCGACCACGAGGAAGTTGTCGCCGGCACCCGGGACGTTGGTCAGACCCAGGACCTGGACCGGCGTCGACGGGCCCGCCTCGGCGACGTTGTTGCCGTTGTCGTCGAGCATGGCGCGGACTCGGCCGTAGGCGTCGCCCACGACCATCGTGTCGCCGACCCGCAGCGTGCCTCGCTGGACGAGGACCGTCGCCACGGCACCACGGCCGCGGTCGAGACGGGACTCGATCGAGATGCCCTGCGCGTCCTGGGCCGGGTTGGCCCGCAGGTCGAGCGAGGCGTCCGCGGTGAGGACCACGGCCTCCAGCAGCGAGTCGATGTGCAGACCCTGCTTGGCGGAGATGTCGACGAACATCGTGTCGCCGCCGTACTCCTCGGCCACCAGGCCGTACTCGGTCAGCTGACCGCGCACCTTGGTCGGGTCGGCACCCTCGACGTCGATCTTGTTGACCGCGACGACGATCGGGACGTCGGCCGCCTTGGCGTGGTTGAGCGCCTCGACCGTCTGCGGCATGACGCCGTCGTTGGCCGCGACGACCAGGATCGCGATGTCGGTCGACTTCGCACCACGGGCACGCATGGCGGTGAACGCCTCGTGACCCGGGGTGTCGATGAAGGTGATCTTGCGCTCTTCGTCGTTGACCTCGGTCGAGACCTGGTAGGCACCGATGTGCTGGGTGATGCCGCCGGCCTCGCCCGCGATGACGTTCGTCTTGCGGATGGCGTCGAGCAGTCGGGTCTTACCGTGGTCGACGTGACCCATGACGGTGACGACCGGCGGACGAACCACCAGGTCCTCCTCGTCGCCCTCGTCCTCGCCGAACTCGATGTCGAAGGACTCGAGCAGCTCGCGGTCCTCTTCCTCCGGGCTGACGATCTGAACCTCGTAGTTCATCTCGCCGGCGAGGAGCTGCAGCGTCTCGTCGGAGACGGACTGCGTAGCCGTGACCATCTCGCCGAGGTTCATCATGACCGCGACGAGGGACGCCGGGTTGGCGTTGATCTTCTCCGCGAAGTCGGTGAGCGACGCGCCGCGGGAGAGACGGATGGTCTCGCCGTTGCCGCGCGGCAGCATCACGCCGCCGACGCTCGGGGCCTGCATGGCCTCGTACTCCTGGCGACGCTGCCGCTTCGACTTGCGACCGCGACGCGCGGGACCACCAGGACGACCGAAGGCGCCCTGCGTGCCACCGCGGCCACCGGGACCGCCGGGACGGCCACCGAAGCCGGGACGGCCACCGCCGCCACCGCCGGGACCACCGGGACCACCGGGACGACCGGCGAAGCCGCCGCCACCACCGGGAGCACCGGGGCGACCGGCGAAGCCGCCGCCACCGCCACCGGGACGACCGGCGAAGCCGCCGCCACCCGGACGACCGCCACCGCCACCGGGACGCCCACCGCCACCGGGACCGCGACCGCCGGGGCCACCGCCACCGGGACGCGGGCCGGCAGCGGGACGCTGCGGCATCATGCCGGGGTTCGGGCGCGGACCGGCCGGGCCGGGACGCGGACCACCCTGCGGACGGGGCATACCGGACGGCGACGGACGGGAACCGCCCGGAGCCTGCGGACGCGGACCGCCACCCTGGGCACCGGGACCCTGCGGACGGGGACCGGCGCCGGGAGCACCGGGACCGCCATGGCCGCCAGGACGAGGTCCGCCCTGCGGGCGCGGGGCCTGCGGACGAGCCATGCCGGTGGAGCCACCGGAGGTGAAGGGGTTGTTACCCGGGCGCGGACCGGACGGACGGGCACCGGGACGCGGGGCCTGGCCACCTGCACGCGGGGCACCCTGACCCGGACGGGCCTGGCCCTGGCCGGGACCGGCCGGACGACCGCCGGGCTTCGGGGCACCGGGACGGGCGCCGGGACGCGGACCCTGCGCGGCCGGAGCCTGCGCGGCCGGAGCGGCCGGCGGAGCGGTGAACTCCGGGGCGGCCGGGGCCGGACGCGGCGCGGGCTTCGGACCCGGAACCGGACGCGGGCCCGGGGCCGGCGAGGGGGTCAGGGGGGCCGACGGAGTCGCGGCCACCGCCGGAGCAGCGGGCTGCGGTGCCGTCGGAGGCTTGGGGGCCGCCGGCTTCGGGGCAGCCGGACGGGCCGCCTGCGCCGGAGAGGGCGCGGCGGGCTTGGGGGCGGCCTTGCGCGGGGCGGGCTTGCCGGCGGACTTGCCGGAGCCGCCCTGGAAGGCGTCGGTCAGCTTACGTACAACGGGCGCTTCGATGGTGGAAGACGCCGAACGGACGAATTCACCGAGTTCCTGGAGCTTGGCCATGACGACCTTGCTCTCAACGCCGAACTCCTTGGCGAGTTCGTAGACCCGGACCTTAGCCACTTCGCTCCTTTGAGGTCCGGGTTGAAGCCGGACCGTCGTTAGTTCATGGGCGTACTCATCGCGTACTCATCGAGTGCTCATCGCAATCTCGACCTGCTTTCGACTCGCGAGGTACCGGGCCGCACGGGGGGTTCCGCACGGCTCGCTTTCCTACTGTGTTGCCTGCTCAGCAACTGTCTGTCTGCTCGATGTACTGACGCAACGCCTTTATGTCGAGCGGCCCGGGGACGCGTAGCGCCCGAGGGAACGCCCGGCGGCGCACCGCCTGGTCGAGACAGACCGGGTCGGGGTGCAGATACGCACCCCGGCCGGGCAGCGTACCGCGAGGATCGGGAACGCACTGTTCCTGTTCCGCCACGGTCCGCAGCAGATCGTCCTTGGCCGCTCGCTGCCTGCACCCCACACAGGTGCGCTCAGGGCATGCGCGGGCTCGCGTCCGGCCAGACACTGCTAAGTCTACCTCCCCGCACCGACCTCACCCCTTCGGGGGAAAAGTCGAACAGTTGCTTGCTACAGGCTGACGTGATCTCAGCGACAGACGGCCGAGATCTATTCCCCGGGACGCTCCCCGGCCTGCTCGGTGTCCGGACGGATGTCGATCCGCCAGCCGGTGAGCCGGGCCGCGAGCCGGGCGTTCTGTCCTTCCTTGCCGATCGCCAGCGACAGCTGGTAGTCCGGCACGGTCACCCGGGCGGAGCGGGAGGCCATGTCGACGACCTCCACCTTGCTCACCCGAGCGGGTGACAGGGCGTTCGCCACCATCTCGGCCGGGTCGTCCGACCAGTCGACGATGTCGATCTTCTCGCCGTTCAGCTCGCCCATCACGTTGCGCACCCGGCCGCCCATGGGGCCGATGCAGGCACCCTTGGCGTTCAGACCCGAACGGGTGGACCGTACGGCGATCTTGGTGCGGTGACCGGCCTCACGGGCGATGGCCGCGATCTCGACCGACCCGTCGGCGATCTCCGGCACCTCCAGGGCGAAGAGCTTCTTCACCAGGTTGGGGTGCGTACGGGAGAGGGTCACGGACGGGCCGCGCACACCCTTGGCCACCCGTACGACGTACGAGCGCAGCCGCATGCCGTGCGGGTACGTCTCGCCGGGCACCTGCTCCTGCACCGGCAGGATGGCCTCCAGCTTGCCGATGTCCACGAGCACGTTCTTCGGGTCGCGGCCCTGCTGGACCACTCCGGTGACGATGTCGCCCTCGCGCCCCGCGTACTCGCCGAGCGTGGCGTCGTCCTCGGCGTCACGCAGCCGCTGCAGGATCACCTGCTTGGCGGTGGTGGCGGCGATCCGCCCGAAGCCCGAGGGGGTGTCGTCGAACTCGCGCGGCTCCTGCCCCTCCTCCAGGTCCTCGGGATCCTCCTTCGCCCACACGGTCACATGCCCGGTCTCCCGGTTGAGCTCCACGCGCGCGTGCCGGCGGCTTCCCTCGGTGCGGTGGTAGGCGATGAGGAGGGCCGACTCGATCGCCTCGACCAGCAGGTCGAAGGAGATCTCCTTCTCCCGAACCAAGCCCCGCAGGGCGCTCATGTCGATGTCCACGGCTACGCCTCCTCCTCTTCCTTCATGTCCTTCTTGTCCTTGCGGTTGAACTCGACCTGAACGCGCGCCTTGGCGATCTCCGGGAAGCCGAGCCGACGGGTGGTCGCCTTGCGGCCCTTCACCCCGGGCACCTCGACGTCGAGACCGTCCTCGTCGGCCTTCAGGATCCGGGCGACCAGCTCGCCGCCCTCGGTCAGCTGGAACTTCACGAGCCGGTCGGTGGCGCGCACGAAGTGCCGGTACTCGGTGAGCGGGCGCTCCGCGCCGGGGGTTCCGACCTCCAGGTCGTACGCGGCGTCGCCCATCGCGTTGGTCTCGTCGAGCTTCGCCGAGAGCGCGCGGCTCACATCGGCGATGGCGTCCAGATCCGCTCCGTCGTCGGAGTCGACGACCACGCGCAGCACCCGCTTGCGTCCGACGGAGTCCACGGCGATCTCCTCGAGATCCAGCCCCTGGGAGGTGACGAGCGGTTCCAGAAGCTCTCGCAGCCTCTCGCTCTGGGTGGTGCTCATCCGGGTGACTCCTCGGCCGCGTGTGCTGTTGTGGGATGGGTCGCGTGTCTGGTCAAAGGGTATCCGGTCGAGGGGAGTGTTGCCGTCCACCTGTGTACGCGCGGTGCCGGTGAGTGGTGTGCGCGGGGTGCGCGGGTACCGTGATCACGGGCGTGCCGCCCTTCGGCTGTCTTCCTTTCGTAGTTATTCCTTTCGTAGTCTCCTTTCGTACGAGTTCCCCGAGGACGTCTGCAGTGCCGTACCCCCCGCCGCCGCGCACCCCCTCGGGGCCGCGCAGAAGGACCCTTTTCGCTTCGGCCGCCGGGGCCGCCCTGCTCGTGGGCTGTTCGGCCGATCCGGACTCCGGGGGCGGTGGCGACACTCCCTCGGCGACCGAACGGGCACGCGCGCGTGCGGCCAAGGACAGCGCGGGGCTGCTGGCGCGCTACGACGCCGTCCTCGCCGCCCATCCGGCGCTGGCCGAGCGACTGCGCCCGCTGCGCGCCGAAGTCGCGGCGCACGCGAAGGCGTTCGGTGGCACCACGGCCACCGGGTCACCCTCCCCCACGGCCACCGGATCCCCTTCCCCGGCGGCCTCCACGGCGACGCCTCAGGCCGTGCCGGCCACCGAGAAGGACGCCCTCGCCGATCTCGCCGCCGCCGAGCGCGACCTCGCCGACCGGCGGACCAAGGCCCTGCTGGACGTGCCGGGCGAACTGGCCCGGCTGATGGCGTCGGTGGCGGCGGCCGGGGCGGCCCACGCGTACCTGCTGACCGAGGGGGCCAGGTGAGCGACGAGACCCGCAAGGCCGAACTGACCGCGCTGCAGGCGGCACTGGCCGCGGAGCACGCGGCGGTGTACGGCTACGGCGTCGTCGGCGGGCGGATCGACCAGCGGCGGCGGACCGACGCACGGGCGGCGTACGACGCGCACCGGGCCCGCCGGGACGCGCTGGTGCGAGAGGTGCGCGACCTGGGCACCCAGCCGGTCGCCGCGAGCGCCGCGTACGCGCTGCCGTTCCAGGTGCCGGACGCGGCCGCCGCGGTGCGGCTGGCCGCCGAGTTGGAGGAGCGGGTGGCCGGGGTGTACGCGGACCTGGTGCGGGCGGCGACCGGCGCGCGGCGCGCCTCGGCGGCCGCGGCGCTGCGCGAGGCAGCGGTGCGGGCGGTGCGCTGGAGCGGGGAGAGCGTAGCCTTCCCTGGGCTCGCCGAGCGGGCCGGTGACGAATCAGGTGCGGCCGGACCCCGTACCTCGGCGTCCCCGACGACGTGATCGTGTAGCCGCCCCTACGGCAGGCCCAGGAGGAAGGGAACAACTCGCGCATGGCTTTCGAACCGCCCCAGCGGCTGGTGCGGGCGCTCGGTGAGACGGCACCGGCCGGGGACGACTGGCTGACGCGGCTGCCCGGGGCGGCCGAACGGGCGGTCGCCCGGCGCGAGTTGACCGTGGAGCGGGTCCAGGTGCCCGGCGGGCGCAGCAGCCTGGTGGTGCTGGTCCGGCGGACGGACGACAGCCCGGCGGTACTGAAGCTGGCCCCGCCCCGGGCCCGCCCCGAGAGCGAGCGGGCGGCGCTGGCGCACTGGGCCGGCCTGGGCGCCGTACAGCTCCTGGAGACGGACACCGAGGACGCCGCCGAGGGGGTACTGCTGCTGGAGCGGCTGCACCCGGACGTGTCGGTGCGGTCGCTGCCGGAGGCGAAGGCGCTGCTGGAGGCGGCGGGGACGCTGCGGCGGCTGTGGGTGGAGCCACCCATCGGCGACACGGCCCACGCGTTCGAGACGGTGGCCGAGCGGACGGGACGGCAGGCGGAGGCGATGCGGGCGACTGCGTCCGCGTTCGCCGAAGTGGCGGACCTGGTCGACGCCGCTGTGGGTGCGCGCGAGGAGTTGTCGGCGTCCGCGCCTGAACATCGGCTGCTGCACGGCACGTTTCGGCAGAGCAAGGTGCTCGCCGGGGAGCGGATGCCGTGGCTGGCCGTGGGGCCGGATCCGGTCGTCGGTGAGTGTGCGTTCGATCTGGCCCGGCTGGTGCGGGATCGGGTGGAGGATCTGATCGCGACGCCGTCGGGGGCGGCGACCACTCGGCGGCGGATCAAGCGGCTTGCCGAGTCGCTGGATGTGGATCTGGAGCGGCTGCGGGGGTGGACGTTGTTCCGGGCCGTGGAGTCGGGCGTTCGCGCGCTTCGGGTTGGCCGGCCGAAGGATGCGGAGCTGTTGTTGGAGTTTGCGGGTTGGCTTTAGCGGGTTGGGTTGAGGGGGTGGCGCGGGTCATTGAGTCACCTGCGGCCCGGTGGGGGCTGGTCGCGCCCACGCGGCGGAGCCGCACATCAGACACCGCCCCGCGCCCCTGGGGTGTTGAACTGGCCCTCCTTCTGAGGGCAGGCCGGTGCGTGGGTCGACGATGTCGTACGAGCCCTGCTCGGGCGGTGGGCCGACCGGTCCCGTGACGTCCTGCACGCGGATCCGCCAACCGTCGGCCGGTGCCTCGCCTCGCCTCGCCTCGCCCGCGACGGCGGTGTCCCACCGAGGCTCACCAGCACCCCGCAGCCCGCCGCACGCGCCAGTGTGGCCGCGGCCCGGTCGGCCGCCCATGCAGCGTGAGCGCGGCCGCGGCGTTCGCCGTCCAGCGGGCTCCGCTGCGGACCGCTGCCGCGGCGCCCCGTTCCCTGGTGTCCATGGCCGTTCCCCTCCCGTGGTGATCGTGACGCTGTGTCACGTCCCACGGTCGGGGAACGGCCTGAGAGAACCCTGTTTCCCTTACTGCGCCGTCAGGCGGGCGATGGCGTCCTCGACGGACAGCTCCTCGCGCTCACCCGTCTTGCGGTCCTTCAGCTCCAGCACGCCCTCGCCGGAGCGGCGGCCGGCCACCAGGATCTGCGGTACGCCGATCAGCTCGGCGTCGGTGAACTTCACGCCCGGGGAGACCCCGGCCCGGTCGTCCACCAGGACGCGGACGCCCGCGGCGGCCAGCTTGTCGGCGACGTCGAGCGCCAGCTCGGTCTGCAGGGCCTTGCCGGCGGCGACGACGTGCACGTCGGCCGGGGCGACCTCCTTGGGCCAGCACAGGCCCTTGTCGTCGGCGGTCTGCTCGGCGAGCGCGGCGACGGCGCGGGAGACGCCGATGCCGTAGGAGCCCATGGTGACGCGGACCGGCTTGCCGTTCTGGCCGAGGACGTCGAGCTTGAGGGCGTCGGCGTACTTGCGGCCCAGCTGGAAGATGTGGCCGATCTCGATGGCGCGGTCCAGCTTCAGGCCGGTGCCGCACTTCGGGCAGGGATCGCCCTCCAGGACCACGACGACGTCCACGTACTCGTCGACCTCGAAGTCACGGCCGGCGACGACGTTCTTGGCGTGCGTGTTCTCCTTGTTGGCGCCGGTGATCCAGGCGGTGCCGGGGGCCACGCGCGGGTCGGCGACGTACTTGACCTTCTCGCCCAGGCCCTGCGGGCCGACGTAGCCACGGACCAGGTCCGGGCGGCCCGAGAAGTCCGCCTCGGTGACCATCTCGACGACCGCCGGGGCGAAGTGCTCCTCGACCTTGCCCAGGTCGACCTCGCGGTCACCGGGCACGCCCACGGCGACGATCTCGCCGTCCACCTTGACCAGCAGGTTCTTCAGCGTGGCGGAGGCCGGGACGCCGAGGGAGGCGGCCAGCGTCTCGATGGTCGGGGTGTCGGGGGTGGGGATCTCCTCCGGCGCGGGCACGGCCGAGCCGTCCACCGGCTTGAGCTCGTAGCTGATCGCCTCGGTGTTGGCGGCGAAGTCGCAGTTCGGGCAGTCCGCGAAGGTGTCCTCGCCGGCCTCGGCCGGGGCCAGGAACTCCTCGGACTTGGAGCCGCCCATCGCGCCGGCGGTGGCGGCGACGATGCGGTAGTCGAGGCCGAGGCGCTCGAAGGTGCGCCGGTAGGCCTCGCGGTGCAGGGCGTAGGACTTGCCGAGGCCCTCGTCGTCCAGGTCGAAGGAGTAGGAGTCCTTCATCTGGAACTCACGACCGCGCAGGATGCCGGCGCGGGGGCGGGCCTCGTCACGGAACTTGGTCTGGATCTGGTACAGGATCACCGGCAGGTCCTTGTAGGACGTGCACTGGTCCTTGACCAGCAGGGTGAAGATCTCCTCGTGGGTGGGGCCGAGGAGGTAGTCGCCGCCCTTGCGGTCCTTGAGCCGGAACAGCTCCTGGCCGTACTCGTCCCAGCGGCCGGTCGCCTCGTACGGCTCCCGGGGCAGCAGCGCGGGGAGCAGCACCTCCTGGGCGCCGATCGCGTCCATCTCCTCACGGACGATCCGCTCCACGTTGGAGAAGACCTTCTTGCCGAGGGGCAGCCAGCTCCAGATGCCGGCGGCGGTGCGACGGACGTAGCCCGCACGGACGAGGAGCTTGTGGCTGAGGACCTCGGCGTCCGCCGGGTCGTCGCGCAGCGTCTTCGCCATCAACTGGGACATGCGCTGGACCGGTGCGTTCGCCATGGTTCTCGTACTCCTGCCGGGTAAGGGTGATGGCATAGGAGGTTAGCCGGGCTGCCTGTTCCGGTGGAAATCGGTTAACGCCGACGCAGTGGCAGAGGGGCGCCCATCACGGCGTACGGCCGGGGGGCGCTCGGGAAGTGGACCTGCCGGGCGAGGTCGACGTAGCCGAGGGAGTGGTAGAGGCCGCGGGCCGGGCTGTCGGTGTCGATCGCGGAGAGGATCGAGCGGGGTTCGGCGGCGCCGTCGGTGATGGTGGTGATCAGACGGCGGCCGATGCCGCGGTTCTGGTGGTCGGGGTGCACGTGCAGCTCGGTGATGACGAAGGAGTCGTCCAGCCAGAGGTCGTTGTGCTGGGCGCGGAGATAGGGCTCCACGACCGTGGACCACCAGTGGGTGCGGGAGTTGGGCATGCCGTAGACGAAGCCGACGAGCAGTCCGCCGACGGTCGCACCTAGGGCTCTGGCACCCGGGTACTGCATGTGGCGCTGGACGATCTGGCGGCGTACGGCGACCTCGTCCGGGCCGAGTCCGAAGGCGACGGCTTGGACGGCGAGGGCCTCGTCGACGTGCGCCGAGAGGTCCAGGGGGCCGATCACGAGGTCCATGCGGGGAGCGTACAGGGGGCGCCCCTGGGGCGGCCGCCCCCTCGGTTGTCTCAGAAGAGAACGCTCATGAAGGCGCCGACCTCCTGGAAGCCCACGCGCCGGTAGGTCCGCCTCGCCGCCGTGTTGAAGTCGTTGACGTAGAGGCTCACCACCGGAGCCACGTCGGCCAGCGCGTAGCGCAGGACGGCTGCCATGCCGGGTGCCGCGAGGCCCCGGCCGCGGTACTCGGGTGCCACCCACACGCCCTGGATCTGGCAGGCCTGGGACGTCGCCGCACCGATCTCCGCCTTGAAGACGACCTTGCCGTGTTCGTCGAGGCGGGCGAAGGAGCGGCCGGAGCCGACCAGTTCGGCGACCCGGGCCTGGTAGAGCAGGCCGCCGTCGCCGGCCAGCGGCGAGACGCCGACCTCCTCGGTGAACATCGCCACGCACGCCGGCATGATCGTCTCCATCTCGTCCTTGCGGATGCGGCGGACGTAGGGATCCGGGGCGATGTCGGCGGGCATGCGGTCGGTGACCATCAGGGGCTGGTGGGCGCGGACCTCGCGGGCCGGGCCCCAGTGCGGTTCGAGCAGGCGCCACAGCTGGGCGGTGGATTCGGCGGGCCCGACGATCGAGGAGCAGCGGCGGCCGGCCCTGCGGGCGCGGTCGGCGAAGGCGCGGACGGCGCGCGGGGAGGCGCAGATCGGGACCAGGTTGGCGCCCGCGTAGCACAGGGACGTGAGCATGCCGTCCTCGTACCAGCCCCACATCTCGCCGCCGAGGCGCCAGGGGTCGAGCCCGGCGATCTGCACCCGGGACGTCACGAAGGCGTTCGCGACCGGCTCACGGTCGAGGACGGCGAGCGCGGCATCCAGGTCGCTCGGTTCGAGGACCCGGGAGGTCGTCTGGGTCAACACGCGCGGGGCCTCACACTGGGGTCTGCTGATCTCCGCACTGTACCTGCCGAATTTGTGCCGCGCCGCCCCGTCGAGCCGGGCCCTGTGCTACGAACGGCGCATGATCTTGACAGCCGAACGTGCCGACGCCCGCAGCCGCCCCGAGGAGCAGCTCGCGGAACTGTTCAGTGAGGGATTTCCGCAGTTCATCACGGCCGATCGGCTGGTGAAGGAGTACATCGGCCGGGTGCGGGAGTTCTTCGCGGCCCTGGATCTGATGCTCGTGGACGAGGACGGGGTACCGGTCGCCGCCGGGTGGGGTGTGCCGGTGCGGTGGGACGGGCGGGTCGACGGGCTGCCCTCGGGATACACGGACGCGCTGGTGCGGGCCGTGGAGGGGCGGGAGCAGGGCGTCGAGCCGGACACGCTGGTGATCTGCGGGGCCGTCGTCACCCCGTCGCTGAAGGGGCGCGGGCTGGCGGGCCGGACACTGACAGCGCTGCGGGAGACGGCCCGGGAGGCGGGGCTGGGCCGGGTGATCGCGCCGGTGCGGCGGACGACGAAGGCGCGGTATCCGGTGACGCCCGTCGAGACGTTCATGCGGTGGCGGCGGCCCGACGGTGCCGCACTCGACCCATGGATACGGACGCACGAGCGTCTCGGTGCCGAGATCCTGGCGGCGGCGCCACAGTCGCAGACGATGACCGGCACGGTCGCCGAGTGGGAGGGCTGGACGGGCCTCGCCCTCCCGGAGTCCGGTGCGTACGTGATCCCGGACGGGCTGAGCCTGCTGCATGTCGACCGGGATACGGACGAGGGCGTGTACCGGGAGCCCAACGTCTGGATGCGCCACTGCTGAGAAGGCGGCGGGGCGATCGGCCTCGCAGGAGGCCGACCGCCGAAGCGGTACCGCGTCAGCCCGCGACCGAGACGGACGGCTCGCCGGACGCGATGCCCTCCGCCTCCATCTGCTCGGCGAGCTTCATGGCCTCCTCGATGAGGGTCTCCACGATCTTGGACTCGGGGACGGTCTTGATGACCTCGCCCTTGACGAAGATCTGGCCCTTGCCGTTGCCGGAGGCGACGCCGAGGTCGGCCTCGCGGGCCTCGCCGGGGCCATTGACGACACAGCCCATGACGGCGACGCGCAGCGGGACCTCCATGCCGGTCAGGCCGGCGGTGACCTCTTCGGCGAGCTTGTAGACGTCGACCTGGGCGCGGCCGCAGGACGGGCAGGAGACGATCTCCAGGCCGCGCTGCTTGAGGTTCAGGGACTCCAGGATCTGGAGGCCGACCTTGACCTCCTCGGCGGGCGGCGCCGACAGGGACACGCGGATGGTGTCGCCGATGCCCTGGCTGAGCAGTGCGCCGAAGGCGACCGCGGACTTGATCGTGCCCTGGAAGGCCGGGCCCGCCTCGGTGACGCCCAGGTGGAGCGGGTAGTCGCACTGCTCGGCGAGCTGGCGGTAGGCCTCGATCATCACGACCGGGTCGTTGTGCTTGACCGAGATCTTGATGTCGCGGAAGTCGTGCTCCTCGAAGAGGGAAGCCTCCCACAGGGCGCTCTCGACCAGGGCCTCGGGGGTCGCCTTGCCGTACTTCTGGAGCAGGCGGCGGTCCAGGGAGCCGGCGTTGACGCCGATGCGGATCGGGGTGCCGTGCTCCTTGGCGGCCTTGGCGATCTCCTTGACCTTGTCGTCGAACTGCTTGATGTTGCCGGGGTTGACGCGGACGGCGGCGCAGCCGGCCTCGATCGCCGCGAACACGTACTTCGGCTGGAAGTGGATGTCGGCGATGACCGGGATCTGCGACTTCCTGGCGATGGTCGCGAGGGCGTCGGCGTCGTCCTGGGTGGGGCAGGCGACGCGGACGATCTGGCAGCCGGACGCGGTCAGCTCGGCGATCTGCTGGAGGGTGGCGCCGATGTCGGACGTACGGGTCGTGGTCATCGACTGGACCGAGACGGGCGCGTCTCCGCCGACCGCCACGGATCCGACCTGGATCTGCCGGCTCTTCCGGCGCTCGGCGAGCTTGGTCGGAACGGACGGCATGCCGAGAGAAATCGCAGTCATCTGCTGTGCAACCCCAAGTCGTGGATCAAGGTCCGGTCCCGTGAACGGCGGGCTCCAGGCTTCGAGATTACGGCACGGGCCCCGGGCCGAGCACATCCCACCCGGCAAACCCACTCATTGGAAGGCGGCCCGGAACACAAGGCCCCGGGCCGCCTCGAACGTCGGATGGCTACGAGATTTTCACGGGGTTAACCACGTCCGCGATCAGCACCAGGACGGTGAAGCAGACGAAGATCCCGGCCACCACGTACGCCACCGGCATCAGCTTGGCCACGTCGAACGGGCCGGGGTCCGGGCGGCGCAGCACCCGGGCCACGCTCTTCCTGAGGGACTCCCACAGGGCGCCCGCGATGTGCCCGCCGTCGAGCGGAAGCAGCGGGAGCATGTTGAACAGGAACAGGGAGAGGTTGAACCCGGCGACCACGAAGACGGCCATGGCCAGCTGCTGCGAGGCCGGGATGTCCAGCGTGGCGATCTCGCCGGTGACCCGGGCCGCGCCGACGATGCCCATCGGGGAGTCCGGCTCGCGCGGGCCGTTGCCGAAGGCCGCGTCCCACAGGGCCGGGATCTTGCCGGGCAGGGCGACGAGGGAGTCGACGGCGTCACCGACCCGGTCGGTCATCCAGGTCACGGACTGGCCGAAGTCCTGCTTGACGACACCCTGGGCCGGGCTGAAGCCGAGGAAGCCGGCCTTGACGTACTCACCCTGGACGTAGGCGCCACTGGAGTCCTTCTTGGCGACCTGGTTGGTGGCGATCTTCGCGTGCAGGGTCAGCTCCTGGCCCTTGCGGTCGACGACGATCGCGACGTCCTTGCCGGCGCTGTCGCGGATGAGGTCGGACAGCGTGTTCCACTCCTCGGTCGGCTTGCCGTCGAAGGAGACGATCTTGTCGCCGTTCTTCACGCCGGCGGCCTGGGCCGGGGAGGCCGGGTCGGACTTCTTGCAGGTGTCGCGGTGCTGGCTCTGCGCGATGACGCAGGGCGAGACGGACTCGACGGTGGTGGTCTCCTGCTGGATGCCGAAACCCATCAGCACGGTCAGGAACAGGCCGATCGCGAGGATCAGGTTCATGAACGGGCCCGCGAACATGACGATGACGCGCTTCCACGGCTTGCGCGTGTAGAACATGCGCGTCTCGTCACCCGGCTTGATCTCCTCGAAGGCCGCCGAGCGGGCGTCCTCGATCATGCTGCGCCACGGGGAGGTGGAGCGGGCGGAGACCCGGCCGGACTCGTCGGGCGGGAACATGCCGATCATGCGGATGTAGCCGCCGAGCGGGATGGCCTTGATGCCGTACTCGGTCTCGCCCTTGTGCCGCGACCAGATGGTCGGGCCGAAGCCGACCATGTACTGCGGGACGCGGATGCCGAAGAGCTTGGCCGTGGACAGGTGCCCCAGCTCGTGCCAGGCGATCGAGACCAGCAGGCCGACCACGAAGACCACTATGCCGAGGATGAACATCAAGGTCGTCATGCACGCGCCTCCGCGGTCCGGTCTGTCAGTTCGCGCGCCCGGGCCCGTGCCCAGGTCTCCGCTTCGAGGACGTCCGACACGGTGAGTGAGGTTCCCGTGACCGGGGTGCCGTGCTCCTCGACCACCCGGGTGACGGTCTCCATGATGCCGTTGAAGGGCAGTGCGCCGGTGCGGAAGGCCTCGACACACTCCTCGTTGGCCGCATTGAACACCGCCGGGGCGGTCCCCGCGAGCTGCCCCACGTGTCGGGCGAGGTTCACCGAGGGGAAGGCCTCGTTGTCCAGCGGGAAGAACTCCCAGGTGGAGGCCTTGCTCCAGTCGAAGGCGGGCGCCGCGTCGGGAACGCGTTCGGGCCAGCCCAGACCGATGGCGATCGGCCCTCGCATGTCGGGGGGCGTCGCCTGGGCGACCGTGGATCCGTCGGTGAACTCGACCATCGAGTGAACATACGACTGGGGATGCACGACGACCTCAATGCGGTCGAAGGGAATGTCGTAGAGCAGGTGCGCCTCGATGACTTCCAGGCCCTTGTTGACGAGGGTCGCGGAGTTGATCGTGATCACCGGGCCCATGGCCCAGGTGGGGTGCGCGAGGGCGTCCTCGACGGTGACGTTCGCCAGCTCGGCCTTGGTGCGGCCGCGGAAGGGGCCGCCGGAGGCGGTGACGACCAGCTTGCGCACGTCGGCGCGGGTGCCGGAGGCGAGGGCCTGGAAGAGCGCGGCGTGCTCGGAGTCGACCGGGATGATCTGCCCGGGCTTGGCGAGGGCCTTGACCAGCGGGCCGCCGACGATCAGCGACTCCTTGTTGGCGAGCGCGAGGGTGCGGCCCGCCTCCAGGGCGGCCAGGGTGGGCGCGAGGCCGATGGACCCGGTGATGCCGTTGAGCACGGTGTGGCAGTCGGAGGCGGCGACCTGGGTGGCCGCGTCCGGTCCGGCGAGGATCTCGGGGAGCGGCTCCCCGGCGCCGTACCGCTCGGTCAGCGCCTCGCGCAGGGCCGGTACGGCGTCCTCGCGGGCGACCGCCACGGTCCGTACCCGCAGCCGGTGCGCCTGCTCGGCGAGCAGGGCCGTGCGGGCGCCGTTCGCGGAGAGAGCGGTGACCCGGAAGCGGTCGGGGTGGCGCAGCACGAGGTCGATGGCCTGGGTTCCGATGGACCCGGTGGAGCCGAGGATCACCACGTCCTTCGGGCCGTCTCCCGCGAGGGGGTCGTACACGAGGTGCGGGTCGGCGAGGGGTGCGGGACTGGCGGGACTGTCGGTCATCCCCCCATTGTGGCCGCTGGCCGCGGGCGATCGGACAGGGCATCCCTCGGGCGGGTGCGTTGACAGCTTTCGTTGCCGGATGGGGTGGTTCTCCGTTTGTGAAGTCGGAGTGAAGATCGTGTGATAACACTTCAGTCGGGCCGGTGGTCAGCCGGTCCAGGTACGACTTCGCGGACGACATCCTTGGGGGGATCTCTTCATGCGTACTGTGCGCATACGCGCCGCCCTGCCCGCCCTCGCGGGCGCGGCCCTGCTCACCGGAACCCTGCTCAGCACCCCGGCCCAGGCGGCCGGCGGCGTGCACATCCATCACGTCTGGTTCGACAGCCCGGGCCCGGACAACCGCTCCAACACGAGCCTCAACGCCGAGTGGGTGCAGATCAAGAACAGCGGCAGTTCCGCGGTCTCGCTCAAGGGCTGGATCCTGAAGGACGCCTCGAACCACAAGTACGTCTTCCCGAACGTCAAGATCGGCGCCGGGAAGTACATGAAGATCCACACCGGCAGCGGCTCGGACACCGCGTCGAACAAGTACCAGGACCGCCGTGCCTACGTCTGGAACAACGACAAGGACACGGCCACGCTGACCAAGGCGAGCGGCACCAAGGTCGACTCCTGCTCCTGGACGACGCGGGATCCGAGCGACAAGTACTGCTGAGCTACGCGCCGTACGGGCGGCGCGCGTTCTCACGGGTGGAGGGTCCGGGGGTCGCGTCGGCGATCCACGGGCCCTCGCCCGAGGGGTCGACGATCCCTTCCTCCAGCCACTCGTAGGCCCCGCCGAGCACGCCCTTGACCACCTTGCGGTCGAGGTCGTCGGTGTTGGCCCACAGCCGGTTGAAGAGTTCCTCGACACGGAGGCGGGACTGGCGGCAGAAGGCGTCGGCGAGCTGGTAGGCCTCGCGGCCGTGCTCGCCCTCGCCGCGCAGCCGCTCGGCGCGCACACAGGCCGCGCTCATCGCGAACAGCTCCGCGCCGATGTCCACGATCCGGCCGAGGAAGCCCTGCTTGGTCTCCATCCGGCCCTGCCAGCGGGACATGGCGTAGAAGGTGGAGCGGGCCAGCTTGCGGGCGTGCCGCTCGACGTAGCGCAGATGGCCGGAGAGATCCGTCTCACGCTTGAACTCGTGGTACGAGGAGGGCAGTTGACCGGGTCCGGCGACCAGCTTCGGCAGCCACTTGGCGTAGAAGACGCCCGCGCCCACGCCCGCCCGCGCCTTGTCCGACAGGGACTTGTCGGGGTCGATGAGGTCACCGGCGACCGAGAGGTGGGCGTCCACGGCCTCGCGGGCGATGAGCAGGTGCATGATCTCCGTCGAGCCCTCGAAGATCCGGTTGATGCGCAGGTCGCGCAGGATCTGCTCGGCCGGGACGGAGCGCTCTCCGCGCTCCTTGAGGGACTCGGCCGTCTCGTAGCCGCGGCCGCCGCGGATCTGGACCAGTTCGTCGGCCATCAGCCAGGCCATCTCGGAGCCGTAGAGCTTGGCGAGGGCGGCCTCGATGCGGATGTCGTTGCGGTCCTCGTCGGCCATCTGCGAGGACAGGTCGAGGACCGCCTCCAGGGCGAAGGTCGTGGCCGCGATGAAACTGATCTTGGAGCCGACGGCCTCGTGCAGCGCGACGGGCTTGCCCCACTGCTCGCGCTCGGCGGCCCACTCGCGGGCGATCTTCAGGCACCACTTGCCGGCGCCTGCGCACATCGCGGGCAGCGACAGCCGGCCGGTGTTGAGGGTGGTGAGCGCGATCTTCAGGCCCGCGCCCTCGGGGCCGATGCGGCTGGCGGCCGGGACCCGGACCTGGTGGAAGCGGGTGACGCCGTTCTCGATGCCGCGCAGACCCATGAAGGCGTTGCGGTTCTCCACGGTGACGCCTTCGGCGGTCGCCTCCACCACGAAGGCGGTGATGCCGCCCTTGTGCCCCTCGGACTTCGGCACCCGCGCCATGACGACCAGCAGGTCGGCGACCACCCCGTTGGTGGTCCACAGCTTCACCCCGTCGAGGACGTAGTCGTCCCCGTCCGGGACGGCCGTCGTCGCGAGGCGGGCCGGGTCGGAGCCGACGTCCGGCTCGGTGAGCAGGAAGGCGGAGATGTCGGTGCGGGCGCAGCGGGGCAGGAAGGCGTCCTTCTGCTCCTGGGTGCCGAAGAGCTTCAGCGGCTGGGGTACGCCGATCGACTGGTGGGCGGAGAGCAGGGCGCCGACCGCGGGGCTCGCGGAGCCGACCAGCGCGAGGGCCTTGTTGTAGTACAGCTGGGTGAGGCCGAGACCGCCGTACTTGGGGTCGATCTTCATGCCTAGCGCGCCGAGTTCCTTCAGCCCGGCGACGACCTCGTCGGGGATGCGTGCCTCGCGCTCGATGCGGGCCGAGTCGATCGTCGTCTCGCAGAAGACGCGCAGCTTGGCGAGGAACTCCTCGCCGCGGCGCACGCTCTCGGGCTCCGGGAGCGGATGGGGATGGATGAGGTCGAGCCGGAAGCGCCCGAGGAACAGTTCCTTGGCGAAGCTGGGCTTGCGCCAGTCCTGTTCCCGGGCGGCCTCCGCCACCTGGCGTGCCTCGCGCTCAGTGACGGTCTTGCGTTGGGTGGTGAAGGCGGACATGAGGCTCACCTCGCCGCAATAGGGATGTTGAGGACCGATCCTTACCGACCAGTGCTACTGGATCGTTGGTACCCGAATCCGGCCGACCCCACCAGTCCTCGCGCGCCGCTCGGTCGACGCCGGCGGGCGGGTTCAGCCGATGTCGACCGAGTACGACTTCGTGTCCAGCCGCCCGGAGCCCTTGAACACCTCGGTTCCGGCCTCGATCCCGGAGAGGTACTTGTCGTTGCTCAGCAGCTTGCGCCGAACGAGTGCCTGGGTGAAGTCGTCCAGGTTCAGCGTGGCACTCGTGGTGTTGGTACGGCGAACGAAGGAGTAGACCTTCCAGCCGGTAGATGTCCCACATGGCGCCGTCGAGGCTGACGCTGCCGTACTTGGTGCCGAGCGGGCCCGCGCCGCCCTGCCGGTCGAGCCAGATCATGACCTCGTCGGTGGGCTGGTCGGGCCAGTCCGCGCTGCCCTTGGCGTGCAGCCACAGGTCGTAGGCGACGTTCATCGTTCCGGGGTTCGAGCTGAGCGCGAAGCTCCACTTGGCGGTGATCTTCTTGCGGTCGCCGACCCGGACCGGCAGCCCGGTGCTCGCCCGGTCCGTCTTCCAGCCCCAGTGCCGGCCGAGGACCGTGCCGGCGTAGGACTTCACGTCGGAGTCCTTGCCCTTGCTGCTGTTGGCCCAGGTGTAGTCCGTGCCCCAGGAGATCGTCGAGCCGCTCCGGGAGTTGTCCCAGACGCACTGGGTGCCGGTGCCCTTGTCCTGGCCCCACAGGTTGTTGTTGACGTAGTACTTGCCGAGCGTGACGGTGTCGAAGGCCGTGCACTTCTTGCTCGACTCGCCGGCCTGCGCCATGGTGACGCCTGCGGCGGCGGCCAGGGCGACGGAGGCGGCGACAAGCGTCTTCGCCTTCTTCGACAGGCGCGGTCTGCGGTGTTGCATCGAGGGTCCTTCCGGGGGACGGTTCGTCTGCCGCCTCCCTGTGGTCGCCGGCCCGCCGAAAGGTTGCCGAACCCTTGGCTTCGGAATTGGTGTCGAAGCGCTTCGACAGCCTATGGACACCCACCTCCGCTGAAGCTACTGTCAATACACCCTCACTCGCCCTTGTCAGCAATGCGCAATGTCGAAGCGCTTCACAAAGCTTGGAGAGCTGGATGGTCACCCTTGCCGAGGTCGCCCAGCACGCCGGAGTCTCGGCGAGCACGGTGAGCTATGTCCTCAGCGGCAAGCGGTCCATCTCCGCCACCACCCGGCAGCGGGTCGAGCAGAGCATCCGCGAGCTCGGCTACCACCCCAACGCGGGCGCGCGCGCCCTGGCGAGCAACCGGTCGAACATCATCGCGCTGATGATCCCGCTGCGCACCGACATGTACGTGCCGGTGATGATGGAGATCGCCATCGCGGTGGCCACCACGGCCCGCACCCACGGGTACGACGTCCTGCTGCTCACCGGCGAGGAGGGCCCCGACGCGGTGCGCCGGGTCACCGGCAGCGGTCTCGCCGACGCGATGATCCTGATGGACGTCGAGCTGGAGGACGAGCGGCTGCCGCTGCTGCGGGAGACCGACCAGCCCTCGGTGCTGATCGGACTGCCCGCCGACACCATCGGTCTGACCTGCGTGGATCTGGACTGGAGTGCGACGGGCGCGCTGTGCGTGGAGCATCTGGCAGGGCTCGGGCACCGTGACATCGCTGTCATCGGCGAGGCCCCGGCCGTCTACGAGCGGCACACCGGCTTCGCCGAGCGCACCCTCGACGGGCTGCGCTCCCGCGCCCGCGAGACGGGCGTGCGGGTGCTGCACCGCCCGTGCGAGGGCGGGTACGACGCGATGGCCCTGACCCTGGCCCGGATCCTCGACGAGCGCCCGGGCACCACCGGGTTCGTCGTGCAGAACGAGTCCGCGGTGGAGCCGCTGCTCGCGCTGCTGCGCCAGCAGGGGCGGGCCGTGCCCGAGGACGTGTCCGTGGTCGCGATCTGCCCGGACCAGGTGGCGGTGCAGGCCTCGGTGCGGCTGACCTCGGTCGCCGTACCCGCGCAGGAGATGGGCCGGCACGCCGTGGAGCACCTGGTGGCCAAGCTGGACGGGCGGGGCGGCGACGAGGTCGTGCTGATCGCGCCCGAGCTGACGGTACGGGCGAGTTCGGGACCGGCGCCCGCCGCGTCCTGACGTAGCTGCTCCCGGTGCCCCGGACGTCCGGGGCACACCTCTGCCTGCTGTCCCTGTCTGCACTCCTCTCTTCAGGAGCATGCCGTGAATCAGCCTGCCGGAATTCAGCCCAAGGTCAGCCTCGCGCAGTCCTCCCCCACCGTCGGCACCTTCCGTGAGCGGGACGGGGCGCTGGAGTGGAGCGGCCGTCAGGAGACGGTGCGGATCGAGCCGTGGGGTCCGGACGCGGTCCGGGTGCGCGCCCGGCTCGGCGGCCCGCTCCTGGACGGGCTGCCGGGCGCACTGCTGGACGCCCCGCCGGCCACCGAGAGCACCGTCAAGGTCACCGAGGAACAGGGGCTGTTGACGGTCGGCACACTCACCGTCGAGGTGAGCGCCGAGGGGCTGATCCGCTTCCTTCGCACCGACGACCGCTCGGAGCTGCTCGCGGAGGAGCGCGCCCACTTCTGGTGGCCCGGCTCGCGCCTGTACACGGCCGTCGGCAACGGCCACCACCGGCTGGAGCAGCGCTTCGCCGCCTACGAGGGCGAGAAGCTGTACGGCCTGGGCCAGCACCAGCACGGCCGGCTGGACCAGAAGGGCCTGGTGCTGGACCTGGTGCAGCGCAACGCCGAGGTGAGCGTCCCGGTGCTGGTCTCCAGCCGGGGTTACACCCTGCTGTGGAACAACCCGGCGATCGGCCGGGTGGAGCTGGCGGCCAACGGCACCCGCTGGGTGGCCGACTCGGCCCGGCAGCTCGACTACTGGATCACCGCGGGCACCCCGGCCGACGGACAGCGCGCCTACAGCGCGGCGACCGGGCGTTCGCCGATGCTGCCTCAGTGGGCGGCGGGTTTCTGGCAGTGCAAGCTGCGCTACCGCACCCAGGACGAACTCCTGGAGGTGGCGCGGGAGTACAGGCGTCGGGGCCTGCCCCTCTCCGCGATCGTCTGCGACTTCTTCCACTGGACCCACCTCGGCGAGTGGAAGTTCGACCCGAAGGAGTGGCCCGACCCGGCCGCGATGGTCCGCGAGCTGGACGAGCTGGGCGTCAAGCTGGTCGTGTCCGTGTGGCCGTCGGTGTCGCCGCTGTCCGAGAACCACCCGCTGATGGAGCAGCGCGGCTGGTTCATCGGCACCCAGTACGGCCCGATGGCGCACGCCGACTGGCCGGACAAGGAGGTCGCCTCGACCGTCCAGGTGGCCTTCTACGACGCCACGAACCCCGAGGCGCGGGAGTTCGTGTGGTCCCGCGTCCGCGACAACTACCTCGCCCCGTACGGCATCACGGCCTTCTGGCTGGACGCCTGCGAGCCGGAGCTGAAGCCGGGCTTCCCGGAGAACCTGCGCTACTGGGCGGGCCCGGGTCTGGAGGTCGGCAACCTCTACCCACGGGAGAACGCCCGCACCTTCCACGAGGGTCTGCTGGCGGCCGGCGAGACGGACGTGGTCACGCTGAACCGCTCGGCATGGGCGGGCAGTCAGCGCTACGGCGCCGCCCTGTGGTCCGGTGACATCGGCACCGACTTCGCGACCCTGCGCCGCCAGATCGCGGCCGGCCTCAACACGGCGCTCTCCGGCATCCCCTGGTGGAACACCGACATCGGCGGCTTCCACGGCGGCGACCCGGACGACCCGGCGTACCGCGAGGTCATGATCCGCTGGTTCCAGTTCGGCGCGCTGTCCCCGCTGATGCGTCTGCACGGCTTCCGCGACCCGGGCATGCCGCTGGGCCCGGACATGACCGGCGGCCCGAACGAGGTGTGGTCGTACGGCGAGGAGGCCGGCACGATCCTGGAGAAGTACCTGCGGCTGCGCGAGCGCCTGAAGCCGTATGTGCTCCAGGTGATGCGGGAGGCCCACGAGGAGGGCCTGCCGGTGCTGCGCCCGCTGTTCCTGGAGTTCCCCGACGACCAGGCGGCCTGGTCCGTCGACGACGCCTACCTCTTCGGCCGCGATCTGCTGGTCGCCCCGGTGCTGACGGCGGGCGCCACGGCCCGGACGGCGTACCTGCCGGCGGGCGCGCGCTGGACGGACGCGTGGACGGGTGAGACGTACGAGGGTGGTACGGCCGTGACGGTGGACGCCCCGCTGGACCGCATCCCGCTGTTCCTGCGGGACGGCGCTCAGCTGCCGATCACCGGCTGAGCGCACGAGAAGGGCCGGTCCCATCCGGGACCGGCCCCCTGCACGCCGCTGAGCCGCTGCTGACGCCGTAGCTGTTGGTGGTCATCTTCTCGGCCGTGAAAGGCCGAGTCGTCCGCTCGGCGGTTCACACCTCGTCGCGCTCCTCGGCTGCCGCCGGCCGCGGCATCAAGGTCGCATCCGCCCTGACGGGCGCGGGACCGGTGACAAGGCCCCACACCGGGAGGACACTTGTTGCCATGGGTGTCCCTTCCATGGGTGGGGGGAGTTTCCTCGGTTACCGCGCCTCCAGGGTGAGGACGCGGTCTTCTCCGGCGACGAGGTCGAGCGGCTGCGCGCCGGAGGAAGTCCGCAGTTCGACGCGGTGGGTGCGGCCGGGCCGCACGACGGCTCGGGCACCGTCGGGGGTCCAGCCGATGTCGATCTCCGCGCCGAACCGGGTGCGCACGCCCCGCAGTTCGCCCCGGGGGCAGCCGTTCGGGACGGCCGGCAGCAGGACGAGCCGGTCCGGGGTGGACTGCACGAGCGTCTCGATCAGCACGGCGGGGAGGGTGTGCGCGGCGTCCGCGTTGTAGACGTCCCGGTTCGGGTAGTGGGCGCTCATCAGGGAGGCGTGGAAGAAGTCGCCCTCCAGGACCTGACGCAGGGCGTGCGCGACCCGGTCGGCGTCCCGCAGCCGGGCCGCGATCAGGGCGTGGTGGAGATGGCCGTGGGCCGAGTGGTTCTCCGCGCCGCGCAGTTCGAGGGCGCGGTGGGCGGCTGCGGCCAGGTCCGGGGTGTCGTAGGGGGTGATCTCGTCCAGGGGCCAGACGCCGTAGAGATGGCTGAGGTGGCGGTGGTCGTAGGTGTCGTCCAGACCGGGCCAGGCCCATTCGGCGAGGGCGCCGTCGGCGTTGATCCGCTGCGGGGGCAGACGGCCAGCCAACTCCCGCCATTTATCTGCCCGTTCAGGGTGGTAGCGGGCGGCGGTCAGCAGGGCGTGCCGGGCGGCGGAGAGGTCCATGGCCGCGTTGAGCACGCCCCAGCCGGCGTTCGCGGGCCGGTTCTCGGGCGAGTAGGACGGGACGACGACGAGGTGGCCGTCGGCGTCGGTGCGGGTGAGGAAGTCCTCGTAGAACGCGGCGATCTCGGCGAGGACGGCGGCCGTGCGCGGATCCTGCGCGCCGCGGGTCTCGTCGTGGTCGACCAGCGGTTTGAGCAACCAGTCGGCGCCGGCCGTCCACAGGTGCAGCGGGTACTCGCGGCTGAAGTGGTACGACAAGCCGGACTCTCCGTCGCTGTGGGCGGGCGCGACGACGCCCCGCGTGCCGAAGACCGAGCGGGCGTTGTCCTGCCAGTCCGGGAGCTGACGGTGGATCAATGAGGCATGCGCTTCGGTCACTTCGGGGAGGGCGGACGCCGCTGCGGAGGCGATCTGTAGGTTCAGGTTGGCGTCGTTGGTGAACGCCCCGGACCAGGCCGTGTTCCAGTCGCCGGTCCACAGGCCGGTCAGGCGCGGCGGGCACAGACCGCTGCTGGAGAGCAGGTGGTAGCGGCCGGCGGCGAAGAGCCGCTCCAGCAGGGCGGTGCTGTGCGGGTGCTTCAGCAGCTCCGAGCCGGGCAGGGCGCGATCGGCCGGGTCGCCGCCCAGGTCGAGGGTGACCCGCTGGTAGGCGCTGCGGTGGCGGTCCAGGTGGCGGCCGAGGAGAGCGTCGTACGTCCCCTCACGGCTCCCGAGGAGCGCGCGCAGCTCCCGGCCCTCGGCGACTACGTCCAGGTCGCCGGTGTGGCGGCGCACCCGGGTCAGCAGCAGCACCGAGCGGGCGCCGGTGACGCGGACGCCCGGCGGGACCAGTTCGGCGGTGCCGCCGAAAACGGCGGCCAGGGTCACGCCGGTGTAGGCGCGGTCGCTGTCCGGGTAGCGGGCGCGCAGGCTCAGCAGGGCGCCCTCGGGGGTGAGGAGCGCGCCGTGGCCGACGCCGAGGCCGGCCGGGGCGCCGGGGAGCCGGTGGTCCAGCGAGACGACCAGGTCGCCCGCCATGACCTCCTGCACGATCACGTCGTCGGCGCGGGAGACGAAGACGCGGCTGTTCCAGTCGGCGCAGGCGGCCGTGGCCTCGCCGGTGGTGAAGTCGAGGGCCCGGCGGTAACCGCGCACGCTGCCGGCGGGCCTGCTCACCCGTATCTGGAAGGCCGGGTGGAACGGCTGTACCCACTGGAGCGGGCGGCCGTCGGTGAAGCTCCCGGCCGCGGTGAGGTCTCCCGCGAGCAACCGGACCTGGAGGGCGGGAAGTTCGGCGGCGAGGCGGGGCGGCCGGGCGCGTTCGCCTCCGTTGGGGCGGACCAGGGTGTGCTGGGTGACGATGACCCGGTCATTGTTCGGATCACCGAACACAAGGGCGCCGTGGTGGCCGTTGCCGCTCAGGAAGGCGTCCTCCCAGCGGGCGGCGGGGGCCGGTTCCCAGGTGCCGTGGACGGGGACGTGGCTCATGACCGCAGCACCGCCACGCCGTAGCGGCCGAGGGTGACCTCGCCGGTGACGGTTGTGTCGCCGAGCAGCTCGTGGTGGGTGCCCGGGACCTCGACGGCGACCGGCTCACGCCCGTGGTTGAGCAGGAACAGCAGCTCGCCCCGGCGCACCGCCTCGACTCCCGCCGGGAGCCCGTCGAGCACCGGGCGCACGCCCGCCTCGGCCGCGATCCGGGCGAGCAGCGCGCGCAGTGCGTCCGGTTCGGGGAGCGTGGAGACGTACCAGGCGCGCCCCCTGCGCAGCACGGCGGGCAGTCCGTCCAGCTCGCCGCCCTTGTACGGCACCGTCTCGGCGGCACCGGGTTCCGGTTCGATCTCCTCCGACCACAGGGTGCCGCGGAAGCCGTCGCACTCCACCGTCTCCCCCGCCTCCAGCGGCCACCACTCGTGCAGCGTGCGGATGCCGAACAGCTCGCGCAGCCGGGCGTCCATCCCGCCGGGCCTGACCCGGTCTTCCTCGTCGGCGACGCCGGTGAGGAAGCCGGAGACCAGGGTGCCGCCGGCGCTGACGTAGGCGAGGAGGTTGGCGATCGTGGTGTCGGTGAGGAGGTAGAGCTGGGGGATCACGACGAGCCGGTAGCGGGACAGGTCGTGCTCCGGGTGGGCGAAGTCGGTGCCGAGGTGGGACTCCCACAGGGCTCGGTGCCAGGCGTGCAGCACGTCCGGCAACTCGACCTCGGTGGACAGCCGGCCCTCGTGGGCACCGGCCCACCAGGAGTGCCAGTCGTGCAGGATCGCGATCTCGGCGCCGCTGTGCCGCCCGGCCACCTGGGGTCCGATCCGGGCGAGTTCGGTGCCGAGCTGTCTGACCTCCTGATACGTACGGCCCTGCTCCCCCGCGTGGCTGACCATCCCGGAGTGGAACTTCTCGGCGCCCTGCCGGGACTGGCGCCACTGGAAGTAGCAGACGGCGTCGGCGCCCCGGGCGACGGCCTGGAAGGACCAGAGCCGGTTGAGACCGCGCGGCTTGGGGTGGTTCACACCACGCCAGTTGACGGGTCCGGCCGCCTGCTCCATGAGCATCCAGGGGCCGCGCGCCTGCGAGCGGGTGAGGTCGTGCACCAGGGCCCCGCGCTGGGCGCCGAGCGGGTCGCGCGGATCGGGATAGAGGTCGACGGAGACGACGTCCTCCTCCGCCGCCCAGCGCCAGGCGTCCTGCCCGCACCACAGCGGCATGAAGTTGCTGGTCACCGGGATGTGCGGGCTGTGCCGGCGGACGATGTCCCGCTCGGCGGTGAAGCACTCCAGCAGCATGTCGGAGGTGAAGCGGCGGAAGTCCAGCACCTGGCCCGGGTTGTGCAGGTAGTGCGCGTGACGCGGGGGCAGGATGCCGTCCCAGGTGTCGTACCCCTGGCTCCAGAAGGCCGTGCCCCAGGCGGAGTTGAGGGCGTCGAGGGTGCCGTACCTCTCCCGCAGCCAGCGGCGGAAGGCGGCGGCCGCCTCGTCGCCGTAGTCGAAGGTGCAGTACTCGTTGTTGATGTGCCACATCGTGAGGGCGGGGTGGGCGGCATAGCGGGCGGCCAGGTCCTCGGTGACGGCGGCGGCGTACCGGCGGTAGGTGGCGCTGGAGTGCGAGAAGTGCTGGCGCCCGCCCCACCACTCGATCCGCCCGTCGGCGTCCCGGGGCAGGGTGTCCGGGTGCAGCCGGCCGAGCCAGGGCGGCGGGGAGCAGGTCGGGGTGGCGAGGACGACGCCGATGCCGTTGTCGTGCATCAGGTCCATCAGCCGGTCCAGCCAGCCGAACTCCCTTCGCCCCGGCTCGGGTTCGAGCTTCGACCAGGAGAAGACGCCGAGGGTCACCGAGTTGACGCCGGCGTCCCGCATCAGTCGGACATCCTCCTGCCAGGTCTCCTCAGGCCACTGCTCCGGGTTGTAGTCGCCACCGAAGAGAACGCGGCCGCGGGTGGCGTCGGCAAGGGTCGGCTTCATGCGGGCTCCCCGTACCGGATGCCCGCCCAGGAACGGTGGAAGAGGATGCCGGTGACGAAGCCGGTACCGCTCACCCCTTCACCGCCCCCGTAAGCATCCCCTTCTTGAAGTGCCTCTGGACGAACGGCGACAGCACGGCCACCGGCAGCAGCGCCAGCACCATCACCGCCATCTGAACGGCCAGCGGCGACAGTTGACCGGTGTTGATCTGCGTGGCAAGACCCACCGGACGTTCCTGCTTCTGCACCAGCTGGATCATGACGTTCTGCAGCGGCATCATCTTCTGGTCGGTGAGATAGATCGACGCGTTGAACCAGGCACTCCAGTACCCGACCGCGTAGAACAGGGTGATGACCGCGAGCACCGCCCGGGAGAGCGGCAGCACGATCTGCCACAGGATCCGCCAGTCCCCCGCCCCGTCGATCCGCGCGCTGTCGATGAGTTCGGACGAGACGCCCATGAAGAACCCACGCAGCACCAGGATGTTGAAGACGCTCACGGCACTGGGCAGGATCAGCGCCAGGTAGGTGTCGGTGAGGCCGAGCGCCTGCACCAGCAGGTACGTCGGGATCAGGCCCGCGCCGAAGAACATCGTGGCCAGCAGGGTCAGCAGGATCCAGCGGTGTCCCAGTGAGCCCCGGCGCGAGAGGCCGTAGGCACACAGCACGGACACCGCCATGCTGAACAGCGTGCCCACCAGCGTCACCCCGAGGCTGACCAGGGCGGCCCGCTGCACCTGCCCGCCGCCGAGGAGTTCCCGGTAGGCGACGAAGGTGATGCCCTTCGGGATCACCACCAGGCCGCCCGTCTCGTCGATGACCTTCTTCGGGGACAGGCTGGTGACGATCACGATCCACAGCGGGAAGAGGATCGCGAAGCAGGCGATGCCGAGGACCAGCCCCTTCCCGGCCAGCCCGGCCTTCGCCGGCTCCTCCTCCCACGCCGGCCGCGGCGGCGCTGCCCATCTGCTCGGCTTCTCCCCCGCCACCGGCGCCCGGTCGACCACGGCACTCACTTCTCGTACACCCCCTGCTCGCCCATGAGGTGGGCCACCTTGTTCGCCACGAGGACGAGGGTCAGTCCGACGACGCCCTTGATCAGGCCGGCCGCCGCCGCATAGCTGAAGTCCTGGTTGCGGATGCCGTTCCACCACACGTAGGTGTCCAGCACCTCGGAGGCGTCCGGCCCCACCGCCTGCCGCTGGAGCAGGAACTGCTCGAAGCCGACGCTGAGGGCGTCGCCGACGCGCAGCACCAGCAGCAGGGCGATCACCGGGCGCAGGGCGGGCAGCGTGATGTGCCACATGCGGCGCCAGCGTCCCGCGCCGTCCATGGCGGCGGCCTCGTACAGGTCGGCGGAGACGGCGGCGAGGGCCGCGAGGAAGACGATGATGCCCCAGCCCGCGTCCTTCCAGACCATCTGGGCGGTCACCAGGTACTTGAAGACCGAGGGGTCGGTCATGATGTCGAACCCGGAGTGCCCGTGCTGCCGCAGGGTCTGCGCGATGACGCCGGCGCCGCCGAAGATCTGCTGGAAGACGGTGACGACCAGCACCCACGAGAAGAAGTGCGGCAGATACATGACCGCCTGGGCGACCGCGCGGACCCGGGGCCTGATCACGCTGTTGATGAGCAGCGCCAGCGCGATCGGGATCGGGAAGTACAGCACCAGCTGGAGGAAGAACAGGACGAACGTGTTCTGCACCGCGTGCCAGAACTCCGAGTCCTCAAAGACCCGCTGGAACTGGTCCAGGCCCACCCAGGGGCTCTGGAACATGGCGACGAAGCCGTTGTCGCTGAGGTAGGGGTCGTAGTCCTGGAAGGCGACCACGTTGCCGAGGATCGGGACGTAGTTGAAGACCAGGAGCAGGAGGAGGACCGGCAGCGTCATGAGGATGAGCGTGCGGTCGCGCCGGAACCTGATCCTCAGGCCGAGCCTGCCGCCGTGCCCCCGGCGTCCGGTGACGCGGGACGCCGGCGGTGCCGTGTTCGCCTCGGCCTTGCTGCGGGGAACCGTGCTGGTCACTTCGCCGAGCCGGTGTCGTCGAGCAGCTTGCGGTACCAGTTGCGCAGGTCGTCGCCGCCCTGCTTCTTCCAGTCGGACACCGCCTGCTGCACGTCGCCGACCTTCTTGCGGCCGCGCACGACGTCGTCCTCCAACTGCTCGAAGTTGTCGGCCAGGTTGGACCAGCGGCTGGGCTCGGTGATCGTGAAGCCGTAGAAGGAGGACTTCTTGGTGAAGGCGCCCATGCGCTGCTGCCACTCGACCATGCCGCGGGTGACCTCGGGGAAGTCGGGGTGGGCGACGAAGGGGGCCGGGTCGCCGGTGTAGTCGAAGGCGCCGACGACCTCGTTGACCCCCTGGGTGGTCTTGTTGGGCACCCCCTTCTTGAGGGTGAAGTCGGTGTTCTGCGCGCCGTAGTTGGTGAGCAGCCACTCCTTGGTGCCGTACGGGGAGGCGCAGAAGTTCGCGATCGCGAGGAAGTCCTTGATCTGCTGCTTGGAGGCCTTCTTGCTGATGAACGTGAAGATGTTCGAGGGCTGGACCGCCCACAGCAGCGGGTTGCCGCCGTCGTGGGTGAAGATGTCCATCGCGGCCATCTCGAAGTCGGCCTTCTGGGTGCGCTGTTCGGAGGTCTTGCCGTACCAGTCGGACAGGTCCTGGTTGTAGACGAGGAGCTTGCCGGCGGTGAACCGGTTGCTCGCCGGGTTGGCGGTCTTGCCGGCCTTGTCGTCGGGGTGCACGACGCCCGCGGCGAACAGCTTGCGCGCCCACTCCAGGGCTTCCAGGTACTCCTCGGTCTCGACCCGGTTGATCAGCTTGCCGTCCTTCAGGTTCCACCACAGCGCCTTGTCGCTTCCGTTGAGGACACCGAAGGCGTTGAACGCGGTCCACTTCATGTCGGAGCAGGCCCACACCCCGCCCTTGGCGTCGGTGGCCTCCTTCGCCCAGGCGAGGAACTCGTCGGTGCTCTTCGGGAGTTGCCAGCCCTTCTTGGCGAAGACGTCCTTGCGGTAGAAGGGGGCGATGTTGGTGACGTAGGAGCCGGGCATCGGGATCGCGCGGAGTTGGCCGCCGAAGATGGCGCGCTGCCAGGCGTCGGTGGGGACGGCCGCGAGGTTCGGGTAGTCCTTGACCTTGTCGCCGGACAGGTAGGGGCCGAGGTCGGCGAACTTGGCGTTGATGGCGCTGGGTATCTTGCCCATGAGGTTCCAGCCGGGGACGACCACGACGTCCGGGATGTCGCTGGAGGCGAGTACGGCGCCCAGCTTCTCGTCGTAGGTGTTGCCGTCCTGGTTCTGCCAGGTGACGTCGACGCCGATGGCCTCGTTCATGGCCTTGTAGTACGGGTTGCCGTTGTCCGGCGGGGTGCCCCACAGCGGGGCCATGATCTTCAGCTTGCCGCCGCTGCCGAGCTTCTTCTGGACCGAGGTCTTCAGCTGGTCCATGGCGACGGCCCGGGTGAAGCCGGCCGCCGAGCCGTTCTTCGCCGGGATGTCCGGGGCCACCACACTGGAGGCGACGTACGCCGGGAGGATCTTCTGTGCCGCCTTGCCCGAGGTGGTGCCCTCCTTGCGGCCCTCCTGATCGCCGCCGCAGGCGGTGAGCAGCGGCATCCCTCCGGTCACCGCCGCGGCGGCGACCGCGGTGGAGGCGAGGAAGCTTCTCCGGCTGGGGGAGCTTCTCCGGCTGGGCGCGGAGGATGCGGAGGCGGCGTTCGGCGTCATTGCGTCAACCCTTCATGGCGCACCAGGACACCCGGCGGTGGGCCGTCGGCTGCGGTGTCTCGAGTGGATCTGGCTGAGCTGAAGCGTTCGCTGTGCGGGGCGGCGAGTCGAAGCGCTTCGATGTTGCTGCGAGGTTAAGTGAACACCTGGGGGCGCACAAGGGTCGTCCCCAAGATTCCTCCGATGTGCCAGGCGGCTCGCAGAGCGTCCATCCCCCTTGACCTGTAGGTGAGATGTCCGGCCTGTTTCGGCACAGCGCCTTGACATCTGACGGGTCGCCGAATGAGCATCGAAGCGCTTCGAAAGCTTCACGCCGTTCCATCTCGTTCCATCGCAAGGGGAACCGCCCGTGACCGATCACCCGCCGACCACGCCGCCCTTCCGCGATCCGCAGCTGCCGATCGAAAAGCGCATCGACGACCTGCTGGCGCGGCTCACCCCGGACGAGAAGGTCTCCTTCCTGCACCAGTTCGCGCCCGCCGTCGAACGTCTGGGCATCGCCGCGTTCCGCACCGGCCAGGAGGCGCTGCACGGGGTGGCCTGGATGGGCCCGGCGACGGTGTTCCCGCAGGCCGTGGGCCTCGGCGCGACCTGGAACCCGGACCTCGTACGGCGGGTCGGAGAGGCGGTGTCCCGGGAGGTCCGGGCGATGCGCGCCCACGACGAGCGGGTCGGTCTCAACGTCTGGTCCCCGACGGTCAACCTGCTGCGCCACCCCCTGTGGGGCCGCAACGAGGAGGGCTACTCCGAGGACCCGAAGCTCACTTCGGCCATCGCCACGGCGTACACGCACGGTCTGCGCGGCGACCACCCGACGTACTGGCGCACCGCCCCCGTCCTCAAGCACTGGCTGGCCCACAACAACGAGACGGACCGGGCCACTTCGTCCGCGTCGGTCCGCCCGCGCGTGCTGCACGAGTACGACCTGCGCGCCTTCAGGGAGACGGTCGAGGCGGGCGCGGTGGCCGGGGTGATGCCCGCCTACAACCTGGTCAACGGCCGCCCCAACCACGTCTCCCCGTACCTGCGCGCCCAGCTGCGCGCCTGGACCGAGGAGGACCTGCTGGTCTGCTCGGACGCGGGCGCGCCCTCCAACCTGGTCGACGCCGAGCACTACTTCGACACCCACGAGGAGGCGACCGCGGCCGCCCTGCTGGCCGGCGTGGACAGCTTCACCGACCACGGCACGGACGCCACGCAGATCACCGCACGGGCCAGGGGCGCCCTCGCGCAGGGCCTGTTGACGGAGGCGGACATCGACACCGCGGTCCGCCGCCAGCTCTCGGTGCGTTTCCGCCTCGGCGAGTTCGACCCGCACTACGACCCCCACCGGGGCACCGGCGAATTCGACACCCCGGCCCACCGCGCCCTCGCCCAGGAGGCCGCCGAACAGGCCGTGGTCCTCCTGAAGAACGACGACGATCTGCTGCCCCTCGCACCGGACACCCGCATCGCCGTGGTCGGCCTGCTCGCCGACGAGTGCAAGCTCGACTGGTACAGCGGCAGCCTCCTGCACCGGTCCACCCCCCTGGAGGGCCTCTACGAGCGTTTCGGCGCGGAGCGGGTGGAGTTCGCGGAGGGCGTGGACCGCGTCCGCCTGCGCACCACCGCCGGTGCCTTCCTCCAGGTGCCGCCCACGGACGCCCCCGACGAGGCGCGCGGCTCCGCGGGCGCCCTCGACCCGGCCCTGCTGTCCGGCCGCACCGACCTGCCCCCGCTCACCACGGACGCCACCGGCACCGAGTTCGCGCTGGTCGACTGGGGCGAGGGCGTGCTGACTCTGCGCGCGCCCGACGGCCGCTATCTGTCCGTCGCCGAGGACGGCCGGGTCCGCGCCTCGGCGGACCAGCCCGGCGGCTGGGTGGTCCAGGAGACGTTCCACCTGGAACCGCACCAGAACGGTCACCTCCTCACGCATCTGGGCACGGGTCGCCATGTCTCAGTCGCCGCCGACGGCGTGAAGGTTGCCGAGACCGGTGACGTCTTCGAGGTGATCACGGTCGAGCGGGGTGAGGTGGCGGTGGCCCGGGCGGCCGAGCGGGCGGACGTGGTCCTCGTGATCGCGGGCAACGACCCGCACATCAACGGCCGCGAGACCGAGGACCGTACGACCCTGGGCCTCCCCGCCCACCAGCAGCGGCTGCTGCGCGCCGCACGCGCCGCGAACCCGCGCACGGCACTGGTCCTGACGTCGGCGTACCCCTACGCGGTGGAGACGTCCCGGCTGCCGGCCGTCGTCTGGACCGCACACGGCGGCCAGGCCGCGGGCACGGCCCTGGCGCGGGTGCTGGCCGGTGACGTCTCCCCCGCGGGCCGCCTCCCGCAGACCTGGTACGCGTCCGACGCCGACCTGCCGGACCTGCTCGACTACGACGTGATCGGCGGCCGGCAGACCTACCTCTACTTCGAGGGCACCCCGCTGTTCCCCTTCGGCCACGGCCTGTCGTACGCGTCCTTCGCCTACGCCGACCTGTCGGCCCAGGTGCAGGACGGCACGGTCCATGTCTCCTGCACGCTCACGAACACGGGCGACCGCACGGCCGACGAGGTCGCCCAGCTCTACACCCGGGCGGTGGACCCGTCCGTGACCCGGCCGCGCCGCGAGCTGCACGCCCACCGCCGGGTGACGCTCGCACCCGGCGAGCGGACGGAACTCCGCTTCGAAGTCCCGCTGTCCGCCTTCGAGTTCTGGGATGTGGCACGCGGCGGATGGCGCCTGGAAGGGGGCCCGTACGACCTTCTGCTCGGCGCGTCCAGCGAGGACGTCCGCCTGCGCGCGACCGTCGCCCTGGACGGCGAGCCCCCGGCACCCCGCTCGGTCGTCCGACGGGGCCTGGAGGCGGCGGACTTCGACGAGCAGTCCGGCATCGTGATCGTCGACCGTACGAGGGCGGCGGGCGACGCGGTGACCCCGGCGGAGGGCGGCACGGCCGAACTGGTCTACCGGGCCTGCGACTTCGGCGACGGCGTGAGCGAGGTGACGGCTCAACTGGCGGGCGAGGGCGTCCTGGAGCTGTCCCTGGACGGCGGCCCGCCGCTGGCCGCCCTGACCCTCTCCGTCCCCACCGCGGACGCCTACACCTACACCACCCTGGGCGCCGGAATCGTCACCGAGGGCGTGCACGACGTCCACCTCAGGCTGCGCGGCCCACTGCGGCTCGCGCAGGTCGGCTTCTCCGGTTGAGGGTCCGGAGAATCCCGACACCAGGAAGGGGCCCGGCACCGGAAGGCAGCGATGCCGGGCCCCTTCTCGCACGCCGCAGGACCTAGTGCGTCAACGCGCCCCAGGTCTGCGGGCCGACGACACCGTCGACCGTGAGGGCCAGGCGGCGCTGGAACTCGCGGACCCGACCGTCCGTGACGGGACCGAAGACCCCGTCGACCGCGAGCCGGTGGAGGTCCGGCACATGGCCGTTCAGCAGCCGCTGGAGCTTGCGGACCGCCGGACCGTGGGAGCCGCTCTTCAGCACGGGCGTCCCGGCCGCGGCCTCCTGCGCCTGTTCGCCGCCGGTGAGCATGCCCCAGGTCTGCGGGCCCACGACACCGTCGACGACGACCTCGACCCGGCGCTGGTACTCACGAACCCTGCCGTCCGTGACGGGACCGAACACCCCGTCGACCGCGAGGGAAGGCAGGTCGGGCACATGGGCGTTGAGCAGCCGCTGGAGCTTCTCCACCGCCGGGCCCCGGGCGCCCGTGCTCAGTGTGGGCGTGCCGATCGCGTCGCCGGACGGGGCGACGGCCACGGGCTGGACGTCCAGGTACAGCCCGTACACCCCGGGATCCCCCGCGGCGTCCGTGCCGCTGAGGACGATCACGTCGGTGAACTGCAGCGTGCGCGGGTCGTCGGGCCGCTGGAGGGTCTTGCGCCGGGTGTCGGCGTCCAGCAGCCGGTCCTTGGGCAGGAAGGCGGCCGACGGGTTGTACACGTCGTTGCCGATTCCCAGGATGTCGTCGGCGACGACGTCGACCAGGGCGCCGGACAGGAGATCGATCAGCGGCTCGGCCGCGGCGCCGGCGCCGTCGGTGAAGGCGGCGAGCGCCGTGGTCGCCGCCTCGGCGACCGCGTCCGAGACGACCTGCTTCTCCTTCTCCACGTCACCGGAGTCGTATTCGACCAGGGTGGCGGAGACACTGATGTCCTGGGCGGGCCCGGAGTACAACAGGCGCTGCGCGCTGAAGATGCGCTCGTTCGGCGGCCCGAACTCCAGCGTCCCGCTGTCCGGGAACTTCACCACCGGTTGCGGATCCATTCCGGTGATCAGCTGGATCGTGCCGTAGATCTCGTCTTCCTTCTCCTGCCGGATACGGCACTCCAGCCCTGTCCACACGACTCTCACGTCGGTCATGGCTATCGGATCCCTGAACTCAGGGCCGGCGGCGCGGCTTCACCCCGGCGGGCCGTGACTGGCCGGCCTGCGGAACGCCCCTCACTCAAATGTAAGCGCTGCGGCACCCCGTGTCCTGCGCAGTGCGCCGCCTCGGGGTACACCGGCCCGCCGTGCCCAAACCGGTGTGGCCGCAAGGTGGTTGGGGGTGGGTGGGTGTCCGGTCTCAGCTGTACGGCTCGACGAGGAAGGTGACGACCGACGTCAGCGCAGTGCGGCCTCGCCCGTCCGGACGGCGCGCAGGGCGCGCTCGACGGTCGCCCGGTTCTCGCCAACGGGCGCCACGTAGTCGATGACGTCGCGGGCCGCGTCCTCGCCGAGCGTTCGGGTGATCACCCACGTGGCGAGATACTGCGACGCCAGGCAGCCGCCCGCCGTGGCGATGTTCCCCTCGGCGTGGAACGGCTCGTCCAGCACGGTGACGTCGCAGGCCTCGACGAAGGGGCGGCTCCTGCGGTCCGTGCAGGCGGGCATGCCGTCCAGCAGGCCGAGCCGGGCGAGCACCAGCGCGCCGGAGCACTGCGCGCCGATCAGCTGTCGCGCGGGGTCGAGCGGCAGCCGGGAGATCAGCCGGTCGTCGGCGACCACGTCCCGCGTCTTCACGCCGCTGCCGATCAGCACGACGCCGGCTTCGGTGACGAATTCCATCGGGCGCTGTCCGGTCACCTCGACGCCGTTCATGGACGTCACCACCGGCGTCGGTGTCGTGATGAAGGCTTCGAGGCCGTCCTTGCGGCACCGGTTGATCAGCGCGGAGGCGATGAAGCTGTCGAGCTCGTTGAATCCGTCAAAGGTGACCACGGCTACCTGCATGGCGTCTCCTCGCAGTACGGCACGGGAGGCGCAGTCTCTCAGGCGCGCCGGATCCGGGTCGCGGGCCAATCGGCGACCTGTGGCCCGCGGACAGACGAACGGCCCGGGTGGTGAACCCGGGCCGTCGGCAGGGCAGCACAAGCCCCGTCGCAGGTGCGTCAGCTGTGGTGGCTCGCCTCGGCGAGGGCGGTCACGAAGCGGAGGGCGTCCACGGTGCCCACGCCGGTGGCCATGTCGTAGCCCTTGACGGCCTTGTAGCCGGTGACACCCTCGTAGCTGTTGTCGGTGCCGTCGTTGACGTCGACCACGCCGGTGTTCCTGAGCTTGGCCAGCTTGTACAGCGCCGCGTTGATGTTGCCGAGCCGGTGGCCCGCCGCCTGGTCGGCGAGGGCGACGATGCCCGAGAAGAGCGGGCTGGCCTCGCTGGTGCCGCCGGTGACGTCCCAGCCGGTGGCGGTCGGGTCGTAGCTGGAGTAGATCCAGGCGCCGCCGTTGACCGCGGCGGCCATCGACACGTCCGGCGTGCCGCGGCGGGTGCCGACGATGCTCTTCACGCCGTCCTGGAAGCCCGGGCGGGAGAAGACGTGCGACTGGCCGCCGCCGCCCGCGCCGTAGTCGTTGTAGACGCTGTCCGGCTTGACGCGCTCACCCTTGTCGTTCAGGTGGAGCTGGGTGCCGCCGATGGAGGTGACCAACGGGTCCGAGGACGGCCAGGAGTTGACCCGCTTGTCGTAGTAGTGCTTGCCGTCCGCCTTCATGTCGGTGGCACCGCCGTCGCCGGAGGAGGCGAGGACGGTCACGTGCTTCCGGTTCGCGGCCTGGAAGGCGTAGCGCAGCTTCTTGATGCTGGAGAAGTCGCCCCGGTCGAAGCCGGGGAACGTGTTCTCCGTGGCGCCGAAGCTCTGGGTGACGACGTCGCCGACACCCTGGTCGATCAGGTGCTTCTCGGCGGACATCATCTCCGGGAGACCGGTGGTGCCCTCGGTCTCGGAGACGGCCGTCTCCACCAGGACGATCTTGGCGCCGGGCGCCACGGCGTGAGCCATCTCGACGTCCAGGGTGGTCTCGCCGGCCCACCCGGTCATCTCGGAGTTCTTGGGGTCGAAGGCGGGCACGTGACCCCACTTGACGACCTTGACCTTGGTGCTGGGCAGGCCGAACTGCCTGCTGTAGACGTCCAGGTCGTGCTGGACCGTCGGAGAGCCGAACGAGTCCACGATGACGATGGTGCGCCCCTTGCCCGTGATGCCCTTGCGGTACAGCGGGTTGAGGTTGTACGCGGTGCGGTACTGCAGCGGGTTGTAGCAGTTGATGTGCCACTTGGCCTGGCACTGCGCGCTCGGGAGCGGGCTGGCCACGCCATGGACCAGGGTGTGCCCTGCGATGGCCGGAACCGCCTTGGTGTGCGGTACGGCGGCGGGCGCGGCGGTGGTGACGCCGGCCTGCGAGGTGGTCGCCAGCGCGGCGGCGACGAGGGCAGCGGTGGCGGCCGCGGAAGTCGCGACGCCGCGCCCGGTACGGGCTATGTGCATGAATTCCCCTGAGTGGTCCGTGAGTCGGACGAAGTGGTCGACTCGCATCCCATCGAGTGGGTCATGCACAGAACAAGACTATTGAACGGACGATGCCGAATCCTTTACCCGGCAATAGGAACGGCGATAGGAACGCCAAAAGGAACGGCCGCAGCCCCCGCACAGTGGGCTGCGGCCGTTCCGTCCGACCTGTCCGTGGCAGGTCAGAGCGCGAGACCGGTGAGAACCAGAACGCGCTCGTATGTGTAGTCCTCCATCGCGAACTTCACGCCCTCGCGACCCACACCGGACTGCTTGGCACCGCCGTACGGCATCTGGTCGGCGCGGTAGGACGGGACGTCGCCGATGACCACGCCGCCGACCTCCAGCGCACGGTGGGCGCGGAAGGCGACCTGGAGGTCACGGGTGAACACGCCCGCCTGGAGGCCGTACTTGGAGGAGTTGACGGCGGCGAAGGCCTCGGCCTCGCCGTCCACCTTCTGCACGGTGAGGACCGGCCCGAAGACCTCCTCGCACGCGATCGTGGTGTCCGCCGGTACGTCGGTGAGGACGGTCGGCGCGTACGCGGCGCCGTCGCGGTCGCCGCCCGTGAGGAGGGTGGCGCCGGCCTCGACGGCCTCCTTCACCCAGGACTCCACGCGCTTGGCCGCGTCCTCGCTGACCAGCGGGCCGACGTCGGTCTTGGCATCGGTCGGGTCACCGGTGACCTGGGCCTCGACGGCGGCGACGATGCGCGGCAGCAGCCGGTCGTAGACGGAGGCGTCCGCGATCACGCGCTGCACGGAGATGCAGGACTGGCCGCCCTGGTAGTTCGAGAAGGTCGCGATGCGGGTGGCGGCCCAGTCGAGGTCGGCGTCGCTCGCGTAGTCGCCGAGGACGACGGCCGCGGCGTTGCCGCCCAGCTCCAGCGTGAGGTGCTTGCGCGGCACCGAGTCCATGATCGCGTAGCCGACCTTGTCGGAGCCGGTGAAGGAGATGACCGGGAGGCGCTCGTCCTGGACGAGGGCGGGCATCTTGTCGTTGGCGACCGGGAGGACCGACCAGGAGCCGGCGGGCAGGTCGGTCTCGGCGAGCAGCTCACCGAGGATCAGGCCGGACAGGGGCGTGGCCGGAGCCGGCTTCAGGATGATCGGCGCGCCGACGGCGATGGCCGGGGCGACCTTGTGGGCGCACAGGTTCAGCGGGAAGTTGAACGGCGCGATGCCGAGGACGACGCCCTTCGGGAAGCGGCGGGTGAGGCCGAGGCGACCCTGGCCGCCGGCGTCGGTGTCCAGCCGCTGGGCCTCGCCGCCGTTGAACCGCCGGGCCTCCTCGGCCGCGAAGCGGAACACGGACACGGCGCGGCCGACCTCGCCGCGGGCCCACTTGATCGGCTTGCCGTTCTCGGCGGAGATCAGCTGGGCGATCTCCTCGGTGCGCTCGACCAGGCGCTTGCTGACGTGGTCGAGGGCGGCGGCGCGGACGTGCGCCGGGGTGGCGGCGAACTCGTCCCGCACGGCGTACGCGGCGGCCACGGCCTCCTCGACCTGGGCGTCGGTCGGCACGCTGACCGTGCCGACGAGACGGCCGTCCCACGGGGAGGTGACGTCGAAGGTGTCCTCGCCGGTGACCTGGCGGCCGGCGAGCCAGAAGGCGTGGGTGGCCCCCACATTCATTTCCTGGGGCATATGAGTTCCCGGCCCTTCCGCGATGGGGGTGTGCGTGTTCTTTCGTGCTCCACGGTAGGGCGGAGGCGGGCGGGGGTCGCTTGTCCGAGTCGTACTGGTGGGTGGTGGGGATACTCCGGTTTGGCGTGGTGGGGGCTGGAGGGGCTGTGTTTGCTTCGCCTCTCAGCCCACCGAGTCGGGTGGTCGGTGGGCATGGGCCGGGGGTCCAGGGGACGGAGCTCCCTGGTGCGACTACGGCTACTCCGGTGACGTCGCCTTCAGGGCGAGCCACAGCTCCATCCGGACGTCGGGGTCGTCCAGAGAGCGGCCCAGGATCTCCTCGACCCTCCGCATCCGGTACCGCAACGTATGCCGGTGCACCCCGAGATCCGCCGCCGCCGCGTCCCACTGACCGTGCCGGGACAGCCACGCCCGCAGCGAGGCGACCAGATCCCCCCGCCCCGTCGCATCGTGCTCGTGCAGCGCCCGCAGCAACCCGTCCGCGAACGCCTTGACCGCATCGTCCGCCAGCAACGGCAGCACGGACCCCGTAGCCAGCTGCTCATGCTCCACCAGCACCCGCCCCCGCCGCCGCGCGACGGACAGCGCCTGCTCGGCCTGCTTGTAGGCGGCCGCCGCGGCGATCGGTCCGACCGGGGCCGACAGGCCGACGACCAGCTCCGCCTCGTCCCCGGCCGCCTGCTCGGGCACGGCCCGCCCCGCCTCCAGCGCCGCCGCGTACGCCGCGCACGCGGCCACCGCCGCACCCCCGTCCGCGGCCAGCACCACCAGCCGCTCCCCCTCGGGCACGACCAGCACGGCCTCCCCGGCGCGCGCGGCCGCCGACTCCACGGCCTCCACGATCTCGCCCAGCGCGTCGGCGTCCGCCTCCGTGTGCGCCCGCACGGCCGTGCCGGACGCCGACTCGGCGACGATCATCCGGAAGGGCGCGTCAAGGAGCCCGCCGTACAGGTCACCGGCGACGGCCCGGGCATGGTCCGGCTCCCCGGCCAGCAGCATCCGCAGTACGGCCGCGCCGACCCGCTGCTCGGCCGCGTGCAGCGAGCGGGACCGTTCGGTGGTGAGGGTGAGCAGCGCGATCGCGGAGTGGACGGCGTACCGCTCGGCGGTGCCGAGGGCGGCGGCCGTACCCACGGCGAGCGCGGCGCGCGGGCGCCGGCCCGTGCCCAGGGAGTGCAGCTCCACCCGGTCCTCGTTGTCGGGACCGCCGACCACCGAGGAGGCCGGGGCGGACCGCTCCCGCAGCCGTTCGACGTCCGCGGTGAGCCGGCCGGCCCGGCGGCCCGCCCACTCGGGTGCGGTGGCGACGACGGCGCCCGAGGCGTCGTACAGCGCCGCCCACCCGTCGACCTGTGTGGCGAGCGCGCCGAGCAGCCCCTCGGGGCCGGCGTTCAGCGCCTGCTTGGTCAGCTCCCGCTGGGCGGCGAAGCCCGCCGTGACGGCCCGGTACTGGTCGGCGGCGATCGCGGCGGAGACTGCCTTGCTGATGGCGAGGAAGGGGGTGCGGCGGGGCACCTCCAGCAGCGGCAGCCCCTCCTCCTCGGCGGCGTCGACGAGGGCCTTGGGGATCTCGTCGTAGTTCACCCCGACCGCGAAACCGAGCCCTACGACGCCCGCGCCGACCAGCCGCTTCACATACCGCCGCATCGCCTCCGGATCCTCCGCGTCCAGCTTGAGCGCGGTGATCAGCAGCAGCTCGCCGCCCTCCATGTAGGGCACGGGGTCGGCCAGCTCGCTCACATGCGCCCAGCGGACGGGCACGTCGAGCCGGTCCTCGCCCGCGCGCACGGTCAGCTTGAGTGCGGAGTGGTGGACGAGCGAGGCGAGGGTCGGGGGCATGAGGCCTTCAGGGAGGGGAGAACCGGGACAGCGGGTGGGGAGATCCGGTGATCACTGTGATCAATTGGCCGCCGCGTATGAACAGCCTATGCCGATTCTGCCGTACCGTACGGTCCCCGGGTGCCGCCTTTCCTCTTCCCTCAGCCCCGCAGATCCACCAGCAACGGCGGAGCGTGCTCTCCCTGCACGGTGGTCAGCGACAGCACCGCATGCCCCGGCGGCACCCCGTGCGCCAGCTCGGAGGCCGACCAGCGCTCGCGCTCCACCTGGCGGACGGTGACGGCCCGGGCGGTGGGTGCCTGCCCGGTGATGACCCGGCGCAGCATGTGCACGGCCTTGCCGGCCGGGGTCTCGGCGATGATCTGCCGGTCGGTGACGTCCCGGGTCTCGGTCCACTCCTTGCCCCACACCTCGGCGAAGTCCTGACCGTCCCAGGGGGTGAGCCCGGACAGCGCCATCCGGCAGCCGGTGGCGCCGAGCAGCGGTCCGCGCAGCGGCCGCGGTACGTCGTCCAGGGTGCGCAGCGTCAGCACGGTGCCCGCGTGGGCGGAGCGCAGCCGCTGGATGCCGCGCACGGACTCCGGGGTGATCACGCCGGAGGCGTCGTCGAGCAGCAGGCAGGCGAAGAGCGAGCGATCCTCCCGTACCGTCACGCTCGCCGTGAACTGGGCGAGGACCAGCCGGGCGAGGATCCGGGAGGCGTCGGCGTGCCCGCGCTGGGGCAGGTCGATGCGGACCCGGACCGGGTGGTCGAGGGCCGTGAGGGAGAACGGCCGGGACTGCCCGGAGGTGTCGAAGAAGGCGGCGAAGGCGGGCCGGTCGAGCAGCGCGATCCGGTCGGCGAGCACCGCGCCGACATCACCCGGGTGGGCCATCTGCCGCTCCCGCGCGTCCAGTTCCCTGAGCAGCGACTCCTGCCCGGTGTCGGTCAGCGCCTTGCGCAGTGCGGCGAGCGGGCCGGGCGTGCCGTCGAGGAGCTGGCGCAGCTCGGGGACCGAGGGGAAGCGGTCGTGGACGGCGCGGAAGGGGCCGAGCAGCTGGGCGAGGACGGTGGTGGAGCGGCGGCTGTCGCCTCCGGGGTGCGGGTCGGCGAGGTCCCCGACGAGGGCCTCGGCGAGTATGGCGGCGGCCTCGTCCGGGTCGGTGGTGCCGCCGTACAGGTCGAGGTCGTAGACGGATTCGGGGTGCCCGATCCGTACGACGACGTCGTACGCCTCGGCCGGGCCGAGCCCCGCGCCCGCCGCGCCGACGGCCACGACGGCGGCCCGTCCGGCGAGGGCGTGCAGGCACAGCGACTCGGCGAGCGGTCGGATGACCGCGCCGGTCTTGCCGGAGCCGGCCGGGCCGACGGCGAGCAACGAGGTGCCGAGCAGCTCGGGGCCGAGGGCGAGTCCGGAGCCGCGGTAGTGGTACGGGTTGCGGGGGTCGTCGGCGGTGGTGCCGAGCCGTACCTGCCCGGTGAGCAGGTCGTGCCGGGCCTGGCGGGCGGGCAGGTCGCGCTCGCCGGAGGGGTGCAGACAGGCGGCCGAGCCGTCCTTGAGCACGGCGCCCGTGAAGGAGGCGAGCGTGTGCGTGCCGGACCGTACGCCCTGCCAGGCCCGGCTGATCCGGGCGTGGTCGACGTCCCGCATGAGCCCGGCCTTCGCCTCGGCGGCCAGCCGCTCGGCGGCCTCATGGGCTCCGGCGTGCCGCAGCTGGGGCCATTCGGCGGGGTCCTGCTCGGGGGCGGGCGCGGGCTCGGCGGCGGGTACGGCCTCCCGCCAGGCGGGCGGGCCGAAGCGGCGCCAGACCTCGCCCCAGCGGCCGAGGCGGCCGACGACGAGCATGATGCCCACGGCGATGAGGGTGTAGTACGAGTACCAGAGGAGCGCGTTGCCGACCTGGTCGTTGCTCTGGCGCCAGGAGTCCGGGGTGAACAGTTCCAGGGGCAGCACCCACCAGCCCCCGAGGTAGCCGTTCCACAGCAGGGACCACACCAGCCAGCCCACGAGGAAGGCGATCAGTGCGCCGCTCAGCAGCTGCCGGGTCGGGATCCGCTCGGGCTCCTGTTCGGGCCGGGGCCGGTACCCGAACCGCCACACGCCCGGCGCCGCCTCCGGCCGGGACGCCCGCAGCCAGGCCAGGAAGGCCGAGCCGTCCGGCCTGGGCGGAACCCCGGGTGGCCCCGCGGGCATGGGCGGCACGGCGGAACCCTCCCGGGGCACCGCCGGGCGCGGCACAGGATTCGCATGCGTACCACGCGCGTCCCGCGTCCCGTCGCTCTCCATCGCCCTTGCCCCCTGACCAGCCGTTCCGTCCACCATCAGCGAGCCAATCTAACGCCCCGACAAAGGGAGTTCACCGTTTACGCGGCCGAGAGGACGCACCGATCGGGCGCGCCCCTCCCCCAGTGCTATGTCCACGACGGACAACCAATCTTCCCGACAACGCCCACATGGAGCATGCCCACCCTCCACTTCCGGCCCTAGCCTGCGAAGAAAGAGACAAGCGTCCGAAAAACGCACCGTCCGGTACCGCCCGGGAACACCCGGTACGCAAGATCATCAGGGAGCCCTCATGACCGCACTTCCGCAGGAGCGCCGCGTCGTCACCGCCATCCCCGGCCCGAAGTCGCAGGAGCTGCAGGCCCGCCGCCTCGCCGCGGTCGCGCAGGGCGTGGGCTCCGTGCTGCCCGTGTTCACGACGCGCGTGGACGGCGGCATCATCGAGGACGTCGACGGCAACCGTCTGATCGACTTCGGTTCCGGCATCGCCGTGACCTCGGTCGGCGGCTCCGCCGAGGCCGTCGTACGCCGCGCGAGCGCCCAGCTGGCCGACTTCACCCACACCTGTTTCATGGTCACGCCGTACGAGGGCTACGTGGCCGTCGCCGAGGCGCTGGCCGAGCTCACGCCGGGTGACCACGCCAAGAAGTCCGCGCTGTTCAACTCGGGCGCCGAGGCCGTCGAGAACGCCGTCAAGATCGCCCGCGCGTACACCAAGCGCCAGGCCGTCGTCGTCTTCGACCACGGCTACCACGGCCGTACCAACCTGACGATGGCGCTGACGGCCAAGAACATGCCGTACAAGCACGGCTTCGGCCCGTTCGCGCCCGAGGTCTACCGCGTCCCCGTCGCGTACGGCTACCGCTGGCTGACCGGCCCGGAGAACTGTGGCCCGGAGGCCGCGAAGCAGGCCATCGACCAGATCACCAAGCAGATCGGCGCCGACAACGTGGCCGCGATCATCATCGAGCCGGTGCTCGGTGAGGGCGGCTTCATCGAGCCGGCCAAGGGCTTCCTGCCCGCGATCAGCCAGTTCGCCAACGACAACGGCATCGTCTTCGTCGCGGACGAGATCCAGTCCGGCTTCTGCCGCACCGGCCAGTGGTTCGCCTGCGAGGACGAGGGCATCGTCCCGGACCTGATCACCACCGCCAAGGGCATCGCCGGCGGTCTGCCGCTGGCCGCCGTCACCGGCCGCGCCGAGATCATGGACGCCGCGCACGCGGGTGGCCTCGGTGGCACCTACGGCGGCAACCCGGTGGCCTGCGCCGGTGCGCTCGGCGCCATCGAGACGATGAAGGAGCTGGACCTCAACGCCAAGGCGAAGAACATCGAGGCGATCATGAAGGCGCGCCTCACCGCCATGGCCGAGAAGTTCGACATCATCGGCGACGTCCGTGGCCGTGGCGCCATGATCGCCATCGAGCTGGTCAAGGACCGCGCCACCAAGGAGCCGAACCCGGAGGCGACCGCCGCCCTCGCCAAGGCCTGCCACCAGGAGGGCCTGCTGGTCCTCACCTGTGGCACCTACGGCAACGTGCTGCGCTTCCTGCCCCCGCTGGTGATCGGCGAGGACCTCCTGAACGAGGGTCTCGACATCATCGAGCAGGCGTTCGCGCGCATCTGAGCGGCTTGTTCGCACCTCTGAAGGGCGCCTACGGCAGGCCGTGTGAAGAAGGTGTGCGGGGTGGATGGCGGGACGCGATTCCGTCTGCCCAAGCGCCTCGGGCTGCCGTAGGTTCTACCCAGATGAGAGATACACCCCGCCCACAGGGGACTGTGGGCGATCTCAGGCCGAGGCCTCCCCAGCTTCGACCTGGTCGTGCCCTCGCGCACACAACCGGGGCCTGACGGCTCCGGGATCTCCTCACCGATCGGACGGTCGCCGCCCCAAACCCCCCGGGGCGCGCGACGTCCCGATCCGGACGGCCGCTTCGGAACCACCCCCCCTGTTCCGGAGCGGCCGACCTCCTTCCTCCCCCGCCGGGTCTGCGAAGCTGGGCCGCGTGTCGACGTCACCGGATCCGCGCCCGAAGTACGCGCTCCTGGCCCTGCCCACGCTCCTGCTCGCCCTGATCGTCTGGCAGGTCGTCGCCCACGGCCCGCTCCTGCGCCTCGACGCGCGGTTGAGCCGGCAGCTCGTCCACCCGGACCGGTTCTCCGAACTCCTCTCCGATCTCGGCGACATCCAGGTCGCCGTCCCGGTTCTCGTCCTCGCCCTGGCGTACTCCGCCTGGCGCGGCCGCGCGACGGGTGCGGACCGCTGGTGGCTGCCGCCCGCCGCGACGGCCGTACTGATGGCGCTGGTCCCGGCGTTCGTCGTCCCGCTGAAGGACTGGACCGCCCGGCCGGGGACCCCGCTGATGCCCCCGGGGGTCGGCTACTTCCCCTCCGGTCATACGGCGACCGCGGCGATCGGGTACGGTTCCGCGACCCTGCTCCTGCTCCCCTGGCTGGGCTCGCCCGCCGCCCGCCGGGCGCTCGTCGGCGTCTGCGCGGCCCTCGTGCTCGGCGTCTCCTACGGCCTGGTCCGCCGGGGCTGGCACTGGCCGCTGGACGTGGTGGCCGGCTGGTGCCTGAGCACGGTGCTGCTGACCACCCTGTCCTTCGTGGTCAGCCGAAGTAGGCGTCGAAGTTCTTCTGGAACTCCCAGTTGGAGTAGCGGTCCCAGTTCACCGACCATGTCATCAAACCCCGAAGAGCGGGCCAGGTCCCGTGGGTCGGATACGAGCCGCAGTTCGTCTTCTTCGTCAGGCAGTCCAGGATCTTGGTGACCTCGGACGGGGCCACGTACCCGTTGCCCGCGTTCGTCGACGCCGGCATGCCGATCGCCACCTGGTCCGGGCGCAGCGGCGGGAAGACGTTGTTCGCGTCGCCCGCGACCGGGAAGCCGGCGAGCAGCATGTCGGTCATGGCGATGTGGAAGTCGGCGCCGCCCATGGAGTGGTACTGGTTGTCGAGGCCCATGATCGGGCCGGAGTTGTAGTCCTGGACGTGCAGCAGCGTGAGGTCGTCCCGGAGTGCGTAGATCACCGGGAGGTACGCCCCGCATCGCGGGTCCTGGCCGCCCCACTTTCCGGTGCCGTAGTACTGGTAGCCCATCTGGACGAAGAAGGTCTCCGGGGCCATCGTCAGCACGAACTTCGAGCCGTACCTGGCCTTCAGGGTCTTCAGGGCCGAGATGAGGTTGACGATCACGGGCGTGGTCGGATTCTTGAAGTCCGTGTCGTTCGCGTTCAGGGACAGCGAGTGGCCCTCGAAGTCGATGTCCAGGCCGTCGAGGCCGTAGGTGTCGATGATGTTCGAGACCGAGGAGACGAAGGCGTCGCGGGCCGCCGTGGTCGTCAGCTGGACCTGGCCGTTCTGGCCGCCGATCGAGATCAGCACCTTCTTGCCGGCCGCCTGCTTGGCCTTGATCGCCGCCTTGAAGTCGGCGTCGCTCTCGACGTTCGGGCACTCGGTGACCGGGCAGCGGTTGAAGCGGATGTCACCGGAGCCGGCCGAGGTGGGCTCGCCGAACGCGAGGTCGATGACGTCCCAGCTGTCGGGTACGTCGGCCATGCGCATGTAGCCGGAGCCGTTCGCGAAACTGGCGTGAAGGTAGCCGACCAGGGCGTGCGCGGGCAGGTCGGTCGAGCCGCCGCCGGTGCCTGCCGTGGTCGTCGCGGTCACCGCGGCGGACTTGGCGGACTCGCCCGCGTCGTTGCTCGCGGTGACCTGGAAGCTGTACGCCGTCGAGGGCGCGAGTCCGGTGACGGTGGCCGAAGTGCCGCTCGCCGTCTGGACCTTGACCCCGTCGCGGTAGACGGCGTAACTCGTGGCGCCGGGCGCCGCCGACCAGGACAGGGCGACGGAGGAGGAGGTGACCGTGCCGGTTCTGAGGCCAGTGGGGGCAGCGGGTGGCTGTCCGGTGCTCGCGCCCGGGCCGACCAGGGAGATGTCGTCGGCGTAGTAGGCGCCGGTGCCGTACCAGCCGTGGGTGTAGAGGGTGACCTTCGTCGTGGCGGCACCGGTGGTGAAAGTGGTGGTCAGCTTCTGCCAGTCGGGGGCGGACTGGGTCCAGGTGGAGACGTCGGTGGTGCCGGTGCCGTTCGCGCCGAGGTAGACGTAGGAGCCGCGGACGTAACCGGACAGCGTGTACTGGGCGTTCGGCTGGACGGTCACCGTCTGCGCGCACTGGGCGTTGTCGCTGCCGGCCGGGGTCGCCTGCAACGCGGAACTCCCGCTGTGCACAGGTGAGGTGACCGTCGTTGCGGCCGTGCAGGTCCAGCCGTCGAGGCCGGACTCGAAGCCGCCGTTCCTCGCGAGGTCGGCGTCGGCCGCACGGGCGGCCGACGAGAGCGCGGTGATCCCGGGTACGGCCAGCAGTGCGGCCGTGAGCAGGGCGAGGACGGATCTGGGGCGTCTGGCGCGTCGGGCGCGGTCCACAAGGGCCTCCGGTGAAGGGGGAGTTGGAGGGGTGGAGCGCACTCAACTTGGTCCAGACCAATCCTCTTGTCAAGGTGTCCGGGTGTTACCCCTCCCCCTGGCCAGCCCGGCCGCCGCTTCATGCATCGCCAGTTCCAGCAGCGCCGGGTCGGTCAGCGTGCCGGAGCCGTCCGGCGGTACCAGCCAGCGCACGCCCTGTGTCGCCCGGCCCGGGTACGGCACGACGATCCAGGTACCGGCTCCGGCGGTACGGATGCCGGTGCCGAGCCAGCGGGCCGCGGTGCCCGGCGGCACGAAGAAGCCGACCCGGTTGTCACCGAAGGCGACCAGGACCGGGCCGGGTCGATCGAGCACCCGGGTGAGCACATCGAGCGTGGGACAGCCGAGTTCACCCGGCAGGACCAGCACGTCCCAGGCCTTGCCGGCGGGCAGCAGCGCGATCCCGAGAGGGTTGCGCTCCCATTCCCAGCGACAGGCCTCGGGGTCCGGTGCGACGGATGCCAGCCACTCGACCGCCGTCTTCGCCCCTGTCATGAGGAGGCCTCCCTCTCTCTCGTGGACGCCTTCGCGTCACGAGGGAGAGGGAGGCCCGACGGCGATCATTACGCGGATTCCGACTCCGCTCTGGAGTGACCTGGGTCACATTCTCTGAGGCGTCATCCCTCGGCCGGGGCGACGTCACCGGCACCGGGGTCAACACCGGGATCCGGCTGCGGCTGGTCCTGCTGAGGCTGGTCCTGCGGGGCCTGGTCCTGCTGAGGCTCGTCCTGCGGGGCCTGGTCTTGCTGAGGCTGGTCCTGCGGGGCCTGATCCTGCGGGGCCTGATCTTCCTCCGTCTGCCCCTGCTGCTGATCCTGCTGCGGCTGCTCGTCCTCCGCCTGGCCCGGCTGCTGGTCCTGCTGAGGCTGGTCCTGCGGGGCCTGGTCCTGCTGAGGCTGGTCCTGCTGAGGCTGGTCCTGCGGGGCCTGGTCCTGCTGAGGCTGGTCCTGCGGGGCCTGGTCCTGCTGCGGCTGGTCCTGCTGAGTCGTGTCGGTCTTGTCGGTGTCCTTGTTCTCGTCCTTCTTCTCGTCCTTCTTCTCGTCCTTCTTCTCGTCCTTCCGCTCGTCCCTCTTCTCCGACTCGGCCTTGTCCCAGTCCGACTTTCCGGGCTCCTTCTTCCAGTGGTCCTGGTCGTGCACGTCCCAGTGGTGGTCGTGGGGGTGGTGCCAGAAGTAGTGGAAGTTGTCGTAGGAGTCCCAGAAGTAGTACCGGCGATGCTCGACCAGCACGAAGAAGCAGTTGTGGTGGTCGTCCCAGTAGAACTTGTGGTTGTCGACCCAGCAGTAGAACTTGTGGTGCTTCTTCCAGTGGGACTTGTGGTGCTTGTCCCAGCAGTAGAGCTTGTGCCCGCCGTGCTCCTGGACGCCCTTGCCGACCGTCGGCGCCTGCGGCATCGGGGCCGCCGTGGCGGTCGCGGCGGGCAGGACGGCACCTCCGGCGACGGCCGCGGCCGAGGCGATCGCCGCCGCGAGGCCCATACGGCGCTTGGAACGGAAATCGTCGTTCTTGCGGATGACGCGAGTCATGATTCTCTCCTGCTCCTGCTGAAAGGGATCCGCGCTTCTCGGTGCGCACTTCCAGTAGGCGGGAATCGCCCCGCAGGGTCACGCTCCGAGAATTCGGGACTTGACGCAGGAGAGAATCACGCGTAAAAGCCGGGCTCAGCTGTCGAAGCCCAGCCCCAGTCGATCCATCGTCCGCAGCCACAGGTTGCGGCGGCCGCCGTGCGCGTCCGCGCGGGCCAGCGACCACTTCGTCAGGGCGATACCGGTCCAGGCGAAGGGCTCCGGCGGGAACGGCAGCGGCTTCCTGCGGACCATCTCCAGCTCGGTCCGCTCGGTGCGCTCCCCGTCCAGCAGGTCCAGCATCACGTCGGCGCCGAAGCGGGTGGCGCCGACGCCGAGGCCGGTGTAGCCCGCCGCGTACGCCACCTTCCCCTGGTGGGCCGTGCCGAAGAACGCCGAGAAGCGGGAGCAGGTGTCGATCGCGCCGCCCCAGGCGTGGCTGAAGCGGACGCCCTCCAGCTGCGGGAAGCAGGAGAAGAAGTGCCCCGCGAGCTTGGCGTACGTCTCCGGACGGTCGTCGTACTCGGCGCGCACCCGGCCGCCGTAGTGGTGGATCGCGTCGTAGCCGCCCCACAGGATCCGGTTGTCGGCGGACAGCCGGAAGTAGTGGAACTGGTTCGCCGAGTCCCCGAGGCCCTGGCGGTTCTTCCAGCCGATCGAGGCCAACTGGTCGGCACTCAGCGGCTCGGTCATCAGCGCGTAGTCGTAGACCGGGACGGTGTACGAGCGCACGCGCCGCAGCAGGCTCGGGAAGATGTTCGTGCCGAGCGCGACCCTGCGGGCCCGGACGGAGCCGTACGGCGTGCGTACGGCCATGCCGGCGCCGTACTGCTTCAGGGAGAGGGCGGGCGTGTGCTCGTACACGCGCACCCCCAGCCTGACGCACGCCTGCTTCAGGCCCCAGGCCAGCTTGGCCGGGTGCAGCATGGCCACGCCCCGGCGGTCCCACAGGCCGGCCTCGAAGGTGGGCGAGTTGACCTGCTCGCGCACGGCGTCGGTGTCGAGGAACTCGATGCCGTCGGCGAGGCCCTTCTCCGCCAGCTCCCGGTGCCAGTCGCGCAGCTCCCAGGCCTGGTAGGTCTCGGTGGCCACGTCGATCTCGCCGGTGCGCTCGAAGTCGCAGTCGATGCCGTGCCGGGCGACCGCAGCCTCGATCTCGTCGAGGTTGCGCCGGCCCAGCTCCTCCAGCCGGTTGATCTCGTCCGGCCAGCGGGCCAGACCGTTGGGCAGGCCGTGCGTGAGGGAGGCGGCGCAGAAGCCGCCGTTGCGGCCGGAGGCGGCCCAGCCCACCTCGCGGCCTTCCAGCAGCACCACATCGCGTTGCGGGTCGCGCTCCTTGGCGTTGAGCGCCGTCCACAGTCCGCTGTAGCCGCCGCCGACGACCAGCAGGTCGCAGGTCTCGGTGCCGGTGAGGGCGGGCGCGGGGTGTGGCTTGCCGGGGTCTTCCAGCCAGTACGGGACCGGCTGGGCTTCGGAAAGAGAGGAGATCCAGTTGTGTTTACCACGACTCATGGCGCTTGGGGCCATGATTTCAACTCCCTACAGGGCTTTACGCCTTTTGCTTACGGCGGTTGGTGACGAGCATCGAGACCAGGACGAACAGCACGGCGACGAGGAACATGGCCGTACCGATGACGTTGATCTGAACGGGGGTTCCGCGCTGCGCCGAACCCCACACGAACATGGGGAAGGTGACGGTCGAGCCGGCGTTGAAATTGGTGATGATGAAATCGTCGAAGGAGAGCGCGAAGGACAGCAGCGCGCCCGCGGCGATTCCGGGTGCCGCGATCGGCAGGGTGACCCGCAGGAAGGTCTGCGCCGGGCCGGCGTACAGGTCCCGGGCGGCCTCCTCCAGACGCGGGTCCATCGACATCACACGCGCCTTGACCGCGGTGACGACGAAGCTGAGGCAGAACATGATGTGCGCGATCAGGATCGTCATGAAGCCGAGCTGGGCGCCCATGTTGAGGAACAGGGTGAGCAGCGAGGCCGCCATGACGACCTCGGGCATCGCCATCGGCAGGAAGATCAGCGAGTTGACGGCGCCGCGGGCGCGGAAGCGGTAGCGGACCAGCGCGAAGGCGATCATCGTGCCGAGGACCGAGGCGCCGATCGTCGCCCATACGGCGATCTGGAGGCTGATGGACAGCGAGCCGCACATGTCGGCGACGCCGCACGGGTCCTTCCAGGCGTCCGTGGAGAACTGCTGCCACTCGTAGTTGAAGCGCCCCTTCGGCTTGTTGAAGGAGAACACCGTCACGATGATGTTCGGCAGCAGCAGATAGGAGAGCGTCAGCAGTCCCGCGATGACGACGAGATGGCGCTTGAGCCAGGTGACGAAGGGCATTTAGACCAGATCCTCCGTCCCGGAGCGGCGGATGTAGACCGTGACCATGAACAGGATCGCGGCCATGAGGATGAAGGACAGGGCGGCCGCCGTCGGATAGTCCAGAATGCGCAGGAACTGCGTCTGGATGACGTTGCCGATCATGCGGGTGTCGGTCGAGCCGAGGAGTTCGGCGTTGACGTAGTCACCGGCCGCCGGGATGAAGGTCAGCAGCGTGCCGGAGACCACGCCCGGCATCGACAGTGGGAAGGTCACCTTGCGGAAGGTGGTCCACGGCTTGGCGTACAGGTCGCCGGCCGCCTCGTGCAGTCGCCCGTCGATCCGCTCCAGCGAGGTGTAGAGCGGAAGGATCATGAACGGCAGGAAGTTGTACGTCAGACCGCACACCACCGCGAGTGGCGTGGCGAGGACGCGGTCGCCGGCCGTCCAGCCGAGGAAACTGGTGAGGTCCAGGATGTGCAGCGAGTTCAGGGTGTGCACGACCGGGCCGTTGTCCGCGAGGATCGTCTTCCAGGCCAGGGTCCGGATCAGGAAGCTGGTGAAGAACGGCGCGATCACCAGGATCATGATCAGGTTGCGCCAGCGGCCCGCGCGGAAGGCGATCAGATACGCCAGCGGGTAGCCGAGCAGCAGGCACAGGACGGTCGCCGCGGCCGCGTAGAACACGGACCGCAGGAACTGCGGCCAGTACTCGGCCAGGGCGTCCCAGTAGGTCGCGAAGTGCCAGGTGACCTTGTAGCCCTCCTCCAGGGAGCCCGTCTGCACGGACGTGGAGGCCTGGTAGATCATCGGCAGCGCGAAGAAGACGACCAGCCACAGGATGCCGGGCAGCAGCAGCCAGTAGGGCGTGAACCGGCCGCGCTTGCGCGGCGCCTGCTTCGCCGGCTCGGCGGGAGCGAGAGGCGGGGGTGCCTCGGTGAGGGTCGACATGTCTATGCGGCCTCTTCCTCGACGGTCTCCACGCCGGCGTCGATGTCCTGGGCCGCGTCCAGGCCGAAGGTGTGGGCCGGGCTCCAGTGCAGGACGACGTCGGCACCGGGGACGAGCCGGCCGTCGCGCTCGACGTTCTGGACGTAGACCGCGAACTCGTCGCAGACCGGGGTGTCGATCACGTACTGCGTGGAGACGCCGATGAAGCTGGCGTCGGCGATCTTGCCGGTGACGCGGTTGCGGCCCTCGGGTATGGAGCCGGCGTCGTCGGCGTGGGTGAGCGCGATCTTCTCGGGGCGGATGCCGACCAGCACCTTGCCGCCGGTCGTCGTCCGCGCGGAACAGCGCGCCTCGGGCAGCACCAGCTTGCCGCCGCCCGCCTTCAGCACGATGTCGTCGCCGTTCTTCGTGTCGACCTCGGCCTCGATCAGGTTCGAGGTGCCGAGGAAGTTCGCGACGAAGGTGGTCTGCGGGTTCTCGTACAGGTCGTCGGGCGAGCCGAGCTGCTCGACGCGGCCCGCGTTCATCACGGCGACCGTGTCGGCCATGGTCATGGCCTCCTCCTGGTCGTGCGTGACGTGGATGAAGGTGATGCCGACCTCGGTCTGGATGCGCTTGAGCTCCAGCTGCATCTGGCGGCGCAGCTTCAGGTCGAGGGCGCCGAGCGGCTCGTCGAGGAGGAGCACCTTCGGGTGGTTGATCAGCGCCCGGGCCACCGCGACGCGCTGCTGCTGGCCACCGGAGAGCTGGTGCGGCTTCTTGCGCGCCTGCTCGCCGAGCTGGACAAGATCCAGCATCTCCTCCACCTGCTTCTTCACGCTCTTGATGCCGCGCCGACGCAGACCGAAGGCGACGTTCTCGAAGATGTCCAGGTGCGGGAAGAGGGCGTAGGACTGGAAGACCGTGTTGACCGGCCGTTTGTACGGCGGCAGGTGGGTGACCTCCTGGTCACCGAGGTACACGGTGCCGCTGGTCGGCTCCTCCAGGCCCGCGATCATGCGCAGGGTGGTCGTCTTGCCGCAGCCGGAGGCGCCGAGCAGGGCGAAGAAGGAGCCCTGCGGCACGGTCAGGTCCAGCGGGTGTACGGCGGTGAAGGAGCCGTAGGTCTTGCCGATACCAGTGAGGCGGACGTCGCCGCTGCTGTCTGTCGTCTTCATCGTCGTCACGCCCCTGTGAGCTTCGCGAACTTCTCTTCGTAGGCCGTCTCTTCCTTCTGGCTCAGGGAGCGGAAGGCGTGGGACTTCGCCTGCATGGCCTTGTCGGGAACGATCAGCGGGTTGTTCGCCGCATCCTTGTCGATCTTCGCAAGGTAGGGCTTCACCCCGTCGACCGGAGTCACATAGTTGATGTAGGCGGCGAGCGCGGCGGCCTGCTCGGGCTCGTAGTAGAAGTCGATCAGCCGCTCGGCGTTCGTCTTGTGACGTGCCTTGTTGGGGACGCACATGTTGTCGGTCGACGTCATGTAGCCGCTGTCTGGGATGATGAAGTCCACGTCGGGGCTGTCCGCCTTGAGCTGGACGACGTCGCCGGCCCAGGCGACGCAGGCCGCGAAGTCGCCCTTGGTCAGGTCGGACGTGTAGTCGTTGCCGGTGAAGCGGCGGATCTGGCCCTTGTCGACGGCCTTCTGCAGCCGGGCGATCACCGCGTCGAAGTCGTCGTCGGTGAAGTTCGCCGGGTCCTTGCCCATGTCGAGCAGGGTCATGCCGATGCTGTCGCGCATCTCCGAGAGGAAGCCGACACGGCCCTTGAGCTTCGGGTTGTCGAGCAGGTCGGAGATCGACTTCACCTCGATGCCGTCGAGCGCCTTCTTGTTGTAGGCGATGACCGTCGAGATGCCCTGCCAGGGGTACGAGTACGCCCGTCCCGGGTCCCAGTCGGGGTTGCGGAACTGGGCCGACAGGTTGCTGTAGGCGTGCGGCAGGTTGGACGGGTCCAGTTTCTGGACCCAGCCGAGGCGGATCAGCCGGGCCGCCAGCCAGTCGGTGAGGACGATGATGTCGCGGCCGGTGTCCTGGCCCGCGGCGAGCTGCGGCTTGATCTTGCCGAAGAACTCGTTGTTGTCGTTGATGTCCTCGGTGTACTTGACCGCGATGCCGGTCCGCTTGCGGAAGGTGTCGAGCGTCGGGTGGTTCTTGCCCTTGTCGTCGACGTCGATGTACTCGGTCCAGTTGGAGAAGTTGACGACCTTCTCCTTGGCCGAGTGGTCCTGTGCGGACGTGCCGCCCTGCGTCTTGCCCGCCGCGGGGATCCCGCAGGCGCTCAGCGCCCCGAGTCCGCCGACCGTGAGCGCGCCGCCCGCGGAGGCGCGCAGCAGCGACCGGCGGGTCATCGCCGCCCGGCCGTTACGCAGGCTGCGCCGCATGGCGGCCACTTGGGCCGGGGTCAGGCGTTCGGGCTCGTACTGCTCCATGCGCGTGGTGCCCTTTCGGGAGGGATCGGCCTGGTCACTGGCCTGGTCTTCTCTAGCGGTCCCCGAAGATGGTGCGGTGCCAGTCCTTCCTCGCCACCGCGGTGTTGTCGAACATTACGTGCTTGACCTGCGTGTACTCCTCGAATGAGTACGCAGACATGTCCTTGCCGAAGCCGGACGCCTTGTAGCCGCCGTGCGGCATCTCACTGATGATCGGGATGTGGTCGTTGATCCACACACAGCCCGCCTTGATCTCGCGGGTGGCGCGGTTCGCCCGGTAGACGTTGCTGCTCCAGGCGGAGGCGGCGAGGCCGTACGGGGTGTCGTTGGCCAGCCGGATTCCCTCATCATCGCTGTCGAACGGCAGTACGACCAAGACCGGACCGAAGATCTCGGACTGGACGATCTCGCTGTCCTGGGTCGCGTCGGCGACGAGGGTGGGCCGGTAGTAGGCGCCGTCCTTGAGGTCCCCCTGCGGGGCCTCGCCCCCGGCCACCACGCGCGCGTAGGCACGCGCCCGGTCCACGAAGCCGGCGACCCGGTCGCGCTGGGTGTGCGAGATGAGGGGGCCGAGGTCGGTGCCGGGAGCGAACGGGTCCCCGAGCCGTACGGTCTCCATCAGCGCGGCCGTCTGCTCCACGAAGGCCTCGTAGAGCGGTCGCTGCACGTACGCGCGCGTGGCGGCCGTGCAGTCCTGCCCGGTGTTGATGAGCGCGCCCGCGACGGCGCCGTTGACGGCGGCCTCCAGGTCGGCGTCGTCGAAGACCACGAAGGGAGCCTTGCCGCCCAGCTCCAGGTGGAGGCGCTTGACGGTGGCGGTGGCGATCTCGGCGACCCGCTTGCCGACGGCGGTGGACCCGGTGAAGGAGGTCATGGCCACGTCGGGATGCCCGACGAGGTGCTCACCGGCCTCCTTGCCGGCGCCCGTGACGATGTTGATGACGCCGTCCGGGATGCCCGCGTCCGTGGCGGCCTGGGCGAACATCAGCGAGGTCAGCGGGGTCAGCTCGGCGGGCTTGAGCACGATGGTGTTGCCCGCGGCGATCGCCGGAAGGATCTTCCAGGCGGCCATCTGGAGGGGGTAGTTCCAGGGCGCGATCGACCCGACGACACCGATGGGCTCGCGCCGGATGTACGACGTGTGGTCGCCCGAGTACTCACCGGCCGACTGCCCCTGCAGATGCCGGGCAGCGCCCGCGAAGAACGCGATGTTGTCGATGGTCCCGGGTACGTCGAACTCGCGGGTCAGCTTCAGCGGCTTGCCGCACTGCAGGGACTCGGCACGCGCGAAGTCCTCGGCACGCTCCGCGAGCACGGCGGCGAACCGGTGCAGGGCGTCGGAGCGCTCGCCCGGGGTGGTGGCGGCCCAGCCCGGGAACGCCTCACGCGCGGCGGCCACGGCGGCGTCGACGTCGTCGGTGCCGGCCAGTTCGTAGGTGTACACCTCCTCGCCGGTGGCGGGGTCGACCACGGCGTGGGTACGGCCCGAGGTGCCCTTCGTCAGGCGGCCCGCGATGAACTGCGCGCCGTCCGCGAAGCGCTCCTCGGCCGGAAATCGTTCCGGGGTGGCGGTGCCCGGGTTGTGCATGTCGCTCTCCTCCGCCGTTTGCCCTGTCCCGGGGGGTGGGTGGCGTAGCTCCAGCTCGATTTGAGTGCCGATCCTGACAGAGCAATAGGACTCCAACAAGTGATTCCGTTGTTGAATTTTGGTTACGCGACGGAATCTGTCGGCCGAGGTGTCGAGTCGGAACGGAAAAGGGCGGACGGAGTGTCAGTGGTGCGTGCCACACTCGCGTGCATGGGGAAGATCGACGGGGTGGAAGCCCTGATCAGGGAAGTCAGGGCAGGGGCCCGCATCAAGTACCTCCAGTTCTGGGGGCACCGTCCGCGGCCGGACGGCCGGCTCGGGGCGAGCTGCCTCAGCCAGTGGTGGCCGTCACCCTTCGTGGTGGACGGTGTGGAATACGCGACGGCCGAGCACTGGATGATGGCCGGCAAGGCGCGGCTGTTCGGCGACGAGGAGGCGGAGCGCCGGGTGCTGGCCGCGGGGCATCCCGCCGAGGCCAAGAAGGCGGGACGGCTGGTCCGCGACTTCGACGAGGCGATATGGGAGCGGGAGCGCTTCCGGATCGTGGTCGAGGGCAGCGTCCACAAGTTCGGGTCGGACGAAGACCTCCGGGCGTTCCTGCTGAACACCGGCGACCGCGTCCTGGTGGAGGCGAGCCCCGTGGACCGCGTATGGGGCATCGGCCTCGCCGCGGACGACGAGGCGGCCTCGGACCCCGAGCGCTGGCGCGGGCCGAACCTGCTGGGCTTCGCGCTGATGGAGGCACGGGAGCGGCTGACGGGGGCGTGACCCTGCGGGGCTTCGGCGGGGGGTGAGGGGGCCGGGGCGGCGGAGCGGTCGTCGGGCGGTCAGCGGTCGTAGACCGCGATGAGGAACGCGAAGAAGCCCAGTACCAGGACGATGCCGGCGGCACCGCAGATGATCCCGGCCAGGGCCACGCCGGGGTTGGTGGCCTCGCCCCGGCGGGCCTTGCCGCGGCCCAGGGCGCCGAGGACCACGGCCAGGACACCCATCACCAGGGCCAGCGGCCACGCGCAGAACCCGACCGTCGCCAGGATGCCCAGCACCAGGGAGGCCGTGCCCATGCCGTTGTTCGGCTGCGGCTGCAGGCCCGGCCAGCCGTAGCCGCCCGCCGCGGGGTAGGACGGGATGCCTGGTCCGCCGTAGCCCGGCTGCGGCTGCTGGGCCGGGTAGCCGTACGGCAGCTGTCCGGGGCCGTCGGGGGACAGGGGCGGCGGGGGTACGGGGGCCGTCTCCTGGGGCTGGTGCGGGGATGCCATGGGCGGCCCGTACGGGTTGCCGGGGGCGGCCGGAGAGGCGTAGGGGGTCGCCGGGTGGCCGGCCGAGGGGGCAGCAGCGGGCGGAGCGAACGGGTTCGCCGGGGGTGCGAACGGGTTCACCGGGGCGCCACCGGGCGGCACGGCGGCCGGGGGTGCGAAGGGGTTCGCCGGGGCTCCGGCGGGCGGCGCGGAGGCCGGAGGGGCGTACGGATCGGCCGGGCTGGCCCACGCCGGGGGGACCGCGTCTGCAGGGGCGTCCGGGGTGGGGAGGGAGGCGATCGTCTGCTGGTCGTGGACCGAGGGGTGCGGTGGCTGTGCCGGGGTTCCCGGCGCACCGAAGAAGACCGTGTCACCGGCTCCCTGCCCGCTCACCGGAGAAGCGGACGGACCTGTGCTCACGGGCTGCGCCGCTCCCGGCTGCGCATCGGCAGGCTCCGCTTCCGCCGCCCGCCCGGGCGCCTCTCGCTCCCCGCTCCCCTTGTTCAGGGAAACCCGAGGCGACTCGGCCCCGTCCCCGGCGCCGTGCTCTTGTGGCGTCGGCTGTGGCACCTCGTCGGACATCGCTCGGGCCCCCCTGTGATCGTCGTCCCATCATGTTACGGCGCGGGTCCGGCAGCCGCGGGGCGGGGCCTACGATGATCCCGATTCATCGATCAGCCGATCACCCGCGCCCGGACGACAGACCTCGCTCCGCGGGCGCCGTTCCCGGGGAGGAACCCTTGACCGACCGCGATCTGCACGCCTTCATCGCCGGACTGCCCAAGGCCGAACTGCACGTGCACCACGTCGGCTCCGCCTCCCCCCGCATCGTCTCGGAACTGGCCGCCCGCCACCCCGACTCCAAGGTCCCCACCGACCCCGAGGCGCTGGTCGACTACTTCACGTTCACGGACTTCGCGCACTTCATCGACGTGTACCTGTCCGTCGTGGACCTGATCCGCACCCCGGAGGACGTCAGGCTGCTGACCTTCGAGGTGGCCCGCGACCTGGCCCGCCAGCAGGTGCGCTACGCCGAGCTGACCATCACCCCGTTCTCCTCGACCCGGCGCGGCATCGACGAGCTGGCCTTCATGGCCGCGATCGAGGACGCGCGCAAGGCGGCCGAGGCCGAGTTCGGCACCGTGCTGCGCTGGTGCTTCGACATCCCCGGCGAGGCCGGTCTGCGGTCCGCCGAGGAGACCGCCCGCCTCGCCACCGACGACCGGATCCGCCCGGAGGGCCTGGTGTCGTTCGGGCTCGGCGGGCCCGAGATCGGTGTGCCCCGGCCGCAGTTCAAGCCGTTCTTCGACCAGGCCATCGCCGCCGGCCTGCACTCCGTCCCGCACGCCGGGGAGACCACCGGCCCGGAGACGGTGTGGGACGCGCTGACCGAGCTGCGCGCCGAGCGGATCGGGCACGGCACCAGCTCGGCGCAGGACCCCGAGCTGCTGGCCCACCTCGCCGAGCACCGCATCGCGCTGGAGGTCTGCCCGACCTCCAACATCGCCACCCGCGCGGTCCGCACCCTGGACGAGCACCCGCTCAAGGAGTTCGCCCGGGCCGGCGTGCTGGTCACGATCAACTCCGACGACCCGCCGATGTTCGGCACCGACCTCAACAACGAGTACGCGGTGGCCGCCCGCCTCCTCGACCTCGACGAGCGGGGCCTCGCCGACCTCGCGAAGAACGCCGTGGAGGCGTCCTTCCTGGACGCGGCGGGCAAGGCCCGGATCGCGGCGGAGATCGACACGTACACCACCACGTGGCTCGCCCCCTGATCCCTGCGCGGTGACCGTCGCGCGATGGTCACAATGGGGGCCATGCAGACCGTGACCGCCGTGGCCCACCGCGGCGCCCCCTACCACTTCCGCGAGAACACCCTCGACTCGCTGCGTTCCGCGCTCGACCTGGGCGCGGACGCGGTCGAGATCGACGTACGCCTCACCCGCGACGGCGTCCCCGTGCTGCTGCACGACGAGACGCTGAAGCGGCTGTGGGAGCACGACCGCCCCCTGCGCTCGCTGTCGGCGGACGAGGTGCGCGGGCTCACGGCGGACGGGGTGCCGACACTGGCGCAGGCGCTGGCAGCGACCGGTGACAGCCGGGTGATGCTGGACCTGTGCGGGCGGGTCGACCGCCGGACCGTGCGGCAGGTGATGGACGTGGTCCGGCAGAGCGGGGCCCGGGAGCGCGTGTACTACTGCGCGCACGCCGAGGCCATGCTCGCCGTCCGCGCCGCCGACCCGGCTGCCGAGATCGCCCTGACCTGGACGACCCTGGCCCCGCCCCGGCCGGCGCTGCTGGAGGTGGTGCGCCCGCGCTGGCTCAACTACCGCTTCTCCCTGGTCGACCGGGACCTCGCGGCCCGCGTCCACCGCGACGGACACCTGCTGTCCGTGTGGACCCCGGACACCCGCCGCTCCATGCGCCGTCTCCTCGACCTGGGCGTCGACTCCATCACCACGAACCGCGTCGACGCCCTGCACGCCCTGCGCAACGGCGGCTACACGCGCGAGCGCTGAGGGACCGTCGCCGGGTCCGTGGGGGTGGAGCGGGTGACGTACTGCGGGACGGGTGCCGAGTCCAAGCCGTCGTCGCGGACCAGGCCGTAGCGGATGGCGCCCTGCGCGGGGCCGGTGATGACGTCCTGGTGCACCGCCTGCCAGCTGGACGGGAAGACGATGAGGCCGTAGTCGCAGCCGCGTTCGTCCTGGGTGAGGGCGACCGTGCCGTCCAGGTAGAAGTACTCGTTCTGCCACATCTGCTGGGTCCCGGCGGGCAGCACCGCGTAGCCGATGGTGGGGCCGCCCATGCCGGTGGCGTAGCCGTCGGGGCTGCCGGTGAGGGGGTCGTCCATCCGGCGGCCGCCGCCCGAGGCGACGTGGAACAGCTTGCCCCGCAGCCCGGTCCAGGCCGGCATGACCAGCGCGCCGGGCCGGGATTTGGGCGAGATCTGCCAGCGGACCTGGACATAGCCCCGGCCGCTGAGCGTGACGCTCTCCCCGCGGTGCTGCATCACGGCCTTGGCGCCGCCGGTGCTGGTGATGCCGGTCTCGGGCCGGTGGGGCAGGGCGGCCGGGGGCGTGTCCGGGCCGGGTGCCCGGTCGACGCCGTCGACGACCGTGCCGTAGACCGCCTTCCGCCCGGTCGGTGAGGGTGTGGGTGAGGGCGAGGCCGACCGGGGCGGGGAGGCCGAGGTGACGGACGGCCGGACGGCCGTGCGATCCGCGGTGGGCGTGGGTGCCGTGCGTGCGGGGGGTGCGTCGGGGGTGTGTACGGCGACGTAGGCGCCGCCCGCGACGAGCGTAGCGCCGGCCGTCACGGCCACGGCGGGCTTGGCCAGGACGCCCAGCACCTTCGCGGACCAGCCGGCGCCGGTGGCCGCGGCCGCCGTCTTGCCGCCGAACGCCAGCGGCAGGGTGAACCCGGCCGGTACCGGTACCAGGGCGATCCCGACGATGAGCCGCTCGGCCGGTACGACGGGTTCGCGGGCGTCGCCGCAGTAGCCGCAGCCCCGGATGTGCCGGGCCAGCCGCTTGCGCCACACCGAGTCGGGCCGGCCGTGCCAGCGGACGGTCACTTCGCGCAGTTCGGGGCAGGCGCCGGCGAGGGCCCGGACGATGCCCCGGGAGGTCTCCAGACGCTCCTTCAACCGCTGGACGCGGACGGCGGCGTGCTGCCTGCTGATGCCGACGGCGGCCGCCAGCTCGCGCCGGGTCAGCTCGCCGGCCACCTCCAGCCACCACAGCGACAGCAGCTGCCGGTCCTCGGCGTCCAGCCAGCGCGCGGCCTCCGCGACCTCGCGCCGCTGTCCCTCCAGCTGGAGCCGCAGCACGGAGAGTTCGGCGAAGTCGGCGGTGTCCTGCGGGGCGTCCTCGGCCTGCATCCGAGCCTTGCCGCGGCGCGCCCGGTCCCGTATCTGCCGCATGGCGATGGCGATGAGCCAGGACCGGAAGCTGTCCGGGTCGCGGAGGGTGCCGAGGTTGTCGACGGCGCGGAGCATGGTCTCCTGGACGACGTCGTCGACGTCGGCGTGGCCGTTCAGGGCGCGGCCGACGACGTTGTAGACCAGCGGCAGCCAGCCCGCCAGCAGCTCCTCCAGAGCCCGCCGGTCACCGGCCTGCGCGGCCGCCACGGTGGCGCGCCACTTTCGCCCGTCCAGCTCCGCCCTCGTGCCCGCGTTCATGCCCGCACCCTCTCAGCCGGGACCGGGCCGCCTGCAATGTCGGGGATCACACCGTGGAGACGCAGCGGGCGGCCGGTGGATAACACTTTTTGCGGCGCTCCAGGGAGCTGCCCCTGAGGGACGACCCTGACAACACCCCCGGATTTCCCTTCGGTTGGCCGGGGGCCGGTCAGGGTCGGCGCCCTCCTCGGCGACGATCCGGTGGGCGCCACGGGGCCCGAGGATGATCACGAACCCCAAGACACGAGCCCCAAGAGACGATCTCCTCAAGGAGCATCCGCATGCGTCTGCGCAGCCGCAGCACCGTCATCGCCGCCTCCCTCGCCCTGGCCCTCGCCGCCGGCCCGCTGGTGGCGCCCGCCTTCGCCGCGCCGGCCACGGTGACCGCGCGAACGACGAAGCCGGTCCCGGATCCCGGGGCCCTGGAGGCCGCGCTCGCCGGGCTGCCCGACGCCGACGCGACCGCCGCGCTCGTCCGGGTCGGCGGCACCGACGGCACCTGGCGGGGCAGCGCGGGCGTGCACGATCTGGCGAGCGGGCGGGCGGCGGACCCGAACGCCCGGTTCCGGGCCGGTTCCACGACGAAGGTGGTGACGGCGGCGACCGTGCTGAAGCTGGCGGCCGAGGGCCGGGTCGACCTGGACACGCCCGTCCAGCACTACCTGCCCGGGCTGCTCACCCCGGCCTTCAAGCCCATCTCCGTACGGCAGTTGCTGAACCACACCAGCGGCATCAAGGCGGGCGACGGCTGGGGCGACGCCTTCGCGGACCAGTACGCCCACCGCTTCGACACGATCACCCCGGAACAGGTGGTGGCCTCGGCGGTGGCGAAGGGGCCGGAGTTCGACCCCGGTGACCAGCAGGACTACCTGAACATCAACTACACGATCCTCGGGATGCTGATCGAGAAGGTGACGGGACACTCGTACGAGCACGAGGCGTACCGGCTGGTGCTGCGCCCGGCCGGTATGCACCACACCTGCTTCCCCGGCTCCGACCCCGTGCTCCACGGCCCGCACAACCACGGCTACCAGCTGGTGAAGGACGCCGACGGGACCACGCGGTTCGTGGACGTCAGCGACTGGAACCAGGCCGACCGCTGGGCGGCGGGCGACATGATCTCCACGACCGCCGACCTGGAGCGGCTGATCACGGCACTGTTCCAGGGCCGGATCGTGCGCGAGCCGCAGCTGCAGGAGATGTTCACGGTGCCGGCGAACATCACCGGCGCCACCTACAGCGCCGGTCTCCAGCGGTTCGAGTACAAGAAGACGGTGTACTGGCTCAAGTCCGGCGCCCGCTACGGATACAGCACGGCGATCGCCGCCACCCAGAACCTGAGCCGTACCCTCGTCTACTCGGTCGGCTCCACGGACGCCAAGGGCGAGTCGGCGAACCCGGTCGCCCAGCGCATCGTCATGGCCACCCTCAAGCAGCAGCCGGAGCGCTGAGCGCCTCAAGCCGCTTGATCTTCTGCCGTACGACATACAGCGGGACGACTCCGAACACCCCGAACGACATGTCGATCAGTGACCACCAGAAGGGGATTCCCCGGATCGGTCCGCAGATCAGGGCGAGCGGGATGATCCCCGCGCAGGCGATCATCCCGAACTCCACGACCCAGATGTTGCGGACCGGGTCGCGGTAGGGCCCGTAGAAGGCGACCGCGATGACGAGGTGCGCGAACGCCAGCCAGTCCGTGCCGTACAGCACGAAGGGGTACTTGGCGTCGACGGCGTCGAGCCCGTCCCGCACCCGCGAGATCCACTCCATGAACCCCGGCAGCAGCTCGGGCACGGACAGCGCCCGCAACCCGCTCTCCGTCCACCGGAGTTCGTGCACCAGCGGAAAGGCGGTGGCCCCGCTGAGCACAAGACACACGACGAAGGTGACCAACCAGACGCGAATGCCCTTCAGCAGGGCGGCTCTGTCGCTCATGCCAGGAGCGTACGCCTGCATTTGAACACGTTCAAAACTGCCCCCGGGGTATGTGTCAGATCCGGGCCTCTCGGCACTGGTGGACCGGCCGTTCCCGTGGTGTGCTGGAAGTGGCGGGAAGGACCCCTTGAAGACGCGGGGAAGCGGCTCGCGGCCGTGCACCGCGCAATCAGGATCCGCGAGAAGTGGATGGAGCCCTTCCCGCTCTTCATGGCGTCTCCCCCCCACCTCTCAGGGCCGCCGGCGTGGGCCGAAGGGCCCGGGGTCGGGTCCGGGCGGCCCGTGGTGCGGGGATCCCGGGTGGCACAGGGTGGGGTCAGACGCCACGAAGGGAGCTCGTCCGATGACGTCGGCCACGACCACCATGAACGCGGCCCTCCCCGCCGAACACCGTGAACGGCTGATGCGGGTCGCCCGTGAGGTGTCCTTCGCGGCCGGGACACGGCTGTTCGAGGAGGGCAGGCGCGCCGACCACTTCTGGATCGTGCGGACCGGCAGCGTGGCGCTCGACCTGCGGGTGCCCGGCCGCCGTCCCGCCGTCATCGAGTCGCTCGGGCACGGCGAACTGGTCGGCTGGTCCTGGCACTTCCCGCCGTACATCTGGCACCTGGGCGCGGAAGCGACGAGCCCGGTGCGGGCCTGGGAGTTCGACGCCGAGACGGTCCGGGAGATGTGCGCCGCCGATCCCGGGTTCGGGCGGGCGGTCGCGGTCTGGGTGGGCCGGGTGGCGGCTCAGCGCCTGCCCGCCTCCCGGGTCCGGCTGCTCGACCTCTACGCCCCGTACGGCAACGGTGGCCTGGTGTGACACCCGGTTCCGGGACGGTCGCCGCGGCAGTCACCCCCTGCTCTCGCTGACCCTGCTCTCGCTGAAGCCCGTCAGCGCGCAGCGCACGTCGACCACGCCCGGCACCGATCGCGCGAGCAGGATCGCGAGCGGTACGAGAACGGTGTCCTGGACCCGGCCGGTGAGCGTGACCACACCGTCGTGCACCTCGACCCGTACGGGTGCCGTCCGGGTACCGAAGAGCCGGGTGACGACCTCGCGGCCGACGTCCTCGGCGATGTCCTCGTCGTCCCGCAGGAACACCGTCAGCAGGTCGGAGCGGCTGACGATGCCCTTGAGGGCGCCTTCGTCGTCGACGACCGGCAGCCGCTTGACCCCGCTGCGGGCCATGACGCGCGCGGCTTGGGCGAGGGTCGCGTCCGGCGCCACGGTGACGGCCGGAGCGGTCATCAGCTCCTGCGCCGTCACCCCGTCCGCCTTGCGCAGGTCGGCGGGGTGCCGCTGCCCGTACCGGCCCGGGTCGCCCTCGCGGTACTCCTCCTTCGGCAGCAGGTCGGCCTCAGAGACCACGCCGACGACGCGTCCACCGCCGTCCAGCACCGGAAGGGCGCTCACGCGCCACTCCCGCATGGTCCGCACGATCTCCTTGAAGGCCGCTCCCGTGCGCAGGGCGACGACCGTGCGGGTCATCACGTCGTTCACGACGGTCGGAGTGCCGTACATGGCGTCCTCCAGGGTGCTCGGTCGGATTCCGTCCCGCGGCACCTCAAGCGTGCGGCCACGGACCCGGCTGTCGCATGGGCCGAGTGGTCCCACCCGGGGCCGGATTCAGCCGACCGCAGGCCCGCCGCCTACCGGGCGGGCCGGCAGCGGCACCCGCCACTCCAGCATGGCGCCGCCGCCCTCGGGGCTGGACACGACGAGGTGTCCGCCCAGCCGTTCCGCCCGCTCGGCCATGTTGCGCAGCCCGCTGCGGCGACCGCCGGGCGGGATGCCCACGCCGTTGTCCGCGACCGTCAGGAACACCTCGTGGCCGTCGGTCTTCAGGGCGACCTGGGCCCGGTCGGCGTGGGCGTGCCGGGCGATGTTGGTGAGAGCCTCGGAGAGCACGGCCACGACATGGTCGGCGACCTCGCGCGGCACGTCCGTGTCCAGCAGGCCTTCCATGCGCACGCTCGGGGCGAAGCCGAGCAGCGGGGCGGCCTCCCCCGCCGCGCGGACGACCCTGGCCCGCAGTCCGCTCCCGGCACCGCCCTCGCGCGCCCGCAGCCCGAAGATCGTCGACCGGATGATCTTGATGGTCTCGTCGAGGTCGTCGACGGCCCGCAGGACCCGCTCGGAGGCTTCCGGGTGCTCGATGAAACGGTTCGCGCTCTGCAGCGTCATACCGGTGGCGAACAGCCGCTGGATGGCCAGGTCGTGCAGGTCCCGGGCGATCCGGTCGCGGTCCTCCAGCACCGCGATCTGCTCGGCGTCCTGCCGCCGTTCGGCCAGCTCCATCGCGATCGCGGCCTGCGCGGCGAACCCCCGCAGCGTCTCGGTCTCGTTCTCCGAGAACGCCAGGCGGCCGGCCTCGCGCACCAGCAGGACCACACCCCGGGCACCGCCCTCCACCGTGCCGATGGGGACCGCGACCGCGGGGCCGAGTCCGGTGAACCGCGGGGCTTCCCCGGAGATCCGCGCGTCCTGGGTGACGTCGTCGGTGGCGACCGGAGCGAGGGTGGAGTACGCCAGTCCCATCAGGCTGTCGTGCAGCGGCAGCACCAGTCCCCGGTGCTCCTCCGCGTCCACTCCGACCGCGATCTCCACGGCGAGCGACTCGGTGTCCTCCATCGGCAGCGCGACCGCCGCGAGGGCCGAGTGCGTGATCTCCCGGGCGCGCTCGGCGATCAGGTTCAGGGCCTCGGAGCGTCCGCTGCCCGACAGCAGGCTGTGCGTGATCTCCGCGTTCGCCCGCAGCCAGCGCTCCCGCAGCCGCGAGTCCTCGTACAGGCGCGCGTTGTCGATGGCCACGCCGGCCGCCACGGCCAGCGTCGACAGCACCGACTCGTCCTCTTCGTCGAACTCCGCGCCGCCCCGCTTCTCGGTCAGGTACAGGTTGCCGAACACCTGGTCGCGGACCCGGATCGGGACGCCGAGGAAGCTGCTCATCGGGGGGTGGTTCGGCGGGAAGCCGTACGAGGCCGAGTGCGCGGAGAGCTTCGCGAGCCGGAGCGGCTCCGGGTGCCGGATCAGCTCGCCGAGGATGCCGTGGCCCGCCGGATGCGGCCCTATCGCGGCGATCTGCTGCTCGGTGACGCCCACCGTGTAAAAGCCGGACAGCCGTGTGTGGTCCGGTCCGATGACGCCGAGGGCGGCGTACTCCGCGTCCACGAGCGCCGCGGCCGCCGCCACGATGGAGTGCAGGACCTGCTCCAGGTCCAGCTCCCGGCCGACGGCGAGCACCGCCTCCAGCAGGCTGTGCACCCGGTCCCGGGTGCCGCGGGCCGCGTCGATCCGGGCCTGCAGCTCCTCCAGCAGCTCGTCGAGCTTCAGCTGCGGCAGTCGTACACGGGGCCCCTCGGGACTTGCCACCACGTTCCTCCAGGTCACCTGGGCCGGCACACCCGGACCTCCGGGTCCCCACCACCGTATCCGGCATCGGCCGGTCGTCTTCGGCCGACCGCCACCTGAGGACCTCCGGTCCCTCGACGGGGACCGATCGGCACTGGCCCCGGCGCCGGCGCACGGGCGACATTGGACACAGGAGCGGCACCGATCCCCCGCGGTGTCGCTCCGCCCGCATCACGTGCCGACGCCGATGCCGAGGCGGAGGCGGAGAGAAATGAGAAGCGAACGACGCACCCCACGAAGAAGTCCCGCCATGATCACTGACAAGGACCCGGCGTCGCACCGGCGCGTCGACCTCGACCGCGCCGAGGCCCTGCGGCTGCTGGGCAGCGTGTCCCTGGGAAGGGTCGTCTTCACCCGGCAGGCCCTGCCCACCGTCCGCCCGGTCAACCACGTCCTGGACGGCGGCGACATCGTCATCCGCACCCAGGAGGGCGCGGCCCTGACCTCCCAGGCCCGGCAGGCCGAGAGCCCCGGAGTCGTCGTCGCCTACGAGGCCGACGCCATCGACCCGGACACCCACCTCGGCTGGAGCGTGGTGGTCACGGGGTATGCGCAGGTGGTGACCGATGCGGACGAACTGGCCCGTATCCGGGGGCTGTTGCAGCCATGGGCGGCCCTGCCGGGGATGGACCACGCGGTGCGGATCCACCCCGATCTGGTCACGGGCATCCTGCTGACCGCGCGGGGCGACGCGCCGCAGGCCTGCTGACCGCGCGGGAGCACGGTGGAAGGCGACGCGCGTACGGTCGTACCCGCGTCGCCTTCCGCCGTACCGCCCCCTCCTCCTCACCCGGTGATCACGCGGTGATCCGGCGTCCGGTCACGGTGAACGGATCGATGCGCACCCACAGGCTGCGGGAGCCGCCGGCCCAGGGCGTGCTGTAGGCACGCTCCGTGAGCCGACGCACCTCCTGGGGGTCCGTGACCGCCTGCGCGGGGCCGCGGACCAGGACGCTCCAGCCCTGGCTGAACGCGTCGTCGATACGGTCGACCTCGAAGGCCACCTGGCAGCCCATGGCCAGGGCCGGCGTAGCCCCGCGTTCGGTCCGGAAGACGATCGCACCGTCCACGACGCTGTAGTTGACGGGCACGATCACCGGACCGGAGGCCGTGGTGATCGCGAGCCGCCCCACCCCGTGCGTCGCCAGCAGGGCCCGGCACTCGCCGGTGCGCAGCCTGGTGAACTTCGGTGCGGGCCCGGCGTGTCCGATACCGGGTGGCAGGTCGACGGTGCCGCCGGTGAGTTCGGCGACGGTCGTCTCCAGGGCCTTGGCCAGGATCATCAGCACGCCCGTGCCCGGCACGGCCCCGGGGTGCTCTTCCAAGTACCTGAGATAGCTGGCCGCCATCCCGGCACGCGCCGCCGTCTCCCCCCGGCTCAGGCCGAGTTGGATCCGTCGGGCGGCGAGCCTGCGGCCCAGGTCGCCCAGTGGCGCCTCCGTCGCCGTGTTCGCCCTCGTCTGCTCGTTCATGCTCATGACTTCTCCTCCTCGGGGCCGGCGGAGTCAGCCGTGCGCGACCACGGCGACGGGAGCGTCGACGTGGTGCAGGACGGCGTGGGTGACATGGCCGATGTGGGCGCCGAGCCGGCTGGTGCGGATGCGCCGGCCGACGACGACCAGGGAGGCGTCGCGGGAGGCCGCGACCAGGACCGGTGCGGCATTGCCGGCCCGGCTCGCCTCGGTCACTTCCACGTCCGGGAACTTGTGCCGCCAGGGGCGCACCACCTCGGTCAGGACGTCGGCCTCGCTCCGCGCGATCGATCCCCGCAGGTCGTAGCCGGCGGACAGGGCGTACGGCTCGGAGGGCGGCGGGTTCCAGGCGTGCACGATGCGCATCGGGGCCTTGCGGCGCGCGGCGGCGTCGAAGGCGAACTCGAGCAGTGTCTCGTCGGGGTCCCTGGTGTCGAGGCCGAGAACGACGGGCCGGAAGGGTGCCGCGGCCGAGGGCACGCCCGCCGGGTCCATCCGGTGCTCGTCGGCGGCCTGCTCGCCGGCCCTGACCAGCACCACGGGGCGTTCGACCCGGGCGATGACGGGCAGGCTGACCGAGCCGGTCATGAACCCGCCGAGCCCGCCGAGGCCCCGCGAGCCGAGCACCAGCAGCTCAGCGGCCTCCGCCGCCTCGCACAGCACGTCGGCCGGCATCCCGGTGCGCTGCTCGGCGGTCACGTCGAGACCGGGGTGGCGCAGCCGGATGCCCTCGGCGGACTCACGCGGAACCCGCTCGGTCCAGTACGGGTGGGTCTCCCATCCCAGCAGCTGCGCCTGGCCGATCAGCTCGGGCGCGGGCTCCCAGACATGGACGATCTTCAGAGGCAGGCCCCTCAGCACTGCTTCACGGGCCGCCCATTCCGCTGCGGCCCGGCTCTCGGGCGAGCCGTCGAGACCTACCGTGACCGGTCGGGTCATGCTCTCCACCTCCAGGGGCGAGGAATCACTTCCACCACGTCCACCGTCCTGCGTGCGGTGCCGCCGGAAGCAGGGGCCACTCGTCCCCGGCCGGGACCGACCGGCCCTGGAAGCGGGGGGCAGGCAGCCGCGAGGGTGATGGGGGGCGAGGGGCGCCCGTACGCCTCGCGTCGACTGGTGCCCCGGTGGATCCTGAGGGCGGACGGCGGAGGTCTACGCATGGCCAATGGACGGGCCGGGCGGGTTCCGGGGCTGCGCGGTCCCGTGCCCGGGCCCGGCGCACTCCTCGCCCGCCTGCGCAGCCGGCTCCGGGGCGACCTGCCCGCGGGCATGACGGTGGCCGCGTACCTCGTACCGCAGTGCATGGCGTACGCGGGCGTGGCCGGTCTGCCCCCGGTCACCGGACTCTGGGCGATCCTCCCGGCGCTCGGCGCCTACGCGCTGCTCGGCTCCTCACGCCTGCTGTCGGTCGGCCCGGAGTCCACGACGGCCCTGATGACGGCCACGGTAGTGGGCCCCCTGGCCGCCGGCGACCCGAGCCGCTACGCCTCGCTGGCGGCCGCCCTCGCCGTCACGGTCGGACTGCTGTGCCTGGCGGCCCGGGCGATCCGGCTGGGCTTCCTCGCGGACCTGCTCTCCCGCCCGGTCCTGGTCGGCTACCTCGCGGGCGTGGCCCTGATCATGGCGGTGGACCAGTTGCCCAGGCTCACCGGCGTGCGGACGAGCGGCACGGAGTTCTTCCCCCAGCTGTGGTCCTTCTTCACTCGTCTGGCAGACGCCCACCTGGCGACCGTGGCCCTCTCCGCCGCCGTACTGGTGTTCCTCTTCGCCGTCGCCCGCTTCTTCCCGGCGCTCCCCGGACCGCTGCTCGCCGTGGTCCTCGCCACGGTGGCCGTCGTGGTCTTCGACCTGGACGGCCGCTACGGCGTCGCGGTGATCGGCACCGTGCCCTCCGGCCTTCCGGACCTCGCGCTGCCGGATCTCTCCGAGGTGCCGGGCCTGGTGCTGCCCGCATTCGGTGTGCTGCTGGTCGCGTACACCGACATGGTCCTCACCGCGCGGGCGTTCGCGGACCGCAGCGACCAGAACGTGCTCGACGCCGACCGGGAGTTCCTCGCCCTGGGCGCCACCAACCTCGGCGCCGGTGTGCTGCACGGCTTCCCGGTCAGCAGCAGCGCCAGCCGTACGGCGCTCGCGTCCTCCGCGGGCGCCCGCAGCCAGCTGTACTCGCTGATCGCGGGGGCGGCGGTGCTGGCCGTCCTGCTGTTCCTCAGCCCCTTCCTGTCCCGCATGCCCTCCGCCGTGCTCGGCGCGCTCGTCGTCTACGCCGCCGCCCACATGATCGACCTCGCGGGCTTCCGCCGGCTCGCCTCCTTCCGGCGCCGCGAGCTGTTCCTCGCCCTGGGCTGCCTGGCGGGCGTGCTCGCCCTGGACATCCTGTACGGGGTGCTCGTGGCCGTCGGCCTGTCGATCGCCGAACTGCTGACCCGGGTGGCCCGGCCCCACGACGCGGTCGAGGGCCTGGTCCCCGGAGTGGCCGGCATGCACGACGTCGACGACTACCCGGAAGCGCGCACGGTCCCCGGTCTGCTCGTGTACCGCTATGACTCGCCCCTGTTCTTCGCCAACGCGGAGGACTTCCGGCGCCGGGCGCTGCAAGCCGTGGACGAACAGACCGAACCCGTCCGATGGTTCCTCCTCAACACCGAGGCCAACGTGGAGGTCGACATCACGGCCCTGGACGCCGTGGAGGACCTGCGCCAGGAGCTGACGGGCCGAGGCATCGTCTTCGCCCTCGCCCGGGTCAAACAGGACCTGCTGGACAAACTCAAGTCGTACGGCCTCGCGGAGTCCGTCGGCGCCGACCGCATCTTCCCGACGCTGCCCACGGCAGTGGCCGCGTACCGGGACTGGAGCCGCTCCCACTGAGCGAGTAGGGCCGGTCGGCCCTGGTGCGTACGGCGCCGACGGGCGATGATCGACCTCGGGGGCAGTCTTCAGGCTGCCCTGACCGGGGAACGAGGGGTCGTGATGACCGAGGAACGCACCTTCACCGAGCAGCACCCGATCCGGGTGTTCCTGCTGGACGACCACGAGGTCGTACGACGCGGCCTGGCCGACCTGCTCGACGCCGAGCCGGACATCTCCGTGGTCGGCGACGCGGACACCGCCGAGCACGCCCTCACCCGCGGCCCGGCGCTGCGCCCGCACGTCGCCGTGCTCGACGTCCGCCTGCCCGACGGTGACGGCATCTCGGTCTGCCGTGAGCTGCGCAGCCGGATGCCGGAACTGGCCTGCCTGATGCTGACCTCCTTCGACGACGAGGACGCCCTGCTCGACGCGATCATGGCCGGGGCGTCCGGGTACGTTCTCAAGCAGATCAAGGGCTCCGACCTGGTGGCGGCGGTCCGCACGGTCGCCTCGGGCCAGTCGTTGCTGGACCCCGCGACGACCGCCCGCCTCATGCGGTCCCTGCGAGCCGGCCCCGCCGAGACCCCCGCACTGCCCCCCGAGCTGGCGAGCCTCTCCCCGCGCGAACGCGACATCCTCGCCCTGATCGGCGACGGCCTGACCAACCGCGAGATCGGCAACAAGCTGTACCTGTCCGAGAAGACCGTCAAGAACCACATCTCCCGCCTGCTGGCCAAGCTGGGCGTACAGCGCAGGGTCCAGGCAGCGGTCCTGGCCTCACACCTCGAACAGAACGGCGACCAGGCCTGACGGCCCGCACCGCCGGGTCCGGCCTGACGCCGGTCGCCGCAAGTACGGCGTGTGCTGCTCGCTCTCCGGCAGCGAGGGCGCCTTCGATGTGTCCGGCACGGTCGGTCGCCGTCTCGGTCGACGCCCAGTGCAGTCGCCCTTCCAGCGCGGGCCGCCGATAGAGCGTGTGGCCGAAGAGCCGCGCGAGCTGTGCGCCGACCCGCCAGAAGACGGAGGGGTACTGGGCGACGACCTACTCGATACTGATCGGACACCACTGAGAGGGAAGAGGAACGACCCATGGCCGAGCAGGACGAGCGATTCGATGTCGTCGTACTCGGAGCCGGGCCCGGCGGCTATGTCGCCGCCGTCCGGGCCGCCCAGCTGGGCAAACGCGTCGCCGTCGTCGAGGAGAAGTACTGGGGCGGCGTCTGTCTGAACGTGGGCTGCATCCCCACCAAGGCCCTCCTGCGCAACGCCGAACTCGCCCACATCTTCACTCGCGAGGCCAAGACCTTCGGCATCAAGGTCGACGGCCAGGTCTCCTTCGACTACGGCGAGGCCTACCGCCGCAGCCGCAAGGTCGCCGACGGCCGCGTCAGGGGCGTCCACTACCTGATGAAGAAGAACAAGATCACCGAGTACGACGGCCGCGGCACCTTCCTCGACCCGCACACCCTCCAGGTCACCGGCTACGACGGCGAGACCCGCACCCTCGGCTTCGACCACTGCATCATCGCCACCGGCGCCACCCCCAAACTGCTCCCCGGCACGAAACGCAGCACGCGCGTCGTGACCTTCGAGGAACAGATCCTCGCCGAGGATCTGCCGCAGTCGATCGTCATCGCCGGGGCCGGCGCCATCGGCATCGAGTTCGCGTACGTCCTGCACAACTACGGCGTGAAGGTCACGGTCGTCGAGTTCCTGGACCGCATCGCCCCGCTGGAGGACGCGGAGGTCTCCGCCGAACTCGCCCGCCAGTACCGCAAGCTGGGCATCGACGTCCTCACCTCCACCCGCGTCGACGCCATCGACGACTCCGGGCCCCAGGTCCGCGTCACCGTCACCGGCAAGGACGGCACGCCGCAGATCCTGGAGGCCGACAAGGTCCTCCAGGCGATCGGCTTCGCCCCCAACGTGACCGGCTACGGCCTGGAGAACACCGGCGTACGCGTCACCGACCGCGGCGCCATCGACGTCGACGGCCGCTGCCGCACCTCCGTCCCGCACCTCTACGCCATCGGCGACGTCACCGCGAAGCTGATGCTCGCGCACGCCGCCGAGGCCATGGGCGTGATCGCCGCCGAGACGATCGCCGACGCCGAGACCATGGAACTCGACTACGCGATGATCCCCCGCGCCACCTACTGCCGGCCGCAGATCGCCAGCTTCGGCTACACCGAGGCCCAGGCCCGCGACCTCGGCCACGACGTCAAGGTCGCCAAGTTCCCCTTCACCGCCAACGGCAAGTCCAACGGCCTCGGCGACACCACCGGCTTCGTCAAGCTCATCAGCGACGCCAGGTACGGCGAGTTGATCGGCGGCCACCTGATCGGCCCCGACGTCACCGAACTCCTCCCGGAACTCACCCTGGCCCAGCAGTGGGACCTCACCGTCCACGAGGTCGCCCGCAACGTCCACGCCCACCCCACCCTGGGCGAGGCCGTCAAGGAGGCCGTACACGGCCTGGCCGGCCACATGATCAACATGTGAGCCACCGCCAGAGCCACGCTACGGTCCTACGCCGCTTGGCGTCGCACCCGCACACCTCGGGGTCATCTCCTTTAATGGTTGGGCAGCACGAGGCCGAACCGGCCTACCGGGCAGAGGACTTCGTCGCAGACGGAGCACTGCGGGACGTCTGCGTCCTCGACACCACGATCGACGACTGGCGGCGCATCTTCGACGGGCTGCGCGCGGTCCCGGGGCACCACGTCCTTACCTGGACGCTCTCCGGCATGACGGAGAGCGGCGCCCTGGACGCCGCTGCCGTGTGGTCCCGACTCGAGCAGGATCCGGAGGAATCGGCGAGCCTGGCCATCGACGTCGACGGTGTGTGGTTCACCTGCTACTTCTTCGACATCGAAGAGATCGAGTTCACCTTCGACCCCTCCGTCGTGGTCGACAAAGCAACCTTCGCACCCGTCCGCACCTTTGTGACCTGGCTGGGAACGGCGACGGGCCGGGAAGTCATCGTAACGATGGAAGGCACCGACCACGCTGCCATGCCTGCCCTGATCCGGTGGCGGCCGTGAGGTTCGTCAAGACCGACTGGGATACCGCACTGCACGGTTTCGGGTCCGATCCGGCGGGCCGAATCCAAACCTTGAGAAGAGGATGACCGTGAACCGGTAGGAAAGAGCTACATACCGTGATCACTGTGCAGTTCACTGTACGGCCCGGCCAGGGCGACGCCAGCGGGTTCGATATGGGTGACATGGTCGTCGCCGGTAACTTGGGCACGGCCGATTCGGCCGGCCAGGTCCCCGATCAGGGCATGATGATCTACCTTTCGGTCGTCCAGCTGCTGGACAGCCTGGGCGGCTTTCTCCGAGGCGACGCCTGCGTGCTCCGCTTCACCGGTGCCGACACCTCGTTCGGTCTTGTCGTGAGACGGACCAAAGACGGTCTGTCGGTCGCTGACAAGAACGGTGTCATCGCTCGGACGACGGCTCCGGAACTCACCTCCGCCTTGCTGCGTGCGGCGGAGGACCTGAGTCTGGGGCGTGCCCTTCCCCCGGAAGACCCGGTCGCCTCCGACTGGGAAGCTGCCCTCGCCGCGTTCCGCCCCCTCGTATCGGGAAAGCAGGGGTGACACATCGGGAAGTCCCCAGACCTACAACCCCACGATCTGGTTCCACCGCTTCGCAAACTCCACCCGCTCCTCGGAGGTGATGTCCCGGGCGATGGCCAGCCGCTTGCGCATGGTGCTGTCCGGAAAGATCAGGGGGTTGTCGGCCAGGGCCGCGGTGTCCTTGTCCTTGGACGCCGCCAGCACATCCCTGGCCGAGGGGACCGGGCAGACGTAGTTGACCCATGCGGCGAGCTTCGCGGCGACCTCGGGGTCGTAGTAGTAGTCGACCAGGCGCTCGGCGTTGGTCTTGTGGCGGGCCCGGTTGGGGATCATCAGGGAGTCCGACCACAGCTCGGCGCCCTCTTCGGGGACGAGGAAGCGGATGTCGGGGTTGTCCGCCTGGAGCTGGATGACGTCGCCCGAGTAGGCCTGGCAGGCGAGGACGTCGCCGCTGACCAGGTCCTTGGTGTAGTCGTTGCCGGTGAAGCGGCGGATCTGGCCCCGGTGGACCTCGCGCTCCACCTGGTCGCAGACCCGGTGGAAGTCGTCCGCGGTCCACTTGGTGACGTCCACGCCGTTGCCCTGCATCAGCAGCGCGAACGACTCGTCCAGGCCGGAGAGCAGGGTCACGCGGCCCTTGAGGTCGCTCGCCCAGAGGTCCGAGACATGGCGTATCTCGCGGCCGAGCTTGCGGCGGTTGTACGCGATGCCGGTGATGCCGGACTGCCACGGCACGGTGAACCTGCGGCCCGGGTCGAAGGCCGGTGAGCGCAGGAGCGGATCCAGGTACTTCGCCACGTTGGGCTGGTGGGCGCGGTCCATCCGCTGCACCCAGCCCAGGCGGACGAAGCGCGCGCACATCCAGTCGCTGATGACGATCAGGTCGCGGCCGGTCGACTGGTGGTTCATCAGCGCGGGGCTGATCTTGCCGAAGAACTCGTCGTTGTCGTTGATCTCCTCGACGTAGTCGACGGAGATGCCGGTGCGCGTCCCGAAGGCCTCCAGGGTGGGCCGCTTGTTGGGGTTGTCGTCATCGGTGTCGATGTACAGCGGCCAGTTCGCCCAGGTCAGCTTCTTGTCGGTGGCGGACACGTCGGTCACGGCACGGTCGCCGGGCTCGACGTAGGCGGCGGGTACCCCGCAGCCGGCCAGGGCGCCGAGCGCGGCGGTGCCGCCGAGCGCGCGCAGCAGGGAACGGCGGGAGACGGGACGCGGAAGCAAGGATGTCCGGGGCACCAAGGCAGGATGCCGTGAGGCCCCGCCCACGGACAATCGACGCTGCGTCGATCGCACCGGGCGGGACCCGACACCTTGTCGATCAGTGCCGTAAGAGCGAGCGGCGCCTACGGCGAAAGGGCGCGGCCCCGGACGGGGAGGTGAACCCGTCCGGGGCCGCGCGCCGGGTGTGTCAGCTGTCCAGCGACGTCATCACGTGCTTGATCCGCGTGTAGTCCTCGAAGCCGTACGCCGACAGGTCCTTGCCGTAGCCGGACTTCTTGAAGCCGCCGTGGGGCATCTCGGCGACCAGCGGGATGTGGGTGTTGATCCACACGCAGCCGAAGTCGAGCTTCTTGGACATGCGCATCGCGCGGCCGTGGTCCTTGGTCCACACCGAGGAGGCGAGGGCGTACTCGACGCCGTTGGCCCACTCGACGGCCTGGTCCTCGTCGGTGAAGGACTGGACGGTGATGACCGGGCCGAAGACCTCGTTCTGGACGATCTCGTCGTCCTGCTTCAGGCCGGAGACGACGGTCGGGGCGTAGAAGTAGCCCTTGTCGCCGACCTGGTGGCCGCCCGCCTCGACCTTGGCGTGGGCAGGCAGGCGCTCGATGAAGCCGGAGACCTGCTTGAGCTGGTTGGGGTTGTTCAGCGGGCCGAAGAGGACGTCCTCGTCGTCCGGCTGACCGGTCTTGGTCTCGGCCGCGGCCTTCGCCAGCGCGGCGACGAACTCGTCGTGGATGGACTCCTGGACGAGGACGCGGGTCGCGGCCGTGCAGTCCTGGCCTGCGTTGAAGAAGCCCGCCACCGAGATGTCCTCGACGGCCTTGGCGATGTCGGTGTCCTCGAAGACGACGACCGGGGCCTTGCCGCCCAGCTCCAGGTGGACCCGCTTGAGGTCCTTGGAGGCGGACTCGGCGACGGACATGCCGGCGCGTACGGAGCCGGTGATGGAGGCCATCGCCGGGGTGCCGTGCTCGACCATCGCGCGGCCGGTGTCACGGTCGCCGCAGATGACGTTGAAGACGCCCTTGGGCAGGATCGAGCCCATGATCTCGGCGATCAGGACGGTCGAGGCGGGGGTGGTGTCCGAGGGCTTCAGGACGACCGTGTTGCCCGCGGCGATGGCCGGGGCGAACTTCCACACCGCCATCATCATCGGGTAGTTCCACGGCGCGACCTGCGCGCAGACGCCGACCGGCTCGCGGCGGATGATCGAGGTCATCCCGTCCATGTACTCGCCGGCCGAGCGGCCCTCGAGCAGCCGGGCCGCACCCGCGAAGAAGCGGATCTGGTCGACCATCGGCGGGATCTCCTCGGAGCGGGTCAGCCCGGTCGGCTTGCCCGTGTTCTCCACCTCGGCCGCGATCAGCTCCTCGGCACGCTCCTCGAACGCGTCCGCGATCTTCAGGAGAGCCTTCTGTCGCTCGGCGGGGGTCGTGTCGCGCCAGGCCGGGAAGGCCGCGGCGGCGGCCGCCATGGCGGCGTCCACGTCCGCCTGTCCGGACAGCGGAGCGGTGGCGTACGCCTCGCCCGTCGCGGGGTTGACCACTTCGGTGGTCCGTCCGTCGGCGGCGTCCCGGAACTCACCGTCGATGTAGTTGCGCAGACGACGCAGCTCGGTGCTCACTGCCGGCCTCCTGGTCTGGTTCAAGCTGTCCGATCACTGAGACACCCACCCTAGTCGTCGCCCCCACGTTTTCAACACCCCCACCGCGGCCGCTTCTGCGAAATCCGCAAGACTTGGACCCGCAAACAACGAATTTCATCGCTACGGCCTTGCGAAACCGTCGAGACGTCGTGCACAGTGAGGTCGTGGCCAGTCGAAGCGCAGACCAGAGGGACTCGTCCCGCGAGTCCAGGAACGGCAACAGTCCCCAGCTGGACGCCGTCTCCCTCGCCATCATTCAGCAGCTCCAGGAGGACGGCCGCCGGCCGTACGCCGCGATCGGCAAGGCCGTGGGCCTGTCCGAGGCGGCCGTGCGCCAGCGCGTCCAGAAGCTGCTGGACCAGGGCGTGATGCAGATCGTCGCCGTCACGGACCCGCTCACCGTGGGCTTCCGCAGGCAGGCGATGGTCGGGATCAACGTCGAGGGCGATGTCGAGTCGATCGCGGACGCGCTGACCGGCATGTCGGAAGTCGAGTACGTGGTGATGACCGCGGGCTCGTTCGACATCCTCGCCGAGATCGTCTGCGAGGACGACGACCACCTGCTGGACGTCATCAACAAACGCATCCGGGCCCTGCCCGGGGTGCGCTCCACCGAAAGCTTCGTCTATCTGAAGCTGAAGAAGCAGACCTACATGTGGGGAACCCGATAACCGTGACCCAGAAGGACCTCAGCCGCACCGCGTACGACCACCTGTGGATGCACTTCACCCGCATGTCCTCGTACGAGAACTCCCCCGTCCCGACCATCGTCCGGGGCGAGGGCACCTACATCTACGACGACAAGGGCAAGCGCTACCTCGACGGTCTCGCCGGTCTGTTCGTGGTCCAGGCCGGTCACGGCCGCACGGAACTCGCCGAGACCGCGTTCAAGCAGGCCCAGGAGCTGGCGTTCTTCCCGGTGTGGTCCTACGCCCACCCGAAGGCCGTGGAGCTGGCCGAGCGCATCGCCGACTACGCCCCGGGCGACCTGAACAAGGTCTTCTTCACCACCGGCGGCGGCGAGGCGGTCGAGACCGCCTGGAAGCTCGCCAAGCAGTACTTCAAGCTCACCGGCAAGCCGACCAAGTACAAGGTCATCTCCCGCGCGGTCGCCTACCACGGCACCCCGCAGGGCGCCCTGTCCATCACCGGCCTGCCGGGTCTGAAGGCCCCCTTCGAGCCGCTGGTGCCGGGCGCGCACAAGGTCCCGAACACCAACATCTACCGCGCCCCGATCCACGGCGACGACCCCGAGGCCTTCGGCCGCTGGGCCGCCGACCAGATCGAGCAGGAGATCCTCTTCGAGGGCCCCGACACCGTCGCCGCGGTCTTCCTGGAGCCGGTGCAGAACGCCGGCGGCTGCTTCCCGCCCCCGCCCGGCTACTTCCAGCGCGTGCGCGAGATCTGCGACAAGTACGACGTGCTGCTCGTGTCGGACGAGGTCATCTGCGCCTTCGGCCGCCTGGGCACGATGTTCGCCTGCGACAAGTTCGGCTACGTCCCGGACATGATCACCTGCGCCAAGGGCATGACCTCGGGCTACTCCCCGATCGGCGCCTGCGTGGTCTCCGACCGCATCGCCGAGCCGTTCTACAAGGGCGACAACACCTTCCTGCACGGCTACACCTTCGGCGGCCACCCCGTGTCGGCCGCGGTGGGCCTGGCGAACCTGGACCTGTTCGAGCGCGAGGGCCTCAACCAGCACGTCCTCGACAACGAGTCCGCGTTCCTCTCCACGCTGCAGAAGCTGCACGACCTGCCGATCGTCGGCGACGTCCGCGGCAACGGCTTCTTCTACGGCATCGAGCTGGTGAAGGACAAGCACACCAAGGAGTCCTTCAACGAGGAGGAGACCGAGCGCGTCCTGTACGGCTTCCTCTCCAAGGCGCTGTTCGAGAACGGCCTGTACTGCCGCGCCGACGACCGTGGTGACCCGGTCGTCCAGCTCGCCCCGCCGCTGATCTCCAACCAGGAGACCTTCGACGAGATCGAGCAGATCCTGCGGGCCACCCTCACGGAGGCGTGGACCAAGCTCTGATCATCCGGCTGGATGATCAACGCCGGCCCCGGTGCCGTCCGTTCGAGTGAGAACGGCGGCCCGGGGCCGTGTGCTGTCCGGCCTCCCGGTACCGGCTGCCTAGGTTTCCAGTGACCGATCGGCCCAGCCTTCGTTCCCCCGGACGGGGGACGGAGCAAGGGAACAACGGATCAGAACCGAGGTGTACGCACATGGAGGCCCCGCCGGACAACGACGTGCTGTGGGCACGCTCCCTGCACTTCACGCACCGCGACGGCTCGCCCGGCCTGGCCGGTGTCTCGTTCGCGGTGCGGCAGGGCGAGATCCTCGCCGTCAGCGGCCCGCGCGGCAGCGGCAAGACCACGCTCCTCCGGTGCCTGTCCGGTCTGGTGCGGGCGCAGCAGGGCGAGGTCTGGTTCAACAGCGTGCCCATGCACACGCTGGGGCCGATGGCCCGTGAGCGGCTGCGCCGCGACCGCTTCGGCTGGATCGACCCGTCCCCCGTGCTCGTACCGGAGCTGAACGTCTGGGAGAACGCCGCCCTCCCGCTGATGCTGCGCGGCACCAGCCGCCGCCGGGCCAAGGTGGCCGCGCTGGAGTGGCTGGAGCGGCTGGACGTCGGCGACCGGGCCCGCAGGCGCCCGCACGAGCTGCAGCAGGCGGAGCGCCAGCGCGTGTGCATCGCCCGCGCGCTCGCCCCCGGGCCCACGATCCTCTTCGCGGACGAGCCGACGGCCCCGCTGCACCGCGCCGACCGCGCCCATGTGCTGCGCACGCTCACCACGGCGGCCCGCTCGCACGGCATCACCGTCGTGCTGGCCACGCACGACTCCGACACCGCGGCCCTCGCCGACCGCGCGCTCTCCCTGCTGGACGGGCGCCGCGTGAAGACCGTGCACCTGCCGGACACCCCGGAGACGGAAGGCCGGGCCGCGTGCTCGCTCTCCGCCTGACCCGCGCGGCCCGGCCCGCCGTCCAGCTGCGCCGCCTGCTGGTCGCCGCCGCCTCGGGGGGCACCGGCTTCCTGCTGCTCGGTGCCCTGGGCTACGCGCTGGGCCACCCGCAGACCCCGGGCGCGGCCGTGCTGCGCCTGGTCTGGTGCCTGGTCCCGCTCGCCGCCACCGTGTACTTCGCGCTCGCGGTGGCCCGCACGGACCCCGGCACCCGACCTCGGCAGGGCCTGTCGGCCGTCGGCCTCGGCCCGGCCCAGCTGATGGCGATCTCGGCGCTGACGACGGCCCTGTCCGCCGCCCTGGGCTCCATGCTTGCGCTGCTGGTCTTCCTGCATCTGCGCGGCGATCTGACGGGCATGCCCTTCGACGGCGCGCCGGCCCAGTTCCTGGCCGCGGACCAGCCCCTCCCGCTGCCGGCGGCCCTGACCCTGCTGGCTCTGGTCCCGGTGTTCGCCTCGACGACGGTGGCCGTCGCGCTGCGCCCCCGGGACCCGCGCCGACCCGCCAAGGCCACCCGCGCCTTCGGCCACTTCGGTGCGTACGGCCACTCGGCACCGCGGGAGACGTTCGGGGCGTACGGGAGGTTCGGGGCGCGGTTGCTCGCTCCCGCGGGGTCGCGCGGCGCCGCCGGAAGGACGGAGACCGCCCAGCAGGCTCTGCCCGAGGCCACTTCCCCTGGGGGCGCCGATTCCGAGGTGCCGGATCAGGACGACGCCGACCAGGCCGGCATCCCCGCCACCCTCCCGCCGCCCCGCGAAGCCCCCGTCGGCCTCCCCTGGGGCATCGCCACCATCGCCGCGGGCCTCGCCGTGCAGGCCTACGCCGGCCGCACCACTCCCGCCCCCGACCTCACCGACCTGCCGGTCGAGGCCTTCACCGTGCTGGTCGGCTGGGTCCTGACCGCCCTCGGGCTCGTCCTCGCCTCCCCCGGCCTCACCCACCTGTGCGGGCGGGTCCTGCAGTCCGTCCGTCCGGGAGCCCTCAGACTGCTGGCCGGCCGGGTCCTGATGGCGGAGGCCACCCGGATCGGCCGCCCCCTCGGCGTGGTGTGCGCGGTGGCGTCCGCCGCCTACGCCCTGACCGTCCTGTACGACGGCCCCGCCCCCTCCTTCGGCCCCCTGACGACCCTCGGCGCGCTCGTGGTCACCGGCAGCACGGTGGCGACGCTGCTGACGGCGGCCACCGAGGCCCGCCAGTGCCGCGCCGACACCATCGCCGCGCTGCTGCGTCTCGGCGCACCCGCCGCGATGCTGCGCGGCGCCGCCGCCCTACGCGCGGCCGCGCTGCTCGCCGTGTTCGGCCCGCTCACCCTCGTGATCGCCAACCTGGCGGCGCTGCCGATGGCCCACTGAGCGCCGGACGAGACGGTCCCCGAAAAATCTCCCGAGAAAAATCTCCGGTCGCCGATGAGTTCCGCGGCGGCCCGGCGTCTGACCCAGCGAACGGCAGCAAGCGCACGGACCCGAGGGAGAGACCCCCATGTACCAGCAGATGATCTTCGTGAACCTGGCCACCGCCGACGTCGAGGCGTCCAAGAAGTTCTTCACCGCGCTCGGCTACACGATCAACCCCCAGTTCAGCAGCGACGACTGCACCTGCGTCGTGATCAGCGACACGATCGTCGCGATGCTGCTCAGCAAGCAGCACTACGCCACCTTCACGAAGAAGGAGATCGTCGACTCGACGACGTCCAGCGAGGTGCTGGTGTGTCTGAGCGCCGAGAGCCGCGAGAAGGTCGACGAGCTGGTGGACAAGGCGATCGCTGCGGGCGGGAAGCCCAGCGGCGAGACGCAGGACCACGGCTTCATGTACGGCCGCGCCTTCGACGACCTCGACGGCCACACCTGGGAGGTCATGTGGATGGACCCGGCAGCGGTTCAGGGCTGACCCGGTCCGTTCGCACAGACGTGCCTAGCATGGGCGGGTGCATCCGACACCCGCCCAGCCGTTCGACGGCTCCCACGACCGCGAGATCGAGTCCCTGGCCGAGTTCGACGAGGTCGTCGCCGAGCACGGCTCGCTGGCCCACCACCGCGTCCAGGCCGTCGATCTGACGGACCGTACGAAGACTCTGCTCACCCTCGACACCACGGGCGCCGTCTTTCTCGGCTGCCCGATGGACCCCGAGGCGGCCGCCCACGTCCGCTCGTCCGGCGCCCTGGTGTTCCCACCGGTCCCGGGGCTTCCCTTCGACCCGTACCGCGGCTTCGCCTACTCACCCGAGGAGTTGTTCGAGTCGCTGGAGGAGGGCTACGAGGCGACGCCGGACGCGCGGGCCTACGCCTGGTTCCAGCGCACCAAGGCCGACGGTGACGTCTTCGCCTCCATGCTGCGCGCGATCCACGACGACGCCGTCTCCGACGCCCTGGACGAACTCCTCGCCGGCGCCCGGGTGGTGGGCGTCATGGGCGGCCACGCGATGGCCCGCGGCACGGCCGCGTACGCCGGTGCCGCCCGGCTGGGCCGGGAGCTGGCGCGCGCCGGGTTCACGGTCGCCACCGGCGGCGGCCCCGGCGCGATGGAGGCGGCCAACCTCGGCGCCTACGCCGCCCCCTTCGCCGACGGCATGCTGGAGGAGGCGCTCCGCGTCCTCGCCGAGGCACCCTCGTTCCGGCCGTCCGTCACCGACTGGGCCCGAGCCGCCTTCGAGGTGCGCGAACGCTGGCCCGGCGGCGGGGAGTCGGTGGGCATCCCCACCTGGTTCTACGGCCACGAGCCGCCGAACGCCTTTGCCGCGCACATAGCCAAGTACTTCGCCAACGCCACCCGCGAGGACGGACTGCTGGCCCGCTCCACCGCCGGGGTGGTGTTCCTGCCGGGCGCCGCCGGCACCGTACAGGAGATCTTCGACAACGCGACGCCGAACTACTACGAGTCGCGGGGCGAGCCCACGCCCATGGTGCTGGTGAACGAGGAGCACTGGACGCGGGAGCTGCCGACCTGGCCGCTGCTGCAGTCGCTGGCGCGGGGGCGGTCCATGGAGTCCCGTATCGCCCTCGTTGACCGGATCGAGCAGGCTCCCGAGGTGTTGAAACGTCTCTGCAGTTAATAAGCAGGCAAAGCCAACGGCCGCCACAGGCATATGCATTGACACTCTTATGGAGCGCTTATAAACCTGTGAGCCTCCTGGGGGTGCTGGGGCATCACCTCATCCGTCGTCCCATCTCCCCCTCAACCCCCCGCAGTTCTGCACTCTGTAAAGGACAAACGTTGTCCATAACCCGCCGTAGCGCACGCCGTTCCGTGCGCATCCTGGGTGTTGCCTCCGCCTCCGCCGCGCTGGCCCTCGGTGTCGCCGGCCAGGCGCTCGCCTGCAACATCACCGAGTTCTCCGCCGAAGCCCAGTGCGACGGCAACAAGGGCGTCATCGTCGTCACCGACAAGGACCCCTCCGGTACCCCGGCCACGATCACCGTCTTCTCGAAGAACGCCGCCGGTGTCGAGAAGCAGGTCGGCGAGCCGCAGGACATCAAGGGCTCCGCCAAGGGCACCACGGTGAGCTTCCAGGAGAAGTGGAAGCCCAACGCCACCTACCGCATCCACGTCAAGGCCGGCGACCAGGTCGACGAGGACATCAAGCCGGACCTGGTGACCCCGTCGACGGCCTGCAAGAAGGAGGAGTCCCAGACTCCGACGCCGCCGGCCACCCCGAAGCCGAAGCCGAAGCCGTCGGCGTCCGCCTCCACCCCGACTCCGTCGGCCTCCGAGAGCAGCTCCGCCCCGGCGGGCGCGCCGAGCAACGCGCCGTCCCCGGCGGCCGCTGACTCGAACCTCGCCGAGACCGGTGCCAGCTCCAACACCGGTCTGATCGCCGGTGTCGCGGGCGCCCTGGTCGTCGTCGGCGGTGGCGCGGTCTACTTCGGCATGCGCCGCCGTGGGGCGGGCAGCGGCCGCTGACGCCTCACTTCGCACATCACCGCGGCCCGTCCCCGATCCCCAGGGGGCGGGCCGCGGTCGTGCTCAGCCGAAGGTGGCCCGCTGGAGCCAGAACTCCAGCGCCTCGCGTTCGCCGAGCACCTCCAGGCCGGGGGCGTCCAGCGGCAGCCGCCGGTAGAACGCGAGCAGCACCGAGGTGAGCGGGCCGCGCAGGGCGACGGTGGCCTTTTCGTGGCCGCGCCGCCAGCGGATGCCGTCCGCGCCGAACTCCGCCAGCCACTCGGCGTTCAGGGCGGGGTCGGCATCCGTGGCGTGCAGGTGGATGGTGCGGGTGGGCCCGTCCAGGCGGAAGGCCTCTTCCTGGCCGCGGATCTGCTGGAAGAACAGGGCGATGTCCAGCCACTCGTCGAGCGCGTCGGCGGCGATCTCGGGCGCCAGCTCGTAGGGCACTTGGGCGGTGAGCGTCGCGTCGGCGCGGTGGACGGTGATCTCGTGGGTCATGCGGCGGGCCCAGAAGCCGGAGGTCGCGTTCCCCTGCCAGCTCCACACCTCGGTGTCCGGCCCGGCCTCGCGCAGCGCGCCGACGACCAGCTCACCGGTCTCCGCCAGCCACTTGTCCAAGGCCGCCGCATCGCCCCGCTCCTCGGGTCCGCCGGCGAGCGGGATCCGCTCCCACGGGATGTTCTCCTGCGCCCGGCTGCGCACCAGGGCGTCCACCCAGCGCAGGGCGCCGCCCATATGACGTACGAGGTCCTCCAGCGACCAGTCCGGGCAGGTCGGCACGGTGGTGGCGAGGTCCGTACCGGAGGACAGCACGGCCCTCAACTGCCCCACCTGGTGAGCGATTTCGTCGCAGTAACGGTCATGTGCGAGCAAAGTCATGCCCCTCACCCTAGGGGTGAGGTGATCAACCGAGCACCACGATTTCGGCCGCGTCGAACGCGACCCCCAGCTCGGCCCCGGGCTCCGGCGCGTCCCGGAGTGCGCAGGCCGCCTCCAGGCGCGGGCCGCCGTCCCGGGGCAGGAGGTGGACGGCCACGTGGGTGCCCTTGAAGGTGCGGGCGGTCACCGTGCACGGCAGGCCCTCGTCGGCCGCGACGAGCCGTACGCCGGCGGGCCGGACCAGCAGCGGGCGGTTGCCCCGGGGCGAGCCGTCGGGCACGGGCAGCTTGCCCCACGGGGTGTCCGCCGCCGTGTCGCCGACGGTCGCCGGAACCACGTTGTCGAAGCCGAGGAAGCGGGCCACGAACTCGTCCGCGGGCCGCTGCCAGACCTCCAGCGGCGTCCCTGACTGGGCGATCCGCCCGTCCCGCATCACCACCACCCGGTCGGCCAGCGCGAAGGCCTCGCCCTGGTCGTGGGTGACGGCGAGCACGGTCGTACCCAACCGGCCGAACAATTCCCGGAGTTCGACCACCAGCCGTTCGCGCAGGGAGCGGTCGAGCTGCCCCAGGGGTTCGTCCAGCATGAGCAGCCGGGGCCGGGGTGCGAGCGCGCGGGCGAGGGCCACGCGCTGCTGCTCGCCGCCGGACAGTCCGGCGACGGCCCGCCCGGCGGCGCCCGGCAGCCCGACCAGCTCCAGCAACTGCCCGACCTCGGCGTCCCGTCCGCCCCTCGGCACGCCGTGCATCCGCAGCCCGAAGGCCACGTTGCCGCCGACGTCCCGCTGCGGGAAGAGCTGGTGGTCCTGGAACATCAGCCCGACGCCCCGCCGGTGTGCGGGCACGCCCGCCTGGTCCCGGCCGTCGAGCAGCACCCGGCCAAAGTCCAGGGGCTGGAGTCCGGCCACCGCCCTGAGCAGCGTCGACTTCCCGCTGCCGCTGGGTCCGAGCACGCACACCACCTCGTGCTCGGCGACGTCGAGGTCGACCGCGTCGAGCACGGGCCGCCCGCCGAGGCGCACGGTCGCGTCCGCAAGGCTCAGCAGCATCAGAACTCCCCCGTCCGGTCGGTGCGCAGCCGCTCCAGGACCAGCAGGGCCGCCGCGCACACCACCATCAGAATCGTCGACAGGGCCATCGCCTGCCCGTAGTTGAGGTCTCCGGGCCGGCTCAGCAGCCGGGCCACGGCGACCGGGAGCGTCGGATTGTCGGGCCGGGCGATGAACACGGTCGCCCCGAACTCGCCGAGGGACACGGCGAACGCGAACCCGGCCGCGATCAGCAGCGCCCGCCGCACGAGCGGCAGGTCGACCTCGCGCCACACCCGCCAGGGCGAGGCCCCGAGCACGGCCGCCGCCTCCCTGAGCCGGCCGTCCACCGCCCGCAGCACGGGCAGCATGGTCCGTACGACGAAGGGGGCGCCCACCAGCGCCTGCGCGAGCGGGACGAGGATCCAGGACTGCCTGAGGTCCAGCGGGGGCCTGTCCAGTGAGATGAGGAAGCCGAAGCCGACGGTCACGGCGGAGACGCCGAGGGGCAGCATGAGCAGCGCGTCGAAGCCGCGCACCAGCCGTCCGGCGTCCCTGCGGGCCAGCGCGGCGGCGGCGAGTCCGCCGATCAGCACGGCGACGGCGGTGGCGGCGACGGCGTACTCGAGGGAGGTCCACACGGCGTGCAGCGGCGCCACGAGGAAGGTGCCGCCGTCGGCGTCGGTGAGCGCCCGGTAGTAGCCGAAGCCCGGCGCGTCCAGGGAGCGCTGCACGAGCACGGCGAGCGGCAGGACCAGCAGCAGGGCGACGGTGACCAGGACCCCGGCGAGCAGCGCCCACTGCCCGGCGCCGCGCGGCCGGCGGGCGGTCACCTTCGGGTCGACGAGCCGCAGGGCGGTCTCCCGGCGCCGCACCGTCCAGGCGTGCACGGCGAGGATCGCGCCCACCGCGACGAACTGGACGAGGGTGAGAACGGCGGCCGTGGACAGGTCGAAGACCTCTGAGGTCTGGCGGTAGATCTCCACTTCGAGGGTGGAGAAGGTGGGCCCGCCGAGGATCTGCACCACGCCGAAGGAGGTGAAGGTGAACAGGAAGACCATCAGCGCGGCGGCGGCCACGGCGGGTGCGAGGGCGGGCAGCGTCACCTTCCGCCAGGCCCGCAGCGGGGACGCGCCGAGCATCCGGGCGGCCTGTTCCTGCCGGGGGTCGAGCTGGGCCCACAGTCCGCCGACCGTGCGGACGACGACCGCGTAGTTGAAGAAGACGTGCGCCAGCAGGATCGCCCACACGGTGGTGTCGAGCCGTACGCCCCACAGGCCGTCGAGGAGCCCGCCGCGGCCGACGAGCGCGAGGAACGCCGTACCGACGACGACGGTCGGCAGCACGAACGGGACCGTGACGACGGCCCGCAGCAGCTGTCTGCCCGGGAAGTCCAGGCGGGCGAAGGCATAGGCGGCGGGCAGGGCGAGCAGCAGGGTGAGCGCGGTGGAGGCGAGCGCCTGCCAGGTGGTGAACCACAGCACGTGCCGGATGTCCGGCTGGGTGACGACGTCCGCCATCCGCCCGAACTGCCAGGCGCCGTCCACCTTCAGCCCGCGCGCGACGATCGCGGCGACGGGCCAGGCGAAGAAGACGGCGAAGAACGCGACGGGCAGGGCCATGAGCCCCAGCCGCGCCGCGTTCCCGCGCGTTCGCCCCTCGGCTACTTCAGTACGAGCGACGTCCACGACTTGACCCACTGGTCGCGGTTGGCGGCGATCTTGCCGGGGGCCATGGTCTCCGGGTCCTTGGCGGCCGGCCCGTACTTCGTGAAGTCGTCGGGCACCGCGGCACCCTGCACCACCGGGTACACGAACATGTTCAGCGGCATGTCCTGCTGGAACTCCTTGGAGAGCAGGAAGTCGATGAACGCCTTGGCACCCTTGGTGTTCTTCGCGTTGCTCAGCAGCCCGGCGAACTCGATCTGCCGGAAGCAGGTGCCGGTCGCGACGCCGGTCGGGGCGGTGCTGGGCCGCTTCTTGGCGTAGATCACCTCGGCGGGCGGGGAGGAGGCGTACGACACCACGAGCGGCCGGTCGCCGCCCGCCTTCCTGCCCTCGGACGAGCCGGAGAACTCCTGGCGGTAGGCCTGCTCCCAACCGTCGACGACCTTGACGCCGTTGGCCTTGAGCTTCTTCCAGTAGTCCTGCCAGCCGTTGTCGCCGTACTGCGCGGCGCTGCCGAGCAGGAAGCCGAGGCCGGGCGAGGAGGTGGCCGCGTTCTCGGTGACGAGGAGGTTCTTGTACGCGGGCTTGGCGAGGTCGGCGAAGGTCTGCGGCGGGGTCAGCTTGTGCTCGCTGAAGTAGGCCTTGTCGTAGTTGACGCAGATGTCGCCGTAGTCGACGGGCGTGACCCGGTGCTTGTCCTTGTCGAGCTGGTAGTCGGCGCCGACGGTGCCGAGGCCCTTCGCCTCGTAGGACTGGAACAGCCCGTTGTCGAGAGCCCGGGACAGCAGGGTGTTGTCGACGCCGAAGAAGACGTCGCCCTGCGGGTTGTCCTTGGTCAGGATCGCCTTGTTGACGGCCTGACCGGCGTCGCCATTGGGCAGTACCCGGACCTTGTAGCCGGACTGCTTCTCGAAGTCCTTGAGCACGCTCTTGGAGACGAACCACGAGTCGTGGCTGACCAGGGTCACGGTCTTGGAGTCGTCCCTGGCGCCCTTGGTGTCCGTCGATCCGCACGCGGACAAGGTGAGCAGGCCGAGGCCGACCGCCGCGGCCACGAGGGTCTTGGTGTGCACGTGAGTGTCCTCCTGGGGGTTGGCCAGGAAGAACGCGGCCCTGCCCGGTCCTTCTGAGAAGAACCCGGGCAGGGCGCAACAGCATGAGTGGTGACCGAACTTCCTACCCAGAATGACCTGGGCGAGGTTCAGAGGGTCTGCGGCCCGCTTGCCGCACTCTCAGCGCTGTGGCGCTCCCCTGTCGGAATATGAAGATGTGATGAGACGTGGATGAGACGTAATCGAACGCAGCCAGATTACCGCTCGGTGGCGGCGAGCTGACCACACGCCCCGTCGATCTCCTGCCCGCGCGTATCCCGGATGGTGACCGGCACACCGTGGGCGGCGATCGCCTCCACGAACGCCTTCTCGTCCTCGGGCCGCGAGGCGGTCCACTTGGACCCCGGCGTCGGGTTCAGCGGAATCAGGTTGACGTGCACGGGCTTGCCCCTGAGCAGCCGCCCGAGCCGGTCACCACGCCAGGCCTGGTCGTTGATGTCGCGGATGAGCGCGTACTCGATCGACAGCCGGCGCCCGGACCTCTCGACGTACTCGAACCCGGCGTCCAGCACCTCGCGCACCTTCCACCGCGTGTTCACGGGGACGAGGGTGTCGCGCAGCTCGTCGTCGGGGGCGTGCAGGGAGATCGCGAGCCGGCACTTGAAGCCCTCGTCGGCGAACCGGTGGATGGCGGGCACGAGCCCGACCGTCGAGACGGTGATCCCTCGCTGCGAGAGCCCGAGCCCGTCCGGCGCGGGATCGGTCAGCGCGCGGATGGCCCCCACGACCCGGTTGTAGTTGGCGAGCGGCTCGCCCATGCCCATGAAGACGATGTTGGAAAGCCGCGCAGGCCCACCGGGCACGTCACCGTCCCGCAGAGCCCGCATGCCATCGACGATCTGATGGACGATCTCGGCGGTGGACAGATTCCGGTCGAGCCCCGCCTGCCCGGTGGCACAGAAGGGGCAGTTCATCCCGCACCCGGCCTGCGAGCTGATGCACATGGTCACCCGGTCCGGGTACCGCATCAGCACCGACTCCACGAGCGTGCCGTCGAACAGCCGCCACAGCGTCTTGCGGGTCGTCCCCTGGTCGGTCGACAGATGCCGGACGACGGTCATCAGGTCCGGGAACAGCGCCTCGCGCAGCTTGTCCCGCGAACCGGCCGGGATGTCGGTCCACTGCTCGGGGTCGTGCGCGTACCGCGCGAAGTAGTGCTGCGAGAGCTGCTTGGCACGAAACGGCTTCTCACCGACCTCGGCCACCGCCTCCTTGCGCTGGGCGGGCGTGAGGTCGGCAAGGTGCCGCGGCGGCTTCTTGGCTCCGCGCGGGGCTACGAAAGTGAGTTCTCCGGGCTTAGGCATGGCGCTACCAGTGTCGCAGATCAACTCCGGCAGCCCAGGCCAGAGCGGGGTGGGGGTGGTCACCCGCAGGTGTTCTCTGTCAACTTTGGTCGGCCGCGTACGGCCCAGAGACGGCCCAGACCCCACCTGGCTGATGCATCCCGGGCATCTCTACAGCCTCGGGACGGGCAACAAGTGTTGCGCTACTGTGGCGCGGTGAATCGCGAGTTGCCTGTGATCAGTCTCTTCTCCGGTGCAGGTGGCCTGGACTGCGCCGTTGAGCGCTGCGCCGAGCCGCCACTAACCCATGACGGCAGCGGGTCACCACTGCGTGTTGCCGTGGCAACGGACTACGACGAGACAGCTCTGCAAACACTTGCCCTGAACTTCCCTCACACCAAGACGTTGTGCGGGGACATTCAGACCACACCAACTCAAGAGATTTTGGAAGCGGGCGGGCTACAGCGTGGCGATGCCACCCTGCTTATTGGCGGACCTCCGTGCACGCCGTTCAGCAAGTCTGGTTTCTGGATCGAAGAGAAGCGAAACAGCGCCGACCCAAACGCCTCGCTACTTGATGAATATGTCCGTGTCGTTCGCGAGAGTAAGCCTGAAGCGTTCATTCTAGAGAACGTTCAAGGCCTTACCTACAAGACACACAAAGCCCAGTTCGATCGCCTCATCGAGGGGCTGAGAGACGCGGGTTACAACCCTTCCTACAAGATTCTCCTTGCCGCCGAGTACGGCGTCCCTCAACTCCGCCGTAGGGTTTTCGTCGTAGGACGCAGGGATGGGAAGAAATTCCACTTCCCTGAGTCTACGCACTCAGGCGAGTCAGAACGTGATCGCGTCATTGACCATTCGAAGATCCCATTCGTGGGACTAAGGCAGGCCTTTCAGGGACTCCCTAAAGAGCCCATCGATTTGAGCGATATCGTGGAAGGCACGTATGCCGACCTAGCTGCCGAAGTGCCCCCGGGCCAGAATTACCTGTGGCACACCGAGCGCTACGACGGACGCAATGTCTTTAAGTGGCGGAGTCGGTACTGGACCTTTCTTCTGCGCGCCGAACCCGACCGCCCTTCCACAACACTTCAAGCACAGCCGGGCCCTTGGGTTGGCCCCTTCCATTGGGAGAATACCCGGAACGAAAAGGGCGAATCCCGTGCTCGCCGTTTCACTGTTTCCGAGATGAAGCGCATCATGACTTTCCCTGACGAGTTCAAATTCGCAGGAGGCCGACGCGATATGCAAAGGCAGATCGGCAATGCCGTCCCAGTGGAACTCGGGAAGGTCGTCGTTCGCGCCCTGATGGAGCAGATGGGGTACGTGCAGCCCGCGCTTGACGGGAAAGAGCAGGCCTACAATGAGCAACTTTCACTGATCTAGCGTTTCCCAGGGGTGGGGTAAATGGGGATCCGAATCGACAAGAGAACAGCCGATCATGTATTGAGGGCAGCATTCGCCAAGGCCACGGATGGGAGCGACCTCCCAGAGTACTGGATTCATCTCGCGCGCACTCTGCGTGAGGTGAGGGCTCCTCGTACTTACACGCCAGCCTTGTGTGTCGCCCTGCTGGCGAGAGCGTGCAACGATGGCGTCGATCCGCTATCCATCAAAGAAGAGTATAGCGATCGCACATACTCCCACAGGACTTTGGCACATGGTGTTCTGGTGCCCCTGTCCGTGGAATTGGGCTTCGATCTCAAAGCCACCGGGCGTGAGCCACTCAATAACCAGCCGTTCTTCCGTTACGATCACATCTCCGAGATCGAGCGCATTCTGCCAAGTGCTCGCCCATATTTTGAGCGCCTCCAATCCGCCTTGCAGATGGTAGACACCAAGGGATATACACGTCAGCAGGCTCGATCCGCCCTGGCTGCTGTCCTGACGGTATGCATCGAAGCGAACCGTAAGAAGCAGCGGGTCGTGAGCGGAAGCGCAATCGTCGAAGCGAGCCTGATCGCTCAGACGGAAGTCTTCGTAACATCGGGTGCCGACATACCGAGAAAGCTTCAGGCTTGCGTAGCCGCTGCGCTCGACATGACGTATCCCGAAGTGGCCTCGCGGAGACTAAACGACCCTTCAAGAGATTTTCCTGGGGACGTCCACGCACTTCGCAAGGACGGATCGCCGCTGCTCGCCGTAGAGGTGCGCGGAAAGCCAGTTACCCCCGAAGAGCTTGAGCAATTCGTCCGCAGTGTCACCGACGCGGGCATACCTCGGTCGGCTCTCGTTGTTCACGCCGTTGGCCACAAGTCCCTATTGCTGAACGAAACGACAGCCATAAGACTTGAACAGAAATACGGCCGAGTGGTGAAGATCAGCGAGAGCGTTTCGTCCTTCATGCGAGATCTCTTCGTTTGGTCGAGTCACGACACACTCGAAATCCTATCCTCCTTCCCGGATAGCATGTACAAGCGCATGTCGGAAATTGAAGTCGCTCAACAGGAATTGGATCGCTGGGCGAACCTATTCCCCGACGAAGGATAGATATTCCCCGCGTTGCGCGCTAAGCTTGCCCACCGAGGTCGGCGGAACGGCTTTGGGCTGGAGCTGCTTTGGCGCGAGTGATCAGGGCCCATTACGCTAGCCCGCGAATCGGGCAGGCTTGTGGACCTGCCCGTTAGTGCCCGATTTTGGGCCCTGATCTTCGAGGCTCGCGCCAAAGTGGCTGCCTAAAGCCGTGGAGCCGACCGCCCCAGCCACGACGGTGTTCTGACCTCGGCGGGACCGTCTCACCCTTACCCCGGCCTGGTCTTCGCCCCCTTGTGGGCGCGGACGGGCGACGGCGCGCGGCCCCGGTGACGAAGGCAAGGAGGGGCGGCGCGGCGGCGACCGGCCGGCGCCGCCGCGCTGTGCGCGGCACCTCCGATCTGTGATCGGACTGCTTGCAGTTCAGGAGGCCGGGAGCAACGGCGAGCGAAGCGAGCCCTTGATAATGTAGGGAAACTCCCACCGCGAGGCTTTGGGCGCCTAGAGGACAGCACTCCGCTCGGCCAAGTTGCGCAGCGACTCGGGGATGCGCGGGTCCGAGAGTTGGATCAAATCGCGGATGACCTCGCGGGCCAAGTGGTGGTCGTGGATCTGCTCGGGAGCTAGGGCTTCGGCCTCCAGGAGTGCGGCTGTGGCCTCGCCGACGTGTCGCCGCTGCGCGTGTGCTCGCGCCACGTCAAGCAGGAAACGCGACTGCCGCTCGGGTGAGAGACCAGATGCGTCAACGTGCTGGGCCACCTCTAGGGCAAGCCCCGCATCTCCCAACTCCACTGCGGTACTCACGGCGTGGATCTCGACGTTCGTCGGCCCGAACTCCGTATCGAAGTCGTTGCGATCCGCACCCAACCGCGCTGCGATTGCTCGCGCTCGATCGATGTGTTCATGGGTCCGGCCTCGGTTGCCCTCCCTCGCGTTGATCACTGCGAGTACGAGGTTCATGGCACCGAACAACGACAGCTCTTCCGGCGGGCACGCCGAGGCCTCTGTCCTCGGACCCATGACGGCTACAGCAGATTGCGCTGCCTGCTCGGCTTGGTCCATGTGCTGCTGACGCATGAAGGCGTGCGCCATTCGGAACAGACTCGCGACGACTTCCAACGGCTGCCCTGCAAGTTCGGCTGCCTGTAGCGCTCGGTCGGCTGCGATCCACGCTGCATCTGCCTGATCTTGCCGAGTGAAGCTGGCTGCGGCCACCTGGTAGGCCTTGGCGCGTAGGGCATGGAGTTCTACGCGTTCGCCCGCCGGCGCATGACGAACTGCGGCTTCGATGCTCGGGAGAAGCTTGGCAAGCTGATCACTCAGTGCTGCGTAGCTCGATGCGTGTACGAGAGTCCACGCCTCTTCTACTTTGTGGCGGAAGTCGGCGAGCGAAGGCGTCGGTTCGGCCAGCGGTTGCTGGAAGAGACTGCCCAACGCGGGGTGACCGGTAAGGGCTACCCGTAGTCCGTCTAGGTCGTTGCTCTTCGTCTGCTCCTCTGGCTCAGCTTCCTCTACTGGAGCAGCGGCATCCGGCCGTAGGTCGCGCACGGGCACGTTGAGCGCATCAGCGAGAGCTTGAAGGACCGACAGTCGTTCGACGGGTTGTACGCCTCTTTCGACCTGCGACACCCAGCTTTCGGAGCGCCCCATCGCGGCGGCAAGGTCACTCTGTGACATGCCTTCGGCGCGGCGCAGCTCCTTGACCCTCTGTCCGACGGTCTTGCTGTCGGAAGTGGTCACTTCTCGACTCCGTCGGGGTACTTGCCGGCGTACGGCTGGAGGCGGTCAACCTCAGTCTTCTCAACGTACTTGGAGCGTTCGGCCAGGAAGTGGCGCGTGTGAGGCTGACGCTCGTGCTCCTCGAAGGCAGCACGATCGGCGTACAGCTCGAAGAAGACCCGCTCATTGGGTGCGCCCTCGACCTCGTGGCACGCATAGACCAGTGTGCCCGGTTCGTGCGCCTGGATCCCTGCGGCGGTCTCTCGGATCAGTGCGTCAAACGCTTCGCCTGCCCCGTCACGCAGCGTGAAGCGGACAAACAGCCCATAGTTGGCCATTCCTGCCTCCTTCTCGTCGCAATTAGTGTCGCAGACTCGGAGTTCCCCTACTAGTCGCAGTTTTTCTGTTGACTCGCAGTTTTTCTGTGAGTAGCTTCGATGGTGTCGCAACAACAAGCTGCCCCGGTCTGCGTGCCATCCGCCAAGATCACAACGCAGCCCGGGGCTCATCCCAAAGGGAGACTCCATCATGCGTCAGATCCCTGTCGACACGAACGGCGCGACCCTGATGGTCGCTCAGCCCCCGCAGACGAAGATGCGCGACAAGCGCAACGGCGTCATCGCCACCGACACCGACACCGGCCACACGCTCGTGACCGTGGACGTGCTGTTCGTGATGAACGGCAGTGCGGAGGTCATCACGGTGACCGTGGCGGAGCCGGACATCTCCGGTGAGCTGGCCATGGGCACTCCGATCGCCCTGACCGGGCTGGTCGCCCGGCCGTGGGAGAACGAGTTCAACGGCCAGAAGCGGCACGGGATCAGCTTCCGTGCGGTCGCCGTCACCTCGCTCGCCGCCGGCGCCTCGCAGCCGAAGGCGGCCTGACCATGACCTGGTTAACGGTCGCCCTGGTGCTGGTCGTCGCCGCTGCGGGTCTCCTGCGGTGGCGGCGCCCCGCCTGGTACTGGCTCACTTTCGGTGTCGTCCTGGCGAGTCTGCGGGTCCTGTTCCGATACGCGTCGGTGATGGACGCCTGCAGGCTGACGGTCCCGCCCTCGCGCTGGCGCCTGGCCCTGGCTCGGGCCACCAACCGACCGGTCCCCGGGCCCCGTGCTCCGCGCATCCTGCGCCTGCGACCGACCCGGACCGGCCTGGTGCTGCGGCTCAAGCTCCGTCCTGGTCAGGACGCGTTCGACGTGGCGGCTTCGTGTGATCGGCTGCGGCACTCGTTCGCCATGTTCGGTGTCACGTCGCGGGAACTGCGCTCCAGCGTGGTCGAAGTGCGGATGACCGGTTATGACGTGCTCAAGCGGGTGCAGATGCCGGCCAAGACCGACACACGCCCGATGCGGGTCCCGGTCGCTTTGCGTGAAGACGGAGCCGTGCACTACCGCGACTACCGCGCGGTCCCACATGCGCTCACGCTCGGCGCCACGGAGTCCGGCAAGTCCGTCTATCAGCGCAACCTCGTGGCCGCACTCGCCCCGCATCGGGTCGCCTTGGTCGGCATCGACTGCAAACAGGGTGTGGAGCTGTTCCCGCTAGCCCGCCGGTTCTCCGCGCTGGCCGACAACCAGGACACCGCCGCCGAACTGCTCGATGCCCTGGTATCCCACATGCAGGACGTCTACCAGGTCATCCGCGCTGAACAGCGCATCACTGCTGATGTGCCGGATGCCGAGATAGCCGCCGACATCTGGGACCTGCCCGAAGACCTCCGCCCGGTGCCGATCGTGGTCCTGGTCGATGAGGTCGCCGAACTCGCCGTGTTCGCCAACAAGGAGGAAGAGAAGCGCCGGGACCGGATCATCACCGCGCTCGCTCGGCTCGCCCAGCTCGGCCGCGCCGCCGGCATCTACCTGGAAATCTGTGGTCAGCGCTTCGGCTCCGAACTCGGCAAGGGCATCACCATGCTCCGCGCCCAGCTCACCGGCCGCACGGCCCATCGCGTCAACGACGAGTCCTCGGCGAACATGGCCTTCGGCGACATCGCCCCGGACGCCGTCCTCGCCGCGATCCAGATCCCCACCGACATGCCCGGCGTCGCCATCACCGGCGACTCGACCGGTGGATGGGCCCGTATCCGCGCCCCGCACACCTCGCTCCGCCAGGCCGTGAACACCTGCAACCGGTACGCCGACATCACGCCGGACCTGCCCGCCCTGGCGCCCTTCCGGCCCTTGCCCGGCGTTCCGAAGCCTGTCGACGCGTCGGCTGTCGAGTCCATCCCGGCTACTGCCTGATCCCTCCCGCTCCACGGTGGCGCGACCGCATCGCGTCAGGTCCCTACCCGAGCCATGCCCGAAGAAGGGAGATCGCCTGCCATGTGCCCCGACTGCGAGGACTTCACCCGCACCGTGGTCATGCTCGGCGACCTGGCCTTGTACGCCGACAGGATCGGCGCTGACCAGGACTTCATCGACACCGTCGGCCCGTGCCTGGCCGCGTCGCTGCCCGAGCCGCCGCCCGGCACCCTCCCGCCCGGCTACGACCCGAACGATGGCCCCGAGTACCCCGGCGAGGGGTGGTGACCGTGCCGACCACGAAGAAGCCCGCCTCCCGCCGCAAGCCCCAGCCGAAGCCGTGCCCCGACTGCAACGGCACCGGCGAGATCACCGAAACCGTCCGAGTTGGCGCCCGTAAGGGCCGTGCCACCGACGACCGGCAGACCGGCCTGTGCCTGACCTGCTGGGGATCCGGCCAAGCCACCACCGACTGAACCCCTGCCGGGGCTAGGCGGCCGGACTCGATCCCCGCCCCGCCCCTGGCCCAACCCGCAAAGGGAGGTGACGACATGACCCGCTCGATCCGCCCGGACGCCGTCCTCGTACAGGCCGTGATCGCCGGCGCTCTGTCCTTCGCCCACCTTCACGACCTGGCCGCCGCCGCCGGACAGTCCGGATGGAAGGCATGGGCCTACCCGATCAGCGTCGACCTGCTCTTGGTCGCCGCCTGGCGTCGGCTGCGCAACAGCGGCCCGTCCCGGCTGGCCTGGTGCTGGTTCCTGATCGCGCTGTTCGCCTCGCTCGGCGCCAACGTCGCCACCGCCGGCTTCCTCGACCTGGCCAACCCGCCCGCGCTGCTCCGCCTCGGCATCGCCGGATGGCCCGCGCTCGCCTTCCTCGGCGGCACCCTGCTCGCCCACTCGGCCGATGACCCGGCACCAGTAGCGGCGGCTCCTGTCCCGGCCACTGATCCGGCTCCTGAGTCCGACGCCGAACCGGAGTCCGTTCCGGAGCCGGTAGCCGCCGCCGACGACACCCCGGCGCTACCCGCCGCCGACCCGGCCCCCGCCCCTGCTCCCGAGGTGGCGGTACCGGCTCCGCTGGTCGCTCACGCGCGCAAGGTCGCCGCCGACCACCAGGCCCGTACCGGCTCCCCGATCGACACCGACACCCTTCGCGCCCGCCTCAGCGTCCCCGCGCCCATGGCCGACGCCATCGCCGCCCAACTCGCCTGACAGACAAGGAGTTCAGCCATGCCCATGCGCGACTTCTTCCACTCCGTGATGCAGATCGGCCCGGTGCAGATCGGCACCCACCGCGACCGCCACGGCCAGACCAAGCACGCCGCCGTGTGCACCTCCGACGACTGCGGCTGGTCCGCCGACTACTCCAGCCAGTCCGCCGCCCAGCTCGCCGCCCGCACCCACCGCTGCAAGGTCCGCTAGGAGGCTCCCCGTGCAGGTCCCCCTCTGGTTCGCGCTCCTCGTCGTCGGCTACCTCGGCGTCAAGCTCATCCGCCCGCCGGCCTGGCTCATCGCCGTGCTCCTGCTCGGCGGCTTCCTCCTCGCCGACAGCGTCCTCGCCCCCGCCATCAACGGCCTGATCAAGTAACCCCATCGGAAGGGAGTCCCACCATGCTCCGCCCGAAGGTGCCGTCGGGGTGGCGGGTGCCGGTGATCGAGAATGTGGAAGAGGCAGCCCCGGAGCTGCGCAACCCGGCCACCCTGTGCGCGGCGGTCTTCGGGATGCACACGTACCGGCATCGGCTGTTCGAGACCGGCGGCGGCTACACCTTCACCCCGCCCCGCCACCGCCCGCACACCGCGCCCCTGACCAAGATGGGTCGCCCCCGCGCTGCTGGGCACTTCGCCCACTACGTCGGGAACTTCTCCGGCGTCCAGGAAGCCCGCGACGACATGCGGGTGCCGTGGATGAACCGCGACGGCATCCGCGAGTGCGTCCCGCCCGCCTACACCGAATACATCGGCACCGCGGTGTACGCCTCCCTGCTGGAGGTCGCTGCGTGACCGACACCGCGACCTTCGCGGGCCTGGACCCGGTCACCCTGGGGGACCTCCTCCGGGTGGCCGGGCTCGCTGGCTTCGACCGCTGGCAGGACCAGATCAAGCGCACCGGCGGCTGCGCCGACCCGATCCACCTGCGTGGCTGGGTTGTCCGCAAGGACAAGGTGACCGGGGAGACCCTGCACCGCTACAGCACCGAGAACGAGCCCGGCGGACGGCTCCGTGTCGCCTGCGGTAACCGCCGGGCCTCCCGCTGCCCCGCCTGCGCCTGGACCTACGCCGGGGACACCTACCACCTGATCCGCGCCGGACTCGCCGGCGACCCGGACAAGGACATCCCCAGCACCGTCCGCGACCACCCCCGGGTGTTCGCCACCTTCACCGCCCCCTCGTTCGGCCCGGTCCACAACCGGCCCGACCATGGCGCCTGCCGCTGCGGCACCCGCCACCCCGCCGACGACTCCGCCCTCGGTACAGCGCTTGACCCGAGCACGTACGACTACGCCGGCGCCGTGCTCTTCAACAACCACGCCGGTGAGCTGTGGATGCGCACCATCAACCGGCTCCGCCGCGAGATCGCCAAGCGGGCCGGGCTGACACAGCGCGAACTCGCCGAGACCTGCCGACTGTCCTACGGCAAGGTCGCCGAGTTCCAAAAGCGCGGCGCCGTCCACTTCCATGCTGTGATCCGCCTCGACGGTCCCGACGGAGCCGACTCCGCCCCGCCGTCCTGGGCCACCACCGACCTGCTCACCGACGCCATCCGCGCCGCCACCGCACACCCGTACAGCAGCGTCAGTGTCCCCGCCGCCGGCGACCCAACCCGCCCGCACCTTCCAGTGGGGCCGACAGCTCGACGTACGGCCCATCAAGGCGTTCGGTGACGGCTCCGACCTCACCGAACAGGCGGTCGCCTCCTACGTGGCCAAGTACGCCACCAAGGCGGCCGAGAACACCGGCACACTCGACCGGCGCATCGGTGAACTCGCCGAACTCGACCGCCACGGCGTCCCCGACCACGCCCGGCGCCTGATCACCGCGTGCCGCGACCTGGATGAGCTGTACCCGGACCGGCGCCTGTCGGCTTGGGCTCACATGCTCGGCTTCCGCGGGCACTTCTCGTCCAAGTCCCGCCGCTACTCGACCACGCTCGGCGCCCTCCGCCAGACACGCGCCGACTACCGCGCAGCACAGGAACGCGCCGCCCTCGGTCTGGACGACGTCGAGCCGGACACCGTCCTCGTCCTCGCCGACTGGCAGTACGCCGGCCACGGCCACACCCCCGGCGAATCCATCCTCGCCGCCACCATCCGGCGGGACCTCGAACTCAACCGCGAAACCGCACGCGAAGCCCTGCGAGACCAACTCACCGACGAAGGGAACTGCTGACCATGGCCTCAGAGCTGCCGAACCGGTTACTGACTCCTGAGGACCTGGTCGAAATGTTCGAACTGCCCAGCGTCGAGACGGTCTACCAGTGGCGCAGGAAGCACACAGGGCCGCGCGGATTCCGGGTCGGCCGACACCTGCGCTTCGACCCGCGTGACGTGCGTGCCTGGGTGGACTCCCAGCTCGGTGAGGCTGCCTGATGGCTGGCCATATCCAAGATCGCTGGTACAAGACCGAGACCGGCCCGGATGGCAAGCCTCTCAGGGTCAAGACTGAGCGATACGGCACCGGCATGCGCTACCGCGCTCGATACATCGGGCCCGACGGCACCGAGAAGTCCAAGAGCTTCCCGGATCGGCAGAAACGCCTCGCTGAGCAGTGGCTGATCGACATTGCCTCGGACATGTCGCGCGGTCAGTACATCGACCCTCGCGCAGCTCGGATCACCTTCAAGAGCTACGCCGAGAAGTGGCTCAAGACGCACGGCATCGACCCGGCCAGTCAGGTTGTGATCGAGCAGCGGTTGCGCCTGCACGCGTTCCGGCTGGTCGGCTCTCGGCCGCTGGATTCGTTCCGCCCGGAACACATCCGTGGACTGGTGAGCGCGCTGGAGCAGGACCCGGCCGTGAGCGGCGGCTATGCGCGGAACATCTACGGCGACGTGCGGGCCGTACTCAGTGCGGCGGTTGACGACGGGCTGTTGCCCCGCAACCCGTGCTCCGCGAACTCCGTGCGCCCGCCGGCCGCCGAGCAACGCCGTGTTATGCCGTGGCTGCCTGCCCAGGTTCAGGCGGTCCGTGCAGCACTCCCTCAGCGCTACCGGACCGTGGTGGACGTGGGTGCCGGGTGCGGGCTCCGTCAGGGCGAGATCGTGGGACTGGCTGAGGATGCACTCGACTTCGACGGCGGCATCATTCGGGTGGTCCGGCAGGTGAAGCTGATTCGGGGCAAGGCCGTGTTCGCTCCTCCGAAGTGCAACAAGGAGCGGGACGTACCGCTGCCGCCGTCGGTGGCTGAGGCCCTGCGGGTCCACATGGACGCCTTCAAGCCGGTTGAGATCACGTTGCCCTGGCGCAAGCCGGACGGCCCGAAGGTGTCTGCTCGCCTCTTGTTCACGAACACCGCGAGCGGGCTCGTCTGGCGGAGCAACTTCAACATCCAGGAGTGGAAGCCCGCGCTGGCGGCGGCTGGTCTGATCGCGGAAGCCGGTGAAGACGGCAAGTACGATTCGGCTCGCGAGCACGGCATGCACGCGCTGAGGCACTTCTACGCCTCGGTGCTGCTGGACGCCGGCGAAAGCATCAAGGCCGTGAGTGAGTACCTGGGGCACTCCGACCCTGGGTTGACGCTGCGGGTGTACGCGCACCTGATGCCGTCGAGCCAGGAGCGTACGAGGAAAGCCGTGGATCGGGTGCTTCTCGCGGCCCCACGTGAGCCTGACGGCCCAGAGACGGCCCAGTGACCCACACCCGGCCCCCTATCCGCGCCGAATGCGCTGTTAGGGGGCTCATTGCTGCCCAACTACTGCCAGTTCTCCGGGCTTAGGCATGGCTGTACCAGTGTCGCAGATCCAATTGGGTGACCTGCGGCTGTCGCTCGCTACGACTGTCGTTGTCAGTCGTCACTGGTCGCCACCGATCGTCACCGATCGTCACTGAGCGGCTTCGGAAGGCCCGCACTTCCTCAGGCCACCATCGTCACGGTACGTGCGCCGCTCACAGGGCCGCTCACGGAGTGGCCCTCGGCTTGCAGCTCGAACCAGATGGTCTTGCCCGTCCCTGTCTCGATGCTGCCCCAGGCATCGGCGAGCAGGTCGAGGAGTTCGGTGCCGCGGCCGCCTTCCGCATCCGGGTCGACCGCGGTGTGTACGGGACCGGAGGGCTCGGTGTCCTCGACCTCGCACAGCAGGCGGGAGTCACGCAGCCGCAGGTTGAGCCTGAGCGGGCCGCGCGTGTGCCGCAGGGCGTTGGTGACCAGTTCGCTGACCAGCAGCTCGGCGGTGTCGGCCAGGTCGTCCAGCGCCCAGTCGCTCAGTTGCGCGGTCACCAGACGCCGGGCTCGGCGCGCCGAGGTCAGTTCCCGCCGCAGGGGCCAGGAAGCGTCCCAGGCGGTGGCGCGGCCGCGCGGCGCATCCAGCGGTCGCAGCGGCGCGAGCGTGCGGGACCAGAGGGCCCACTGCCTGGCGAGCCACGAGGATGCAGTGGCATGAGAGGACCGATCTCCCCGGCGAGAGCCGATGGCGTGGCCGATGGCCTGGATGACCATGAGATCTGTCCTTTCTGGGCAGGTGGCGGAGGGTCCGCCAGTGAATGTGCCTGGCGTGGGCCAGGAGCTGCATGTAGCAGTCGCTACACCTAAAATATACACGAAGCGGTTGCTACGGTAAAGACCTACCCAAAAGTGCGATAACGGACAGAGGGAAGTCGTAGCCCTCACGCCCCAAGGAGCCTGCATGCCTCGCCCGCCCGATCCGGCCAAGCGGCGCGACCTTCTCGACCGGGTCCGCGAGTACGTGATGCGCAACGGCCTCGCGGACCTGTCCCTGCGCCCGCTGGCCAAGGCCCTGGGCACCAGCGACCGCATGCTCCTGTACTACTTCGGCAGCAAGGAACGGATGATCGCCGAGGCCCTCGCCATCTACGAGCGCCGGCCCCTCCTGCGCACCCGCAAGGTACTGAAGACCTTCGGCACGCCCACGAGCCCTGCCGGCCTGCGCCGCTTCATGGAGGAGGTGTGGCAGCAATTCAGAGACCCCGATGTACGCGCCGCTCTCCCTCTCTATCTCGAGATCATGAGCGCCAGCGTGCTTCACCCGGACCGCTACGGGCCCGTCATGCGCGACATCGTCACCGAATGGACGGCCCTGCTCACCTCCGTCTTCCGCGACCTCGGCATGGGCCAGGAGCGAGCCCGTACCCAGGCCACCCTCCTGGCCGACGCCACCCTCGGCCTCTTGATCGCCCCGCTGGCGGACGGCCACTGGGCCCACGCCGACAAGGCCTTCCGCGCCCTCCTCGACAGCCTGGAACCCGGATGGCACGCCTCGGGGGTGAAGAAGAACGGCAGGTGACCCGTCGTCATCTGTCGTCGTCGGTCACCCTTGAGCGACGACCTCCGTAGGAGGCGACCAACGCATCCGCCACGATCGCCGCATCTGCCTCTGCAACATCTGCCGGGTATTCCGGCAGCAGATCGTCCCAGACCGGCATCCATGATCCGTACAGCTGGGCCTGTCCCTCGGGCCGGGCGAAGAACCAGATGTGCAGGTGCGCGCCTCCGTCTCCGATGCGGTAGACGTGGGCTCGCGAAATGTACGGCAGGGCCTGCACGTGGCGGACGATGTGAGTGGACAACACCCCCAGTTCGGCTGCCAGTTCATCGGGCAGGTCAGCCATGTCATAGTGCTCACGCGGATGCAGCATCAGCACCAGCGGCACACCGACTCCCGAGATCCGGGCGAGCCGCCAACTGTCGTTGAACCAGATCCCTTCGTCCCGGTCGCGGCACGCCCCGCAGTCCGACGGGTCCTCGCCATGTCGCGCAGGCTCGGGCAGGACCGGAGGCCGCAGCGGCGCGACGCGCAGTCCGTCCGGTTCGAACGGGCTGATGTCCCACCCTGTCATCCGCGCCAGCGGGAGCCGACGTTCATCATCCGCAGCGGCAAGTGCGTGTTCGTAGAACTCATCAGGTCGCAAGGCCATGATCCGAAGATTAGTTCGGGGTGCCGGAAACCCGCTTGGCCGGGGTCATGGGGCTCCCTACTCTGGCCGCATGCCTGCCGCCAAGACCTCGTACGTCTGTCTGTCCTGCCGGGTGTCGTACAAGCAGCGCTACGACCCGTGGCGGGAGCGGACCTGCCCACGCTGTGCGGGTGCGCTGATGTACGCGGGCTCGGCCTTCGCGGCGCCCCCGAAGCGGGACAGAGCCGCCTGGCGGATGCTCACCGTGCTGTTGAACGCGGGCGTCGGTTTCCACAAGAGCTGCTGCGGTGGGCCGGGCTACCGGCCGCGGACGCTGCGCGAGGTGCGGGAGCGGATGGCGTACGCCCGCCGTACCGGGGAGCCGGCCACGACGGCGCTGCGCCGGGTCGATCTGCCGTGACGAGTCTGGACGCCCTGGTCCGGGCCGTGTCCCCGCCGGCCGACCCGGTCGACGCCCGCGGGGACTGGGCCGAGGCGGAGGCGCGGCTCGGGGTGCGGTTGCCCGGTGACTACAAGCAGCTGGTCGAGACGTACGGGTGGGGTGAGTTCTGCGACTACCTGTACCTGCGCACGCCCTTCGGTACGAGCCCGTACAACCGCCTGGAGCGGCACGACGGTCTGCTGGTCTGGGGTGCCACGATGGACGCCGACCGGCTGTGCTGGCGTACCGAGGGGGACCCGGAGGACTGGCCGGTGGTGGTGCGGGGCCGGAGCATCGGGCGGGAGGAGTTCGCGCCGGGTGCGGCCGGGTTCGTCGAGGGGTGGGTGACGGGGCGGGTGCGCTCCACCGTCCTGGCCGACATGGAGCCCGGCCTGGCGCCCTGGTTCAACCCCTTCCGGCTCCGGCTGCACCGGTGTCTACGGCTGTCCGAGGGGCCGCGGCCGTATGCCGAACGGCTGCGGATACTCCGGGACGTGCTGGCGCCGACCCTGGACCGGGGATCGTGGCAGTCCGACGACGGTGCGCACGGCGAGGACCACTTCGCTACCGCCGACACGGACTGGCACCTCATCTACGCCCGCTCGCGCCCGCACCAGATCCGCGTCTCCTTCCTGCCCGCAGACCACGCGACGGCCCGCGACCGTCTCTTCGCCGCCGTACGCCTCATGGGCTGCACGGTCCTGGAGATCACCACGGCCGACGGCCTGCCGCTGCCGGACTGGAGCGCAGGCGACGCCTAGGCACTGTGCTCAAGTCCGGGCAACGCGGCGGTCGGTGGGCCAGTCGCCGCAGGGTCGTCCCCCGTTCCCCCGTGGGGGAGATCAGGCGCGCGGGTGGGCGTCGTACAGGGTCGTGCAGTGATTGCCGGCCTGCAGCGTCGTCCAGTGCCACTTCAGCTTGTCGCGGGTCTGCGGGCCGTACACGCCATCGGCGTCGAGGCCGAGGCTCCTCTGGACGCGGGCAAGGGCGGCCGCCGTCTTCGGGCCGAACTTGCCGTCGATCTCGCCGAGGTCCTGGCCGTAGCAGTAGTTCAGGGTGTCCTGGAGGTAGTACACCTGCATGCCGCTGGCGCCGGAGCGGAGGGTGCAGAAGTTGGTGCCGCCGGTGCCGATCGTGGGGATCTTCGCGTAGTAGTCGCCGCTGAAGTACGTCGTGTAGGCCGTGCAGCCGGCGATGGAGGCCTGCGCGGCCGGGCTGACGGTGAACATGCCGGCGGTGATCGCGGCGGCTGCGCCGAGCGTGGCGAGCGTGCGCTTGAGCTTCATGGTGGGTCGTCCCCCAGGGTGCGGTCGGATGCGAGCGGAAGCGCTCGGAAGCGAACGGATGTGGGCGGTCGGCGAGTTGCCGTCCGACGCCGAGAACCTAGCAACGGTCCGGCACCCCGGATTCCGCCTCCCACGGGGCGTCCCGAGCCCGGCCGGCGTCCCGGGAAGGGCCGGTGGGATGACCACGGTGGAGGGCCGTGCGCCGGTCGGAGGGGCCCCGACCGTCCCGCGCAACGCCTCGCGCCCGGTCTGTCCCGCGGCGTCCCAGACACGTCCCACGGACGTCCCGACGTACGTCCCGACCCGCGTCCCGGCACGATCAGGCGTTGGCCGGGAGGATCCTCAGGCAGTGCCTAGGCGGCGGTGTGCTCCAGCCGCTCCTTGAGCAGCCGCTCGTTGCGCGGAAGCTCCTTGCGCAGCTGAGGCCGTACGACGAGGGGCAGCAGGACCTTGCCGATCCCCCGGCCCTCGAAGTCGAGGTCCATGGTCACGCGGGTACGGCCCTCGGAGAGCGGGATGACCTCGCCGTGGACGCTGCCCCGGACGGGTCCGTCGATGCCGCGCATGCCCCAGGTGTGCGGCGGTTCGAACTCGGTGACCTCCATGGTCATCGGGACCTCCCGGCGGCCGACGTGCCGGGTGACCCGGATATGGGAGCCGACTCCGAACGGGCCCTCGTCCAGCTGCTCGACCGAGACCGCACTCGCCTGCCACTCGGGCAGATGGGAGACGTCGCTGAGGTAGGCCCAGACATCACCGGGGCTCCGGTCGACGTCGATCTCCTCGTGGAAGGCGGACATGGCGCCCTCCTTTCCCTTTCCCTTGCGTCCGATCCCTTATATTCCGAATATACGAAATCGACCCACTCGGGTGTGTGTACGACGACGGGCCCCGTCCTGTGTTCAGGACGAGGCCCGGAAGCCGTGGCGAGCAAGGCTCACGCGGAGCCGACGAACAACACCAACAGCAGCCACACCACCGGGGCGGTCGGCAGCAGGGAGTCCAGGCGGTCCATGATGCCGCCGTGCCCGGGGAGCAAGGTGCCCATGTCCTTGATGCCCAGGTCACGCTTGATCATGGACTCGCCGAGGTCGCCCAGGGTGGCGCTGGCTGCGACCGCGAGGCCCAGCAGCAGGCCCTGCCACCAGCTGCCGTCGTCGATCAGGAACTGCATGCACAGCGCGCCCGCGACCATGGCGAACAGCACCGCGCCGAGCAGGCCCTCACGGGTCTTGCCGGGGCTGATGCGCGGGGCGAGCTTGTTCTTGCCGAAGCGCCAGCCGACCGCGTACGCGCCGGTGTCGCTGACGACCGTCAGGAGCAGGAAGGTCAGAACGCGCCAGGGGCCGTCGTCGGCGGTGAGCATCATGGCGACGAACGTCGCCAGGAACGGCACGTAGAACGCGGCGAAGACGCCGGCCGTGACGTCCTTGAGATAGCCTTCCGGTGGCTCGGTCATCCGCCAGACCAGGACGGCCAGCGCCGTCAGGGCCATGGCGACCCAGGCGCCCTCGGCACCCCGCACATACCCGGCGACCACCATCGCCGCACCGCCGAGCGCGAGCGGCACGAGCGGCGCCTTGATGGCCTTGCGCTCCTGCAGCCTGCTGGTCAGCTCCCACAGACCCACGACCACGGCGACCGCGACCACACCGACGAACACGGCCTTGTAGATGAACAAGGACGCGATGATCACCACACCGAGCCCGACGCCGACCCCTATGGCCGCGCTCAGGTCACGGCCCGCGCTCTTCTTCTGCGGCGCGGGCGCCGGCTGCGGGGCGTCGGGCATGGGCTCCGGATTCTGCGTGTCGTGTTCGAACGTGTTGCTGTGGGACGTGTTGCCGTGGAACGTGTCGCCGTGGAACGCGCTGTCTTGGAACGTCTCGTCTCGGAACAAGGGGCCGTTCAGGCGAGCGGCCCCCCGATCGTCGTCCTGGTCTCCGCCATACGCGGGTACGTCGGGCACGATGGGCATGGGGCGAGTGTGCTGCGCCTCAGGCGCATCGTACGCGGGACCCGCCGGGGCAGCCCCCTGGACAGGCCCACCTGCGGTGGGCCCCCAGTACCCGGCCTGCCCCGCCGTCGGCGGCGCCCCCCAGGAAGAGTCGCTCATCAGACTTCGAGCAGCTCCGCTTCCTTGTGCTTCAGGAGCTCGTCCACCTGAGCCACGTACTTGTGGGTGGTGTCGTCCAGCTCCTTCTCCGCACGGCGGCCCTCGTCCTCACCGATGTCGCCGTCCTTGACCGCCTTGTCGAGGGCGTCCTTGGCCTTGCGGCGCACGGAGCGGATGGAGACCCGGGAGTCCTCGGCCTTGGCCTTGGCGACCTTGATGTAGTCGCGGCGACGCTCCTCGGTGAGCTCCGGGAACACCACACGGATGATGTTGCCGTCGTTGCTCGGGTTGACGCCCAGGTCGGAGTCGCGGATCGCCTGCTCGATGTTGCGCAGGGCGCTCTTGTCGAACGGGGTCACGACCGCCATGCGCGGCTCCGGCACGGAGAACGAGGCCAGCTGGTTGATCGGCGTCAGCGCGCCGTAGTAGTCGGCCACGATCTTGTTGAACATCGCCGGGTGCGCACGGCCCGTGCGGATCGCGGCGAAGTCCTCCTTGGCGACCACGACGGCCTTCTCCATCTTCTCCTCGGCCTCGAGGAGGGTCTCTTCGATCACCACTTGCTCCTGCGTGTCTTGAGTAAGGCCCGGCTGCGGTTCCTCGTCGGGGCGGCGGCCGGCTGCGTCGCGTCTTCTTCCTGCACGGTTCCCGACCGGCAGGACATTGTCCATCCCCCGGCCAGGGTGCGTCCCGTCCGTCCCCCGGACAGGTGTCGTACCCCGGGTGACGGGGGTGTGCCGGTCAGGCCCGGCTGCCCTGGTCACCCACCAGCGTGCCGATCTTCTCACCCTTGACGGCCCGCGCGATATTGCCCTCCGCGAGCAGCTCGAACACGAGGATCGGCAGCTTGTTGTCGCGGCACAGCGTGATGGCGGTGGCGTCGGCGACCTTGAGGTCGCGGGTGATGACCTCGCCGTAGCCGAGGGCGTCGAACTTGACGGCGTCGGGGTTGGTCTTGGGGTCGGAGTCGTAGACCCCGTCCACACCGTTCTTGCCCATGAGCAGCGCCTCGGCGTCGATCTCCAGGGCGCGCTGGGCGGCGGTGGTGTCGGTGGAGAAGTACGGCATGCCCATACCGGCGCCGAAGATGACCACGCGGCCCTTCTCCAGGTGACGCACGGCGCGCAGCGGGATGTACGGCTCGGCGACCTGGCCCATCGTGATGGCGGTCTGCACCCGGCTGTCGATGCCCTCCTTCTCCAGGAAGTCCTGGAGGGCGAGGCAGTTCATCACGGTGCCGAGCATGCCCATGTAGTCGGAGCGGGCGCGGTCCATGCCGCGCTGCTGCAGTTCGGCGCCGCGGAAGAAGTTGCCGCCGCCGATGACGACCGCGATCTCGGCGCCGTCCCGGACGACGGCGGCGATCTCACGTGCGATCTTGTGTACCACGTCCGGGTCCACGCCCAGGCCCCCGCCACCGGAGAAGGCCTCTCCGGACAGCTTCAGCAGAAACCGGCCGCGTACTTTGCCGTCGTCGCTCTTCTGGGCCTTGGTGGTCATGGAGATCCCGCCTCTTTCACGTGTTGCACATACGAAGAAGGCCATTGCCGGTGGGGTCGCTTTTCGCTCCCATGCGCGGCAATGGCCTCCTCGTCAGATCTGCTGCCGTCCGCCACGTGCCTGGGTGTGGCGGTGTGCGCGGACGACTGCTGTCGACCCTATCGAGAATTCTCCTCGGGTCGCGGGTCGATCGCGGTACGGACTCAGATGCCGACCTTGATGCGCGTGAAGCGCTTCAGGGTGACACCGGCCTCGTCCAGTACCTTCTGGACCGACTTCTTGTTGTCCAGCGCGTACGGCTGGCCGAGCAGCGTGGCGTCCTTGAAGAAGCCGCCCAGGCGACCCTCGACGATCTTGGCGATCGCGGCCTCGGGCTTGCCCTCGGCGCGGGTGGTCTCCTCGGCGATGCGGCGCTCGGACTCGACGACCTCGGCCGGGACGTCCTCCTTGGAGAGGTACTTCGGCGCGAAGGCGGCGATGTGCTGGGCGACGCCCTTGGCGATCTCGGCGTTCGGCTTGTCGAGCTCGACCAGGACACCGATCTGCGGGGGCAGGTCGGGCATGGTGCGGTGCATGTAAGCGAGCACGAAGCCGTCGGCGAACTGCGCGAAGCGGTCCAGGACGATCTTCTCGCCGAGGTTGGCGTTGGCCTCGTCCACGAACGCCTGAACGGTCTTGCCGGCCTCGATCTCGGAGGCGAGCAGGGCCTCGAGGTCGGCCGGGGAGGTCTTGGCGACGTGCTCGGCGATCGCCGTGGCGACGGCCTGGAACTTGTCGCCCTTGGCGACGAAGTCCGTCTCGCACTTCAGCTCGACGAGGACGCCGGAGGAGTTGTCGTCGGCGATGATGGAGACCACGGCGCCGTTCTCGGCGGAGCGGCCCTCGCGCTTGGCGACGCCCTTCTGGCCCTTGATACGCAGCGCTTCGACGGCCTTCTCGACGTTGCCCTCGGCCTCGTCCAGCGCCTTCTTGCAGTCCATCATGCCGGCGCCGGTGAGCTCACGGAGCTTCTTGACGTCGGCGGCGGTGTAGTTCGCCATGAGTCTGTGAGTCTTTCTCGAAGTCTTGGGAGATCGGAGATCGGTACGGTCTGCGATCCACATGTGAACGCGGATCGCGGACTACGCGCCGACCTACGGGTGAACAGCGGGGGCGGAGTTCATGTCACCGCCCCCGCCGTCGACGCTGACGTCAGGCCTGCTCGCCCTCGGCGGCAGGAGCCTCGGCCGCGGGGGCCTCGGCAGCGGGGGCCTCGGCAGCCTCGGCGGCCGGAGCCTCGTCCTTCTTCTCACCCTCGAGCAGGTCGCGCTCCCACTCGGCGAGCGGCTCGCCGGCGGCCTTCTCACCCTTGTCGCCAGTGGCGACGCCGGAGCGGGCGATGAGGCCCTCGGCGACGGCGTCGGCGATCACACGGGTGAGCAGGGTGACGGAGCGGATCGCGTCGTCGTTGCCCGGGATCTTGTAGTCGACCTCGTCGGGGTCGCAGTTGGTGTCGAGGATGGCGACGACCGGGATGTTGAGCTTCCGGGCCTCGCCGACCGCGATGTGCTCCTTCTTGGTGTCCACGATCCAGACGGCGCTGGGCACCTTCTGCATCTCGCGGATACCACCGAGGGTCTTCTCCAGCTTGGCCTTCTCACGCGAGAGGACCAGGAGCTCCTTCTTGGTCAGACCCGACGCCGCGACGTCCTCGAAGTCGATCTGCTCAAGCTCCTTGAGGCGCTGCAGACGCTTGTAGACGGTCGAGAAGTTGGTGAGCATGCCGCCCAGCCAGCGCTGGTTGACGTAGGGCATGCCGACGCGGGTGGCCTGCTCGGCGATGGCCTCCTGCGCCTGCTTCTTCGTGCCGACGAACATGACCGTGCCGCCGTGGGCGACGGTCTCCTTGACGAACTCGTAGGCGCGGTCGATGTACGACAGCGACTGGAGCAGGTCGATGATGTAGATGCCGTTGCGCTCGGTGAAGATGAAGCGCTTCATCTTCGGGTTCCAGCGACGGGTCTGGTGACCGAAGTGGACGCCGCTTTCCAGCAGCTCCCGCATCGTGACGACGGCCATGGCCGTATCTCCTTGAAGTTCTCGGTTGTGCCGCGGATGCCGGACGGCTCCCGCGCCTGACGCCCACCTGCGCCGTGCCACAAAGGACCGAGGAGCGCTGACACCGGCTTGTGATCACCAGGTGTCGGGGCGTGCGAAGTCGACCCGGTGACCCGGATCGCCAGAAGAAGTGTACGGGACCGTGGGGGCACCGGGTGACGCCGCTCTCCACAACCGGGGAGTAGTCCACAGATCCCGGCCATGATCGGCGGGGGTGCGGGAGGGTCTTCGCATGCGACGAGTGATGCGATGCGTGGGCGTGTGGGCGGGATTGCTGCTGGCCTCGGCGGCGACGGCGCCGGCTCCCCCGGCCTGGGCCGCTCTGCCCCCACCTGCCCGGGAGGAACGGGTTCCGGCCATCGCCCGCGCCTGGCCGGTGGGCGTCCGCCCATTGGTGCTACGGGGCTGGCAGCCCCCGGCGACGGTCTACGGCCCCGGCCACCGGGGCGTGGACCTGGCCGCGTCCCCCGGTGCCCCGGTACGGGCGGTGGCGCCCGGCCGGGTGACCTTCGCGGGCCGCGTGGCCGGGCGTGGCGTGGTGTCCGTCCGGCTGACGGGCACGAACCTGCGCACGACGTACGAGCCGGTCAGCCCCTCGGTGCGAAAGGGGGACACGGTGGGGGCGGCCGAGGTCGTGGGCACGGTGGAGGCAACGGGGTCGCACTGCTCGGGTACGTGCGTGCACTGGGGCTTGCTGAGAGACGAGACGTACCTGGACCCGTTGTCCTTGCTGCCGCCCTGGCTCCTGCACAGGGGGCCGTCGAGACTGCTACCGGTGCTGGGAGTGCCTGCGTAGCTGCGTCAGTCGTGCCGCTGGGGCGACGGGGGTCCCTCTGCTCCAGCGAAGCCGAGAGCTTGGAGGAGGTGGGCGGTGGGGGTCCCCCCGCTCGAGCGGAGCCGAGAGTGGGGGAGGCACCGCGCACGCGCGGCCAAGCGACCCCACCCGACGGCCGGCGACGGCCGACCTCAGCCCTTCACACCGCGCAACGCCATGGCCACCGCAGCATCCGTCACCACGGAGGGATCCTCGGCGGCGCCGAGCTCGATCCGCCGCACGGCCGCGTCCACGACCCCCTGCAGCAGCATTGCCGCCAGCCGAGGCTGCCCGTGCCCCATCTCCCCCAACGCCTCGACGACCATCGCGACCAGCCCACCGTGCGCGGCCCGGATCTTCTCTCGCGCCCCCGCATCCAGCTCACTCGCCGAGATCGCCACCACAGCCCGGTGCCGCCGGTCCCCGACCAGCGCCAGCTGCTGCCGCACATACGCCTCGACCTTGTCCTCGGCCGACGACGCCCGCTCCATCGCCGCCGCGACCTCCGCCGCCCACACGGGGAAGTCGACCTCGCACAGCTCCTCGACCACGGCGGCCCGCGAGCGGAAGTACTCGTACACGGACGACCGCGCCAGCCCCGTCCGCTCGGCGAGGGCCGGGAAGGTCAGCGCCTCCGTCCCGCCCTCGGACAGCAGGGACCGAGCCGCGTCCAACAGGGCGGCTCGCTGCATCGACCGGTGCTCGGCCACGGAGGCCGCTCGAATCCTTGGCACGTCAACCACTTTACGGACACCCCACCCCGGAAGGGAGGACTCAGCGCCCGAAGCTCGCCAGCTTGGCCCGCAGCTGCAGCACCGACTTGGTGTGGATCTGGCTGACCCGGCTCTCGGTGACCCCGAGCACATTGCCGATCTCGGCGAGGGTGAGCCCCTCGTAGTAGTAGAGCGTGACGACGGTCTTCTCCCGCTCGGGCAGCGTGTTGATCGCCCGCGCCAGGAACCGCCGCAGCTCCCGGTCCTCGGCCACCTCCACCGGATTGTCGGCGGCGGTGTCCTCCAGCGTGTCCATGAGGCTGAGCCGGTCCCCGCCCTCGCCGCCGACATGCAGCAGTTCCTCCAGGGCGACCACGTTGGCCAGCGACAACTGGCTGAACACCGCATGGAGTTCGTCGACCTCCATGCCCAGCTCGGTGGCGACCTCCCCTTCCGTCGGTGTCCGCCGCAGCCGCGCCTCCAGGGTGGCGTAGGCCCGCTCGACGTTGCGCGCCTTCTGCCGGACGGACCGGGGGATCCAGTCCAGCGCCCGCAGTTCGTCGATCATCGCGCCCCGGATCCGGGTGATCGCGTACGTCTCGAACTTGATCTCCCGGTCGATGTCGAACTTCTCGATCGCGTCGATCAGCCCGAACACCCCGGAGGAGACGAAGTCGGCCTGCTCCACGTTGGGCGGCAGGCCGACGCTCACCCGGCCCGCCACATACTTGACCAGCGGCGAGTAGTGCAGGATCAGCTGCTCCCGCAGCCGGTCGTCCCCCGTCTCCTTGTACGACCGCCACAGCTCGTCGAGCGTCGAGGGAGCGGGCGGTCGCACGCTGCCACCGTCGCGGGCGGCTGCGGGGATCGCCGTCCGGTCGGACCCGGAGGTGTGCTGGGGCATTCGTCGCCTTGTGCCGTTCTGCCGTACCTGGGTGAGCTGTCTGTCTGATGTCGAGTTGGCGCGGTCTGCGCCCGGGCTTTCGTGAGCGTAGCGTGACTGGGGAGTCGCGGTGTGCGAACAGGGAGGGTCCACTCCTGCGCGGGCCTCTTCCGTCGTCCGCACCACCGCGCTCCGCAGCTCGCTCTGCGTGACCGGGCGAAGGGGTCAACTCCGGGAAATCCCAAGGGCGTAGGGGATTCCCCCGGACGGCCGAACCTCCTCGGTCAGCACGGACCGTGACACCTCCGGGCCGAGATCATCGCCTGGCGTGTCAACTTCCAGCCGTCGCCGTGTCGTTCGACGTATCCAAGTGCTCGGAGTTCGTACAGCCTCGCGATCGCGTCGTCCGGCGTGGTGCGCGCGCCGCACGCGATCTCCCCGACGCGGGCCGCGCGGCTTCCGGGCAGGGCTGCGAGGACGGCCTGGGCGGCCGGTTCCAGCAGGTCACGCGGGAGTACGGGGCCTTGCCGGGGCGGAGCCAGCTCGCCGATGTCGCCCACGAGTTCGACGACGTCCGCCGCGTCGGTGACCAGGACGGCCTCGCCGCGCAGCAGTTCGTGCACGCCGACGGAGAGTCCGCTGGTGACGGGCCCGGGCACCCCCATGGTGTGCCTCCCGAGGCGGGCCGCGGCCCGGGCCGTGACCAGCGAACCGCTGCGGCAGGCGGCCTCCACGACGACGGTGCCCCTGGTGAGCGCCGCGATCACTCTGTTCCGCAGGATGAACCGGCTCGGAGTCGGATGATCACCGGGTGGCAACTCCCCCACCACCAGCCCCTGTTCCGCGATCCTGTTGATCAGGGCGGTGTGGCCGCGCGGGTAGGGCCGGTCGACGCCGCAGGCCAGGACGGCGACGGTGGCTCCGCCGGCGGCGAGGGTGCCGCGGTGGGCGGCGCCGTCGATCCCGTACGCACCACCCGACACGACGACCCAGCCCCGCTCGGCCAGGCCCGAGGCGAGGGTGGCCGCGGCATGGGCGCCGTACTCGGTGCAGGCGCGTGCTCCCACGACGGCCACGGACCTGAGCGCCCACATCCGCAGACTGGCCCGCCCCCGCACCCACAGCCCCGTGGGCCGCCCGTCCCCGAGGTCATCGAGCTGTCCCGGCCACTCCGCGTCCCCCGGACAGACGAATCGCACCCCGGCGGCCCGCGCCACCTGGAGATCCCGCTCCGGCTCGGCCCGCCGGGCCCGCCCGAGCAGCCCGCCCCACCGGGTCCCGCTCACCCCCGGCAACGGCTCCCCGCCGTCCCGCAACCGCCGCACCACCTCCCCCACCCCGAACTCCCGCAACCACCGTCCACCGACTTCGTCCCCGGGCTCGATGACCCGAGCGAGAAAGACCCGGTCGAGCAGCTCCCCGTCCGGGTCGGGTCCTGCGGTCACGTCAGGGCTCCGAGGGCCATGGGCACGCCCCGCGGCACTCCGGTGCGCAGTTGCAGGGCGAGGCAGACGTCGGTGGCGTCCGGGCGGTCGTGGCCGACGAGGTCGGCGACCGTCCAGGCGACGCGCAGCACCCGGTCGATCCCGCGGGCGGTGAGCACGCCCCGCTCAAGATTGCGTTCGGCCTCGTCCATCGCGCCGGCGACGGCATGGAAGCGGCTGCGCAGCTCCCTTCCGGGCACCTCGCTGTTGCTGCGCCAGGGGGTTCCGGCGAGCCGGACGGCCGCCCGCTCCCGGGCCGCCCTGACCCGGTCGGCGACGGTCGCGCTGGACTCGCCGCGGGCGCCTGGTTCGGTGAGCTGGGCGCGGGTGACCGGGTCGACCTCGACCCGCAGGTCGACCCGGTCCAGCAGCGGGCCGGACAGCCGGGCCTGGTAGCGGCGGATCGCCGACGGCGGGCAGTCGCACAGGGAGTCCCGCTGCGAGAAGCGTCCGCAGGGGCAGGGGTTGGCCGCCAGGACCATCAGGAACCTCGCCGGGAACCGGACCACACCCGCGCTCCGCGCGATCACCACGTGTCCGGACTCCAGGGGCTGCCGCAGCGCGTCCAGCGTCTGGCTGTGGAACTCGGGTGCCTCGTCGAGGAACAGCACGCCCCGGTGGGCGAGAGAGACCGCGCCGGGCCGTGCGACGCCCGGGCCGCCGCCGACGAGTGACTGCATCGTGGCCGAGTGGTGCGGGGCGCAGTAGGGGGCGACGTCGATGAGCGGCTTGCCCAGAGGCAGCAGCCCGGCGACCGAGTGGACCGCGGTGACCTCCAGCGACTCCTCCCGGGTGAGCCGGGGAAGCACGGCGGGCAGGCGCTCGGCGAGCATGGTCTTGCCCGCGCCCGGCGGGCCCTCCAGGAACAGATGGTGCCCTCCGGCGGCGCACACCTCCACGGCCGTACGCGCCGAGGTCTGGCCCACGACATCGGCCAGGTCATGGTCCTGTTCGTGCTGTGCGGCACCGACGGCGTGCATTCCGGTGGCGGCGCCCGCGCCCGGCACCCGGAGGCCGGCCAGCAGGGGGTCCGGGCGTCCCTGGTCGTCCGGCTGCTCCTCGGGCACAGGCTCGTCGGTCAGCACGGCGATCAGCTGCCGAAGGCTTCGGATGCCGAGCACCGACACGCCGGGCACGAGCGAGGCCTCGGCGACTGCGCACTCCGGTACGACCACCTGTTCGTAGCCCGCGTCGGCGGCCGCGAGCACCGCGGGCAGGATGCCCCGCACCGGCCGCACCCGGCCGTCCAGTCCGAGTTCTCCGATCATGACGATGTCGGCGAGGACCCGGGGGTCGATGCGCTCGGCGGCGCCGAGCACCGCGCAGGCGACGGCCAGGTCGAATCCGGAGCCGGCCTTGGGCACGGACGCCGGGCTGAGTCCGACGGTGAGCTTCTTCTGCGGCCACTCGCCGCCCGAGTTCACCACCGCCGCCCGAACCCGGTCCCTGCTCTCCGTCAGGCTCTTGTCCGGGAGGCCCACCAGGGTGAAGGCGGCCACTCCTGGTTCCAGGTCGGCCTGGACCTCGACGACCACGCCCTCGACGCCGACCAGGGCCACGGAGCACGTACGGGCGAATCCCATCTCAGGCCACCCCCCGCGCGTGCTCGACGGACGGGGCGCCCCGGCGGGGCAGGAGGACGCCGATCAGGTCGATGCGGACGCCTCCGGGCGGGGCTCCTCCGTGGGTCTGGATCCAGCGTTCGGCCAGGGTCAGCAGCCGCTCGGCCTTCTCGGCCGTGACGGCGGCCATCGGGTGCTGGAATGTGCCGCTCCGGCGCGTCTTCACCTCGCAGACGACCAGCGTGCTCCCGTCCCGGGCCACGATGTCGATCTCGCCGGACCGTCCGCAGCGCCAGTTGCGCTCCAGGATCGTCATCCCGGCCCCGGCCAGCCGCCGCGCGGCCAGATCCTCGCCGTACCTGCCGAGTCCACTGCGTGCCTTGCTCATGTCGGCACCACCTCCGGCGCCAACCGTCACGCATCCCGCCCGGAGAAGTGGATCTTGGTGGACTACTCAGCGGTTGTGGAAAACTCCGTCACCCGCTCGGGAGCTCCAGGTCGCTCTTGTTCAGCTCCTCGATGTTCACGTCCTTGAACGTGAGGACGCGGACCTGCTTCACGAAACGGGCCGGCCGATACATGTCCCAGACCCAGGCGTCCGCCATCGACACCTCGAAGAACACCTCGCCCTGGACCGAGTGCACCTGCATCTCGTAGTCGTTGGTGAGGTAGAAGCGCCGCTCGGTCTCGATCACGTATTTGAACAGACCGACGACGTCCTTGTACTCCCGGTAGAGCTTCAGCTCCATCTCGGTCTCGTACTTCTCGAGGTCCTCGGCGCTCATGGCATGTTCCCCTTCAGCCGTGCGATCCCACCATTGTGCGCCAGTCCGACGAGCCTTCAGACGATTTCCGTGTCAAGGGTCACGGGCCTGGCCGGGGGACCTTCGTCGAGCAGCGTGCGCAGCAGCTCGGCGAGTCTGGTCGGATACACCGTCTCATGGGCCCGGGTCAGTTCCTGACACGTCCACCAGCGCGCTCCGGCGACGCTGCGCCGCTCAAGATCCGTCAGGCCCTGGGCTTCGGTCTCCGTCTGGGTCGTACGGGCCAGGTAGTACCACTCGTCCTGGTCCCAGCGGCGGCCCGCGAACGGGAAGGAGCACTGCCGGCGCCACAGCACGGGACCGAGTTCGACGTCGGTGATGCCGGTCTCCTCGACGAGTTCCCTGAGCGCCGCCTCCTCGCGCGTCTCGGTGCCCTCCAGGCCGCCGCCGGGGGTGAACCACCAGTCGTCGGCCGGGTCCTCCGGCTCATGGCCGTGCAGCAGGAGGATGCGGTCCTGGGGGTCGAGCAGCACCACTCGGGCGACCTTGCGCAGACCGCCCTCGTAGGTGTCCTCGCCCGTCCGCGTGGTCTCAGCGGGCACTGGCGGGCTCCGCGCCGGTGCGGCTGCGGGAGCGGCCCAGCCGCTTGACGATCGGGCCGTAGGCACCGCCGCCGAGCACCAGGACGGCCCCGGCGACGATCATGAATTCGATGGTCCGGACCGGGCCCGGCTGGGAGAGGGTGCCCAGCGTCTCGAAGCCGGTGGGGCGCTTGAGCAGGCCCTTCATGGGCCAGACGACGGAGTCGACACGGGCGACGACGGCGTCCTGGGACACGGTGCCCTTGGCGGCGTCGGTGAGGTGGGCGGTGGAGTCCAGGGAGCCCTGGCGTTCGTCGCCGAGGAGGAAGAGCCGGCCCTTGGGGACGGTCACGGTCGGGATGTTCTGGGTCTCGGCCAGGCTGCCGGCGGGCAGGTAGGGCTCGTCGATCTGCTTGCCGTTGACGGTGAGCTTGCCGTTCGTGCAGCAGGCGACGGTGTCGCCGCCGACCGCGACGACCCGCTTGACCACGTTGGCGTTGGTGACCCAGCTCTTGTCGCGGAAGACGACCACGTCGCCGCGCCGAACCTCGTCACCGTCGACGCGCTGGGCCAGCACCCGGTCGCCGATGGCGATCGTCGGGCTCATCGAGCTGGTGGGCACGGTGTACGGCCGGTAGACCAGCGCCGCCCAGCCGAAGCCCGCCAGGAACAGCACCAGGCCCAGCGCCATGGCCACCCCGGACAGCCGGTTCCCGATCCGGCTGCTGCCGGCCTGTGCCGTGCCTGCGCCCGCGCTGCGCGGGGCCGTACGCGTCGTGCTCTCGCCACCCATGGACCCGCACCCTACCCGGCAGTACCGAGCAGGGGCAGCCCCTCTTTCGCGGCGTGGGCCACTGCTTACCGCTTCTTGGGCTCCGGGCGGTCCGCCCGCCTGCGCCGCCACACCGCAACCGGCAGGACCGCGGCCACCGCGACACCCCCGGGCGCCACCGACAGCGACGCCGAGGCGGAGGACTTCTGGTCCAGGCCCTGGTCGAAGGTGTCCGGGACCGGCAGGGTGCCCCAGCGGTTGATCGGCCAGGCCTTGACGATGGCGCGGCCGACGACCTTGTCGACCGGGACCATGCCGTGGTTCTTGTCGGACTGGTTGTAGCGGGAGTCACGGGAGTTCTGGCGGTGGTCGCCCATCACCCAGATGTAGCCCTTGGGGACCGTCACCTTGAACTGGCCGCCCTGGTCGTCCTGGCTGCACGGCGTGTTGCCGGGGTAGACGTACGGCTCGTTCAGCGCCTTGCCGTTGACCGTCAGCGGGCCGGTGCCCTTGCACTGGATGGTGTCGCCACCGACCCCGATCACGCGCTTGATCAGGTCTTTCTCCTCCGCGGACGGCATCAGGCCGATCCAGCTGAGCACCTTCTGCACCGCGTTCGGGTTGGGCGCCGGCTCGCCCGCCAGCCAGTTGTCCGGGTCGTGGAAGACGACGACCTCGCCGCGCTCGGGCTCGGAGCCGAACCACGGGGTGAGCTTGTCGACCAGGACGCGGTCACCCTGCTGGAGGGTGTTCTGCATCGAGTCGGACGGGATCGAGAACGCCTGCACCAGGAACGTCTTGATCAGCAGCGCCAGGACCAGCGCGATGCCGATCAGAATCGGCAGCTCCTTCCAGAAGGAGCGCGGCTTCTTCGGCGGGCGTGCGGCCTCGTCCGTACCGTCACTCCCGGTCTGAGGCTGCCGGTCCTCGGGCGTGCCGTCGTCGGCCACCGAGAATCCGGAGGTCACGGACCCGTCCGGAGCCGGGACGTTCCCGTCCACGGGGTGACCGCGGTGCTCCTCGCCGTCGTGTCCCGACCGTGCGCCAACCGCCACATCCCCCACGCCAACTCCTTACTCTGTGCCGCCGCCTGCGCCATCCACGGTGCAGGCCCACCACTCCCATAACGAGCGGGAGTTCCGCAGGGGTCGGGAGTTGGGTCAATGCGTTCGGATCGTCGGAGGCAACCCTATGCGACAGCGGAGGGGCCGCGGACGACCCCGACACGGAGTTGGAAACGCTTGCGAAGGTTTTAGGTTCATCGAGGCTGGTCCAGTGCCCGACGGGCCAGCCGATGACCATGGCACGGCCGACCACGGAGTCCTCGGAGACCGTGCCGCCGTACGGGGTGTTCTGGTGGGCGCGGGAATCCGCGGAGTTGTCCCGGTGGTCGCCCATCACCCACAGACGGCCCTTGGGCACGGTGATGTCGAAGGGCGTGGAGGAGGGTGAGTTGCCCGGGTACAGGTAGTCCCCTTCGGTCAGCGGAACGCCGTTGACGGTGACCCGGCCCTGCGCGTCACAGCACTTGACGTGGTCGCCGCCGACCCCGATGACCCGTTTGATCAGGTCCTTCTCGTTGTCGGAGGGCAGCAGACCGATGAAGGTGAGGCCCTCCTTGAACTGCTTGACGACGACGGGGTCGTTCTTCTTGGTGGTCTGCTCGTCGCGGAGCCAGCCGCCCGGGTCGTGGAAGACGACGACGTCCCCGCGCTGCGGCTTGGAGCCGAACCACGGGGTGAACTTGTCGACCAGGACGCGGTCGCCGATCCGGATCGTCTGCTCCATGGAGCCCGACGGGATCACGAACGCCTGGACGAGGAAGGTCTTCAGGACCAGCGCTATGAGGACGGCGACACCGACCAGAAGGGGGATCTCCCGAACAGTCGACCGCCTGCGCTTGCGCTTCACCTTGCGCTGGAGCTTGCGCCGCTCCGCGCGCGTGCGGCCACCGCCTGGCGCGGAGGTGCGCCGCGAGCCGGTGGGCAGCAGGTTGTCGGCGGGGGTGCTGGGCACCCCGCGCGGTTTTCCGCGGTTACCCATGCGCACCGTCCGGAGCGGGCACGCGCGCGTACGCGGACGGCCGCGTCAGGTGCGTCCAGTGGTCGTACGGCCAGGCGATCCAGTCGGCCCGGCCGATGACGTCGCCGACGGGGATCATGCCGCCGCCGGGCGAGCCGAGGTGGTCGCGGGAGTCGCTGGAGTCGCTGCGGTGGTCCCCGAGGACGAACAGGCGGCCCGCGGGCACGACGACATCGAAGGGGACGGAGGACGGGGTGTCCCCGGGATGGAGGAACGCCGTCTCGTCGACCGGCCGGCCGTTCACCTCGAGCCTCCCCTCCTTGTCGCAGCAGACCACATGGTCTCCCCCCACCCCTACAACGCGCTTGATGTAGTCGGCGTCCCCGAAATACCCGGTCCCGTCGAAGACAACCACGTCACCGCGGCGTGGCTCGGCACCGAAACGGTACGCCAACTTATTTACGAGAACGCGGTCGCCGATCCTCAATCCCTGCTCCATGGATCCGCTCGGAATCTGGAACGGTTGCGCCACGAAAGCGTTGAGGAGCAGCAAGAACGCCAGGCAGGCGAAGAGGGTGAGAGTGATCCTGCCGCCCGGCAGCCACTCGGCGAGCCGCGACACCAACGCGAAACGCGACCGGCCCTCCGTCCCCGGAGTACCGGGGTGGGAGGAGCGGTCGCGTTCCGTCGGCTGTGCTTCGGTGTCCATCGGAGCCAGATGTTATCCGGCTCCGCTGTGACCCCGGGAAAGCGCTCAGCTCTCGCGCTTCTCCTTGATCTTCGCGGCCTTGCCGCGCAGGTCACGGAGGTAGTACAGCTTGGCGCGGCGCACGTCACCACGGGTGACCAGCTCGATCTTCTCGACGATCGGGGTGTGCACCGGGAAGGTGCGCTCGACGCCGACGGAGAACGAGACCTTGCGGACCGTGAAGGTCTCGCGGACACCGGAGCCCTGGCGACGGATCACAACGCCCTTGAACTGCTGCACACGGGAGCGGTTGCCCTCGATGACGCGGACGTGGACGTTGACGGTGTCACCCGGGCGGAAGGCCGGGATGTCGCTGCGCAGCGACGCGGCGTCGACGGAGTCGAGCAGGTGAGACATTTCGTCTGCTTTCTTCGCTGATGCCACAGGTCATCAACGGGAGCTAGGTGTTTGCATGAAGCCGTGTGCGGGTCGGAACGGGCGTCGTGTCCCCCTGTGGCAGGGGCGCACGCCGGACGGACGCACAACAGCGGTCTATTCTTCCACGCCCTCGGCCCGACGCCAAAATCGACCGTACGGCTTCCCGTCCGGGTCGGGTTCCCAGCCCAGGATGGAGAGCATCTCGCGGTCCTTCTTGTCGAAGGCCTTGGGGTCGCAGCGCTCGATCAGGTCGGGCCGGTTGGCCGTCGTGCGCTTCAGGGCCTCGTCGCGGCGCCAGCGGGCGATCTTGCCGTGGTGGCCGCTGAGCAGCACCTCCGGGATGTCCCGGCCGCGCCAGACGGGCGGCTTGGTGTAGACGGGGCCTTCCAGGAGATTGGCCATCGCGCCGGGCGCGAAGGAGTCGTCCCGGTGGGACTCGGCGTTGCCGAGGACGCCGGGCAGCAGCCGGGCCACGGCCTCCGTGACGACCAGGACGGCCGCCTCGCCGCCGGCGAGCACGTAGTCGCCGATGGAGACCTCGTAGACGGGCATCCGGGTGGCGTACTCGTCCATGACGCGCCGGTCGATGCCCTCGTAGCGGGCCGGGGTGAAGATCAGCCAGGGGCGCTCGGAGAGTTCGACCGCGAGTTCCTGCGTGAAGGGGCGGCCGCTCGGAGTGGGCACGATCAGCGCGGGTGCCGCTGCGCCGGTCTCGTAGCCGTCGGCGAGGACCGTGTCCAGGGCATCGCCCCAGGGGTCGGTCTTCATGACCATGCCGGGGCCGCCGCCGTACGGGGTGTCGTCGACGGTGTTGTGCCGGTCGTACGTCCAGGACCTCAGGTCGTGCACGTGCACGTTCAGCTGTCCGCGCGCGCGTGCCTTGCCGACCAGGGAGACGTTCAGCGGCTCCAGGTACTCGGGGAAGATCGTGACGACGTCGAGGCGCATCAGGACTCGTCCCGGGTCGAGTCGATCACCGCGCGGTCGTCGATCAGGCCCGGCGGAGGCGCGATGACCGCCTTCTGCTCCTCCAGGTCGATCTCGGTGACGATCTCCTCCACGAAGGGGATCATCACCTCGCTGCCGTCGGGGCGCTCCACGATGAAGAGGTCCTGGGAGGGCAGGTGCGAGATCTCGGTGATCCGGCCGACCTCCGTGCCGTCCTCGGTGACCACGTCGAGGTCGATGAGCTGGTGGTCGTAGTACTCGTCCTCGTCCTCGGGGAGTTCCTCGGGGTCGATCTCGGCGATCAGCAGGGTGTTGCGCAGGGCCTCGGCGGCGTTGCGGTCGCTGACGCCCTCGAAGCGCAGCAGCAGGCGGCCGCTGTGGACGCGGCCGGTGGCGATGGTGAGGGGCCCGGTGGAGGCCGGGTCGGTGGCCAGAACGGCGCCCGGGGCGAGCCGGAGCTCCGGCTCGTCGGTACGTACCTCGACGGTGACCTCGCCCTTGATGCCGTGGGCGCGGCCGATCCGCGCGACTACCAGCTGCACGTGTACAGATCTCCTGTCATACGACTGCGGGCCGGGGACGGCCCAGTGGCCCTCCCCGGCCCGAGCCGGTTGCGATGAAGCGTCAGCGGACGTGGTCCACGTCGACGAGGTCGACGCGGACACCGCGGCCGCCGATGGCGCCCACGACGGTACGCAGAGCGCGCGCGGTACGACCGTTGCGGCCGATCACCTTGCCGAGGTCGTCGGGGTGGACCCGGACCTCCAGCACGCGCCCGCGGCGCAGGTCGCGCGAGGCGACCTGCACATCGTCAGGGTTGTCGACGATGCCCTTCACGAGGTGCTCAAGCGCCTCTTCGAGCATGCTGCTCAGGCCTCGGTCGACTCGGACTCGGCGGCCGCCTCGTCCTTCTTCTCAGCCTTCTTCTTCTGGGTGATCGCCTCACCCTTGCCCTCGTCGTCACCGCCGAGAGCCTCGAACGACGGACGCGCGGCCTTCGGGGCGGCAACGAGCAGCGGCGCCGGGGCGGGCTCGCCCTTGAACTTCTGCCAGTCGCCGGTCTTCTTCAGGATGGCGAGGACGGGCTCGGTCGGCTGCGCGCCGACACCCAGCCAGTACGCCACGCGGTCGGCGTCCACCTCGATGACCGACGGGTTGTAGGTCGGGTGGTACTTGCCGATCTCCTCGATCGCACGGCCGTCACGGCGAGTGCGGGAGTCGGCGACGACGATGCGGTAGTGAGGCGAACGGATCTTGCCCAGACGCTTCAGCTTGATCTTGACTGCCACGGGAGTGGATTCTCCTGGATTTGACGTGGTTGGGCACGGCGAGCTGCCGCGTGGGGTTGCGGTACCCGAATGCCCGATGGACGCGTCAGCCGGAGGAGAGAGGGGTCCTGTGCGGCTGTCGAGTACAGCTAGCCATTGTGCCATACCCCGCGGGTCGCTTCCGGCCGGGGGTGATCGGGGTGCGGCTGGGCGCGGGTCAGCGGCACCCGGCGTGGAGGTGAGATCACGTCGGGTGCGCCGCCCGGTGCTGTGAAGTTGCCGTGCGCGAGTGGAATGCGGCTGCCACGAGCAGTCGCAGTCTCAGCTCGCCGCCGCCCCCACGACCTCCGGGATGCGGAACGGTTTGCCGCAGCCGCCGCACACGATGGGAGCCTGGGCCAGGACCGACGGGACCACCCGGACGTTGCGCCCGCAGTCGCAGACGGCCTTCACGCGAACGCCGCCGCCCGAGGAGCCGTGCCGGGCCGCCGGGCCGCGGAAGGTGCGGGAGGTGTCGGCGGAGGTGGCCACCGTGTGGGCCTTCAGTGCGCGCTGGAGCCGCTCGATGGTCGGGCGGTAGCGGCGCTTGGCCTCGGGGTTGAGCGTGACCAGGGAGAAGCCGCTGCTGGGGTGCGGTTCCTCGGGGTGGTCCAGGCCCAGCTCCTCGGCGATCGCGAGGAATCTGCGGTTGTGGTAGCGGCCGGCCCGGGAGGTGTCGCGCACGCCGCGGGCGGCGGCGATGCCGTGGACTGCCTCATGGAGCAGTCGCTCGAAGGAGAGTTCGTGACCGCACGCGGACGACGACTCCCCGATCAGGGACTCTGGCGCGGCAAGGTCCGGCAGCTCGGGGTGGTACCGCTGAATGTCGGCCCACGCCTGCGCCAGCTCTGCGGCGAGAACAGGTGTTGTCTGTGTCGTGCTCACGTAATCACAACGAGCGGGGGTGCCGCTGTGTTCCTATTCCGGGCCATCCCAAATAATTTGCACGTACCCGTCAGTTGGCACTGATGCGTCCTGACGAGGGCGGGTGCGCTGATCTGCGGATAAGCCGCACAGCTCATACCAAGCCGGTGCGTACTCTGACGTACGAACAGCCGTGTAGCGGCGGGACGACGGTGGGCGGCGGATGCGCAAGACGTGTTTCGGTCGCTCTCGCACGAGGCCGTCACCTCAGTCAGCGTCCGCGACGCCCGTGACGTTACCCGGCCCGTACCCGCCCCCGGCCACCGGCCCGCCCCGGGCAAGTGGACACCGTACGGTCACCCAGATTGCGTGGATGTGAAATCTCGCCACACTCGGCACGCGCCCCCAAGCCGGGCCACACGACCCCTGGACGGCACCGCGAGCCGGGAGTTACCTGGCATACGTGGATAGTGCGAGCGCACGGCACGGGGGCCACGCAATCGGGCACTGCGGCGAACTGTCGGCGGAATGGGGCGCTTACCTATGACACCTACGCTCGTGCGGGAACACCTGTCTCACCCGGGCTCCGTACCGCCCCGGGTGAACCTGTGCGCACGCGCGCGTGACTGGTCCGAGATCCAGGAGCGGATGCTGGTGCCGCTCTACGAGACCGTCTACGAGCGACTTGAAGTGGGCCCTGCCACGCGGCTGCTGGGCCTGCGCTGCGGTTCCGGACTCGCTCTGCTGATGGCGGCCTCCAGAGGGGCCGCGGTCACCGGTGTCGACTCCTCCCCCGAAAGGCTCGCCCTCGCGCGCGAGCGCCTGCTGCCGGACGATCCGCGCGGTACGCGCGCGCGTACCCGCACGAGAGTCGTCGAGGGTGCCCCGAAGGACGCGGCCGACGCGGAGACGCCCCCCTACACCCTGGTGACCGTCTTCGAGCCGATCGGCTGTCTGGCGGGCGACTCCGAGGGGCTCGGCGAGCTGCTGGCGGCCGCGCTGCCGCTGGCCGGGCACGGTGCGGCCGTGGTGCTGGCCGGCTGGGGCCCGCCGGAGCGCTGCGCGACCTCCTCGGTGCTGCGGGTGGCGACGAAGCTGGCCGATCCCCTGCGCAGCGCGCGCAGCTGGCGCCCCGCCCTGCGCGACGACCTGGAGGAGGTCGCCCAGCGGGCCGGTCTGAAACCGGACGGCTCGGGGCGGGTGGCCTGCCCGTTCGGGTACGCCGACCCCGACAGCGCCGTACGCGGTCTGCTGTCGACGGGCCTGTTCGACGCGGCGGTCGCGGCAACCGACCGCAAGCAGGTGGACAAGGAGCTGACGGAGGCGCTGCATCCGTACCGGCGCCCGGACGGCACCGTGTGGATGCCGAACGTCTTCCGTTACCTGATCGCCCGTGTGCGCTAAGCCTCCGAGTCCTTGCTGAGGCGTGTGATCCCGGCGATCCGGTAGGCGTCCGCCTCCTCCAGCGTCTCGTTCTCCAGCAGCGCCCGCGCCAAGGCGTCCAGCTGGCCGCGGTGGTCGCGGAGTTTGCGGCACGCCTCCTCGTAGCACTCGTCGACGATCCGGCGCATCTCGGCGTCGATCACGTCGAGGGTCTGCGGTGCGGCCGACAGCCCGTACGCCTGCTGGGCATCGCTCGGGAGGGCGGACAGACGGCCGACGCGCTCGCTCATGCCCCAGCGGGCCACCATCCCGCGCGCGATGTTGGTGACCTGCTCGAGGTCGTTCTCCGCGCCCGTGGTGACGACTCCGTAGACGACCTCTTCGGCCGCCATGCCGCCCAGGGCGCCGATGATCCGACCGCGCAGGTACTCCTCCGAGTGCGCGTAGCGCTCCACCTCGGGCGTGGACATCGTCACCCCGAGCGCCCGGCCGCGCGGAACGATGGTGATCTTGCGGACCGGGTCGGCGCCGGGCTGCAGCATGCCGAGCAGAGCGTGGCCGCTCTCGTGGTACGCGGTGCGGCGGCGGTCCTCCTCGGGCATCACGAGGGTGCGCTCCGCGCCCAGCTGGACCTTCTCCAGGGCCTCGGACAGGTCGGCCTGGGTCACCTGCTCCTGCTTGCGCTTGACCGCGAGCAGAGCGGCCTCGTTGGCGAGGTTGGCCAGATCCGCACCGGTCATGCCCGGGGTGACACGCGCCATCTGAGGCAGGTCCACGTCGGATCCGAGCGGGATGTCCCGGGTGTGGATCCGCAGGATCGCCTGGCGTCCGTTACGGTCCGGCGGGGCCACGTTGACCACCCGGTCGAAGCGGCCGGGCCGGGTCAGCGCCGGGTCCAGGATGTCCGCGCGGTTCGTCGCCGCGATGACGATCACGCCCTCCGAACCCGAGAAGCCGTCCATCTCCGTGAGGATCTGGTTCAGCGTCTGCTCACGCTCGTCGTGGCCGCTGACCGAGGCGCCGGCGCCGCGCACCCGTCCGATGGTGTCGATCTCGTCGATGAAGATGATCGACGGTGCCACCTTGCGGGCCTCGGCGAACAGCTCGCGGACCCGGGACGCGCCGACACCGACGATCATCTCGATGAACTCGGACGCCGAGGCGGAGAAGAACGGCACGCCCGCCTCCCCCGCGACCGCTCGTGCCAGCAGGGTCTTGCCCGTGCCGGGCGAACCCGCGAGCAGCACGCCCCGGGGCATCTTCGCGCCCATCCTGCGGTAGGTGTCGGGGTGTTTCAGGAAGTCGACGACGTCGTCCAGCTCACCCTTGACCTCGTCGATCCCGGCCACGTCGGCGAACGTCGTGCGCCCGGTGCCCGGCCTCAGCTCGACCGGCTTGGGCGGCGCCTTGCGCCCGAACATGCCGCCCGCACCGCCCAGACCCGCACCGAACCGCCGTGCGAAGAAGATCCACACCGCGACCACGATGGCGATCGGGATCAGGGAGATCAGCAGGTTGGACAGGAGGCTGCGCTCCTGCACGACGGGCCGCGCCGTCACCGTGACGCCGTGGCTGCTCAGGTTCTGCCACAGCTTGTCGTCCGCGAAGGCCGGTCGCTGCGTCTTGAACTTGGTGTACTTGCCGCCACCGTCCGGATTGCTCTGGGCGGTCTTGAGCTGCCCCTGGATGGCATCGCCCTTGGAGTAGATCTTGGCGACGTTGCCGTCGCCGACCTGCTTGCTGAATTCCGTGTACGAGATCGTCGGCTGGTTGCCCTGGCCGAGGTAGTTCAGCCCTATGTAGGCCAGCAGGAAGACGATCACCGCGGTGACGAGCAGTCCCCACCATTTGCCGCCCCTGCGTCCGCCGGTCCGCCGGGGCGACTCATCCGGTGTGCCCTCGGCGCGCCACGGCTGGTCAGGAGCCTTGCGCGGGGGCGCCGCATCGCTCATATCTGGACGTTACGGCACATCACGGTCCCAGGCACGCGCAGGGGGCGCCCCCCTGACGGAGAGGCGCCCCCAGTGGCGTACGAGCGGGACTCAGCCCATGAACTTCTTGAACTCGTCCGGGAGCTCGAAGTCCTGACCGCCCTGCTGCGGCAGCCCGAAGGCGCCGCCGCCCTGAGCGGCGGCCTCGCGGCGCTGGGCCGCCTCCAGCTCCTGCTGCTTGCGCTTCATCGGGTTGCCGGAGCGCTGCTTGCCCTTGGCCTGCTTCGGCTGCTTCTTCTGCCGGCCGGCGCCGCCGCCCATGCCCGGGATCCCCGGCATGCCGGGCATGCCGCCGCCCTGGGCCATGCGGGACATCATCTTGCGGGCCTCGAAGAACCGCTCCACGAGACCCTTCACCGCGCTGACCTCGACACCGGAACCCTTGGCGATACGGGCGCGGCGCGAGCCGTTGATGATCGTCGGGTCCTGGCGCTCGCCCGGGGTCATCGACTTGATGATCGCGGCCGTGCGGTCGACGTCCCGCTCGTCCAGGTTGTTGATCTGGTCCTTGATCTGGCCCATGCCCGGGAGCATGCCGAGCAGCTTGGAGATGGAGCCCATCTTCCTGACCTGCTCCATCTGGGCCAGGAAGTCGTCCAGGGTGAAGTCCTGGCCCTTCTTCGACGCCAGCTTGGAGGCCATCTTGGCGGCCTCTTCCTGGCTGAACGTCTTCTCCGCCTGCTCGATCAGGGTGAGCAGGTCACCCAGGTCGAGGATGCGGGAGGCCATGCGGTCCGGGTGGAACGCGTCGAAGTCCTCGAGCTTCTCGCCGTTCGACGCGAACATGATCGGCTTGCCGGTGACCTGGCGGATCGACAGGGCGGCACCACCGCGGGCGTCACCGTCGAGCTTGGAGAGCACCACGCCGTCGAAGCCGACGCCGTCGCGGAAGGCCTCGGCGGTGTTGACGGCGTCCTGACCGATCATCGCGTCGACGACGAACAGGATCTCGTCCGGAGAGACGGCGTCGCGGATGTCCGCAGCCTGCTGCATCATCTCCTGGTCGATACCGAGACGGCCGGCGGTGTCCACGATCACGATGTCGTGGACCTTGGTCCGCGCGTGCTCGATGGAGTCCTTGGCGACCTTGACCGGGTCACCGACGCCGTTGCCCGGCTCCGGGGCGTAGACGGCGACACCGGCGCGCTCGGCGACGACGCTCAGCTGGTTGACGGCGTTGGGGCGCTGGAGGTCGGCGGCGACGAGCAGCGGCGAGTGGCCCTGCTCCTTGAGCCACTTGCCGAGCTTGCCCGCGAGGGTGGTCTTACCGGCACCCTGCAGACCAGCCAGCATGATCACGGTCGGGGGCTGCTTGGCGAAGCGCAGACGCCGGGTCTCGCCACCGAGGATGGTGACGAGCTCGTCGTTGACGATCTTCAGAACCTGCTGGGCCGGGTTCAGCGCCTTGGAGACCTCGGCGCCGAGCGCGCGCTCCTTGACGTTCTTGATGAACGTGCGCACGACAGGCAGGGCCACGTCCGCTTCGAGGAGCGCGATCCGGATCTCGCGCGCGGTGGCGTCGATGTCCGCCTCGGAGAGCCGTCCCTTGCCGCGCAGGTTCTTGAAAGTCGCTGACAGGCGATCGGAGAGAGTGTCGAACACGGCGCTCGCGGTCCTCGGGGTCGGTGATGGCTGCTGGGAATCGCCCTCCAGGGTATCCCGGCGATGAACTCATCGGGGAAGGGTCATCCCCTCAGGGTCTCCTCGAGCACCCGGGCCAGCGAGTTCGCGTCCGGTCCCGGCAGGGGTGCGCCCGCTCCGGTGGTGACGTAGAACGCGTCGACGGCGTTGGCGCCCAGGGTGCTGACGTGCATGCTGCGCACCCGTACCCCGGCCTTCTCCAGGGCCATCCCGATCCGGTGCAGCAGTCCGGGGGCGTCCTGGGTCCGCACCTCGATCACCGTGGCGTGGCGGGAGGCCGCCGGGGCCACCGTCACACGGGGCGGCGGGGCCACCCAGCCGCGGCGGCGCGGGTAGGCCGCGTCCCGCTCGGCGAGGCGGCCCGCGATGTCGAGGGAGCCGTCGAGGGCGCGGACGAGGTCGGCGCGCAGCCGGGCGGCCTGCGGCAGGGAGCCGTACTCGGCCGCGACCCGCCAGTTCAGCAGCAGGACCGAGCCGTCGTCGACGTCGTCGGGCAGGCTCAGGGCGCTCAGCTCGGCCGTGCGGACGGTCAGGCGGTGCACGGCGAGAACACCGGCGACCGCGGGCAGCACGGCGGGCTGGTCGGGTACGGCGATGAGCAGCTCCACGCCGAGCGGCTCGGGCGCGCCGGAGGCCTCGTCGTCGGGCACCGGCTCCTTCTGTGCGCGCAGGGCGAGGACCGGGCTGCCGGTGCGGAAGGCCTCGATGGCGAGGCGTTCCTGCTCGGCCGTCGGCGCGGCGGGCTCGGGTTCCTCGGGGGCGTCCCCGGCGAGGACGGCGGCGACACGCCGTACGAGGTCGGCGACGAGGGAGCCGCGCCAGGACGACCAGGCGGCCGGGCCGGTGGCCAGGGCGTCCGCCTCGGTGAGGGCGTGCAGGAGCTCCAGCGTGCTCTGGGTGCCGACGGCCTCGGCGACCGAGCGGACGGTCGCGGGGTCCTCCAGGTCGCGCCGGGTGGCCGTTTCGATGAGCAGGAGGTGGTGCCGTACGAGCGTGGACAGCACCGCCACGTCCGTGCGGTCGAAGCCGATCCGGGCGGCCACGTCCTTGGCGATGATCTCGCCGGCCACGGAGTGGTCGCCGGGCCAGCCCTTGCCGATGTCGTGCAGCAGGGCGGAGACGAGAAGCAGGTCGGGGCGGCTGACCCGGCGGGTCAGCTCGGAGGCGCGGACCGCCGTCTCGATCAGGTGCCGGTCCACGGTCCAGATGTGGACGGCGTTGCGCTGTGGGCGGCAGCGGACCCGCTCCCAGTCCGGCAGGAGGTGGCTGATCAGGCCCTCCGCCTCCAGGGCCTCCCAGACCTCGACGGTCGGGCGGCCGGAGCCGAGCAGGGTCACCAGCTGTTCGCGGGCCTCGGCGGGCCAGGGCGTGGGCAGGGGGCGCACGGTGGCGGCCATGCGCCGTACGGCGTGCAGGGAGAGCGGGAGTCCGGCCTGCGCCGCGGCGGCCGCGGCCCGCAGGGGCAGCACGGGGTCGCGTTCGGGGCGTGCGGTCCGGGCGAGCACCACCTCGCCGTCCTGCTCCACCACCCCCTCGGCCAGCGGGGAGCGCTCGGCGACCGGCTTGCCGCCGCCCAGCATGGCGCGCAGGCGCGGGCGGACGGCGCGCGAGCGCAGCACGCGCCCCACCTCGCGCCAGGTGACGTCACTGGCGTACGAGATCACGCGCGCCGATTCATAGACCTGCCGCAACAGGGTGTCGGCGTCCAGCAGGCCCAGCTCGGCCGCGACCTGGTCCTGTTCCTGCAGTGCGAGCCGGTCGGTGGCCCGGCCGGTGGCCAGGTGCAGGGCGTCTCGGACGTCGAGCAGGCGCCGGCGTGCGTCGGCGAGGCCCTCGCGCGGGGCGTCGGCCAGCCAGGAGGCGGCCACGGCGCGCAGGGCGGTGGCGTCCCGGAGACCGCCGCGGGCCTCCTTGAGGTCGGGCTCCAGGAGGTACTGCAGCTCGCCCTGGCGTTCGGCGCGGTCGGCGCAGAGTTCCTGGAGTTCGGGGAGGCGCTTGGGTGCCTGGTTGCGCCAGTCGGCGAGGACGGCCGTGCGCAGTCCGGCAGTGAGGCCGAGGTCGCCGGCGAGGTGACGGGCGTCCAGGAGGCCGAGTTGGACTTTCAAATCCTCTCCGGCCGTCTTGCGGGCCTCCGCGGGGGTGCGCACGGAGTGGTCGAGGGCGAGGCCCAGGTCCCAGACGGGGTACCAGAGGCGGTCGGCCAGGGCGGCGATCGCGCCGGGGTCGCTCCCGTCGTGCAGCAGCAGGAGGTCGAGATCGCTGCGCGGGGACAGCTCACCGCGGCCGTAGCCGCCCACGCCGACGAGCGAAACGCCCTTCATGCCGTCGGCCGCAGCCGTGAAGAGTCCGGCGAGCCAGTCGTCGGTCAGTTCGGCGAGGGCGGCACGGCGCGGCGGCCCGGACCGCGCCCCCTCGCTGAGGAGGCGCAGCCGGGCCGCCGCGTAGCCGCTGGGTCCCGAGTCATCCGCTTCGTTCCGCACATCCGTACCCGTCACCCAGCGACTCCTGTCCTTCTGTCGTGTCAGAGCGCGTCCGGGCCGCGCTCGCCGGTACGGACTCGTACGGCCGTCTCGACCGGCAGGGACCAGACCTTGCCGTCACCGATCTTGCCGGTGCGGGCCGCCTTGACGATGACCTCGATCAGCTGCTCGGCGTCGTCGTCCTCGGCCAGTACCTCGATGCGGATCTTGGGGACCAGGTCGACGGTGTACTCGGCACCGCGGTAGACCTCGGTGTGGCCCCGCTGACGACCGTAACCGCTTGCCTCGGTGACCGTCAGCCCGTGGACGCCGAAGGCCTGCAGGGCCTCCTTGATCTCGTCCAGCCGGTGGGGCTTGACGACTGCGGTGATGAGCTTCATGCGTCCACCTTCTTGCTCTGCGCGGCGGCCACGGCCGGGGCGTGGGCGGCGGATCCGATGACACCGCCGCCGGCGCCGCTGAAGTCGTATGCGGTCTCGGCGTGCTCCGCCTGGTCGATGCCCGAGATCTCCTCGTCCTCGGTGACCCGCATGCCGATGGTCTTGTCGAGGAGGAAGGCGAGGACCGCGGAGACGATCAGGGAGTAGGCGAGGACCGCGCCGACACCGGCGCACTGCTTCCACAGCTGGGTCCAGCTGTGGTCGCCGTAGAGGACACCGGTCGCGGTGGACTGGCCCTTTCCGGTGGCGAAGAAGCCGATCAGCAGGGAGCCGATGATGCCGCCGACCATGTGGACGCCGACGACGTCGAGCGAGTCGTCGTAGCCGAACTTGAACTTCAGACCGACGGCCGCGGCGCAGGCGACACCGGCGATGGCGCCGACGGCGATCGCGCCGAGCGGGGAGACCGCGCCACCGGACGGGGTGATCGCGACCAGACCGGCGACCGCACCGGAGGCGGCACCCAGCGTGGTGAACGCGCCGTGCCGGATCTTCTCGTAGGCGAGCCAGGCCAGCATGGCGGCAGCCGTCGCGACCTGCGTGTTGACGAACATCAGCGCGCCGACGCCGTCGTCGTTGCCGAGCCACGAGCCGGCGTTGAAGCCGAACCAGCCGAACCACAGCAGACCGGCACCGAGCATGACCAGCGGGAGGCTGTGCGGGCGCATCGGGTCCTTCTTGAAGCCGACGCGCTTGCCGATGACCAGGATCACGCCGAGCGCCGCGGCACCCGCGTTGATGTGGACCGCCGTACCACCGGCGAAGTCGATCACGCCGAGCTTGTAGGCCCAGCCGTCGGCGCCCCAGACCCAGTGGGCGACCGGCACGTAGACGACCGTGACCCACAGGGCGATGAAGAGCGACCAGGCCGAGAACTTGACGCGGTCCGCGAGGGCGCCGCTTATCAGGGCCGGCGTGATGATCGCGAACATCATCTGGAAGACCATGAAGACGAAGATCGGGATGGTGTAGCCGTCCCACAGCTCCGTCAGTCCGATGTTGCTGAGCCCGAACCAGTCGGAGTTCCAGCCGATGAGGCTGTTGTTCGTGCCGAAGGCGAGGGAGAAGCCGTAGAGCACCCAGAGAATGGTGACGATGCCCATGCTGATGAAGCTCATCATCAGCATGTTGAGGGTGCTCTTGACTCGGACCATGCCCCCGTAGAAGAAGGCGAGGCCCGGGGTCATGATCAGCACCAGGGCGGAACAGATGAGCATGAAGCCTGTGTTCGCGGCGGACAACTTGGGTGCCTCCGCGGCAAGCGTGATGGCTGGTGCCATCGGCGTCTCCTCGTCGGTTGGTACGGCCCCGTGCGGGCGGTGCCTGAGCGGTCCGGTCAGTGAGGGGTGGGCCGGTTATGCGCCATGAGATTGGCGCAGCGCGGTTTCGACGGAAGCCCCTCGTTGTTTCGCCGGGGTGACGAAGGCGCCTGGCGTGTTACGCGTCCATGAACTGGATGATGTCCGGCGCGCCGATCGTTATCGTGGCGCAACCTTCTCCGGAGGATCCCTCCGGCGGAAAAGGGCCGACCGCGGCGGGCCTTCCGATGACCTGGCATGGGGGAGCCGAGTCGGGCAGTTCGGGAGGACCGGCCGCGGCCGGGGCATGCGTGTCCTGCGATGTCAGACGGCCTCGGCGGTCTCCGGGAGGTCGACGGCGAGCTGGTCGGAGAGGCCGACGACGGCGCTGAGATCACCGAAGTCGCGCACGGCCGTGTCGACCGTCTTTCGAATACGAGTGTTCACACGCTCCGAGCGGACCTTCTTGGCGATGTCCATGGCCTGCGAGGCGTACTCCGTGCTGCGCTCGGGCTCGCGCTGGAGCAGGTGCACGGTGGCCATGCCGATCAGGTTCAGCGCGTACGACCGCTGGTGCTCGCTGTCCTTGGCGAACAGGTCCACCGCCCGCGCCATCAGCGGCTCGGCCAGCGAGGCGTAGGTGGGGCTGCGTCCGGCGACGTAGGCGAGGTCGCGGAAGGAGTGGGAGTTCTCCCCGTACAGCTCGGCCTCGGAGAAGAAGCGGATCCAGTCGGGGTCGGGCTCGTCCCACTCGTCGGCCTCGGCGAAGGTGTTCTCGGCCATCCGGACCGCCCGCTTGCACTTGCCGGGCTGGCCCATGTTGGCGTAGGCGCGGGCCTCCATCGCATACAGCATGGCCTGGGTGCGCGGGCTCGCGCAGTCACGGCTGCCGTACTGGGCGAGGTGGATCAGCTCCAGGGCGTCGTCGGGCCGGCCGAGATGGATCATCTGGCGGCTCATGCTGGACAGGACGTACGAGCCGAGCGGCTTGTCGCCGGCCTCCTTGGCGGCGTGCAGGGCGAGGACGAAGTACTTCTGCGCCGTGGGCTGGAGCCCGACGTCGTACGACATCCAGCCGGCCAGCTCGGCCAGCTCGGCGGCGACCTTGAAGAGCTTGCGGGCGGTGGCCTCGGGCTGGGGTTCCTGGAGAAGGTCGGTGACCTCGTGCAGCTGGCCCACGACCGCCTTGCGGCGCAGGCCGCCGCCGCACTGGGCGTCCCACTGGCGGAACATCCGGGTGGTGGACTCCAGCAGGTCCAGCTCGGGCTTGGACAGCCGGCCGGGCCTGCGGGACTCGAAGACGGGCTCGAACTCGAGCTCGGACGGGGCCGACGAGGAAGGGGCCGGCACGAGCCAGCGCTGCATGGGCTCGATGAGGGACGGGCCCGCGGACAGGGCCAGCGAGGTCCCGAGGAAGCCGCGCCGCGCCAGCATCAGGTCGCTGCGCGAGAACTCGCTGAGCAGGGCCACCGTCTGCGGACCCGTCCAGGGCAGGTCGACGCCGGACGCGGAGGGTGACTGACGGGCGGCGCGCAGACCGAGGTCCTCGATGGAGACGACACAGCCGAAGCGCTCCGAGAACAGCTCGGAGAGGATCCGCGGGATCGGCTCGCGCGGGTTCTCCCCGTCCAGCCAGCGGCGCACCCGTGAGGTGTCCGTGGAGATGTGGTTGGCACCCAACTGGCGTGCCCGGCGGTTCACCTGACGGGCCAGCTCGCCCTTGGACCAGCCGCTGCGCACGAACCACGAACCGAGCAGCTCGTTGGGGCGCTTGTCAGCGTTCATTCCGCTACCGCCGTTGCCGCCCACTGGAACGCCCCCATCCCTGAGACCACTTGTCGCCGAATGCGCCAAGCCCTATCAGAATGCCGGTAAATACGGCCTCTCGTCCGCCGGTTCTCACTCTTCGAACGAGTTGACGACTCGCCTCCGGCATACCCACGGGTGCATATGCCCCCAGGACTCGCACACTCACAGTAATCCTACGATCACCCGTCCAGCCATGGCGATCCCTGAAACGCCACCATTCGCCACCCCTTCGAATGAACTCACGATGGCCTCCTCGCGATTCACTTGACATAGGACGGCCGGAAGTGGGCGGAGTGATGCACACAGGGGCGCGTGAACTCCCATGCACCACCCGTGGCACTGCAAAGCGCCGCCTTGGCCTCACAGGAGTGAGGGGAGGCGGACTCGTAGCGTCACGTTCCGCTTCCATCTCGCTCCGTGTCGTAACCACCGGCGCGCTGGACCCGTTGGAGGGGGCATGGGCTTCACGATCGGCGGCATTCGCGAGATCCGCTCCGGCACGCGTCGACGCGGCCGCTCGTCGGAGTGCACCGCCGTCGCCGAGTTCACCGGGCTGTGGGGCTGGGACGTGGTGCCGGGCGCACGGGCGGCGGCGGGCACCTGCTCCTGCGGGCACCCGGACTGTGCGGCGCCGGGCGCGCACCCGCTCGACTTCGCGCCGCAGGTCTCGGCCGGGGCCACGCTCGACGAGGTGTCCAAGGCGTGGGCCGAGTTCCCGGGCGCGTCCGTGATGCTGCCCGTCGGCCGCGCGTTCGACGTCGTCGAGGTCGCCGAGCGCGCCGGGCGCCGCGCCCTGGTCCGTCTCGAACGCATGGGCCTTCCGCTCGGCCCGGTAGCCGCGACCCCGGACGGCCGCACCCACTTCTTCGTCGCCCCCGGCGCCGCCGCCGAGCTCCCCCAGCTGCTCTACCGCATGGGCTGGGACGACCCGTCCGCCCTGGATCTGCACGGCCTCGGCCCGGGCACGTACATCACCGCCCCGCCCTCCGACCGGGGGGGCCTAGGCCCGGTGCGCTGGCTGCGCCCGCCGGCCCTGGACTCGGCGACCCGGCCACCGGCGGCACGGCTGCTGCTGGGCACGCTGGCGTATGTGGCGCACCGGTCGCGGGCCCGCGCCTAGCGCACAAGGCGAAGCGCCCGTCCCCAACTACACCTTGGGAGCGGGCGCTTCTTTGAAAGTGGGAGTAAATTTACCCCCCGGCGGTCAGTCACCGATAAGGGCATCCACGAACGCCTCCGGCTCGAACGGCGCCAGGTCGTCCGCGCCCTCGCCGAGGCCGATCAGCTTGACCGGCACACCCAGCTCGCGCTGGACCGCGACCACGATGCCGCCCTTGGCCGTGCCGTCCAGCTTGGTCAGCACGATGCCGGTGATGTCCACGACCTCGGCGAACACCCGGGCCTGCACCAGACCGTTCTGGCCGGTGGTGGCGTCGAGGACGAGCAGCACCTCGTCCAGCGGCGCGTGCTTCTCGACCACGCGCTTGACCTTGCCCAGCTCGTCCATGAGGCCGGTCTTGGTGTGCAGACGCCCTGCGGTGTCGATGAGGACGACGTCGACCCCCATCTCCTTGCCTTCCTTGACCGCGTCGAAGGCGACGGAGGCGGGGTCGCCGGCCTCCGGCCCGCGCACGGTGTAGGCGCCGACGCGCTCACCCCAGGTCTGCAGCTGGTCGGCGGCGGCGGCCCGGAAGGTGTCGGCCGCACCCAGGACGACGGTACGGCCGTCGGCGACCAGGACTCGGGCGAGCTTGCCGGTGGTGGTGGTCTTGCCGGTGCCGTTGACGCCGACGACCATCACGATGCCGGGCTTGCGGTCCTCGGGCTCGGTCTTGACCGTGCGGTCGACTTCGGTGCCGACGAGCTTGAGCAGCTCTTCGCGCAGCAGGCCGCGCAGTTCCTCGGGGGTGCGGGTACCGAGCACCTTCACGCGCTCGCGCAGCCGCTCGACCAGCTCCTGCGTGGGCTGCACGCCGACGTCGGCGGTGAGCAGCGTGTCCTCGACCTCCTCCCAGGTGTCCTCGTCGAGGTGCTCGCGGGACAGCAGCGTGAGCAGGCCCTTGCCGAGGGCGTTCTGCGAGCGGGACAGGCGGGCGCGCAGGCGGACCAGCCGCCCGGCGGTGGGCTCCGGGATCTCGATCTCGGGAGCCTCGACAGAGGGGGGCTCCTCCACGGCGACCGGTGCCGAGCCGCCGGGGAGATCCACCTCCTCGATCGTCCGGCGCGGTTCGTCGCGCGGCGTCTCGGCCTCGTCGCCGACGTGCGGCTCGGCCGGGGGCGCGGTGATGTCGGGCGCGGCGGGCGGCGGCGGGGGCAGCGGCTTCCTGCGCCGGCTGCCGACGATGAGCCCGCCGAGCGCGCCGAGCACGACCACGGCGATGACTACAGCAAGGATGACGGTTTCCATAACGGCTCCAGTATGCGCGACCCCCCTGCTCGGTCCGTCGTTCTGCGGTGCGGGCCGCGTGCCCCCGGGCCGGGCCGGCCCGCCGCCTGGCTTCAAGCCTGCGGGAAGCCCTTGAAGGGGGAGTCACAACCCGTCCGGTGTCAGCTGCGCAGCGTGCGCTGATCCGGGTCGCCCACTGGGCTGGGAGACGATCAACGCGGTGACCGGCGCCTACGCACCGAGTACGACGGCGCGGCCATGACCGACACCACCCGCACGCCGCAGGCGGCGGCGGAGGCAGCGAAGGCCGAGGAGGCCGAGCCTCTGGCCGTCTGACGCCCCGTCAGCTACCGTCCCCCTCCACCGAGTAGTACCGGAGGGGGACTTTCCATGCCCGTCACGGTCGTGCGTTTCAACCTCGTCGCTCCCGGCGCCGCCCCCGCCTCCCTCGCCGCCCGCTACCGGGCCGCCCTGGAGATGGCCGCGTACGCGGACGAGCACGGGATCACCACCGTCCAGACCGAGGAGCACCACGGCGCCGACAACAACTGGCTGCCGTCGCCGTTCGCCTTCGCGGGCGCGGTGTTCGGGGCGACCCGGAACATCGCGGTGACGGTGTCGGCGGTGATCGGCCCGCTGCACGATCCACTGCGGCTGGCCGAGGAGATCGCCGTACTGGATCTGCTCAGCGGCGGCCGGCTGGTGACGGTGGCCGGGATCGGCTACCGGCCCGAGGAGTACGCCCTGTTCGACGTGGACTGGAAACGGCGCGGCCGGCTGCAGGACGAGTTGCTGGAGACCCTGCTGAGGGCGTGGACCGGCGAGGAGTTCACGTACCGGGGCCGTACGGTACGGCTCACCCCGCGCCCGTACACCGATCCGCACCCCCTGCTGCTGGTCGGCGGTTCCTCGAAGGCCGCCGCCCGCCGGGCCGCCCGGCTCGGTCTGCCGTTCTTCCCGAGTGCGCATCTGCCGGAGCTGGAGGCGTACTACAAGGAACAGCTCACCGTGTTCGGCACCGAGGGCTGGACGATGATGCCCGCGGCCGAGACCCCGCTGCTGCACCTCGCCGAGGATCCGGACCGGGCGTGGTCCGAGTACGGCGAGCACTTCCTGCACGAGGCCCGGACCTACGCCTCCTGGCAGTCCGGCGACATCCGCTCGGCGGTGCGGTCGGCGGCCACGACGGTCGAGGAGCTGCGCGCCGAGGGCGTGTACCGGATCCTCACGCCGGAGCAGTGCGTGGCGCAGGGTCTGGACAGTCTCGTCCTGCATCCGCTGGCGGGCGGGATGCCGGTGGAGGAGGGCTGGCGCAGCCTGCGGTTGTTCGCGGAGCGGGTGCTTCCGGCGCTGGGGGGCTGAGCTGATGCGACAACCGCTCTCCGGTCTGGTCCGGCGGTGATCCACTGGGCCCATGACGCTTGGCGTGGACGTGGTCGTCCGGGGACCGAACGGCGAGTTCGACGTGCTCGACGTGCCCGAGAGGTGCGACGACTCGGCCGGGTTCGAGTCCTGGCGCTGGAAGGTGTGGGGATCGGACGTGGTGCGCTCGCCGGGTGCCCGTTACCTTCCCCTCGGCGCCCGCGTCCTCATCTGGTGACCACGCCCGTACGACACACCGCCGCCCCCGGTCCGGGCAGTGGCCGGGCCGGGGGCGACGGACGGTACGAGGAGCCGGGCAGCGGGGACTTGGCCCGTCTCCTCGGGACTGTGGGGTCTAGCCCATCTCCTCCAGCGCCTTGCCCTTCGTCTCCTTGACGAACTTCAGGACGAACGGGATGGAGAGCGCGGCGAACACCGTGTAGATCACGTAGGTGCCGGACAGGTTCCAGTCGGCCAGCGACGGGAAGCTCGCGGTGATGGCCCAGTTGGCGATCCACTGCGCGGCGGCGGCCACGCCCAGGGCGGCGGCGCGGATCTTGTTCGGGAACATCTCGCCGAGCATGACCCAGACGACCACGCCCCAGGACAGGGCGAAGAAGAGGACGAACACATGGGCGGCGACCAGGGCGATCCAGCCCTGGGTCGCGGGCAGCTTGCCGTCGACCAGGTGGTGGGAGAACGCCCAGGCCTCCAGCGCGAGGCCGACGGCCATGCCGACCGAGCCGATGAGCGCCAGCGGCCTGCGGCCGACGCGGTCCACGAAGATCATCGCGATCACGGTGCCGACGATGTTGATGATCGACGTCGTGAAGGAGTAGAAGAACGAGTCCGTCGGGTCGACACCGACCGACTGCCACAGCGTCGAGGAGTAGTAGAACGCGACGTTGATGCCGACGAACTGCTGGAAGACCGAGAGGCCGATGCCGATCCAGACGATCGGCTTGAAGAAGAAGCCACCGCCGAGCAGGTCCTTGAAGGTGGACTTGTGCTCGCTGTTCATCGCCTGCTCGATCTCGGCGACACGGGCGTCCAGGTCACGGTCCTGACCCTCGACCTCGGCGAGGATCTCGCGGGCGCGGTCACGCTTGCCGACGGAGATCAGGAAGCGCGGGGACTCGGGGATCGCGAAGGAGAGCAGGCCGTACAGCACGGCCGGGACGACCATCACGCCGAGCATGACCTGCCAGGCCTCCAGGCCCATCAGCTTGCCGCGCTGGTCGCCGCCGGCGGCGCCCAGCAGGCCCCAGTTGACCAGCTGCGAGATGGCGATGCCGATGACGATCGCGGCCTGCTGGAAGGAGCCGAGGCGGCCGCGGTACGCGGGCGGGGCGACCTCGGCTATGTAGGCGGGGCCGATGACCGAGGCCATGCCGATGGCGAAGCCGCCGACGACGCGCCAGAGGGCGAAGTCCCACAGCGAGAAGGGCAGGGCCGACCCGACGGCGCTGACCGTGAACAGCAGGGCGGCGATCTGCATCACGCGGATACGGCCGATCCGGTCGGCCATGCGGCCGGCGGTCGCGGCGCCGATGGCGCAGCCGATCAGGGCGATGGCGATGACCTGGGCGAGGGCCGCGGAGCCGATGTCGTAGCGGTCACGGATGGCCTCGACGGCGCCGTTGATCACGGAGCTGTCGTAGCCGAACAGGAAGCCGCCCATCGCGGCCGCCGCCGCGATGAAGATGACGTGCCCGAGATGCTCGGGGTGAGCCGTCCTGGCTCCTTGCTGTGCCTGCGCTGTGCTGGTCACGAAAAAAACTCCTCGGGCCACGGCAACGCTGCCGGGTGGGGGTGAGCCCTCTCAGGTGGTGACACCTGAAGGTAAAAGCAACGTTGCAGAGACTATGCCTTCAAGTTTCGAAGTCAATAGTTCATCTGCTGTGAGTTTTGAGATAGGCGGAAGGGCTCTGTGTTCAAGAAGTAAAGACAGAGTTAGTTGATCTTGAGGGTTTGTCTAGCGGAGCCGCTGAGAGATGACCTTCGACACGCCGTCGCCCTGCATGGACACGCCGTAGAGCGCGTCGGCGACCTCCATCGTGCGCTTCTGGTGCGTGATCACGATCAGCTGCGAGGACTCCTGCAGCTCCTGCATGATCCGGATCAGCCGCTGGAGGTTGGTGTCGTCCAGGGCGGCCTCGACCTCGTCCATGACGTAGAACGGGCTCGGCCGGGCCTTGAAGATCGACACCAGCATCGCCACCGCGGTCAGCGACCGCTCGCCGCCGGAGAGCAGGGACAGCCGCTTGACCTTCTTGCCCGGCGGGCGGGCCTCGACGTCGACACCCGTGGTGAGCATGTTGTCGGGGTCGGTCAGGATCAGCCGCCCCTCGCCGCCCGGGAAGAGGCGGCTGAAGACGCCCTCGAACTCGCGGGCGGTGTCCCGGTAGGCCTCGGTGAAGACCTGCTCGACGCGCTCGTCGACCTCCTTCACGACCTGGAGCAGGTCGGCGCGGGTCTTCTTCAGGTCTTCGAGCTGCTCGCTGAGGAACTTGTGGCGCTCCTCCAGCGCGGCGAACTCCTCCAGGGCGAGCGGGTTCACCTTGCCGAGCTGCTGGTAGGCGCGTTCGGCGGCCTTGAGCCGCTTCTCCTGCTCACCGCGCACGAACGGCCTCGGCCGGTTGCGCGGGTGCTCGGGGTCCTCCGGCAGCTCCTCGCCCTCGGCGGGCGGGGACGGCGGTACGAGCTGATGGGGGCCGTACTCGGACATGAGCCCCGCGGGCTCCACGCCCAGCTCCTCCAGCGCCCTGGTCTCCAGCTGCTCGATCCGCAGCCGCTTCTCGGCGCCGAGCACCTCGCCGCGGTGGACGGAGTCGGTGAGCTTGTCCAGCTCGGCCTTGAGGTCGCGGCCGGTGGTGCGCGCGGCGGTCAGCTCCCGCTCCCGCGCGGCCTTGGCGGCCTCGGCCGCGGCCCGCTCCTGCTCGGCGCGGGTCAGGGACACCTCGACATGCGCGAGCAGCTGGCGTGCGCCGGAGGCGACGGCCTCCGCGACGGCCGCCTCGTGCCGCAGCCGCGCCCGCCGCTGCTCGGCACGCACGCGTGCCTCGCGCTCCGCGCGGGCGGCGCGGTCCAGCGAGTCGGCCCGCCCGGCGAGCCCCTTCACCCGCTCCTCGTGCGTACGGACCTGGAGCCGGGCCTCCATCTCGGTCTGCCGCGCGTTGGCGCCGTCGGCCGCGAGCCGGTCCCGCACCGAGGTGTCCGGCTCCTCCTCGACCGGCATCTCCTCGGCGACGGCCAGCCGTTCGGCCAGCTCCTCGGCGTCCTGTACGGCCTTGTCGAGCGCTTCCTGCGCGCGTGCCGCAGCCGCCGTGGACCGCTCGGCCTCCCCGGCGGCACCGCGCGCCTGCCCGGCGAGCCGGCCCAGCTGCTGGGCCACGCCCGACTTCTCCCGGTCGGCGGCCCGGCGCCGCTCCCCCAGTTCCTCCACGAGCGCGGCGGCCTCGGTGCGCCGCGCGGTCGCCGCGTGCTGCGCCTCGGTGAGTTCCTCGCACCGCACCGCCAGCTCCTCCAGCTCCGCGGCGGCCTCGTCCACGGAGGCCTGTACCTCCAGCAGACTGGGCGCCCCGGCCGACCCGCCGTGCGCGAAGTGCGCGCCGAGCAGGTCGCCCTCGGCGGTGACGGCGGTCAGCTCGGGGTGGGCGTAGACGAGGTCCTCGGCGTCTTCGAGCGTGCCCACGACGACGATGCCGCGCAGCAGGCGGCGTACGGCGGGCATGAGTTCGGCGGGGCCGCGGACCAGGTCGGCGGCGAAGGGGTGTCCCTCGGGGCCGGGGCTGCCCGGGGTGCCGGCATCCGGGCCGTGCTCCCTCGAACCGCTGCCCTCCGGCACCCCCGCCAGCAGCAGCGCCGCTCGCCCGCCGTCCTGCTTGCGCAGGAGCCGGATCGCCTCGGCCGCCGATGCCGGTGTCGTCACGGCGATGGCGTCGGCCGCCGCGCCGAAGGCCGCGGCCAGGGGAACCTCGTGGCCCGGGGTCACCGTCAGCAGTTCCGCTGCCGGGCCGAGGAGTCCGGTGAGGCGGTCCCGGGCGCCCAGCAGTATGCCGGTGCCGTCCTTGCGCCTGAGGCCCAGCGCCAGCGCCTCGCGTCGGGCCTGGGTCGCGGCGCGCCTGCGTTCGGCCGCGGTGGCGGCCTCGCGGGCCGCGCTCAACGCGGACTCGGCCTCGGCGAGCCGCCGTTTCGCCGCCTCGTGCTGTTCGGCCAGGTCCGCGTCGCCGGCGTCGAGGCCGTCGACCTCGGCCTTGAGGGCCTCGTACTCCTCCTGGGCGGCGACGGCACGTTCCTGCGCCTCGTCGCGGGCGGCGGCCAGACGGTCGATCTCGGACTGGGCGGCTGCTGCTCGCGAACGGGCCGCGTTGACCTGGCCGCCCAGCCGGGCCAGGCCCTCGCGGCGGTCGGCGATCGCTCGGGCCACGTCCTTCAGGCGCCGCTCCTCGACGGCCAGTTCACGCTCCAGCTCGGCGCGGTGCGCGACCGTGTCCTCCAGGGCCCGCTCGGCCGCCTCCAGGGCTGCCTCCAGCTCGGCCTCCTGCTCGCGGATGCGGGCGGCCTCGCGCTCCATGTCCTCGGGATCGCGGCCGCGCCGCTCCTCGGGGGGTGCGGAGGTGGCGCTCTTCACCCGGGCATCGGCCAGCGAGATCGTGCCGCGCACCCGCTCGGCCAGCTGGGACAGCTCGTACCAGGTCTGCTGGGCGCGCTGCAGGCGCGGGGTGAGCTGCCGTACCTCGTCCTCCAGCAGGGCCTCCCGCTGGAGCGCCTTCTTCAACTCCTGCTCGGCGGTTTCCTTGCGCTCCTTCAGGGCCGCCTCGTCGGCGATCTCGGTCTTCAGGGCCTCGCGCAGGCGTACGAGGTCGTCGGCGAGCAGCCGCAGGCGCGCGTCGCGGAGGTCGGCCTGGATGACGGCGGCCCGGCGGGCGACCGCGGCCTGGCGGCCGAGCGGCTTGAGCTGGCGGCGCAGCTCGTCGGTGAGGTCCTGCACGCGCGCGAGGTTGGCCTGCATCGCGTCCAGCTTCCGCAGCGCCTTCTCCTTGCGCTTGCGGTGCTTGAGCACACCCGCAGCCTCCTCGATGAAGGCGCGGCGGCCCATCGGGTCCGCGTGCAGGACGGAGTCGAGCTGGCCCTGGCCGACGATGACGTGCATCTCGCGGCCGATGCCGGAGTCGGACAGCAGATCCTGGATGTCCAGGAGACGGCAGGTGTCGCCGTTGATCTGGTACTCGCTGCCGCCGTTGCGGAACATGATCCGCGTGATGGTGACCTCGGCGTACTCGATGGGCAGCGCCCCGTCGGAGTTGTCGATGGTCAGGGACACCTCGGCGCGGCCCAGCGGCGGGCGGCCGGTGGTGCCGGCGAAGATGACGTCCTCCATCTTGCCGCCGCGCAGCGACTTGGCGCCCTGCTCGCCCATGACCCAGCTGAGCGCGTCCACGACGTTGGACTTGCCCGAGCCGTTCGGGCCGACGACACACGTGATACCCGGTTCGAACCGGAGCGTGGTCGCCGAGGCGAACGACTTGAACCCGCGGAGGGTCAGGGCCTTGAGGTGCACGCCGCTGGACTCTACCTTCCGCCGCTATCTCACTCCACGAACACTCGCAACCCCACGGTTTCGCCGTTGAACATGCAGGGCACACCAGACGTTAAAGACAGTGAAAGGATGCGGGGGAAAGAAAGAAGGGACGCCGAAGCGTCCCTTGCAACTCTGACGGCTGGGTCTCAGTCGTCTGACAACTGTGCGGTTGATTACGGGCAGCCCAACCGCTGCGACTGCTGTTGTGGAGCTGATGCAGCGATCAGGTGAGCGCAGGCTCCGCCTGGTGTGCGTCGATGCTCTCCATGATCCTGTCCTGAGAGGCGGCAGCCGTCAGCGCGTCGTTCTCCGCCTGGATCCGTACGAGCTCGGACTCCAGGTCCTGGACACGCTGCTGCAGCCGTCGCATCTCGGCGAGGAGTCGAGGGTCGGAGCCGCCGACGTAACCGAGAAGCGCCTTTGCCATGATGGATGGTCCTCCACACTGAGTGACCGACCGATGCGGTGTGGGTCGTGAGGGATTCGCACCCGCGGTGCTTGACACACTCGAGTGTTGCTCTGCCGTTCTTACATGCCAAACAGCTAAGGTGCGCGGGGCTTTCAGCGTCTCACCAAAAAGTTTGACGGTCAACACGATCACGCCCTGTATTGGCGGGCAAACCCGGGGCGCGCAGCCTGTGAACGGCGGCGCTGCTGCTCCTGCGGGGCCCTCAGGGCGTGACGATCAGCTGTATCGGTGGAGCCTGCCATGCCTCGCCCTTCTTGGCAACCACCAGCTCATTTCTGCTCCGGGCATGTGCCCGGGGCAGATCGCCGCGGGTCGGCCTGCGGGGCTTTACAGAATCGGGTCAGCGGATGGCGAAGCCGTCGTAGCCGCCGCGGGGTGTGTCCCAGATCTCGGTGACACCGTCCACGTGCCCGGGCGTGTCGCCGCCCCCCAGCCAGTCCAGCAGCCCCTCGCAACCCACGCGCGGCCCTTCCGCGACCACCTGGACGCGGCCGTCGCCCAGATTGAGAGCAAAACCACTCAGACCGCCGATCTCCAGCGCCTTGGCCCGCGTGAACCAGCGAAAACCCACACCTTGGACGCGTCCACGGACCCAGGCAACCAGTCGAACATCCTCGCTCATGGATGCAACCTAACGGCCCAAAGTCGCTCGGAACACTTCCCCCCTCACTCGCATGGGGTACCGTCCCGACCCAATGAATCTCATATGAAACTCACTAGATCGAGTGAGTTGGGTTGACCGGAGGTCAATCGCCACCGAGGCGCCTGGGGCCGGGTCGACCCCGCGAGACGAGAAGAGGGCAAGGACATGGGACGCCACCGACGCTCCGCCGCCGGCCGCGGCGCCCCGGGCCGCGCCACGGGGGTCACCCACACGAACCGCCCCGTCACGGGCGGCGAAGACCCGCTGAACTCGTACGCGGGCGACCGCGCCCCCATGGGCATCGCGCCGTACCTGAACCCCGAGGCGTACGCCGAGACCAACGCCAGGAGCACGGCCTACCTGTACGCGATGGACGGCGAGCCGTCGTGGGACACCTTCGGCGGCAGCGGGTTCACCCCGGCCGGCGGTCCGTCCCATGGCCACCGGCACCGCAAGAAGGTCGCGAAGCCGGTGCGCACGGGCCTGCTCGGGATCTCCGCCGCCGTCGCCCTCGGCACGGTCGCGGTGACCACCGGTGCGGTGCCGGGCCTGCAGCACTACCAGCTCGGCGGCGGCTCGCACACCACCGGCGGCGAGCAGGTGCAGGCCGCGGACTCCCCCAGCAACACCACCACCGAGCAGGGTGGCACCTCGGGCAGCGCGGACAGCCCGGTCGGCGGCTCGTCGTCAAGCCGTGGCAGCGAACCCTCGGCGTCACCGACCCCGTCCGCGTCGGCATCCGCCTCCGAGTCCACCTCGGCCTCGGCCACCCCGACGAAGAACCCGTCGAAGAAGCCGAAGCCGGCCGCCAAGCCGAAGCACACCCCGTCGCACAAGGCACCCCAGGCGCCGACGGCATCCTCCGCGCCGGTGACGGTGTCGGCCCAGGCCGCCGCCGAGGCGGAGGTGCTGAAGCTCGTCAACGAGGAGCGGGCGAAGGTCGGGTGCAGCGCGCTGGCGGCGAACTCCTCGCTGACCAAGCTGGCCGAGGCGTTCAGCGGCGACATGGCCGCGCGCGACTTCTTCGACCACACCGACCCGGACGGGGCCACCCCGTGGGACCGGGCCGCGAAGGCGGGCATCACCGGCCTCGGCGGCGAGAACATAGCCCGCGGCCAGGCGGACGCGAAGGCCGTGATGCAGGCCTGGATGAACAGCCCCGGCCACCGCGCCAACATCCTGAACTGCGACTTCAAGACCCTCGGAGTCGGCGTGCACCTCGGGTCGGACGGCCCTTGGTGGACGCAGGACTTCGGCTACTGAGACAGCCCGTCGGGCAATGACCGCCGGGCGCTGAGCGCTCTACGCGGCTGCGCGGCCCAGTGCGAACACCTTCGCCGTCTCCGTCACCCGGCGGCCCAGGTGCTCGGCCGTGGCCACGTCGGCCTTGTGCACGCCCTCCGGGCCCTCGTCCACGTTGGTCTGGGCGGCCGCGCCCGCGAAGACGCCGAGGCGGTTGAGGTCGTGCTCGGAGCCCTCGCTGTTGTTCCAGCCGGGGTGCAGGCCGAGGTTGACCCAGTTCATGCCGTGCTGGGCGGCGAGGATCTGGAAGAACTGCAGGGTGTGCAGCTTGTCGCCGCTCTTGGAGCCGGAGTTGGTGAAGCCGGCCGCCAGCTTGTCCTTCCAGTCCTGGCCGAACCAGCGCTTGGAGGACGCCTCGGCGAAGACGTGGAAGGCGCCGGAGGCGGTGCCCATGTAGGTGGGCGAACCGAAGACGATCGCGTCGGAACGGTCCAGGGTCTCCCACTGCTCGTCGGTGATCTCGTCCACCTTGATCAGATGGACCTCGGCACCGGCCTCCGCGGCACCGGCGCGGACGGCCTCGGCGAGCACGGCGGTGTGGCCGTAGCCGGAGTGGTAGGCGATGGAAACGACAGGGGTGGTCATAGGTACTCCTCGAAAGGGCAGCTCAAAAGCAGTGACCACAGGAAAGCACTAACTTACGGTTAGTGCAACCTGGTGGTTAGCGCTGCGCCCGCGTACTCTTGCCCGTATGACCGCCACGACCCAGGAGTTCGAGGACCTCGCCTACAACGTCTTCGCCAAGGCCTGCCCCTCGCGCGGCACGCTGGAGCACGTCACTGGCCGCTGGGGCGGGCTGACGCTCGGCGCGCTGTACGAGGGCTCGCTGCGTTTCAACGAACTGCGCCGCCGTGTCGACGGGGTGAGCGAGAAGATGCTGTCCCAGACGCTGCACGCGCTGGAACGCGACGGTCTGGTCCACCGCGAGGCCCAGCCGACCAATCCGCCCCGCGTGGACTACCAGCTGACTGCGCTGGGCCGGCAGGTCGCCGAGCGGCTGCTGGCGCTCATCCACTGCGTGGAAGGGTCCATGGACGAGGTGCTGGCGGCACGCGAGGCGTACGACGCCCGGGAGCCGTCGTAGACCGACCGGGACTCAGCCCTTGCGCGGTGGCCGCTGGCACTTCGGGCAGAAGTAGCTGGACCGGTTCATCCAGGGGCGGCGGCGCATGGGGGTGCCGCACCGTTTGCAGGGCAAGCCCTCACGGCCGTACGCGTCCAGGGACCGGTCGAAGTAGCCCGACTCGCCGTTGACGTTGACGTACAGGCTGTCGAAGCTGGTGCCGCCGACGGCGAGGGCCGCGTTCATCACGTCGCGGACGTGGCCGAGCAGTTCCGTCGTGACCGGGCGGGTGAAGTTGGCCGTGGGGCGCTCGTAGTGGATGCGGGCGCGCCACAGGGCCTCGTCCGCGTAGATGTTGCCGACCCCGCTGATCAGCGACTGGTCCAGCAGGGCCCGCTTGATGGTGGTCCGCTTGCGCCGCAGGGCCAGATGGAAGGCCTCGTCGTCGAACAGCGGGTCGAGGGGGTCGCGGGCGATGTGCGCGATGACGTCGGGCAGGCCCTCGGGGGTGTTGTCGTGCAGCGAGAGGCCGCCGAAGGTGCGCTGGTCCACGAAGCGCAGCTCGGTGCCCAGGGAGTCGGCGAAGCGGACGCGGATGCGCAGATGCTTCTCGTCCGGCGCCTCGTGCGGCTGCACCAGCAGCTGGCCGCTCATGCCGAGGTGGGCCAGGACGGACTGGTTCGTCTCCTCCAGCGGCAGCCACAGGTACTTGCCGCGCCGGCTGGGAGTGCCGATGTGGTGGCCCTTGAGACGGTGCGCGAAGTCGTCGGCGCCCGCGATGTGCCGGCGCACGGCGCGCGGGTGCAGCACCTCGACGTCGGCGACGGTGCGATGGGCGACCCACCGCGCAAGACCCCGCCGGACGACCTCGACCTCGGGCAACTCGGGCATCGGGACCCCCGTACGGACCGGTGGATGAACCGAGCGCCCGCCCGGAGACAGGCTTCGGACGGGCGCTCGGTGTTGTGCTCTTGTAGGAGGTCAGGCGGTGGCGGACGACGTGTCGTCCTCGGCGGCCTCCTTGGCCGCCTTGGCACGCTCGTCCGCCGCGGCCCGGATGGACCGCCAGGCGGACTCGGCTGCCTGCTGCTCCGCCTCCTTCTTGCTGCGGCCGGTGCCGGTGCCGTACGAGACGCCTCCGACGCGGGCGGCAGCAGTGAAGGTCTTCTCGTGGTCGGGGCCGGTCTCCGTGACCAGGTACTCGGGCACGCCGAGCCCCTCGATCGCGGTGAGCTCCTGGAGACTGGTCTTCCAGTCCAGGCCGGCTCCGAGGTTCGAGGACTTCTCGATCAGCGGGTCGAAGAGCCGGTGCACCAGCTCGGACGCCGCGTCGAGGCCCTGATCGAGATAGACCGCGCCGATCACCGCTTCAAGGGTGTCGGCAAGGATGGACGCCTTGTCCCGGCCGCCCGTGCCCTCTTCACCCCGGCCGAGCCGGATGAAGGCGCCCAGGTCGAGGCCGCGGCCCACTTCCGCCAGCGCACGCGAGTTGACCACCGCGGCCCGCAGCTTGGCCAGCTGGCCCTCGGGCAGGTCGGGGTGGATGCGGTACAGCGTGTCCGTGACGACGAGGCCGAGCACGGAGTCCCCGAGGAACTCCAGCCGCTCGTTCGTCGGCAGACCGCCGTTCTCGTACGCGTAGGAACGGTGGGTCAGCGCGCGCACCAGAAGGGCGGACTCGAGCTGGTAGCCGAGCCGCCCTTCCAGAAGCGTGTGGGACGAGGCCGTGTTGTCCGCCTTCTTCTTGGCGGGTGCGTCCGCCTTGGCGTCTTCCGCCTTCTTGGGACTGGACACAGTGCCTCTCACCAGCCCGCTCAGACTTCGAGGACCTGGCGCTTGTTGTAGGTGCCGCAAGACGGGCACGCAATGTGCTGCTGCTTGGGCTCGTGGCAGCGCTCGCACGCAACCAGGGTGGGGACCGCAGCCTTCCACTGCGACCGGCGGTGGCGCGTGTTGCTGCGCGACATCTTCCGCTTCGGAACAGCCACGGCTACTTCTCCTGCTTCTCGTCGGCGTGCGCTGATGGAAGCGCGCCGCCGCTCATCTCGTCCTTCTCGCCGTCTCCGAGTGAACCGGCGAGTCCCTGCAAAGCCGCCCAACGGATGTCGACGGCGTCGTGGTGGTGGTCCGGGTCGTCCACGAGCCGCGCTCCACACTCGGAGCACAGACCGGGGCAGTCGTCCTGGCACACCGGCTGCATCGGCAGTGCGAGCACCACCGCATCACGCAGCAGAGGTTCGAGGTCGAAAAGTCCGTCCTCGAGGAAGAACCTGTCCTCGTCGTCCTCGGCGTCGTCGCCCGGTTCCGCGATCACACGGCCCCGGTCGTCGGCGTCAGGGTACGAGAACAGCTCCTGGAAGTCCGCTTCGAGCTCCAGCCCGACCGGCTCCAGACACCTTACGCACTCCCCCTCGGCCTGTGCACGGGCGGTGCCTGTGACGAGCACACCTTCCATGACCGACTCGAGTCGGAGTTCGAGCTCCAACGGGGCGCCTTCCGGCACTCCGATGACTCCCTGGATACCGAGATCCGCGGGAGCGTCGATCTCGCGGGTCAGGCGCTGCAGCGCGCCAGGACGCCGACCCAGCTCGTGCGTGTCGAACACGAGGGGGTTGCGGTGGTCGAGGCGGGCGTTGGGAGCCATTCCTGCTTTCGATCTTCGAACTCGGAGGGACGCCGCCCGTCGGTATTCCCGGGCAGCGTTGATCGCGGACGTACGCGCGACCGAAGAGCCAGGATACTGGACCTTTCGCTCAGGGCCCAATCCGGTACCCGGCCGCGGCGCATCGGAGGCGCATCGCACAGGTCCTACAGGCCCCGGCCCTGCTCGTAGGCGCGCAGCTGCTCCGCACTGATCATGCTCGTGTCGAAGAGGCTCGTCTCGTCGAGAGCGTAGCCCTGCTGGGACTGGGGTTGCTGCTGGGGCTGCTGGGGCTCGTAGCCGGCCTGCTGGGCGTCGTAGCCCTGGTAGGCGGCGTAGGGATCGGCCTGCTGGTAGCCGTACGGGTCCTGCTGGGCGTAGTCGGACTGCTGCGGGAAGCCCGCGTACGGGTCCGGCTGCTGCTGGTAGCCGTAGGCAGGCTGCGGCTCGTACGACGGCTGCGGCGGCTGGGCAGGCTGAGCCGGCTGGGACTGGGCCGGGCGTTCGGCCGGGGTGTCGGCGAGGTCGGCGAGGTAGTCGGCGTCGCTGGAGTGCTGGAACGTCGTGGTGTCGTCGGCGAGCGCGCCGAGGTCGTCCGTGGCGATCCGGCCGTGCAGCTTCTGCCGGCCGCGGCCGACGGCATCCAGGGTCTTGGCGAGCACCGCCTCGAAGGCGCCCAGCTTGGCGTCGACGTAGGCGTCCGCGTTGTGGCGCAGGGTCTCGGGGTCCTGGCTGCGCTCGGGGGCGTCCTCGTCCTCGTAGCCGTTCTCGTCCAGGCCGGGCCCGGTGCCGAGCAGCTTCTCGCGGCCGCGGCCGACCGAGCCGAGGGTCTTGGTGAGGACGACCTCGAAGTTGGCGAGCTTGGAGTCGACGTAGTCGTCGGCCTCGGCGCGGACCTCCTCGGCCTCCGTGCGGGCCTCGGCGAGGATCCGGTCGGCCTCGGCCTGGGAGCGCCGGGCGATCTCGGTGTCGGAGATCAGCGAGCCGCGTTCGGCGTGCGCGTTCCCGATGATCCGCTCGGCCTCCTGGCGGGCCTGCTCGACCATCTGCTCGCGGTCGCCGATCAGCTCCTGCGCCTGCGCGAGGGACCCGGGCAGGGCCTGGCGCACCTCTTCGAGCATCGCGAGCAGCTCGGCGCGGTTGACCACGCACGACGCCGACATGGGCATGGACCGGGCGCCGGAGACCGCGGAGACGATCTCGTCGAGCTTCTTCTGGACGTCCACCTGTGCTCGCCACTCTCTACAGCTGTGTTGGAGACGGACGGGACGACTGTAGCCCGTTCAGTCCTGGCGCAGACGCGCGTTGAGGGCCTCGAGGACGGGGGGCGGCACCAGATGGGAGACGTCGCCGCCCCAGGCCGCGACCTCCTTGACGAGCGAGGAGGACAGGAAGCTGTAGGTCGGGTTGGTCGGCACGAACAGCGTCTCGACTCCCGTGAGGCCCATGTTCATCTGGGCCATCTGGAGCTCGTAGTCGAAGTCGCTGACCGCGCGCAGGCCCTTGACGATGGCCGGGATGTCGCGCTGCTTGCAGTAGTCGACGAGGAGGCCGTGGAAGGCCTCGACGATCACGTTGCCGTACTCGGCGGTGACCTCGCGGATCAGCTCGATCCGCTCGTCGATCTCGAACAGGCCCTTCTTGGACTTGTTGATCATCACCGCGACGTAGACCTCGTCATACAGACGGGAAGCGCGGGCGATGATGTCGAGGTGTCCGTTGGTGATCGGGTCGAACGACCCGGGGCAGACGGCGCGGCGCACTTGTGATCCCTCGCTCTCCGGTCCGGTCATCGTGCGTCTTCGCACGTAGAGGCGGCGCGACCGTACCAAAACGTTCCCTCGCCGTAACGACGGGACCGGAGGGCCTCGAAGCCGTCCGGCCAGTGGAATTCACCGCCTCTGGTGCTGCGCTCCACGGTGACGAGCGCTTGCTCAGCGAGCCAGCCTTCCGAGTGGAGTGTGAGGAGAATCTCGCGAAGATCGTGATCTGTGACAACGTACGGGGGGTCGAGGAAGACGAGGTCGTACGGCTCGGCGGGAGGTGCCGTTCTGATCACTTGTTCCGCTTTGCCCGCCCTCACCTCGGCGCCGGGGAGGCCCAGGTTTTTCACGTTCTCGCGGACGATCTTCGCGGCGCGGGCGTCCGCCTCGACGAGCAGCGTGTGGCTCGCGCCCCGGGAGAGGGCCTCCAGGCCTACGGCGCCCGAACCCGCGTAGAGGTCGAGGACCCGTTCGCCGTCCAGGGGGCCGCCGAGGAGGGACTGCCAGGTGGAGAAGAGGCCCTCGCGTGCGCGGTCTGATGTCGGCCGGGTGCCTGTCCCTGGCGGGACGGCCAGGCGGCGTCCGCCGGCTGCGCCGGCGATCACGCGGGTCATTGGGAGGTCCTTCTTTGTGGGCTTCTTTACGGTTCAGTTTGGCAGGCCGCGGGGGGTGGGTGCCTGGTCGTCGTCGGCGGGAGTACTCACCTCTAGCCCTTTTCCAGGTACTGCTCTCGCTCCTCGTCCAGGAGGGCGTCCAGGGCCGTGCGCAGGGCGGGGAGGCCGGCCAGCTCCGGGTCCGCCGCCACGACCGCTGCCGCCTCCTCCCTCGCCTCCGCGATGACCTCCTCGTCCTCGATCACGGCCAGGACCCGGAGGCTGGTGCGGGCGCCGGACTGGGCCTGGCCGAGGACGTCGCCCTCGCGGCGCTGCTCCAGGTCGATGCGGGAGAGTTCGAAGCCGTCGAGGGTGGAGGCCACGGCGTTCAGGCGCTGGCGGGCGGCGCTGGCCTCGGGCATCTCGGTGACCAGCAGGCACAGGCCGGGGGCCGAGCCTCGGCCCACGCGGCCGCGGAGCTGGTGCAGCTGGGAGACGCCGAAGCGGTCGGCGTCCATGATCACCATGGCGGTGGCGTTCGGGACGTTCACGCCGACCTCGATGACCGTGGTGGCGACCAGGACGTCGGTCTCGCCGGCGGCGAAGCGGCGCATGACCGCGTCCTTGTCGTCGGGGTGCATGCGGCCGTGGAGGATCTCGACCCTGAGGCCCTGGAGGGGGCCCTTGGCCAGGTGGCCGGCCACTTCGAGGACGGCCAGGGGCGGGCGCTTCTCGGCCTCGTCCTCCGGGGACTTCTTCGCCTTCTTCGGGTCGGCCGCCTCGTCGATGTCGTCGCCGATCCGGGGGCAGACGACGTACGCCTGATGGCCGTTCTCCACCTCCTCGCGCACCCGCTCCCAGGCGCGGGCCAGGAAGTGCGGCTTGTCGGCGGCGGGGACCACGTGGGTGGCGATCGGGGAGCGGCCGGCCGGGAGCTGGTCGAGGACGGAGGTCTCCAGGTCGCCGAAGACGGTCATCGCGACCGTGCGCGGGATGGGGGTGGCCGTCATGACCAGCAGGTGCGGGGGCTGCTTGCCCTTGCCGCGCAGGGCGTCGCGCTGTTCCACGCCGAAGCGGTGCTGTTCGTCGACGACGACCAGGCCGAGGTCGTGGAACTGCACCTTGTCCTCGATCAGCGCGTGCGTGCCGATCACGATCCCGGCGTCCGCGGTGACGAGGTCGAGCAGCGCCTGACGGCGTGCCGCGGCGCCCATGGAGCCGGTGAGCAGCACGACCTTGGTGGCGTGCTCGGCGCCGCCCAGCATGCCGCCCTCGGCCAGCTCGCCCATCATCTCGACGACCGACCGGTGGTGCTGCTGGGCGAGCACCTCGGTGGGCGCGAGCATGGCGGCCTGCCCGCCCGCGTCGACGACGGCGAGCATGGCACGGAGGGCCACCATCGTGTTGTGCGTCACCGCGAAGTGGTCGGTGACATAGGCATGGCTGGGGTGCGCGACGCTGATGCACTGGACCGGCTTGCGCCCCACGTACTCGACCGCTCGGATCCCACGCCGGAAACTGTTGTACTTCGGCCGCGGGCCGACGCGCTCTGCCTTGCGGGTGAGTCTGAAGGGGGCGTACTCGTCCGGCAGTGCAACAGAGACGTTGAAGGCGGACTTCTTGGGCAGGATGCGCGCCCGGCCGCCCAGCGACCGCACAAGCCAGGCGACGTCCTCCGCCAGCCTCACCGAGGCCGAGCACAGGGAAATACTCATGCCGTTCGCGTCAACAGTGCCGTCGGTGTCCAGGAGGCCCTGCAGGAGAGCGAGACGGTTCTTGATCGATGTGTTCTTGAATTCTTCGGGGATGAACTTGCCGTGCGAAGTCCGACCCCACAGTCCCAGGTCGCGCAGGATCTGAATGACGGGATTGCGGACTCCACCCGACCGCTGAGTCAGCTGAATCGTGTAGTCACATCGGGAACCAGTGACCGGAACGAGCCGACACTCAGGCCCCACAGAAGCTCCCACCGCGTCACGGATCTCCGTGTCGATGGTGGAAATCCGCAGGTTGTGCCGGAATGAGCCGTCGCCGAGCAGGAGCCCGAACAGATAGGGGTCGAGGGGAAGTACGGAGTCGTCGCCCAGGTCCACGGGAGTCGCCGCCGGGAGGTACCACTTCGACGATCCGTTGGCCTTGAACAGGTCGTGACGGATTTCCCGTGTGGTCATCACCTTGGGCGGCTGACCGCGATGCCAGGCACAACTCGTGCCAACGATCCAGAGGTGTTCATCGTCGCATTCCACGGAACTGTCATCGGAAAGCACGATGCGCCACACATCTCGCTCGCCTTGCGGAAAGACTCCATCGATGACGGCGATCTCTCCGGCGGGCACGACGACCTCGTCCCCCACCTGCATGTCGCCCATCTGTCGGAAACCCGACGGTGTCAGCACAAGCGAGTCCAGCGGCTGCGCCTTTCCCGATCCGACTTCCCCCTGCAGCAGCCGGTGCATCGGATGCTCCGTCGCCAGGTCGTCGAAGATCTCCTTGGAGACCTTCTGCTGGCCCTCGGTGAGGGTGAAGGGCAGGCGGTCGTCGAAGGCCGTGAGGATGCCGTCGGGCTTGGGCCGGCGCGGCACGGCGGGGAGTTGGGCGTCGGCGTGGCGGCGGCGGGCCAGGGCGACCTGGAGGACGAAGGCCTCGTCCCACTTCAGCCGGGCGCGGGCGTCGGCGATGTCGGCCTTGGTGTGCGGGCGGTGGATCTTGAGCAGGGCCTCGGGGAGGGTGACCAGGCCCCGGCCCTCCCGGAGGGAGGGCGGCAGCGGGTCGAGGGCCTCCTGGGCGCTGGGCAGCACCGTCTGGACGGCCTTGCCGATCTTCCAGGACTCCAGCTTGGCGGTGGCCGGGTAGATGGGGATCAGGGCGCCGGCCCAGGTCTCGACGGTCTCGTCGCCGTCGCCGCGCAGCAACTCGTATGCGGGGTGGGCGAGTTGGAGGCGGCGGTTGAAGACGGAGACCTTGCCCGCGAACATCGCGCGGGTGCCCGGCAGCAGCTCCTTGTGGGGCTTGTGAACGCCGTTGCCGAAGAAGACCAGTTGGAGCCGGCCGCTGCCGTCCGTGATGGTGACCTCCAGGCGCTGGCCCTTGCCGCGCGGGGCCTTGGCGGAGGCGAAGGTGTGCAGGCGGGCGTCGGCGACCTGGGCGACCACCGTGACGTGTTCGTCCATGGGGAGGTCGGCGAGGTGCGTGAGCTGGCCGCGCTCCTCGTATCTGCGCGGGTAGTGGTGCAGCAGGTCGCCGACGGTCTGCAGGCCGAGGTGCTCGGCCATCACCTTCGCGGTGGCGGGGCCGAGCACCTTCTTCAGTGGTTCTTCCAGTGCGGGCACGAGATCCATTGCACACCACTGCACTGACAATGCCGAAGACGTGCCCCCTCGGGTCCGCGCCCTCGTGCCGTATACGTGCTCGGAAGCGCTGGTCAGGGGTGCTGTTCCGGGCCTAGGATGGCGCGCTCCGGCCATCCCCCGCGGTCACCGCCCCATCCGGGACCGCCCGACCCCGCGCCGAAGGCAGGCTCCCCCCACCGGCGCTGCGACGATGGACTCCCAGACCCCACAGTCATCCCAGGCATCCCAGTCACCTCATACGTTCCAGGTCGACCTGCGTGGTCTGGTGGACCTGCTCTCCCATCACCTCTACTCCAGCCCCAAGGTCTATCTGCGCGAGCTGCTGCAGAACGCGGTGGACGCGATCACCGCCCGCCGGGCCGAGGATCCGGGTGCCCCGGCCCGGGTGCGCCTGCACGCCGTGGGCGGCGCCCTGCGGGTGGAGGACAGCGGCATCGGGCTCACCGAGTCGGACGTGCACAGCCTGCTGGCGACGATCGGCCGCAGTTCCAAGCGGGCGGACGGCCTGCAGGAGGCCCGGTCCGACTTCCTCGGCCAGTTCGGTATCGGCCTGCTGGCCTGTTTCGTGGTCGCCGAGCGCATCCGGGTGGTCAGCCGCAGCGCCCGTACGCCCGAGGCCCCGCCCGTGGAGTGGACGGCCCACGACGACGGCTCGTACACCGTGCGGACGCTGCCCGACGCCGAGCGGCCCGAGCCGGGCACCACCGTGCACCTGGTGGCCCGGGCCGGCGCGGCCGAGTGGCTGGCGCCCGAGCGGGTCCGCGCCCTGGCCCGGGACTTCGGCTCGCTGCTGCCGTACGACGTCCGGGTGGGCGAGGATGCGGTCACGGACCTTCCGGCGCCCTGGGACCGCGCCTATCCGAGTCCCGCCACGCGAAGGGTGGCGCTGGCCCGGCACTGCCACGAACTCTTCGGTTTCACCCCGCTGGACTCGATCGAGCTGGACGTGCCGCTGGCCGGGATCCGCGGGGTGGCGTACGTGCTGCCGTCGGCGGTCAGCCCGGCCCAGCGGGCCACGCACCGCGTGCACCTGAAGGGCATGCTGCTGACCGAGCGGGCCGAACAGCTGCTGCCCGACTGGGCGTTCTTCGTGCGCTGTGTCCTGGACACCGACAGCCTGCGGCCCACGGCCTCGCGCGAGTCGCTGTACGAGGACGAGACCCTGGCCGCCGTGCGGGAGGCGCTCGGCGAGCGGATCCGGTCCTGGCTCACGGGGCTCGCGGCCGGCGATCCGGAGCGGCTGGCCGCGTTCCTCGCCGTGCATCACCTGGGTGTGAAGTCGCTGGCCCGGCACGACGGCGACATGCTGCGCACGATGCTGCCGTGGCTGCCGTTCGAGACGACCGACGGGCAGCTGTCCCTGGAGGAGTTCGCGCAGCGGCACCCGGTGGTGCACTTCACGCGGACGGTCGAGGAGTACCGGCAGGTGGCGCCGATCGCCTCGGCGCAGGGCGTCGGGGTGGTCAACGGCGGTTACACGTACGACAGCGAGCTGGTCGAGGCGCTGCCGTCGGTGCGGCCGGGGACGGTGGTCGCCGAGCTGGACGCGGACACCGTGACCGCGCACCTGGACGCGGTGGACCCGGCCGAGGAGCTGGCGCTGTCCGGCTTCCTGGCGGCCGCGCGCGCGAAGCTCGACCCGCTGGGCTGTGACGTCGTGCTGCGCGCCTTCCACCCGCTGTCCGTGCCCGCGCTGCACCTGGACGACCGCGCCGCCCGGCACGAGCAGGCGCGGGCCGAGGCCGAGGAGCAGGCCGACGACCTGTGGGCGGGCATCCTGGGCTCGCTGCGCGGCAGCGCCCCGCGCGCGCGTCTGGTGCTCAACCATCTCAACCCGCTGATCCGCAGGATCAGTTCGCTGCGGGACCCGGAGCTGATCGGCACCGCCACCGAGTCGCTGTACGGGCAGGCGCTGCTGATGGCGCAGCGGCCGCTGAGGCCGGCCGACTCGGCGTTGCTCAACCGGGCGTTCATCGGCCTCCTGGAGTGGGCCACACACGGGGAGAACGGTCACTGATGGGTGAACTCGACGGGAGCACGGACTTCGACGCGCTGCGCCGGGCGATGGCGGAGAACTCCGAGCAGCCGGAGGGTCCCGCGCGCAACGCGCGCGCGGAGCAGCTGCTCGCCGAGGCCGAGAGGCTGAACATCCCGCTCGCCGTGATCGAGGCCCTCGGGCACCAGCTGAAGGTCTACAACTACAGCTCCGAGAAGGACCGGATGTTCGTCCCGTTCGCGCGGCTGCTGCGCCTGTGGGACGAACATCCGGAGGACTTCGACGAGTACGAGGCGCACTCGCTGCACTGGGTCTTCAAGTGGGTGTCGGCGGGCATGCTGGACCAGCCGCACATCCCGCTCGCCTCGATCGAGAAGTGGCTCGGCGAGATGGAGCACCGCTACCGGCTCGCCGGTCACTCCGAACGGGCGGTGCGCAGCGCCGAGTTCAGTGTCGCGGCGCACATGGGCGACCTGGAGCGCGCGGAGCGGGCGTACGCGGCCTGGCTGGCCGCGGACCGGGACCGGATGGCCGACTGCCACGCGTGCGAGCTGCACGGTCAGGGCACCTGGCAGGTCAAGCGCGGCCGGGACGAGGACGCGCTGGGGTTGTGGCGGCCGGTGCTGGAGGGCGAGTACAGCTGTGCCCACGAGCCGCACACGATCCTCGCCTCGTCGCTGACTCCCCTGCTGCGCCTGGGCCGCCTGGACGAGGCCCGCGCCCACCATCTGCGGGGCTTTCGCCTCGTGCGCCCCATGGAGAGCATGCGGGGCGCCTACGCGGACCACCTGGAGTTCTGCGCGCTCACCGGCAACGAGGCGCGCGGTCTGGAGCTGCTCGCGCAGCGACCGGCGTACTTCACGGACACCGGGCAGCCGCGCAGCCGGCTGGACTTCATGGCCGTGGTGACGCTGCTGGCGGACCGGCTGACCGAGCTGGGGCTCGGCGAGCGGCAGGTGCCGGGTCCTGCCGGACGGTCCTGGACGGCACGGGAACTGGCCGCCCACGCGCGCGCGGAGGCGCTGGAACTGGCCGGGCGGTTCGACCGGCGCAACGGCACGTCGTACGTCGGCGACCGCGTCCGCGCGCGCATGGCCCAGCGCCCGCTGGTGGACCGGCTGCCGCTGGGCGTGCGCACGGTGCGCTCCACGCCGCGGCCCATGGTCCCGCCCCCGGCACCCGAGGCGCCCCGGGTACCCGATCAGCCGGACCTGTCCGCCCTGATCATCGAGGCGCGCCGGCTGTCGGACACCCTGCAGCCGCACGCCCTGGAGGCCTGGGCGGCGGTCGCACGGGCCGCCGAGGTGACCGAGCTGGACGCCCGCGACCGCGCGGAGATCGCCGACCACGAGGCGATGGCCCAGGGCCCCGAGGGCATCGCCCTGTTCGAACAGGCCGCCGCGCTGTACGCGGAGGCGGGCGACCCCGGGGAGGCCCTGGCGGCACGCGCGCGCGGGGCGTACATACGCGCACTGACGGGCGAGGTGGACGAGGCCCTGACAACGGTCGCCGCGCTGTACGACGAGGCCCTCGCGCTGTACGCCGAGGACGCCACCGGAGTACGGCAGACGGCGTCGGTCGTGATGAGCCGGGCGCGGATCCTGATGCGAGGGGTGCACGAAGGCACCGAGGGCGCGGCGGGCCCGGAGGTGCGTGCGGCGGCCGAACGGGCCGTGCTCGAAGTGCTGGCGCTCGTCGACGGGCGGGCGGGAGACGACGTGCGCCTGGCCGCGCGGGCCGCCGAGGCGCGGGCGATGCTCGCCGAGCTGGCCGGGGAGTCCGGAGACGTCGAACGGACGGCGGGCCTGTTGCGGCGGGCTGCCGCCGAGTACGTGGGCGCCGGGCTGCCGTGGTTCGCGGTGGAGTACGAGGTGCAGGTCGCGGCGCTGGCGCAGCAGCGCGGCGATGCGGCCGAGGCCGAGCGGGCGCTGCGGGCCGCCCTGGAGCACGGCGGGCCGTACGTGGAGACCGCCGGGCGGGCCCAGCTGCATCTCCAGCTCGCCGAGGTGCTCGGCCTGCGGGACGAGGTCGTGGAGGCGGCGGAGCAGGCCCTTCAGGCCGCGCACTGGGCCGACGAGGCGGGCGAGAGCGCCACGCTGGGCGTCTGGGCGCGGCATCGGCTGGGCGGCTTCCTGCTGCGCCAGGGGCGGTGTGCGGAGGCCGCCGAGGTGCTGGAGTCGGCGCTGCCCGACCTGTCCGCCGAGACGCACGGCGACGGGGCCGTCGTACAGGCGCAGTGGTGGCTCGGGGACTGCCTGAGCGAGCTGGGCGAGCACCGGGAGGCGGCCGAACACCGGCTGCGGGCCGCCGAGATCGCCCGGCACTGGCCCGAGCAGCAGGACCACGCCACGCTCGCCCATCTCGCCGCCGAGTCCCTGAGCAACGCCGGGCTGCTGGAGGAGGCCGATCAGGCCTACGCGCGCGCGGGTGAGCTGTGGCGCTCGCTCGGCAACCCGCACTTCCTCGTCCGCTCGCTGCGCGCCCGCGGCTGGCTGGCGCTGCGCGGGGAGGCCGGAGCGGAGGGCGCGCGGGAGCTGATGACGGAGGCGGTGCGCGCGTGCGAGCGTGCGCGGGAGGCCGCGGCGGACCCGGCGGCCCGGGAGCAGCTGTCCGCGGAACTCGGCAACACCCACCGCCAGTTCGGCGACCTGCTGGCCCGCTCGGCGGCCGAGGAGGACGAGGAGCGGCGCGGGGTGGTCCAGGGCGCGTTCGAGGCCGCGGTGACCCAGCTGGACCGCGCGGCCGCGGTGTTCGGCACGCTCGGCGCGCAGGGGCTGCACGGCCGTACCGGTGCCGAGCTGGCCGCGGGCTGGCTGGAGGCCGAGCTGGGCCGCCCCGCCGAGGCGGTGGCACGCGCGCGTGGCGTGCTCGCGGCCTACGAAGGCGCCGACGGCACGGACGAGACCGTGCGGGAGCGGCGGGCGGAGGCGACGCAGATGCTCCGGCTGGACCGGGCCGGGCAATGACCCGGAATGACCCGGAGCCGGTTCACTCCACGCCGATGAGCAGCAGCGCCCCCTGCCGGCCGCCCCGGTACACCACGGTGTCCACCGCGAGGTAGGACTCGCGGACGCGTGATTCCAGGCGGTCGGCGACGCTCTCGGGCGCCTCGTCGCCCACGACGAGGGTGACCAGCTCGCCGCCGGCCTGGAGCATGCGGTCCAGCACGGTCTCGGCGGTGGCGGTGACGTCCGGGCCGATCACCGCCACGTCCCCGTCGATCAGGCCCAGGACGTCCCCGGCCTGGCAGATGCCGGCCGTCGTCCAGGACTGCCGTTCCGCGACGACGACCTCGGCGTAGCGGGTGGCGCCCGCCGCCGAGGTCATCTGGACGACGTCCTCGTCGAACCGGCGCCCCGGCTCGTGCACGGCGAGCGCGGCGATGCCCTGCACGGCCGAGCGGGTCGGGATCAGAGCGACCCGGATGCCCTCGGTGCGGGCCTGCTCGGCGGCCGCGGCGGCCGTGTGCCGCAGCTCGGCGTCGTTGGGCAGCAGCACGACCTCGCGCGCGTGGGCCCGCCGTACGGCCTGCACCAGCTCCCCGCTGGCGGGCGGCTCCCCGGGGCGCGCGAGGACGGCGGTCGCGCCGGCCTCGGTGTACAGCCCCGCCAGGCCCTCGCCGGGCACGACGGCGACGACCGCCCGCTGGGCGCGCTCCCGCGGCGGCCGCTCACCGCCGGTGTGCACGTCGCCGAGCCCGAAGTGCGTGATCCGGATCCGGTACGGCCGGCCGGCCTCGACGCCCGCCTCCACGGCGGCGCCCGCGTCGTCGACGTGCACATGGACGTTCCACAGCCCGTCGCCGCCGACCACGACCAGGGAGTCCCCGAGGGGGTCGAGCCGCTCCCGCAGCCGGGCCACGGCCTCGTCGCCGGCCTCCAGGAGATAGATCACCTCGTAGGCGGGTCCGCCGTCCTCGGCGCCCTCGGCGCACAGGTCCGCCTCGGAAACGGCCACCACGCGCGCGGGTGCGTCGGAAACGACCACGGACACGGGGACGGCTTCCGGTGCCTTCGGGGCCTCGCGCACCGCCTCCCCCGTGCACGCCTCCACCAGCGCCCCCAGCACGGCCACGAGCCCTCGGCCGCCCGCGTCGACCACCCCGGCCCGCTCCAGCACGGCCAGCTGCCCCGGAGTCGCCGCCAGGGCCACGCTGGCGCCCTCGTAGGCGGCCCGGGCGACCGTTCCGCAGTCGCCCTCGGCTCCCTCGGCGGCGTCCGCCGCGGCCGAGGCGACCGTCAGCACCGTGCCCTCGACCGGGTGGGCCACGGCCTCGCGTGCGGAGTCGGCGGCCTGCCGCAGGGCCAGCCGCAGCCCCGCGCCGTCGATGCGGGACCCGTCACGGGCCTCCGCCTCGGCGAGGACCTGGGCCATGCCGCGCAGCAGCTGGGCAAGGATCGTCCCGGAGTTGCCCTGGGCCCCGATGAGCGCGCCGTGGGCCATCGCGTGCACGGCGTCACCGAGCGAGGGCTCCTGCGCCCCCGTCCCGTACCCGGCGAACACGGCCTCCACGGCGGTCGCCGCCGACTCCAGCGTCAGGTAGAGGTTGGTCCCGGTGTCCCCGTCGGCCACGGGGTAGACGTTGATCGCGTCGATCTCCTCGCGCGCCCGTCCCAGCGCCCCCAGCGCCAGACCGCACCAGGTGCGCACCGCGAGAGCATCGAAGAATGTCTGCGGCACCTGCGCCACCTGCGCCTCCCTGACTGGCTGGACGTGGACGCAGCGTAGACCCCGGAGGGGGTTGCTCCGGAAGAGGGCCGGGAGCGGGCCCCTGATCAGCCATGGTAGTTTCGTTGTGCTGGCGCAGTCGTTGTATGCTGCTCCGGTTGCCCGATCCAGATCGGGCCGTTCCCCTGGCAACGCCACCCAGATCTCTGATCCTGCGATCTCGATCCCGGCCTGCCGGGATTATCCGTAAGTGCATCTGAAGTCTTTGGAGTGACCCGTGGCTGCCAACTGCGACGTCTGCGGCAAGGGGCCGGGCTTCGGCAACAACATCTCGTTTTCGCACCGCCGTACGTCCCGTCGCTGGAACCCGAACATCCAGCGTGTGCGTACCGTGGTCGGCGGGACGCCGAAGCGCGTGAACGCTTGCACCTCGTGCATCAAGGCCGGCAAGGTCTCGCGCTGACGCTACAGCTGAGCGCGCGGCCACTGCTTGGTTCGCTGCACAGAGCCGGTCCACCTGAGGGTGGACCGGCTTTTTGCCGTACCCGCGCCCGGTTCAGTTCCTGAACGGTTCCGTTCCCGAACGGCTCAGTTCCTGAACCGCCACCCGTGGTCCACCGGCCCGATCCCCGCCCCCAGCGCGAACCCGGCGGCGATCGCCCCGGTGACGTACTCCTTGGCCGCCGTGACGGCCTCCGGCACGGTCAGCCCCTTCGCCAGCCCCGAGGCGACCGCGGAGGCGAGCGTGCAGCCCGTGCCGTGCGTGTGCCGGTTGTCGTGGCGGGGTGCCCGCAGCCAGTACTCTGCGGAGCCGTCCGTCAGCAGGTCCACCGCCTCGTCCCCGGACAGATGCCCGCCCTTGATCAGCGCCCACCGCGGCCCGTACTCCAGCACGGCCGCCGCGGCCCGTCGTAGATCGTCCTCGGACTCGACGTGGACCCCCGTGAGTTGGGCCACTTCGTCGAGGTTCGGCGTCGCCACGGTCGCCACCGGCAGGAGCTTCGTGCGGACCGAGTCCAGCGCGGAGGCGGCCAGCAGCGGGTCGCCGTGCTTGGAGACGCCCACCGGGTCCACCACGGCCGGCGCGTCCGTGCCGGAGATCAATTCGGCGACCGCCTCGACCAGTTCGGCCGAGGCCAGCATCCCGGTCTTCACGGCCTGTACGCCGATGTCGTCCACGACGCTGCGGTACTGGGCCCGTACGGCCTGAACCGGCAGCTCCCAGGCGCCCTGCACGCCCAGGGAGTTCTGCGCGGTCACGGCCGTGATCACGCTCATCCCGTGCACACCGAGCGCCAGCATGGTCTTCAGGTCGGCCTGGATGCCCGCGCCGCCGCCGGAGTCGGAGCCGGCCACCGTGAGAACCCGGGGAATCATGACTCCATGTCCCCGAAGTGGTCCCAGCCGCCCTTGCTGGTCCAGGGCGCCCCGTCGACCGTCACCTGGGGCAGCGCCGAGGGGTTGAGGACCTCACCGATGACCTTCCAGCGGGCCGGCAGCTTGGCGTCCGGCGGGAAGGTCGCCACGATCGCGTGGTCCTCTCCCCCGGTCAGCACCCACTGCAGCGGGTCCACGCCGACCGCCTGCCCGATGTCGTTCATCTGCGTGGGGATGTCGATCGCGCCGGAGCGGATGTCGATTCGGACCTTGCTGGCCTCGGCGATGTGCCCGAGGTCGGCGATGAGTCCGTCGCTCACGTCGCACATCGCGGTCGCGCCGAGCGCGGCGGCGGCCGGACCCGCGTGGTACGGCGGCTCGGGGCGCCGGTGGGCCTCGACGAAGGCACGCGGGGAGCGGAAGCCGCGGGAGAGCACCGCGTAGCCGGCCGCGGACCAGCCCAGCCAGCCCGTGACGGCCACGAGGTCGCCGGGCTGGGCTCCGCCGCGGGTCACCGGCTCCTGGTTGCGCAGATCGCCGAGCGCGGTGATCGACACCATGATCGTGTCCCCGCGCACGACGTCCCCGCCGACCACGGAGGCGCCCGCGACCTGGCACTCGTCGCGCAGGCCGTCCATCAGCTCGCTGGGCCAGGTGACCGGGAGTTCGGCCGGGACGACCAGGCCGAGCAGCAGCGCGGTCGGTACGGCGCCCATCGCGGCGATGTCCGCGAGGTTCTGCGCCGCCGCCTTGCGGCCGACGTCGTACGCCGTGGACCAGTCGCGGCGGAAGTGCCGCCCCTCCAGCAGGATGTCGGTGCTGGCAACCACCCGTCGGTCGGGCGCGGCGACCACCGCGGCGTCGTCGCCGGGGCCGATCCGGACCGCCGGGGTGGTGGTGAGACGGGAGGTGAGCTCCCTGATGAGCCCGAACTCCCCCAGCTCACCGACAGTGCCCTTCATGCCCCTTGCTCCCCTTCTGTCCCTTGCCATGTGCCCGGTCGCGCGTCATCAGTGTCCCCGATACGGTCGAGGTGACCGTCAACTTCTGTCGTGCCTGCACCCTGGCGCGCAAGCCCGGTTCCCGCAGGTCTCCCCGCGAGGAGCGGCGACGCGATACCGTGGCGTTCCTTTTCCCCACATGATCCTCGTGGCCGCCCTGGAGGTTCCGTGGTACAGGCGTACATCCTGATCCAGACGGAGGTCGGCAAGGCGTCGACCGTCGCCGAGACGATCAGCAAGATCCCTGGAGTGATCCAGGCCGAGGACGTGACGGGTCCGTACGACGTCATCGTGCGCGCTCAGGCCGACACCGTCGACGACCTCGGTCGCATGGTGGTCGCGAAGGTCCAGCAAGTGGACGGCATCACCCGCACCCTGACCTGCCCGGTCGTGCATCTGTAGCCCCCGTCTACGCTTGGCCGGTGAACATCTTCCGTCACCGGCCTCTCGGCCTGCTCGCGCCCGTGCTGCTGATCGCGGTCGCGGGCTGCTCAAGCGCAGACGACAGCGCCACGGTGGCGGTTCCCAGCCCCGACGCGAGCACGGCGAAGGTGTGCCGGGATCTGCACCGGGTGCTGCCCGCGAAGCTGGACGGACGGGGACGTCACGACCCCGAGCCCCGGTCCGCCTACACGGCGGGCTGGGGAAGCCCGGCGATCATACTGCGCTGCGGTGTCGCACGGCCGCCGAAGATGGTCGACCCGAAGGTGGCCGAGGGCGGGGACCGGGACGCCATGGCCGGCGGAGTCGACGGCGTCGACTGGCTGATGGAGAAGCAGGGCGACGGCACCTGGCGGTTCACCACGGCCAGCCGCGTGGCCTATGTGCAGGTGAGCCTGCCCGAGGGGATGTCCGGGCCGGACGGCACTCCGGTGCTCACCGGACTCGCGCCGGCCGTGAAGAAGGCGATCCCCGAGGGGATCGCCTCCATGCGCTGACAGCGGTGGTGCGGGTCAGCGAAGCCCGGTCGAGCGGCGCAGCGCGGCCTGCACCAGGCGGTCCACCAGCTCCGGGTAGCCGATGCCGGTGGCCTGCCACATCTGCGGGTACATCGAGATGGGCGTGAAGCCGGGCATGGTGTTGATCTCGTTGATCACGAACTCGCCGTCCTCGGTGAGGAAGAAGTCCGCGCGGACCAGGCCCTCGCAGGACGCCGCCTCGAACGCCTCGACCGCGAGCCGCCGCACCTCGGCGGTCTCCTCCTCGGTGAGCGGCGCCGGGACGATGCCGGGCGTGGAGTCGATGTACTTGGCCTCGAAGTCGTAGTACGCGTGCGCGTCCGGCGGCGGGATCTCGGCCGGCACGGAGGCGCGCGGCCCGTCCTCGAACTCCAGGACGCCGCACTCGATCTCGCGGCCGCGCAACGCGGCCTCCACCAGGATCTTCGGGTCGTGCCGCTGCGCCTCGGCGATCGCCTCGTCCAGGCCGGAGAGGTCGTCGACCTTGGTGATGCCGATCGACGAACCCGCGCGCGCGGGCTTCACGAACAGCGGCCAGCCGTGCTCGCCGGCGAAGTCGATGATCTTCTTGCGGGCCGCGGACTCGTCCTGCGCCCACTCGCGCGGCCGGATCACCACGTACGGGCCGACCTTGAGCCCGAAGGAGGTGAACACCCGCTTCATGTACTCCTTGTCCTGGCCGACGGCCGAGGCGAGCACACCCGCGCCCACGTACGGGATGCCGGACAGCTCCAGGAGGCCCTGGAGGGTGCCGTCCTCGCCGTACGGGCCGTGCAGCACCGGGAAGACCACGTCGACCTCGCCGAGGGCCTTGGGCACGGAGCCGGGCTCGCTGTAGACCACCTCGCGGCTGGCCGGGTCGACGGGGAGCACCACGCCGCCCTCGCTCGACTCCGCCAGTTCCGCCACGTTGGGGGTACGGCGGTCGGTGATGGCCATCCGCTCCGGCTCGTCCGCCGTCAGGGCCCAGCGGCCGTCCGCGGTGATACCGATCGGCAGGACCTCGTACTTCGTCCGGTCGATGGCCTTGAGGACGGCGCCGGCGGTGACCACGGAGATCCCGTGTTCGGAGCTGCGCCCGCCGAACACGACGGCCACGCGCGGCTTGCGGGACGGCTGCTCAGGGCTCTGGGGGAGGTTCTCGGTGCTCATATCGCGTTGAGAGTACCCGTTGGTAGAGCCCGGATACAGCGTCGCCTCAGGGGGTTCGCTCAGCGTCGCTCGGACTTCGCACTGCGCGACATCAGCTCCTTCAGCGCGACCACCGGAGGCTTGCCCTCGTGCACGATGTCCACGACCGTCTCGGTGATGGGCATCTCCACACCGTGCCTGCGGGCCAGATCGGCCACGGACTCGCAGGACTTGACGCCCTCGGCGGTCTGCTTGGTGACCGCGATGGTCTCCTCCAGGGTCATGCCCTTGCCGAGGTTGGTACCGAAGGTGTGGTTGCGGGACAGCGGCGAGGAGCAGGTGGCCACCAGGTCGCCGAGGCCCGCGAGGCCGGAGAAGGTCAGCGGGTCGGCGCCGAGCGCCATGCCGAGCCGGGTGGTCTCGGCGAGGCCGCGGGTGATGAGCGAGCCCTTGGCGTTGTCGCCCAGGCCCATGCCGTCGGCGATGCCGACCGCGAGGCCGATGACGTTCTTGACCGCGCCGCCGAGTTCGCAGCCGACCACGTCGGTGTTGGTGTACGGCCGGAAGTACGGCGTGTGGCAGGCGGCCTGGAGCCGCTGGGCGACCGTCTCGTCGGTGCAGGCGACCACGGCGGCGGCCGGCATGCGGGCGGCGATCTCCCGGGCCAGGTTGGGGCCGGTGACCACGGCGATGCGGTCGGCGCCGACCTTGGCGACGTCGTCGATGACCTCGCTCATGCGCATGGTGGAGCCGAGTTCGACGCCCTTCATCAGGGAGACGAGCACGGTGCCGGGCGCGAGCAGCGGGGTCCACTCGGCGAGGTTGGCGCGCAGGGTCTGGGAGGGGACGGCGAGGACGGTGAAGTCCGCGTCCCGCAGGGCCTCGGCGGCGTCCGCGGTGGCGCGCAGGTTCTCCGGGAGTTCGACACCGGGCAGGTAGTCGGGGTTGGTCCGCGTCGAGTTGACCGCCTCGGCCAGCTCGGGGCGGCGGGCCCACAGGGTGACCTCGCAGCCCGCGTCGGCGAGGACCATGCCGAAGGCGGTGCCCCACGAACCGGTGCCCATGACGGCAGCCCGGACAGGCTTGCTCACTTACCGTGCCCTTCTGTCTGCTTGTCGTGCGTGTTCTCCTGCACCTGCGGCCTCGCCTGCGCGTGGGTGCGGCGCCGCTGCTCCAGCCGCTCCTGGCGCGGGTCGTACGGCGACGCGGGGGCCTTCTCGCCGCGGATCTCCTCCAGCTGGCGGGTGATGGCGGCCATGATGACCTCCGTGGCCTCCTTGAGGAGTTCGGGGGTCATCTCCTGGTCGTAGAAGCGCGAGAGGTCCACCGGCGGGCCCGCGAGGACCCGGTGGGTCTTGCGCGGGAAGAGGTGGGGCTTGCTGGCGTAGGGCGGCAGCAGTTCGTTGCAGCCCCACTGGGCGATCGGGATCACCGGGCACTTGGTCTGCAGGGCCACTCGGGCGGCACCGGTCTTGGCGGTCATCGGCCAGCCGTCCGGGTCGCGGGTGAGGGTGCCCTCGGGGTAGAAGGCGACGCACTCGCCGCGCTCCACGGCCTCGATGGCGGCCCGGAAAGCACTGAGCGCGTCCGTGCTCTCGCGGTAGACGGGGATCTGCCCGGTGCCGCGCATCGCGGCACCGACGAATCCCTTCTTGAAAAGTCCGCTCTTCGCCAGGAATCGCGGAACCCGTCCGGTGTTGTACTGATAGTGCGCGTACGCGAAGGGGTCCACGTGGGAATTGTGGTTGACCGCGGTGATAAATCCGCCGTCGGCCGGAATGTGCTCCATTCCACGCCAGTCCCGCTTGATCAGAACCACCAGCGGCGGTTTGCAGAGGACCGCTGCGAAGCGGTACCAGAACCCGATTCTGCGGCGGGACACGCGGACACCTTCCTCTAGGACTTGCTCGGGGCCCGGGGGCCGCACAAGTGTCGCCCCAGGCCGCCGGTCTGTCGAGAACACCGTACGCCCGCCCGTCACCCACCACCGCCCTTCCAAGGGGCTTCGCGCCCCTCCCCGATCCCGGCGCGCCGGATGCCACGGGCGACAATGAGCGCGACAAGAGAGGGGCGGTACGCCGGTGCAGTGGACCTTGGTCATCCCCCTGAAGCCTTTGGCGCGGGCCAAGAGCAGGCTCTCCGACACCGCCGGCGACGGGGTGCGCCCCGGGCTGGCCCTCGCGTTCGCGCAGGACACGGTGTCCGCGGCGCTGGCGTGTCCGGCGGTTTCGGATGTGGCGGTAGTCACGGACGACGCGCTGGCCGGCCGGGAGCTGGCGGCGCTGGGCGCCCGAATCGTCCCGGACACACCGGCGAGCGGCCTGAACGCCGCTCTGGCGCACGGCGCGGCCGCCGTACGGCAAATGCGCCACCGCGCCGCGGTGGCGGCCCTGAACGCCGATCTCCCGGCTCTGCGCCCGCTGGAATTGTCCCGGGTGCTGGATGCCGCGGCCGAATTCCCGCGCGCCTTTCTCGCGGACGCGGCCGCCCTCGGCACCACCCTGCTGGCCGCGGCCCCGGACCAGGAATTGCGGCCCGCTTTCGGCACGGATTCCCGGTCCCGTCACCGCACCTCGGGCGCGACGGAACTCGCCCTCACCGAGGTCGATTCGGTACGCCAGGACGTGGACACCGGCGAGGACCTGCGCGCGGCGCTGGCACTGGGCGTGGGGCGGCACACGGCGGTGGCATCGGTGGGGTTACTGATTCCGGGGTCGTGAGGTGCCCGGTACGGGGGCTGGGCGGGGGCGGGTTCCGCTTGCCAAGGGCGCTGTAACTCCCTAGGGGCGCGGGCCTGTGTCGATATGCGGCTCCGCCGCGTGGGCGCGACCAGCCCCCACGCACCCGCACCCGGCAACGGCCCAGCAAACCCTACGGCGCGCCCCCGAACCACCGCGGGCATTAGGCTGGCCGCTATGCAGGCGACCGCATACAGGTACGACCCCGAAACCCGCGCCGGGCAGGTGCTCCTCGACGACGGCACCCCGGTTCCCTTCGACGCGGCGGCGTTCGACGCGGGCGGGCTGCGGCTGCTGCGCCCCGGGCAGCGGGTGCGGATCGAGACGGAGGGTGCCGGAGACGGCCTGCGGATCACGCTGGTGACCCTGCAGACACTCTGAGGCTCCGGAAAACGCCGCGGGCCGGGCTCCCCAGGGGAGTCCGGCCCGGCGCGTGAATGCCCTGGCGACTTACGACGCCTTGCGGGCAGTGGCCTTCTTCGCGGTGGTCTTGCGGGCCGTCGACTTCTTGGCCGGGGCCTTCTTGGCGGTGACCTTCTTCGCCGGGGCCTTCTTGGCCGTCGTCTTCTTCGCGGCGGCCTTCGCCGTGGTCTTCTTCGCAGCCGCCGTCGTCTTCTTGGCGGCGACCTTCTTCGCCGTGACCTTCTTCGCCGTGACCTTCTTCGCGGGCGCCGCCTTCTTGGCGGTGACCTTCTTCGCGGCCGCCTTGGTGGTCTTCTTGGCCGCGGCCTTCTTGACCGTCGCGGCAGCCCCGCCGGTCAGGCTGCCCTTGGGCGCCTTCTTGACGGCGACCTCGCCGCCGCGCGGGAGCTTCTTCGAGCCGCTGACCAGGTCCTTGAAGCCCTGGCCCGCACGGAAGCGCGGCACGGAGGTCTTCTTGACCCGAACCCGCTCGCCCGTCTGGGGGTTACGGGCGTAGCGGGCGGGGCGGTCCACCTTCTCGAAGGACCCGAAGCCGGTGACCGAGACCCGCTCGCCCGCGACGACCGCGCGGACGATGGCGTCCAGGACATGATCGACAGCATCGGCGGCCTGCTGGCGGCCACCCATCTTGTCGGCAATCGCTTCTACGAGCTGCGCCTTGTTCACGTCTTCCCCTTCGGAGACATCGCCAGAACGAAAGTGTTCAAGCTTTTTCGCACGTTAGGCAGATATATACCGCAAATCAAACACGAAACGGGCTTATCACCCTTGTGCCGCAACGGACTCGGTTGTCTCGGGCTGTTCAGCGGTCCTCGTCGGGGATCCGACCCTCGTCGAGGTCCTTGGTGAACCGCTCGAGGCGCCTTGCCGCATCGGCGATGTCGTGCTTGGCCGCGGCCGTAATGACCAGCAGCTTCCGGTTCAGCGCCATCCGTACGCCCTCCGGGACTTGCAGTGCGCGCACTCTTGTGTGCGCTTCCTTCAGTTGGTCCGCGACCGCCGCATAGAGCTCGAGTTGGCCGTCGTGTTCCATGCACAGATTGTGCCATCTGGGGCGAGTTGTCGCCTGCGCAGGGTATAACTGCCGCCTCAAAAGGCCTTCCGGGCCCTTGCCAAAGCCGCGTTCACAACACTCGCGTACCCAGGCAACAGCCTTCTTAACGTGGGGAGTTGAGTGGACCTGCGAGAACGCGCGGAGCCGTTCGGGTGCAGAAACGTCCGTACCCCCGATCGTGGCGATCGGGGGTACGGAGAGGGTGTTGAGGTGGCCGGATCTCGACCCGGTCGGGGGACCTGGATCAGATCTGGAGCGTGCGCGGCTTGTAGCCCGGCCGCTTGGCCTCGTAGGCGGCGATGTCGCCCTCGTTCTGGAGGGTGATGGAGATGTCGTCCAGGCCGTTCAGCAGCCGCCAGCGGGAGTTCTCGTCCAGCTCGAAGGAGGCGGTGACGCCCTCGGCGCGCACCTCGCGGGCCTCCAGGTCGACGGTGATCTCGGCCTCAGGGTCCCGCTCGGTCAGCTCCCACAGCGCGTCCACGACCTTCTGGTCGAGAACCACGGTGAGCAGGCCGTTCTTCAGCGAGTTGCCCCGGAAGATGTCCGCGAAGCGGGAGGAGATCACGGTCTTGAAGCCGTAGTTCTGCAGCGCCCAGACGGCGTGCTCACGGGAGGAGCCGGTGCCGAAGTCGGGGCCGGCGACCAGGACGGTGGCGCCCTGCCGCTCGGGCCGGTTGAGGATGAAGGACTCGTCCTTGCGCCAGGCCTCGAACAGCCCGTCCTCGAAGCCGTCCCGGGTCACCTTCTTGAGCCAGTGAGCAGGGATGATCTGGTCGGTGTCGACGTTGCTGCGGCGCAGCGGGACGGCCCGGCCGGTGTGGGTGGTGAAGGCTTCCATGGTTCTCAGACTCCAGCGGGCGCAGGGGCGTCGGACAGGTCGGCGGGCGAGGCCAGGTGGCCCAGGACGGCGGTCGCGGCCGCGACCTGCGGCGACACCAGGTGGGTACGGCCACCCTTGCCCTGCCGGCCCTCGAAGTTGCGGTTGGAGGTGGACGCGGAGCGCTCACCCGGGGCCAGCTGGTCGGGGTTCATGCCGAGGCACATCGAGCAGCCCGCGTGCCGCCATTCGGCGCCGGCCTCCTTGAAGACCACGTCCAGGCCCTCGGAGACGGCCTGCAGACCGACCCGCGCGGAGCCCGGGACGACCAGCATCCGTACGCCGTCGGCGACTTTACGGCCGCGCAGCAGGTCCGCGGCGGCACGCAGGTCCTCGATACGGCCGTTGGTGCACGAGCCTACGAAGACGGTGTCCACGTTGATGGAGCGCAGCGGCTGACCGGCCTCCAACCCCATGTACTCCAGGGCCTTTTCGGCGGCCAGGCGCTCCGAAGCGTCTTCGTACGAAGCCGGGTCGGGGACCGACGCCGAAAGCGGCGCGCCCTGGCCGGGGTTGGTGCCCCAGGTGACGAACGGCGACAGTTCCTCGGCCTTGATGACGACCTCGGCGTCGAAGACCGCGTCCTCGTCCGTCTTCAGGGTCTTCCAGTACTCGACCGCGGCGTCCCAGTCGGCGCCCTCGGGGGCGTGCGGACGGCCCTTGAGGTACTCGAAGGTGGTCTCGTCGGGGGCGATCATGCCCGCGCGGGCACCGGCCTCGATCGACATGTTGCAGATGGTCATCCGGGCCTCCATCGAGAGCTTCTCGATGGCGGAGCCGCGGTACTCCAGGATGTAGCCCTGGCCGCCGCCGGTGCCGATCCGGGCGATGATCGCGAGGATCAGGTCCTTGGCGGTGACGCCCTCGGGCAGCTCGCCGTCGACCGTGATGGCCATGGTCTTCGGACGGGCCAGCGGCAGCGTCTGGGTGGCCAGCACGTGCTCCACCTGGGAGGTGCCGATGCCGAACGCCAGCGCGCCGAAGGCACCGTGCGTGGAGGTGTGCGAGTCGCCACAGACGACGGTGGTGCCCGGCTGGGTCAGACCCAGCTGCGGACCCACGACGTGCACGACACCCTGCTCGACGTCGCCCAGCGGGTGCAGGCGCACCCCGAACTCGGCGCAGTTCTTGCGCAGCGTCTCCAGCTGGGCGCGGGAGACCGGGTCGGCGATGGGCTTGTCGATGTCGAGGGTCGGGGTGTTGTGGTCCTCGGTCGCGATGGTGAGGTCGAGACGGCGCACCTGGCGGCCGTTCTGGCGCAGACCGTCGAAGGCCTGCGGGCTGGTCACCTCGTGCAGCAGGTGCAGATCGATGTAGAGGAGGTCGGGCTCGCCCTCGGCGCGCCGGACGACGTGGTCGTCCCAGACCTTCTCCGCGAGTGTCCTACCCATCGCTTTCCCTCCGGCCGGCAAACGTCCACCGGCCCAACTAGAGATCTTGAGGAAGCGGCGGCTGTGCCTTTTTAGGGGCCCCTGAAGTCGTGATTCCGGGCGTCCACCGCCAGGCCCGTTGGTCTGCGGGCCGCTGTGTGGTTCCAGGGTGGCGCGTTCCACGGAAAATTGAACTTGCGTTTCACAGAGTGAGACGTGAGTATCGTTTCATGGACAACAGTAGCGGCGTCGGCGTTCTGGACAAGGCGGCCCTCGTCCTGAGCGCTCTGGAGTCCGGTCCGGCCACCCTCGCGGGTCTGGTCGGAGCCACCGGACTGGCAAGACCCACGGCCCACCGCCTGGCCGTGGCCCTGGAACACCACCGCATGGTGGCACGCGACATGCAGGGCCGGTTCATCCTCGGCCCGCGCCTCGCGGAACTGGCGGCGGCGGCCGGCGAGGACCGCCTGCTCGCGACGGCGGGCCCCGTGCTCACCCACCTCCGCGATGTCACCGGCGAGAGTGCACAGCTCTACCGTCGCCAGGGTGACATGCGGATCTGTGTGGCCGCGGCGGAACGTCTGTCCGGCCTGCGGGACACGGTCCCGGTCGGCTCCACGCTGACCATGAAGGCGGGCTCCTCGGCACAGATCCTGATGGCCTGGGAGGAGCCGGAGCGCCTGCACCGCGGGCTCCAGGGCGCCCGCTTCACGGCGACGGCCCTGTCAGGCGTACGACGCCGCGGCTGGGCCCAGTCCATCGGCGAGCGCGAGCCGGGCGTGGCGTCCGTCTCGGCGCCCGTACGCGGCCCCTCCAACCGCGTGGTGGCCGCGGTGTCCGTCTCCGGCCCCATCGAGCGCCTGACGCGCCACCCGGGCCGTATGCACGCCCAGGCGGTCATCGACGCGGCGGCCCGCCTGTCGGAGGCCCTGCGCCGCTCGGGCTGAGCACCGCCTCCGGGACTCCGGGACGCCGAGGAGGGCCTGCCTCAACGCCGCGGCAGGCCCTCCTCGCTACCCGCCCCCCGTTCAGCCGGTCTTCTCGGCCACCGACGCCCGCTGCGACCGGTGGGCGAACCGGTCCTTCGCGTACCGGCCCCGCTTCTCCAGCGGGATCTGACCGTGCGCGGCCGCGAGGCCGAACGCCGGCATGTCCCCGTAGATCGCCTCGTACGACCCCTCGGGCACGACGTACGTCTCGTGCCAGATGCCGACCTGCCCGCGCAGCTTCCCGGCCCGCTCCTTGCGGTTGAGGCGCGCCCAGGCCTTGTGATGGAAGGCCTCCGGCGCGGTCGCGTAGGCGTACAGCTTCTCCTTGGACTCCCAGTACTGCACGACGTAGTACGTCCGCGGCGAGGCCGTGAGCAGGACGCGGCTGAGCAGACCCCGCTCGGGTTCCTTCCGCAGATCCCGCAGCATGCGGAGCATCGCGAGCATCACCGGCAGCCAGAGGTGCACCGCCCAGAAGCGGTTGATGCGCATGCCGATCAACAGGACGACGACCTCGCCCTTCGCATCGGCAGTCGTACGGGTCACCATGACCACTTCCCCCTCGTTGGTGAGCGGAGCTATCCAAGTAGTGGTGCTTGGATAGTGCCGTTATCCGAGAGGGAGCGCAAGAGATGCGGTTGGCGGAACTCAGCGAGCGCAGCGGTGTGTCCACCGCGACGATCAAGTACTACCTGCGCGAAGGGCTGTTGCCGCCGGGCCGCCAGGTCAACGCCACGACGGCCGAGTACGACGAGGAGCACCTGCGCCGGCTTCGGCTGGTGCGGGCGATGATCCAGGTCGGCCGGGTGCCGGTGGCGAAGGTGCGCGAGGTGCTCGGGCATGTGGACGACGACTCCCTGGGCCGCTCGCTCCGCCTGGGCGCGGCTCTGTGGGCGCTGCCGCAGGTGCCGGAGCCGGACGAGGAGGACGAGTACGTCCAGGCCGCACACCAGGAGGTCACGGCCCTCCTGGACCAGCTCGGCTGGGAGAACGCCAAGCAGCTCACGACCGTCTCCCCCGCATACCGCTCGCTGGTGGTGTCGGTGGCCGCGCTCCGCCGGCTCGGCTACGACTTCGGGTCCGAACTGCTCACGCCGTATGCCGAGTTGATGTACCGGACAGCCGTCCTCGACCTGGACAACATGGAGTCGTACTCGTCGCAGGAGGAGGAGCGGATCGAGTTCGCGATCCTGGGGGCGATCCTCAACGAGCCGGTGCTGCAGGCGCTGCACCGGCTGGCCCAGGAGGAGGAGACGACACGGCGGTACGGCTTCGAGTAGCCGGCGCCGGGCACGACGAAGGCCCTCCGCCGAAGCGAAGGGCCTTCTTCCTGTACCCCCGACCGGATTCGAACCGGCGCTACCGCCTTGAGAGGGCGGCGTGCTAGGCCGCTACACAACGGGGGCGTGGACTCTGCGTTTCCGCAGGTCCGAGCTGGTCTACCTGGACTCGAACCAAGACTAACTGAACCAGAATCAGTCGTGCTGCCAATTACACCATAGACCAATGATGGTTTAGACCAGTCGTACCCCCGACCGGATTCGAACCGGCGCTACCGCCTTGAGAGGGCGGCGTGCTAGGCCGCTACACAACGGGGGCCCTAGCGATCTCGAGTTGATCGAGATCAGTACCCCCGACCGGATTCGAACCGGCGCTACTGCCTTGAGAGGGCAGCGTGCTAGGCCGCTACACAACGGGGGCTTTGCAGATGAGCTCTGCGAGCTGGCCTACCTGGACTCGAACCAAGACTAACTGAACCAGAATCAGTCGTGCTGCCAATTACACCATAGGCCACTGGAACTCAAGCCCCTGCGGGGTTCTCGTTCTAGCTTGCTCCTCGGGGCTCCGGCCTTTCGGCCCGCTCCCCTCGGCGCAGGAAGAACATTACCCGAAGGTGGACGGGGCTCCAAAACGGGTATCCGCACGGACTAGCGCGGGGAGTTCGGCGAGGGTCGAGATCCGGTGTGCGGCCACCGTGTCCGGGGCTTGCGCGTACACCCCGCCGCGGTCGATCCAGACGGACAGCAGCCCGGCCTCGGCCGCGCCCCGCCCGTCGATCTCCGGGTGATCGCCGACGTACGCCACCTCGTACGGGGGCAGGTCGAGAGCCTCGCAGGCCGCGAGGAACGCGCCGGCCTCCGGCTTGGAGACGCCCAGCTCGGCGGCGCACAGCAAGCTCTCGAAGCGGTCGCGGACGCCGAGGGTGCGCAGCTTGTGCTCCTGGACCGTGAGGCTGGAGTTGGACAGCACCCCGTGCCGGTGGCTGGCGGCGAGGGCGTCCAGGGCGGGCAGCACGTCCGGGAACAGGCTCCAGGCGGCCTCGTAGTGAGCGATGTAACGCCGGAACCAGACGTCGGCCTCGGCGTCGGACAGCTCCTGCTCCAGGAAGACCCGTACGCGGTCGCGCCGCTGCCCCTCGAAGGACACCTCCCCCGCCGAGAAGCGCGCCCACTGCTGATCGGTGACCTCCCGCCACCGCACGAGCGCCTGCTCCGGGCTGTCGTATCCGGAGAGCAGGCCCTCCGCCGCCAGATGGGCCCGCATGCCCTCGCGGTCCGCGGTCGTGTAGTCGAAGAGGGTGTCGTCCACGTCCCAGACCACGGCTCTGATCGTCATGAGAGCGACCGTACCTTCCGCGCGCCGTCAGCCGAGGGCCATCGTGCCGGTCAGGGCCAGCATCCTGCCCTGACCGTCGCGGGGCCGGGCGGTGAGCTTCCAGGTGTACCTGCCGGAATTGACACCGGCGCCGCTGTCGGTCCTGCCGTCCCAGGCCGGGCGTACGGCCGCTCCCGTGGAGGCGCCGGTGAGGGTGCGCAGGACCGTGCCGGAGGACGTGGCGAGCGTCAGGGTCCAGGTGGACGGCTTGTTCAGCTGCCACACCGGCGACCACGGCATCGACGTGCCGATGACGGACGGCGAGGGGACCTGCGCCTCCATCTGCGCGAGCGGCGAGGTGGGGACGCCGCTGGGGACGATCACCACCTGGCCGTAGGTCGCGGTGAGGTAGGCGATCTGGCCGCCGAAGCGGTCCACGGCCCACGGCCGTTGCTGCCGCCGGTGTTCTGGTCCGTCCTGGGCAGGACGGCCACGGTGCGGGTGTGCGCGGTACCGGTGTGGACGTCGGTGAGCCGCAGTTCGTGCGTGGTGCGGTTCTCGCGCACCACGAAGCCGTCGGCGAGGCGGGCCGGGGAGGGGCCGGCGGGGACCGGGATGTTCCGCCTGGCCGCCCGGTCGTGGACCCCGGCCGGGCCGGTGGCGCCGCAGCTCCAGTAGAGCCAGGTGTTGACGGCCTGGATGTCGGTGGGCATGCACGGGGCGCCGGTGGCCACGGTGGTCGCGGTCCGGCCGGTCTTCAGATCGCGGCCGGTGATCGACCCCCTGGCGCTGCCGGGCGTCCACAGGACCTGGCCCCAGACGGCCGCGGTGGTGCGGCCACGGCTGAGCGCGACCGTGCCGGAGGTGGCGCCACGCGGGAAGTCGACGATCTTCTGCACGCCGGGCGTACCGCCGTTGTAGAGCACGTAGCGACCGGTGCCACGGGAGTCGGCCGTCGGCACCCTCGGCAGATCGCCGGTGTCGAAGCCGGTCTCGATCACCGACTCCTGGCCGGAGTGGTCGGTGAACAGGAAAGCGACCCGTCCGTCGCCGAGAGCTTCCATCTGCGGGCAGGCGGCGTCGCCCGTGAGGCAGGTCGGGGCGGCCAGCGCGCGGCTGCGCCGGGTCTGCGGTCCGGCCGGGCGGCCGGCGCCGTCGAGCGCGAAGCTGAAGAACCGGTGCCCGTCCCCCTCCCTGCCGTCCAGGAACAGCTCGCCCCCGGCGAGGGCCAGGCCCTCCACCCGGATCCGGTCGGCCGGGATCTGGGCCACCTTCTCGGTGGCGGTCCCGCCGTCCGCCGTGGGGGTGATGCGGTGGACATTCCAGTCGAGGCTGGACGGCCCTGCCGTGGCGAGCGCGCCGCCGTCCGGGGTCGCCGCCATCCCTCCGGAGGAGTCCGCGAGGACGGTGCGGGTCTCGCCGGTGGCCAGTGAACGGGCGGTCAGCGCGGGCTTGGTGCCGGCCTGGACGAAGGTCGGGTTGCCGATGAGGAGCTGGTCACCGACGACGGCCACCAGGTCGGCGCCCCAACGGGTGAGCCCGGTGGGCTCGGTGCCGGGGGCGGCGTCGGTGCGGAGGTACTTCCAGTCGGCGACCAGCCAGCGGTCGTTGAAGCGGACCGGCGGGGCGGCGGCCACGCCCGTGACGTAGGTGCGGAAGGTGCCGTCCCGCAGGTCCACGAGCCCCACGGAGGTCGTGCCGTCCAGGGTGTAGACGATCGCGACGCGGCTCACCGAGCCGCCCGGGACGTAGTCGGTGGGCCGGGCGCCCGCGGGGAGTCCGGTCACCGGAAGGTCGGTGGTGGAGCCGTCGGCCGCGGCACGCAGCACGTGCGGGGTGCCGGAGGCGTCCTCGGTGAGCACGCTCCAGCCGGACGTGGTCGCACAGGTCTGACCGGCCGGGATCGTGACGGTGGCGGTCACGCCCGTGGAGCGGTGCTGCTGCGTGACCTTGGCACCGTCCCTGGTGCTGACCACGTCGGTGCCGGTGGCCAGGTCGTCCGGGCCGGCGTGCGCGGGCGGGACGAAGCCCGGGTAGCCCACCCAGGTGCCGAAGCTGATCTCGTTCCGGGCACGCCACTGGAACCCGGACGCCCCCGTCCACAGGTAGTTGACGTAGGTCGGCTGCTCCGACCTGAGCGTGACGGTGCCGGCCGGCGCCGCGACGGCCTGCGCGGGCGCGGTCGCCGCGGCACAGGTCAGCGCCACCGCTCCGGCGACGACCGCCGTGGCCAGTCTTCGCGAACGGATCGCCTCGCCTCGTGAACGGGTCACGTCCCCCACCCCCTGAACAGGCGGCGCATGCACATCACGCGCACAGGGAGCATCCAACGTCCGTTCGGGAAGCGGAGCTTGGCCGCAGGGGCGAACGCCGGACGACGGCTCGGTGGACGGACGAAGGGCGGCGCCCGAAATGGACGCCGCCCTGTCTCAGCCGTGTTCCGCGAAGAGACGCCGTACGAGGAGTCGCTACGAGGAGTGGCTACGCGGAGAGCTTGGCCAGCGCCGCGTCGATGCGGGCCAGCGTCTTCTCCTTGCCGAGGACCTCCAGGGACTCGAACAGGGGCAGGCCGACCGTGCGGCCGGTGACGGCCACGCGGACGGGGGCCTGGGCCTTGCCGAGCTTGAGGCCGTGGGCCTCGCCGGCGGCCAGGACGGCCTCCTTGAGGGCCTCGGCCGACGTCCAGTCCGCGGACTCCAGCTTCTCGCGGGCGGTGCGAAGGAGGGCGTCGGAGCCTTCCTTCATCGCCTTCGTCCAGCTCGCCTCGTCGAAGACCGGCTCGGCGAGGAACAGGAAGTCGACGTTGTCGGTGATCTCGGAGAGGACCTTGAGGCGGGTCTGGGCGTGCGGGGCGATCGCCTGCCACTTGGCCTCGTCGAAGTCCTCCGGCGCCCAGGGGGCGAACGGCGCCTTCAGCCAGGTGCGGCAGCGCTCCGTGAACTCCTTCACATCCAGCATGCGGATGTGGTCGGCGTTGATCGCCTCGCACTTCTTCAGGTCGAAGCGCGCCGGGTTCGGGTTCACGTCGCCGATGTCGAAGGCGGCGACCATCTCGTCGATGGTGAAGATGTCCTGGTCGGCCGAGAGCGACCAGCCGAGCAGCGACAGGTAGTTGAGCAGGCCCTCGGGCAGGAAGCCCTGCTCGCGGTAGAGGTTGAGGGACGACTGCGGGTCGCGCTTGGAGAGCTTCTTGTTGCCCTCGCCCATGACGTACGGCAGGTGGCCGAAGGCCGGGGTCCGCTTGGCGATGCCCAGCTCGGTCAGGGCCTTGTACAGGGCGATCTGGCGCGGGGTGGAGGAGAGCAGGTCCTCGCCGCGCAGGACGTGGGTGATCTCCATCAGGGCGTCGTCGACCGGGTTGACCAGCGTGTACAGCGGGGCGCCGTTGGCGCGGACGATGCCGTAGTCCGGGACGTTCTCCGGGGTGAAGGTCAGCTCGCCGCGGACCAGGTCCGTGAAGGTGATCGTCTCGTCGGGCATCCGGAAGCGGACGATCGGGGTGCGGCCCTGGGCCCGGTACTGCTCGACCTGCTCGGCGCTCAGGTCGCGGCAGTGGCCGTCGTAGCCGGACGGCTTGCCGGCGGCGCGGGCGGCCTCGCGGCGGGTGTCCAGCTCCTCCTGGGAGCAGTAGCAGTGGTAGGCGTGGCCGGCGTCGAGGAGCTTGTCGGCGACGTCCTTGTAGAGGTCCATGCGCTGCGACTGGCGGTACGGCGCGTGCGGGCCGCCGACCTCGGGGCCCTCGTCCCAGTCGAAGCCCAGCCAGCGCATCGCGTCGAGCAGCTGGTTGTACGACTCCTCGGAGTCGCGGGCCGCGTCGGTGTCCTCGATGCGGAAGACCAGGGTGCCCTGGTGGTGCCGGGCGAACGCCCAGTTGAACAGGGCGGTGCGGACCAGGCCCACGTGGGGGTTACCGGTGGGCGAGGGGCAGAAACGGACGCGTACGGGGGAGCCGGATGCGCTAGCCACGCTTGACAACCTTGTTGGTGAGAGTGCCGATGCCTTCGATGGTGACGGCGACCTCGTCGCCGACGTTCAGGGGGCCGACCCCTGCGGGGGTGCCGGTGAGGATGACGTCGCCGGGCAGCAGGGTCATGGCCTCGGAGATGTTGACGATCAGGTCCTCGATGGAGTGGATCATCTGGCTCGTGCGGCCCAGCTGGCGCTGTTCGCCGTTGACCGTGAGCTGGATGGTCAGGTCGTTCGCGCGGTCGAGGTCCAGGCCCGTCTCCACCCAGGGGCCGAGCGGGCAGGAGGTGTCGAAGCCCTTGGCCCGGGCCCACTGCTTCTCGCGCTTCTGCACGTCGCGGGCGGTGACGTCGTTGGCGCAGGTGTAGCCGAAGATCACGTCCTTGACGCGCTCGCGCGGCACCTCGCGGCACATGCGGCCGATGACGACGGCCAGCTCCGCCTCGTGGTGCAGCTCCTGCGAGAAGGACGGGTACTGGATCTCGTCCCCGGAGCCGATCACCGAGGTGGACGGCTTGAAGAAGGCGAACGGGGCCTCGGGCACCTCGTTGCCCAGCTCCTTGGCATGGTCGGCGTAGTTGCGGCCGAACGCCACGACCTTGTTGGGGAGAACCGGCGGGAGCAGTCTGACCTTGCTCAGCGGCACCTTCGTCCCGGACAGCTCGTAGTCCGCGAACGGGATGCCCTTGATGATGTCGAGGACGAGTTCGTCCTGCTTTTCGCCCTCGACCGCGCCGAAGGCTACGTTCCCGTCGATGGAGAACCTGGCGATGCGCACGGGATCCTGCGCCCCTCACTGAGTACCGGCGTACTGACGCCCCAGGTTAACCGGTCGGGCCTGCCTCGTTCGGGAAGGCGGCGGACGCCGGGGACGAGTGCGGCCCGGAAGATCATCGTGCCTGCGACGATCTTCCGGGCCGCGCTCGCCGTGCGTGTGCGGTGCCCGCTCGGCTACTCGCCGGCCGCGACCGCCGCGGCCACCGGGATCTCCATGAGAACCGTGCGCCGCGGGTTCGCCGTCTGGGCGGGGAGGTCGACGGAGTGCTCCGGCAGCTCGGGCGTCTGCAGTTCGTCGGCGTCCTCGAGGTGCGCCAGAGTCGTGCGCCGCGGGTTGGCTATGTTGCGGAACATCATCGTCGTCTTCACCGTTGTACGTCCTGTGGCCTCGTGTCGGAGTTGGCAGAGTCGCCCATCTTGTAAAGCGCCAGGCTAAACATGCGATTCCCCGCCTCAGACATGAACTCCCCATGATCTGCATGTGAGTTTGCTCACGAATCCATGGGCAAACCGGTCAATTCCGGCCGACAACTCTCCCCGCCGAAACGGACATTGACCCCCTGAAGCAGTCATTCCGCTCCTGATCATGGCGACTGGGACACGTGACACCAGGAGGCGATTCGCGGGGATGCATCCGCTTTGGCCTGGATCACGGCCCACAGCCGGTAACACTTACCCCACAGTCCGTCACGTAGGTCACAGCTCGGGACACGGCCCTTGTTGGAGATCCGGCACTGTGCTGGAATTCCACGGACCGCCGCGGGATCGAGCCGGCGCGCAGGGGCGCAACGCAGCGCCGAGTGGCGGCGAGATAGGGGGGAACCTGCGCCGGTCACTCCAGACCACTCGGAGAGCGCATTCAGGGCGTTCTCCAATACGCCGACACCGTGTCCCTCCGTTCAACCGGAGGGGTGCCTGGTCCAGAGGTTGCGACGCTAGTGCAGGGACGTTTCAAGAGGGATGGCAGCGCTTCGGCGGAGCCGGAGGCGCACGGCGGGACCGACCGTGGCTCCACGCCCCAGCACGCCCAGATCCCGGGCCCGGCCCCGTCCGGGGACAGCGGTGGGCGCCCCGGCGCGTCCTCCTCGGCAGGCCCCACGAAGACCGGGAACCCCACCCCGGCCGTGAAGCCCGTCCAGGGCTCGACCGGCTCCGGTTCGCGCGTTGCCCTGCGCAACTGGCGCATCTCCACGCGTCTGGTCTCGCTGCTCGCGCTCCCCGTGGTGGCGGCCACCTCGCTGGGCGCGCTGCGCATCGACCAGAACATCACCGACATCCAGCAGCTCGACAACATGAAGCTGCTGACGGAGATGACCAAGCAGGCCACCGAGCTGGCTCAGGCGCTCCAGGAGGAGCGCGACCAGTCCGCCGGTCCCCTGTCCCACGGCCTGAAGTCGACCGACTACCAGATCAAGGGCTACCAGGACAGGACCGACCGGGCCCGCGAGAACTTCCTCAACGCCTCCGAGGAGATCGACGAGGCGAGCAAGAACGGCAACCTCCAGGGCGTCCGCGACACCCTGGTGAGCCTCGCCAACCAGCTGGACGACCTGGCCAAGATCCGCCGGTCCGCCTACCAGGCGAAGGGCAACTCGACGCAGACCGTCGAGTCGTACCACCGGCTGATCACCCAGCTGGTCGACCTCTCCCAGGCCATGGCCGAGGCGTCCAGCAACCCCGAGATGATCACGCGCACCCGCGCCCTGGCGGCCTTCTCCAGCGCCAAGGAGTACGCGTCCGTGCAGCGTGCCGTCATCGCCGCGGCGCTGACCACCAGCGGCAACACCAAGGGCACGCTCTCCTCGAACGACCGCCTCTACGGCCAGTCGGCGTACGAGAGCGAGAACTCCGAGATCGCGATCTTCCGGAAGATCTACAGCAGCCAGAACCCGGACGAGCTGCTCAAGCCGATCGAGGAGAACAACCCGACGATCCAGGGCGCCGACCTCTACGCCAAGCGGACCTTCGAGTCTCCCACCGGCCTCGACGGCCTGCCGGCCCGCTCGTACCGCGACTGGGTGGACGACAGCTCGTCCAAGATCGACCAGATGAAGAAGATCGAGCACACCCTGCTCGAGGACATGGAGCAGAAGGCCCGCGAGCTGCGCAACGCCTCCGAGCGCGACGCGATCATCTCCGGTGCCCTGATCCTGATCGTCCTCGGCATCTCGCTCGTCGGCGCATTCGTCGTGGCCCGCTCCATGATCCGCTCGCTGCGCCGTCTTCAGGAGACCGCCACCAAGGTCGCCCAGGACCGCCTGCCCGAGCTGGTCAAGCAGCTGTCCGAGTCCGACCCGCAGGACGTCGACACGTCCGTGGAGTCGGTCGGTGTGCACTCCCGGGACGAGATCGGCCAGGTGGCCGCGGCCTTCGACGACGTGCACCGCGAGGCGGTCCGCCTCGCCGCCGAGCAGGCCCTGCTGCGGGGCAACGTCAACGCGATGTTCACCAACCTCTCGCGCCGCTCCCAGGGCCTCATCCAGCGTCAGCTCTCGCTCATCTCCGAACTGGAGTCCCGCGAGGCGGACCCGGACCAGCTGTCCTCCCTCTTCAAGCTCGACCACCTCGCGACGCGTATGCGCCGTAACGGTGAAAACCTCCTCGTTCTCGCCGGTGAAGAGCCCGGCCGCCGCTGGACCCGCCCGGTCCCGCTGGTCGACGTGCTCCGCGCCGCCGCGTCCGAGGTGGAGCAGTACGAGCGCATCGAGCTGGCCGCGGTCCCGACCACCGAGGTCGCCGGCCGCGTCGTCAACGACCTCGTGCACCTCCTCGCCGAGCTGCTCGAGAACGCCACCTCCTTCTCCTCGCCGCAGACCAAGGTCAAGGTCACCGGTCACGCCCTGCCCGACGGCCGGGTGCTGATCGAGATCCACGACACCGGTATCGGCCTCTCCCCCGAGGACCTCGCGGCGATCAACGAGCGGCTCGCCTCGCCGCCCACCGTGGACGTCTCGGTGTCCCGCCGCATGGGTCTGTTCGTGGTCGGTCGGCTGTCCCAGCGCCACGGCATCCGCATCCAGCTGCGCCCCTCCGACTCCGGTGGCACGACCGCGCTGGTCATGCTCCCCGTCGACGTCGCCCAGGGCGGCAAGAAGCCCGCGGGCAAGCCCGGCGCCCCCGCGCCGACCGGTGGTCCGGCCGCCGCGCAGGCCGCGGCCGGTGCTGCCGCCGCCCGCCGCAACAACGGCGGCAACGGCTCGGGCGGTGCCCTCGGCGGTGCCCCGTCCGGCGGCGGCCTCCTCGGTGCCGGTCCGTCCCCGCGTGGCCAGGTCGGCTCCGGCCAGGGTCCCCGGGCCGCGCTGCCCGGCGCCGGCCAGGGCGGCCGTCCCGGTGCGCCGGGTGGCGCGCGTGGTCCGCAGGGTCCCGGTGCCTCGCAGCAGGGCCGGCAGGCGCCGGCCGGTGCGGGTGCGGGCGGCTTCGGCGGTCCGGGTGCCACGCAGGGCCTGCAGTCCGGGGGCCTCGGCGGATCGCAGCAGGACGCCTTCGGTGGTCGTGGTCCGGCGCAGCCGCGCGGTGGCGCGGGCGCTGCCGACCAGGGCCGTCAGCAGCTGTCGCCGCGCGGCGGTCCGCGGGCCGAGCTGCCCGGCAGCAACCCGCCCGCGCGCACCCAGGACTGGAGCGACAACGCCCAGGCCCCGCAGTCACGCGCCTCGCTGGACACCCCGCGCGGCCACGACGAGCAGGACCCGGCGCAGACCTCGCGCATGCCGCGCGTCGACGACCGGCAGGGCCCGGGCGCGACCGCGGAGATACCCCGCATCGACGCGCAGGGCCCGTCCGCCACGGGCGAGTTCCCCCGCCCGGACTTCGGCGCCAACAACTCCACGGGCCAGTTCCCGCGCCCGGACCTGAACGGCACGAGCAGCTCCACGGGCCAGTTCCCGCGTCCCGGCACCCAGCAGGGCAACGGCCAGTACGGCCAGCAGGACAACAACGGGTTCGTCCGCCCCGACGTGTACGGCACGTCGGCGCCCGGGCAGCAGGCCCCGCAGAGCACCGGCCAGTTCGCGGCCCCGCAGGCCTACGACGCCGGCTTCGACGGCAGCTCCACCGGCCAGTTCGAGCGGCCCCAGCAGGGCGGCAACCGCGGCGACTTCGGCGCCTCGCGCCCGCCGGCCCCGCAGCAGCGTCCGGCCCGCCGGGAGCCGGAGGCACTGCCGCCGGCCACCGGTCCGGTCGACGGTCGTACCCCGCTGTACGACACTCTGGAAACCAACTGGTTCCACGGCACCCAGCCGGAGAGGCAGCCGGACAACCCCCCGGCTCCGTCCCCGGCATCGCAGCAGCAGGCGCCCGCGCCCGCTCCGCAGCGCTCCGCCGCCACCGGCTCCTGGCGCACCTCGCCCAACGACGAACTCGTCCGTCAGGCGGAGCGCGTCCGGCAGCCCGCGGCGGGTGGCATCACCACCTCCGGCCTGCCGCGCCGGGTGCCCCGGGCGAACCTCGTCCCGGGCACGGCTCAGCAGCAACAGCACCAAGCCGGTCCGCAGGTCTCGCGTGCGCCTGACGACGTACGCGGCCGGCTGACCAATCTCCGTCGGGGTATCGCACAGGGTCGTCAGGTCGGCAACGGCCAGACCGGCAGCTACCCGAACCCCACTCACCAGCAGGAGCGTTAGTTGAGAGCGATGAGCCAGGCGGCACAGAACCTGAACTGGTTGATCACCAACTTCGTGGACAACACCCCCGGGGTGTCGCACACGGTGGTGGTCTCCGCCGACGGCCTTCTGCTGGCGATGTCCGAAGGCTTCCCGCGGGACCGCGCCGACCAGCTCGCCGCCGTCGCCTCCGGGTTGACCTCCCTCACGGCCGGGGCGTCCCGGATCTTCGAGGGCGGCAACGTGGCACAGACGGTCGTCGAGATGGAGCGCGGTTTCCTCTTCCTGATGTCCGTCTCGGACGGGTCGTCCCTCGCGGTCCTGGCCCACCCGGAGTGCGACATCGGCCTTGTCGGCTACGAGATGGCACTGCTCGTCGACCGCGCGGGTGCGGTACTCACCCCGGACCTGCGCGCCGAACTCCAGGGCAGTCTGCTCCACTGACCCGCCCCGGCACCACCCACCTCACGAAAACACCGTCCGGCCGCCACAATCCCCCCACCGGCCCTGTCAGACGGCTTGACTGACCGACTTGCTGTCCCGCCCGGAGGATTCATGACCCCGCCCACCGCCTCTCATGATCCGTACGCGGAGCCGTACGGTGATGAGGGCGACCAGCCGCTGGTACGTCCGTACGCGATGACCGGCGGCCGGACGCGGCCGCGCTATCAGCTCGCCATCGAGGCGCTGATCAGCACCACGGCCGACCCGGCAGCGCTCATGGGACTGCTCCCGGAGCACCAGCGCATCTGCCACCTGTGCCGTGAGGTCAAGTCGGTCGCGGAGGTGTCGGCGCTGCTGGCCATGCCGCTCGGCGTGGCCCGGATCCTGGTGGCCGACCTCGCCGAGGCCGGCCTGGTCGCCATTCACCAGCCGGGTGGCGACGAGAACAACGGCGGCGCTCCGGACGTGACGCTGCTCGAAAGGGTGCTCAGTGGACTTCGCAAGCTCTGACGCGGGCCGGGCCACCACCTCGGCGAAGATCGTGGTGGCGGGCGGCTTCGGCGTGGGCAAGACCACGTTCGTCGGCGCCGTCTCGGAGATCAACCCGCTGCGCACGGAGGCCGTCATGACGTCCGCCTCGGCGGGCATCGACGACCTGACCCACACCGGGGACAAGACCACCACCACGGTGGCCATGGACTTCGGCCGTATCACCCTGGACCAGGACCTGATCCTGTACCTCTTCGGTACGCCGGGCCAGGACCGCTTCTGGTTCATGTGGGACGACCTGGTGCGCGGCGCCATCGGCGCGGTGGTGCTCGTGGACACCCGGCGCCTCGCCGACTGCTTCCCGGCCGTGGACTACTTCGAGAACAGCGGTCTGCCGTTCGTCATCGCCCTCAACGGCTTCGACGGCCAGCAGCCGTACACCCCGGACGAGGTGCGCGAAGCCCTGCAGATCGGGCCGGACGCGCCGATCATCACGACCGACGCCCGCCACCGCGCGGACGCCAAGAGTGCGCTGATCACGCTGGTGGAGCACGCTCTGATGGCCCGCCTGCGGTAGCACTCAAGTGCGACGTGCGGTACGGCAGTTGTCGTAATGCAATCGGAGCCGACTGTGGCCTTTGACACGGTCGGCTCCGCTGTTCATAACAGTTCGGCAGAGGAATCGCCCGGTATCACCACGCGACGCGGTCGAGCGGTGCCGCTGTGCTCACAAACGCCCCGCCTTTTGGCGGGGCTCGCTCTTTATGACCGTTTTATCTAGGGCTTACAAGCGCACCCTCCGGGGGTTTCCACTGTTTGGAAGTGCGCTGGTCCACGTGCTGGAATGCCTGAACTGCCCAATAGTCAAAGACGTACCTAGTGGTCGATGACGAACGGGGCTCTGAGAGACTGCGGCACGACGAAGGTGCCGACCGCCGAGAGGTTGTTGGTCGAGTGAGGCGAAGCAAGAACGGTCCCGAGCCGTCGGCGCGGGGCAACTTCACCCCGCCGCCGCGCGCTGCGGCGCCCACCCCTGTGCCCGGTTCGGAGCCGGCGGCCGCACCCGCGAAGAGCGGCGGCCGTTTCTCCCCGCGCAACTGGCGCGTGCCGACCAGGCTGAACGCGATTCTGCTCATACCCGTGGCGGTGGGTCTCGTCATGGGCGGCTTCCAGGTGAAGGCCTCGATCGACACCTGGCAGCAGGCTCAGGACGCGGAGAACACCGCCCGTCTGGTGCGCGCCGCCCTCGCCTACGCCGACGCCCTCGAGAACGAGCGTGACGTCACGGCGGCCCCGCTGCTCCTGAACAAGAAGGACGCCACCAGCAAGGCGAGCATCGACGGGGCGCGCAAGGCCACGGACCAGGCCGCCAGCGCCTTCGACCAGGCCGCGCAGAACATGCCGGACAAGTCCGGTCTGCAGCGCCGTCTTCAGCAGTTCCGCAAGGCCGAGACCAAGCTGTCGACGCTGCGCCAGGTCGCCTACACCAGCAAGACCATCGGCGTGCAGACCGAAGAGGGCTACATCGGGGTCAGCCACCCCCTGATGGAGTTCGCCAACGAACTCGGTCTGGGCACCGGCAACATCACCTCCTACGGCCGTACCGTCTACGCCATCTCGCTGACCAAGGCGGCGCTGTCGCTGGAGCGGTCGATCGGCACGCACCTGCTGGTCAAGCCCGGCCCGGACGCCCCGAACCTGGCGACCCAGCGGGTGTCCCTGTCCTCGTACGCCTACCTGGAGCGCATCGCCCTGGAGGAGTACATCGGCGGTGGCACCGACGCCGACGCGCAGAAGCTGACCGACGCGCAGGCGAAGATGAAGACGGACGGCGCCGCCATGGCCGCGGCCGCCAAGCAGCAGAACCCTAAGTACGTCCCTCCGCCGTCCAAGCCGGAGACGATGGTCTCGGCACTGGTCCTGCTGAAGGACACCGATCCGCTCACGCGTGACGCGCTCGCCACCAAGGGCATCACCGCCGACAACTGGTGGGCGGTCAACACCCTCAAGTACAAGGCCTACCGCCAGATCGAGTCGGATCTCACCGACAAGGCGGTGAACGAGGCCTCCGACATCGCCGACGACGCCAAGACCTCCGCGATCATCACCGGCGCCGTGGTCGTCGTCGCCCTGCTCTTCGCGTTCATCCTGGCCGGTACCGTCGCCCGCCAGATGAGCCGCTCGATGCGCCAGCTGCGCAACGCCGCCTTCGGCATCGCCGAGCAGCGCCTGCCGATGCTGGTCGACCAGCTCTCGCGCACCGACCCCGGCCGCGTCGACACCCGCGTCGCACCGATCCCGATCAACTCGACGGACGAGATCGGCGAGGTCGCCCGGGCCTTCGACCAGGTCCACCGCGAGGCCGTCCGGCTCGCCGCCGAGCAGGCCCTGCTCCGGGGCAACATCAACGCGATCTTCACCAACCTCTCGCGCCGCAACCAGTCGCTGATCGAGGGCCAGCTGACCCTGATCACCGACCTGGAGAACAACGAGGCCGACCCGGACCAGCTGGAGAACCTCTTCCGCCTGGACCACCTCGCGACCCGTATGCGCCGCAACGGCGAGAACCTGCTGGTCCTCGCCGGCGAGGAGCCCGGCCGCCGCTGGGACCAGCCGGTCCCGCTGGTCGACGTCCTGCGCGCCGCCTCCTCCGAGGTGGAGCAGTACGAGCGCATCGAGCTGTCCGGTGTCCCGGAGGCCGAGATCCACGGCCGTGCCGTGACCGACCTCGTGCACCTGCTCGCCGAGCTGCTGGAGAACGCCACGACGTTCTCCTCCCCGCAGACCAAGGTCCGCGTCACCGCGACCCGTCTCCCCGACGGCCGCGTGATGATCGAGATCCACGACAAGGGCATCGGCCTCACCGCCGAGGACTTCGCGGACATCAACCACAAGCTGGCCAACCCGCCGACCGTGGACGCCGCGATCTCGCAGCGCATGGGCCTCTTCGTGGTCGGCCGGCTGTCCGACCGGCACGGCATCCGCGTCCAGCTGCGCCCCTCGGGCGAGCAGGCCGGTACCACGTCGCTGGTCATGCTGCCGGACGCGATCACGCACGGCGGTGGCGGCGAGGCGCCGCTGGACCGCGAGGAGTTCACGGTCTCCCAGATCATCCCGGAGCAGCAGTTCGGGGGTGAGAACTTCGGCCAGGTGGCGCCCATGCGCACCGCTGCCGAGCTGGGCTTCGACGACAGCCGCTACGTCGACGTCCCCGACGACATCCGCGGGCTGGACCCCGTCGGCCGCTCTCTGATGCGCGAGGGGCGCCGGGCGGCTCTGGAGTCCCAGAACCACGGCCAGCCGCAGGAGACCGCCGAGCGGTCCGCGTACCAGGACGAGTTCGACGCGCAGCAGGGCTACGACGGCAGCAGCACGGGCTACACCGAGCAGCCGGCGTACCAGGAGCAGCCGCAGCAGGGGTACCAGGAGCAGACGTACGAGGAGCAGCAGCACACCTCGTACGAGGAGCCGTACGACGACCAGTACTACGCTCCGAACGGCGGCCTGCCGCAGCGCGACGGCTTCACCCAGAACGGCGGCGGCTACCCCGAGCCCGCGTATTCGGAGCCCGCTCAGGACCAGCACGCGCCCGCGCACGCCTCCGGGTCCGACGGGTTCGGCTCCTACGAGAGTCAGTCCTACCAGGACGACTGGCCGCAGCAGCCGCAGCAGGACGGTTACCAGAACGGCTATCCGGCCCAGTACGCTCCGGAAACGGAATCCGCGCAGGCCGGTGACGCAGATGAGCGGAACCGCGTAGGCTTCGACCGTCCGGGACCGGCCACTCCCGCCGCCCACACGCTGACCGACGCCGGGCTGCCCCGCCGCGGTGCCGTCCCGAGCGGCTCCAACGGTTCGAGCGCCACCAACGGCACGGCACGCGTGCAGCAGGAAGCGCCGGCTCCCGCGCCGGGCAACTCCCCGGGGCAGAACGGCGACAGCGGCTGGCGTTCGGCGAACGACGAGCGCTGGCAGCAGGCCTCACAGCTCCGGAAGCCCAAGGCGGGCGGGGTCACCTCCTCCGGCCTGCCGCGGCGGGTACCCAAGGCCAACCTGGTCGAGGGCACCGCCGAGAGCACCCCTCAGGGAGGCCCACAGGTCTCCCGCGCCCCGGAGGATGTCCGGGGCAGGCTGAGCAACCTGCGTCGGGGCGTCCAGCGCGGACGCAGCGCAGGCAGTGAAACGAACGGCCAGGGCTTCGGCCCTGACAGCACCTACAACCAGGAGCGTTAGTGTGAGCCCGATGAGCCAGGCGGCACAGAACCTGAACTGGTTGATCACCAACTTCGTGGACAACACCCCGGGGGTGTCCCACACGGTGGTGGTCTCCGCCGACGGACTCCTTCTGGCTATGTCCGAAGGCTTCCCCCGCGACCGCGCCGATCAGCTCGCGGCCGTCGCCTCCGGTCTGACGTCTCTGACGGCAGGCGCCTCCCGGATCTTCGAGGGGGGCAGCGTGAACCAGACGGTTGTGGAGATGGAGCGGGGATTCCTGTTCATCATGTCCATCTCTGATGGTTCGTCACTCGCCGTTCTGGCTCACCCGGAGGCGGACATCGGCCTCATCGGGTACGAGATGGCCCTTCTGGTGGACCGCGCGGGCACGGTCCTCACCCCGGATCTGCGTGCAGAACTCCAGGGAAGCCTTCTCAACTAACAGACGAACGGTGCGTATACGCGTCCCGGGGCCGTAAGGTTTCGGGACGCGGCTCCACAGGGATGGGTGCCCGGCACGGTCGGAGGAGGAGAGAAAGTGGCAACACCCCCAGGCGGTTCGAATAACGGCAACTGGTCGTACGGCCCTGCCCAGGGCCAGGGCGACGGTTCCGCGAACCGGTACAACTTCCCCTCCGCCCCGAGCCACCGGCAGCCGTACGCGCCGCAGGGCCCCGGTCCGTCGCCGTACGACCAGCCGCCGGCCCCGCGTATCCAGCCGGTACAGCCCCAGCGCCGCCCCGAGCCGGCGCCGGCCACGGCTTCCAACAACCCCCTGGTGCGTCCGTACGCCATGACCGGCGGCCGGACCCGCCCGCGCTACCAGCTCGCCATCGAGGCACTGGTGCACACCACCGCGCAGCCGCACCAGATGCAGGGCCAGCTGCCCGAGCATCAGCGGATCTGCAACCTGTGCCGGGAGATCAAGTCGGTGGCCGAGATCTCGGCCCTGCTCACGATCCCCCTCGGCGTGGCCAGGATCCTCGTCGCCGACTTGGCGGAGGCGGGCCTGGTCGCCATCCATCAGCCCGGCGGCGACGAGAACGCCGGTGGCCAGCCAGACGTGACACTGCTCGAAAGGGTGCTCAGTGGACTTCGCAAGCTCTAGCGGCGGTCCTTCCCGCTCCACCACCTCAGCGAAGATCGTGGTGGCGGGCGGCTTCGGCGTGGGCAAGACCACGTTCGTCGGCGCCGTCTCGGAGATCAACCCGCTGCGCACAGAGGCCGTCATGACGTCCGCCTCGGCAGGCATCGACGACCTCACCCACACCGGAGACAAGACCACCACCACGGTGGCCATGGACTTCGGCCGTATCACCCTGGACCAGGACCTGATCCTGTACCTCTTCGGTACGCCCGGTCAGGACCGCTTCTGGTTCATGTGGGACGACCTGGTGCGCGGCGCCATCGGCGCGATCGTCCTGGTGGACACCCGCCGTCTCGCCGACTGCTTCCCCGCGGTCGACTACTTCGAGAACTCGGGCCTGCCGTTCGTCATCGCCCTCAACGGCTTCGACGGCAACCAGCCGTACCAGCCGGACGAGGTTCGTGAGGCTCTGCAGATCGGCCCCGACACCCCGATCATCACGACGGACGCCCGCCACCGCGCGGACGCCAAGTCGGCGCTGATCACCCTGGTGGAGCACGCGCTGATGGCGCGCCTGCGCTAGCCGACCGCCTTGCAGAAGGGCCCTCCCCGCACGGGGAAGGGCCCTTCTGCTTTCCGCTGCGGCGGCGCTTCTCTCCTGTGCCCGCACACCAAGAAGGGCCCCTCTGCAGCAGAGGGGCCCTCAAGAACCGGCTGAGCGGCGCAGCTTATCCGTGCCAGCTGTGCGGCGCCCGGAAGCCGGGCTCGCGCTCCAGGCGGCGCCAGCCGGCCTTGGCACGGCCTCGGTGGGTCTGGGACGAGGCCGCCGGCTGGGCGGCCGCACGGGCCAGGAGGACGGCCGTGATGGCGGCGACTTCCTCGGGCTCGGCGTGGCCCTTCTCGACGCGGATGTCAGGCGTGTTCATGGATGTCAGTCTCCGTGAGAGAGAGGTCCGCGGGGTTGCCGCGACGGGTCCGCTCGGTTACTGCGGGGGGTTGCCGTGCTTGCGGGAGGGCAGGTCGGCGTGCTTCGACTGCAGCATCGCCAGGGACTTGACCAGGACCTCGCGGGTCTCGGCGGGGTCGATGACGTCGTCCACCAGGCCGCGCTCCGCCGCGTAGTACGGGTGCATCAGCTCGGCCTTGTACTCCTTGACCATCTTCTGCCGCATGGCCTCGGGGTCCTCGGCGTCGGCGATCTGACGGCGGAAGATGACGTTGGCCGCGCCCTCCGCGCCCATCACGGCGATCTCGTTGGTGGGCCAGGCGTAGGTGAGGTCGGCGCCGATCGACTGGGAGTCCATGACGATGTAGGCACCTCCGTACGCCTTGCGCAGGATGAGCGAAATCCTCGGCACGGTCGCGTTGCAGTAGGCGTACAGCAGCTTCGCGCCGTGGCGGATGATTCCGCCGTGCTCCTGGTCGACACCGGGCAGGAACCCCGGTACATCCAGGAAGGTCACGATCGGGACGTTGAAAGCATCACACATCTGGACAAAGCGTGCAGCTTTTTCGCTTGCCTCGATGTCCAGGACGCCGGCCAGGACCTGAGGCTGGTTGGCGATGATGCCGACCACCTGGCCGTCCAGACGGGCCAGCGCGCAGATGATGTTCCGCGCCCAGCGCTCGTGGACCTCCAGGTACTCGCCGTCGTCGACGATCTCCTCGATGACCTTGGCCATGTCGTACGGCCGGTTGCCGTCCGCCGGGACCAGGTCGAGCAGGACGTCGCTGCGGCGGTCCACCGGGTCACCGGTCTCCACCCGGGGCGGGTTCTCGCGGTTGTTCTGCGGGAGCAGCGAGAGGAGGTAGCGCACCTCGGCGATGCAGGTCTCCTCGTCGTCGTACGCGAAGTGGCAGACACCGCTCGTCTCGGCGTGCACGTCCGCGCCGCCCAGGCCGTTCTGGGTGATCTCCTCGCCCGTCACCGCCTTGACCACGTCCGGGCCGGTGATGAACATCTGGGAGGTCTCGCGGACCATGAACACGAAGTCCGTCAGCGCCGGGGAGTAGGCCGCGCCGCCCGCGCACGGGCCCAGCATCACGGAGATCTGCGGGATGACGCCCGAGGCCTTCGTGTTGCGCTGGAAGATGCCGCCGTAGCCGGCGAGGGCCGAGACGCCCTCCTGGATACGGGCGCCCGCACCGTCGTTCAGGGAGACCAGCGGCGCACCGGCCGCGATCGCCATGTCCATGATCTTGTGGATCTTGGTGGCGTGGGCCTCGCCCAGCGCGCCGCCGAAGATCCGGAAGTCATGGGCGTACACGAAGACGGTCCGGCCCTCGACCGTGCCCCAGCCGGTGATGACACCGTCGGTGTACGGCTTCTTCGCCTCCAGGCCGAATCCGGTCGCCCGGTGCCTGCGCAGCTGCTCGACCTCCTGGAAGGACCCCGGGTCCAGGAGCAGCTCGATGCGCTCCCGCGCCGTCAGCTTGCCCTTGGCGTGCTGCGCCTCGGTCGCCTTCTCGCTGGGGCCTGCCACGGCCTGCGCACGGATCTCGTGCAGCTCGGCGACCCGTCCGCGCGCGTCCGTCGGCTCGCCGGTCGGCTCACCCGTCGTCTCTTCCAAAACGGTCATGTAGCGACCTTACGAAGGACACCAAGGAAAGCGAGCCGTCGACTCCGTACAGTCTCCAGCCCGTTTTCCTGGTGCCACCAAACAGAACCAGAGGGGCATGCAGCCGTTCCGACTGCTCAGGGGGCGTCGGCGTTGTAGGGAGGCGACAAAGGTGTCACCTGAGAGCCAGCTCACATTCGTGTGTGGAGCATGCCATCCCTGGAGTGACACGGAGCCTCGGACGCGGCCCTGTCGAGAGGACTTCGACGGTGTCGTCGGCACGGACGACCGAGCGCACGGGGTGGTCCCAGACGATCTCCAGGGTAGTGCCCGTGCGGGGCGGCTCGCTGACGCAGAGGGTAGCGGTCCCGCCGCGGCGCCGGACGAGCACGCTCGCGCCCGCGGAGGCGGTCAGGCCACCCACCGTACCGGCTTCCCACAGGTTCGCCGCGGTCAGGCCGAGCGCGGGCACGGCGACGGCCTGGCGGCGGGCGTCGTTGGCGAGGACGCACAGCCAGTGACGGTCGGCGGCCCGGGCGGCGACCTCGGCGCGGGAGGCGCCGGGCAGCAGGACATAGGCGTACGCGGCGGCGGCCGGGTCGGTGCCGTGGTCGAGCCAGAGGGTCTGCCAGCGGCGGGTGCGGCGCTCGGCCGTACTGGTGGAGTTGATGTCGGACCAGGAGCCGGTGCGGTCCTCGCGCAGGCTGCGCAGCTCGCCGCCGCACGGCAGGATCCAGCCGCCGTGGCCCTCCAGATGGGCCCAGCCGGGGCCGCGCACGAGGGCCTGGGTGCCGTTCTCGCCGAGGTTGCGGTTGTCCACGACCGTCTCGACGGGGACGCCGTCCGCGCAGGTGATCCCGGCGCCCAGGCAGACGACGGCGTCGTCGAGGAAGAACCAGGACTTGCGGGCCTGAAGCGTCGACCCGAGCCCCTTGAGGTGCTGGCCGACGGCCGCGTACTCGCCGTCGGTGACGCCGCCGACCCAGCGGACGTCCGGCTTGGGGGCACCCCACTCGCCGCCGGCCCGGTCGGCCAGGCGCCTGGTCGACACGGTCGTACCGGGGAGGCGGTACCAGTCCACGGTCGGCCAGAACCAGTCCGTGTACTGATCGGACCGATCGGACCGATCGGACCGATCGGACCGGTCGTCACCCCCGGTCGGCCACCAGGAGAGCATCCCGGCGCCGGTGTGCCAGCCGCGCGGGTTCTCGCCGTTGCCGCACTCGTAGTGCGCGATGCGGTCGGAGGCCATGGAGAGCGCTGCGGTGAAGCGGGGGCGGCGGTGGACGGCCCGGTCCATGGCCGGAAACAGGTGGTGCCCGACGGGTTCCGGGCTCGCGGGTACGGCCGCGTCGGCTACGGCGTGCAGCCGGGCGAGGTCGGCGACCTCGAACTGATCTGCCGTCAGGATCGGTGTCACGGTGTCGCGTTGGATCCAGCCCTTGATCCGGCCGTGCCACCGCTCCCGCTCCGCCTCGCTCGCACCGCCCGCGAGCAGGGTGATGGCCGCGATCAGGGCCTGTCCGTGGAAGTGGTCGCTGCGCATGATGTGCAGGTCGTCGCCGAGCAGGTAACCCCGGCTGATGGCACGGCCGTTGACGCAGTCCATCACCAACCCGTCGTGGATCAGGGGCGCACAGGCGTGCTCGACGCTGTCCAGGACGTTCTGCCGGGCCGGGTCGGTGACCTCCCACGGCGACCCGGCGAGCAGGGCGAACAGCCGTCCGAGGCCGTCGAGCAGCACCTGGCCGTACGTTCCGGAGTAGGCGACCCAGGTGTGCTGGACGAAGGAGCCGTCGGCGTAGAGGCCGTCGCCCCGGGTGACGTACGGGAAGACCGGTGAGAGGGCGTCCCGGGCGAGCGCGACACGGTCGCCGGACCGGCCGAGGATGCCGCGCAGGGCGACGGAGCGGCACATGTCGACGCGGTTGGCGCCGGTGGAGGTGCCGGAGTAGTCGGTGAGCATCGCGTCGGGGATGAAGTGGTCTACCGCGGCACAGGCGGCCGCGACCCGGGTCTCGTCGAGGTGGTCGTACAGGGCGGCCGTGAGGTCCATGAGGAGCCGGGGGCTGCCGATCTGCCATTCCCACCAGTTGCCGTAGCGGGTGGTGGCCGGGTTGTAGACGGTGGCGGAGAGGTGGTCGAGTCCGCGCAGCACGTCGGCGAGGAGGGTGTCGTCGCCGGTGGAGCCGGTGCCGGGCTGGATGTAGGCCTGGGCCATGGTCCACAGGCGGCCGTAGCTGAAGGTGATGCCGGCGGGCGGGTCGAAGGGGTGGCCGGGCCAGAGGGAGGTCGGGGCAGGGACCATGGTGCCCATGAAGTCCCTGGCCAGTGCCCCGAGTTGGGCGAGCCGGGAGACGTACGGCTCGGCGGCCGGGTCGTATCCGGTGCCGAGGGCGATGTCGAGCCAGCGGCGGCGGAGGGTGTCGTAGGGGCCGGCGGCGGGTGCCGCGCGGGCCCGGGGCGCCAGGGTGGCGGTGAGGGCGGCGGCCAGCAGCAGGGCGCGCCGCGTCGGTCCGGTCGTACCCATGCCGGTGGTCACCGCCCCTGTTCAGCAGCCGCCGCAGTTGTAGTAGAGGACGTCCCAGTGGTTGCCCTCGTCGGCGTAGATGTTTCCGGAGCCGGACCGGTACTGCGGGGCGCCGTCCCCGCGCAGACCGATGTAGGTGAAGTTGCCCTTGATGTACGACGTGACACAGGTGTTCTTGCCGTAGTCGAGCTTGTAGCCGTTCCAGTGGGAGTAGGTGCCGGAGGCGTGGCCGGCCTCGGTGCCGCCGGTGATGTTGAGGGCGCAGCCACTGGCCCGCTTGAGGGTCTGGGCGCCCTGTGCGGTGGCGAGGTTGAGCTGTTCGAAGGACGTACAGGTGGGGTTGTTCCGGTCGGAGCAGTTGCCCGAGGAGGACCAGGTGATGCCGACGTCACGGAACATCTGGGTGGCGGTCGCGTGGCTGATCTTGGTGACGGCGAAGGCGTCGGTGGCGGTGCCGACGACGGCGACGCCGGGGGCGACGACGAGGGCGAGCGCGGTCAGGACGGAGCGGACCTTCATGACCTTCGTGGCCTTCATGGGGACCCTTCCTGCGGATGGCCGTGCTTCCTGTGGGGCGGCTGTGCAGGTGGTGCACGCCGATGGTGCCCGAGCCCTGCACGGGTCCACCAGAGGGCGCACGCGGTGACTCCTGGTTACCGTGAAGACACGGTACGGATGATGTTGAAAACCGAACGGAATAGGTCTACGGTCGGTGTCGTTAGGTTCGTTGAACGTTAAACAGAAAGGCCGCGGCTTCGGCCTCGCCGACCGCGCCCGTCCCCAAGGAGCACGTCATGGGTATTTTCGGCCGCAAGGAAAGCACCCCCGCCCCCGCCTCGGCACCCGCCACCGTCAGCCCCGATCTGGCCGCGCTGACCGGTGACTACACGCTCGACCCCGCGCACACCACGATCGGCTTCGTGGCCCGCCACGCGATGGTCACCAACGTCAAGGGCAGCTTCCTGGACTTCACGGGCACCCTGCACCTGGACGGCGCCGACCCCGCCAAGTCCACCGCCACGATCGACGTCCGGATGGAGAGCGTCGAGACCGGCAACGCCGACCGTGACGGCCACCTGAAGTCCTCGGACTTCTTCAAGACCGACGAGTTCCCGACGATGACCTTCCGCTCCACCAAGGCCGAGGCCCTGGGCGGCGACGACTACCGCATCACCGGCGACCTCTCCATCCTCGGCGTGACCAAGCCGATCAGCATCGACCTGGAGTTCAACGGCGCCGCGAAGGACCCGTTCGGCAACGAGCGCGTCGGCTTCGAGGGCAAGACCGAGATCCTGCGCTCCGAGTGGGGCCTGACCTGGAACGCGGCGCTGGAGACCGGCGGCTTCCTGGTCTCCGACAAGATCAAGCTGAACTTCGACATCTCGGCGATCAAGAACGCGTGAGCCTCCGGCGGTTCAGCCGCCCCCGAGACCTCCGCACCCTGAGCACGCCCGCCCTCCACTCCCCCGAAAAGAGAGGGCGGGCGTTCGCCCGTTCGTGTCAGAGTGGTCCGATGGCAGCACTCTCCGAGCACGAAGAGACCGACTGGGTCCATCTCGCCTCGTTCCCGAACCTGCCCGGGCATCCCCACCCCGGTCGCTTCCTGCTCGGTTGACTGCGCGAGCGCGGTATCGACTGGATGCCGTTCGCGCAGGAAGAGATACGGGTCGACCTCATGTGCCGCATGGACGAGGACGGACACTGGCACGGCACGCTCGGCGTGAACGTCGACGCCCGGGCGCTGTGGCGGCTCGGACTGCATCCGGATCAGCCGACCTCCGTCGTCGACGGGCCCTCCCCGCCCGCCTGGTGGCACGCCGCCGGTGAGCGTTACGCCGGCCGTCATGCCGTACGCCGACGCCACGACTTCCGCTGAACCGGCAGCAGGAACCAGGCCGCCCCGACGGACAGCACCGCGCCGACGGCGATCGCGGCCAGGCGCGTGGGCAGCAGGCTCTGCGCGTCCTGGCCGAAGTAGCCGAGGAGCAGGGAGAGGGCCGTGGTCATGCCGGCCGCCCAGTAGGCGTAGGTGAGCGGGCGCAGCCACAGGGCCACGGCCAGCACGGCGAACAGCACGACCATCGCCGTGCGACCCGTGATGCCGGCCGCCGCCACGCCGGTGGCGAGCAGGGTGCCGGCGCAGGCGCCCAGGAAGCGCTCTACTCCCTTGCGCAGTACGTCGGTTCGGCCCCGGTTGCCGCTTGCGACGACGTACGCCGTCAGGACCAGCCACGGCCAGTGGTCGTCGTAGAGCAGTCGGCCGAGCGCGAAGGACGCGGCCACCCCCGCCGCCATCTGTACGGCCATCCGCGTGCTGGGGCGGGGGCGCAGCCGGGAGGGCCGGCGCGGGGTGCCCGGGTCGGCTTCGGCCGGCCAGGGGCCGTACCGGTCGGCCGCCGTCTGCACCAGCCACACGCTCGCCCATGCCAGTACGCCGATGATCGCCGACCACGCCCAACTCACCAGCTCCCCCTGCGCCTCGGGTGGGAGGGCAGGGCCGGGGACCACGAGGAGCGCCACCAGCGGGAGGGTGATCAGGGTGCCCGCCCTGGTGGCGGCCGGGCCGTAGCGGCGGATCCAGATCGCCAGGGAGATGCCCGCGGTGAAGACGGCCGCGCCCAGCCAGTAGTGGGCGGCGATCAGGCGGCCGACCAGGGCGCAGACCGCCGACACCGCCGACAGCAGGGCCAGCGCCCCGAGGCGGCCCCGGGTGTCCGCCGTCCGCTGGGTCCGAGCGAGCATGACGGTCAGGACCACCGCGAGGACGACCGAGTCGGTGTGCAGTCCGGCCGCACCCTCCAGCCACAGGGCGATCGACCAGGAGAGCAGGACGGCCGTCATCGTCACGGCCACTTCGTACGCGTTGCGTATTAGTTTGTCAGCCATCACGGCAGAATATTGGGCCACGCAGGACGAAGACAGTACGCATTCACGTATCATTCTTGGTCATGGATCACCTTTCCGAGGCCGCCCTCCTCCGAAGTGCCATCGTCCGGCTCAACCGACGGCTCAGGCAGGAGCGCGGGGACGGGAGTCTCAGCCCCAACCAGCTCGTGGTGCTCGGGTATCTGCACCGGCGCGGATCGGCCACGCCCGGTGAGATCGCGGCGGCGGAGCGGCAGCGGCCGCAGTCACTCACCCGGGTATTCGCCGAGCTGGAGACCGATGGGCTGATCGCGCGGGAAGCGGGTACGACGGACCGGCGTCAGGCCGTGCTGACGCTCACCGAGCCCGGGCGGCGGGCGCTGGAGCGGGACATGGCCGAGCGGGACGCCTGGCTGGCCGAGGCCCTCGGGGCGCTGGGCGATACGGAGCGCGGGGTGCTGGTGCTGGCCGCGGCGGTGCTGGAGCGGCTGGGCACGATGGACGTGCCCGCGCGGGACGACTGACGCGCTCAGAAGCCCCCGCCGAAGTCCCCTCCCCCTCCCCCGCCGCCGTCGAAGCCCCCTCCGTCGCCGAACCCGCCGCCGAAGTCGCCGGAGTCGAAGTCGGCACCGGACACGTCGCCGCCCTCGTAGCCGCCGCTGCCGAAGTCGCCGTACCCGGTGCCGTAGTCGGCGGCGTACGACGGTGTGGCCATCATGCTGCCGAGCAGGGTGCCGACGAGCAGGCCGGGGAGGATGCCGCCGCCGAAGTAGCCGCCCGCCCAGGGGCCGTAGGCCGGGCCCGCGTCCCAGTAGGGGCGGCGGCCGTAGTCGGTGTCGACCTCGCGGATCACGGGGTCGCGGCCGTCGGCCAGCCGGGTGGCGTCGGCCGCGCAGACCGGGACCTCGCGGGGTGCGCCGCCGGGCGGGGTCCAGGCGGCGTCGGTGACCGAGGGGCCGTGCCGGGGGTCGAAGAAGCAGGGCGGGCGGCGCTCCGGGAGGGGGCGTCCCTCGCGGCGGGCGGCCAGCTGGGCCAGGGAGAAGCGGCCGTCCTCCAGCGCCTCGGTGACCGCGCGGACGTCCTCGGGTTTCCGGGCGTCGGCCATGTACTGCTTGGCTTTGTCGTAGGCGTCCAGGGCCCGTTCGTAGTCCCCGCGCATGGCGTCGTCGGCGCCCGTCCCGGCCGGGTGGAAGTCCAGCCGGTCGAGTTCCTCGCCGAAGGCGGTGATGTCCTCGTCGACGACGACCCGCAGGCGGTCGAGGGCGGCCCGCTGCTCCTCGGCGTGGCGGCGGCGGTTGCGGCGGACCAGGGCGTAGGCGCCCGCGCCGCCGGCCACGAGGACAGCGGCCGTGGTGATCAGTGCCGTGGTGGACACTCCACCGCCCTTGCCGGAGGAGCCCCAGGACGCGGGGGCATGGCCGCCCATGTTGGCCAGGGCCCGGTCGGTGAAGTCGGTGAGCTGGGTCTTGGCGTCCTCGCCCTGGACGCTGGTGACCAGGTTCTGGACGGCGCTGCGCGGGAGCACCGAGGAGTCGGCGCGGGCGTCGAAGCGGTCGCCGAGACGGATGGCGTACAGGCCGGTGACGCCGGTGGCCGTGCGCAGCTCGGAGAAGAGGTTCTGGGTGGGGTAGCCGGCGGGCAGGACCGCGATGAACAGGGGTTTGTTCGCGCCCTTGATCTGTTTGGCGAGTGTGTCGGCGTCCGCGGCGGACAGCTGGGCGGAGGCCGCCGGGTCGACGTAGACCGGGCCCTTGCGGAGGGCCTCGGCGATGGTGGAGATGCTGGTGGCCGCCATCGCACAGGGGGTCAGCGCGGTCACGATCACCAGGGTGAGGACGGCCAGCAGCAGCGCTGGGAGGCTTCGGGTCCGCAGGACGGCCTTCATCCTTCGAAGCTACCCGAAGCCTCCCAAAATTGGGCATCCTTCCAGATCGGACGGAGGGGCTCACGCGGCCCGGTACGCCTCCGTCAGCTTCTGCACCGCCTTTCCGTACCTGCCGGTCAGCAGCAGATGGTCCGCGTCGGCGAAGGGCTTCGCGACGGCGTCCGTGATCGCCTGCCCCACCTTCTGCTGGACGAGCAGCCGCGCCTTCGCGACCAGCTCGCGTCCGGTCCGGTCGGCGCCCACCCGTTCGGCCGCCGTCGCCGCCAGGGCGAGCGCGCGCAGGGTGGTGGTGCCGCCCTGCGGGACCCGGGTGAGCGTGGTCAGGCCCCAGCCGTAGGGGAACTGCGGGTCGTACGACGTGTCGCCGACGTTGATCGGCAGTTGGGACTCGGACCTGGGCCAGGTGACCGGGAGCTGTCCGGTGAAGGGGAGCCTGCCGTAGAGGACGTCGGCGACGCCCTCGCCCTCGGTGCCGGGCAGCCAGGAGGCCACGAGCGCGTCGATCCCCGCCAGCCGGTCGCCGATCAGCTGCGGGCGCCCGGAGACGATCAGCACCGCGCACTTCATGGCCGCGCACACCTTGTCCACGGCGGCCCGGTCGGCGGCGGACAGCTGCAGGGAGTGGCCGTTGCCGACGTCGCCGACGCCCTCGGCGTACGGGGTCTCGCCGACGACGACCACGCCGGCGTCGTAGCCGTCGGTCGGTGCGGAGGCGTCCTTGGAGTAGGTGACGTTCCCGCCCGCCTCGCGCATCCCCTGGAGGACGGTCGTGCCCGGGGTGATGTTCCCGGAGGAGCCCTGCCAGGTGAGGGTCCAGCCGCCGGACTGGTTGCCGATGTCGTCGGCGTTGGACCCGGCGACGTACACCTTCTCGCTCTTCTTCAGGGGCAGCAGCCCGCCGGTGTTCTTCAGCAGCACCTGGGACTCGGCGGCGGCCCGGCGGGCCACGGCCCGGTGTTCCGGGGAGCCGATCGCGGCGGCGCCGCCGGTGTCGGCGTAGGGGTGCTCGAACAGGCCCAGCCTGAACTTCTGGGTCAGGATGCGGGAGACGGCGTCGTCGATCCGCCGCTCGCTGATCCGGCCGGCCTTCACCTCGTCGACGAGCGTGCCGGTGAAGTCCTTGTAGGTGTACGGCACCATCATCATGTCCAGGCCCGCGTCGACCGAGGTGCGGACGTGGGACGCGTAGTCGCCGGGGAGCTGGTCGATGGCGTTCCAGTCGCTGATGACGAAGCCGTCGAAGCCCATGCGGTCCTTGAGGACGCCGTTGATCATGTCGGCCCGGGCGTGCATCTTCACCGGGCCCTGCCCGTCGCCGAGCACGTCCAGGGAGGAGTAAGACGGCATGACCGTGCCGACGCCCCGGTCGACGGCGGTCTCGAACGGCGCCAGGTGGACGGCCTCCAGCTGCTGCCGGGTGACCTTGGTGACGCCCTGGTCGATCTTGTACGTCCCGGTGGTGGAGGAGCCGTACTCGGTGCCGCCGTCGCCGACGAAGTGCTTGGCGGTGGCGAGGACCTTGTCGCTGCGGCTCAGGTCCCTGCCGTTCGCGCGGCCCTGGAGGCCCTGGATGACGGTCTCCATGGACTGGACGAGCGCCGGGTCCTCACCGAAGGACTCGTAGGAGCGGCCCCAGCGTTCGTCGCGGCTCACGCACAGGCAGGGTGCGAAGTCCCAGGGGATGCCGGTGGCCCGCACCTCGGCGGCGGTCACCGCACCCGCCTGCTCGGCGAGCCGGGGGTCGCGGGTGGCGCCGATGCCGATGTTGTGCGGCATGACCGTGGCGCCGGACAGGTTGTTGTGGCCGTGGACCGCGTCGACGCCGTAGATCAGCGGGATCTGGAAGCGGGTCGCCCGGGCCCGCAGCTGGAAGGCGTCGATCATCTTCGCCCACGCCTCGGGGGTGTTGGGCGTGGGCGTCGAGCCACCGCCGGACAGGAGTGACCCGAGGGCGTACGTCGCGATGTCGCCGCCACCCCCGACGGCCCCGCGCTCGGCCTGGGTCATCTGGCCGGCCTTCTCCGCCAGGGACATGCGGGACACGAGGTCGGCGACGCGCTTCCTGACCGGCAACTTCGCGTCCAGGTACGGCAGTCCGTGGGCGTCGACGACGATCTGCGGGGTCTCGGCGGGTGCCTTGGCGCCGGTCACCGTGAGCCGGAGCGGGACGGTCTCGGCGGACTCGGCGGCCTTGTCCCTAAGGGTGGGCACCTCGATGGTCTTCGAGGTGCCGGAGACGGTGCCGGCCGGGAAGGTGAGGGTGCCGTGGACCGGGGTGTAGTCCTTGCCGGGGTCGGCGCTGCCGCCGGCGGTCTCGTAGGCGACCGTCACCGGGTCGTCGATCGGCGCGGAGCCGGTGGTGGCGACAGTGACCTTGACGGCCGCCGTACCGCCCTCCTTGACGGGGTACACGGCGGCGTCCGTGGTGACGTTCGCCCGCAGGGACTGGTCGGCCCTGCCGTACAACTCGACGTCGTCCATGGCGAACCGGCCCTTGACGCCGGCCGGGAGCGTGACGGCGTAGCCCCACATCCCGGTCAGCCCGAGGACGTGGTCGATGCCGCCGACGGGCTGGTAGTCCGTGCGGTAGACGAAGTCGGTGAAGGGGATCTCGACCTGTCTCCAGCCGGTCCAGTCGTCGGTGAAGGAGGTCGTCCACAGCTCGGAGGCCTCGCCGTTCGCGCCGCCGTCCTTGATCTCGAAGGCGATCTTCCTGCCGTTGTCCTGGCCGTCCCACCAGAAGCGGATGCCCTGGTGGGCGGACCAGTCGTGGGCGGGTTCGGTCGCGGCGAAGTCGTGGGTGAAGCCGCCGTAGCCGCTGATGTCATAGCTGCCGGTGAGGACCTTGGCGCCCTCGGGGGCGTCGGAACGGGCGGTCAGTTGCAGGGCCGGCGGGTCGTCGGTGTCACTCCCCCAGGTGAAGATGCCCTCGGCGGGCTGGGAGGCGAAGGGGACCTCGCCCTCGAAGCGGTCGACGGGGACGGGTGCGGGGTCGTCGGCCGCGTGGGACACGGCCGGCGAGAGCAGAGCTGCGAGCAACGCGGCGGACACGAGCAGGGCGGTTCTTGGCATAGACCATCCTCGACTCTCGTGGTTCACTCAGGACTTAGATCACGCCGTGAGTTAACTAACGACCCACAGACCCGTCAAGACGTCACGTCAGACATTCCGGGAAGGGCGACGCCCCATGAGGAGATCCCCCCGCGCGGTCCGGCTGCTGCTGGCCGGACTGCTCTCCACGGCCGGCCTCACCGCGGCCACCACCTCCGCGCACGCGTCCGGTGAGCAGGTCACGGCCTGGCTCACCACGACCGACGACTCCGCCGGACGGCGTGTCGTGCGCGGGCTCCAGGCGCAGACGCCGTTCGCCTTCCAGTCCGGGACCGGCGGGAGCGGTGAGAACATCACCGTGGACGAGAACACCCGCTACCAGAGCTTCACCGGCGGCGGTGCGTCCTTCACGGACACCGCGGCCTGGCTCATGAACAGCAGCGGGGCGCTGTCGCAGAGCACGCGGGACGCGACCATGCGCAAGCTGTTCTCACCGGCGGACGGGATCGGGCTGTCGTTCCTGCGCAATCCGATGGGCGCCTCGGACCTGGCGCGGTACGGCTACACGTACGACGACGTACCGGCCGGCCAGACGGACCCGTCGCTGTCGAAGTTCACGATCGCGCACGACCTCGCGGACGTCGTCCCGCTGACGAAGCAGGCGCTCCAGCTCAACCCCTCCCTGACCGTGATGGCCTCGCCGTGGACGGCGCCGGCCTGGATGAAGGACAGCGGCTCGCTCAACGGGGGCTGGCTGAAGGCGGAGGACTACGGGGCGTACGCCTCCTACTTCGTCAAGTACCTCCAGGCGTACAAGGACCAGGGCGTCGACGTCTCGTACGTCACCGCGCAGAACGAGCCGACGTGCTGTTCGGGCTACCCGTCGATGAGCTGGAACGCGAGCGGTCTCGCCTACTTCACCAAGAGCGAGCTGCTGCCGAAGCTGCAGGCGGCGGGCCTGTCGACGAAGGTGCTGGCGCACGACTGGAACTGGGACGTCTACGACTCCTACGCGGCCCAGACCGTGGACGACGCGGCGGTCCGCAACCACCCCAACTTCGGCGGGATCGCCTGGCACGGCTACGGCGGTGACATCGCCAAGCAGACCTCCGTGCACAACCAGTACCCGACGCTGGACGCCTTCGGCACCGAGCACTCCGGTGGCACCTGGATCGCCAACCAGCAGCGCGAGGACATGTCCAACATCATCGACTACACGCGCAACTGGGCGAAGTCGGTGACCAAGTGGTCGCTGGCGGTGGACCAGAACATGGGCCCGCACAACGGGGGGTGCGGCACCTGCACCGGTCTGATCACCGTGCACAACGGGGACGGGGCGAGCGGGACCGTCGACTACACGGTCGAGTACTACGACATGGGCCACCTGACGAAGTTCGTCCGCCCGGGCGCCCAGCGGATCGCGTCCACGGCGTCGACCGCGGTGCCGAACGTGGCATGGCGCAACCCGGACGGCAGCAAGGCGCTCATCGCGTACAACGACTCCTCCTCCGCCCGGACCGTGACGATCAACTGGGGCTCCCAGCACGCCACTTACTCCCTCCCCGGCAAGACCTCGGCGACCTTCACCTGGTCCGGCACCCAGTCGGGCGGCGGCAGCCGGTCGGGGGCCTTCGTGGGGCTGGCCGGCAAGTGCCTCGACGTGGCGGGCGGTTCGAGCGCGAACGGCACGGCCGTCCAGCTCTACGACTGCAACGGCAGCGGCGCCCAGCAGTGGACCGTGCAGACCGACGCTTCGGTCCGGGCGCTCGGCAAGTGCCTTGACGTGACCTCGGGTTCGACGGCGGACGGGGCCAAGGTGCAGTTGTACGACTGCAATGGAACCGGTGCCCAGCAGTGGTCGTACAACGCCTCCACCGGTGATGTGGTGAACACGGCGGCGAACAAGTGCCTGGACGTGACGGACAACTCGTCGGCGAACGGAGCGAGGGCACAGATCTGGTCGTGCACCGGGGCCGCCAACCAGAAGTGGCACTTGCAGTAGGGCGGGCCGCGTCCCGCCCTCGGAGGGGGCGGGACGTGAAACGCAGGGGAGCCGTGCTGGGCACGGCGGCCGGGTGTCTGCTGCTCGGTGGGTGCAGTCCGGCCTATCTGTCGTTGGCCGCCGTGTGGCTGGACGCCGACGGAAAGCCGATGGTGAGTGTCCGGCCGTGCGGGGACGACCGGGTGCGCAGGCTGTCGCTGAGCAGCCCGGAGGACCCCGGGACGTCGGACGACAGCTTCTGGGAAACGCGCGACGTCAGAAGCGGGGACGTCACCTTCCCGCTCTTCTCACCTCCCCGCTCCTGGAACGTGGACCGGCGGGGCCCGCAGCAGCTGGTCGCCGGCCGCACCTACTGGTTCTCGGGGTCCGTCGGCCACGGCGACAGCGTCGACTACTACATCGTGGTCACCTTCTCCCCGGCCGACCTGGCCCGGCTCAAGCCCGGTCAGGTCTGGGCCGACAACCGGGCGATGAGCCGGGAGGACTTCGACGGGTCTCTGGGGGACACGTGCTGAGGCGACGGGCGGCCGGTGTGTTCGGTGTCGTGGGCGGGATGCTTCTGCTCAGCGGGTGCACGGCGGTCGATCTGCCGCTCGCCGGGGTGCGGGTCGGGACGGACGGGGTGCCGTACGCGCTGTTCCGGCCGTGTGGCGACGACGGCTATCAGGGGCCGTACCTCGACGGGCGGGCACGGAACGGCGGTGAGGGGCCCGTCACCACCGGGTGGGACGTGCGCAAGGAGGGGCTGCACGGGGATGCCGAGTTCCCCCTGTTCGCACCGCCCGGGCGCTGGAAGGCCCGGCACCGCGGCGCACAGCGGCTCCTGCCCGGCCACCGGTACGTGCTCGGCTTCGGGCACTACGTGACCGGCGACTCGTACAACGCGATCGTGACCTTCACCGCAGAGCGGATCGAGCGGCTCGAGCCCGGGCAGGTCTGGGCCGACGGCCGGGCGATGAGCCCCGGGGCGTTCGAGAAGCTCGCCCGGGACTCGTGCTGAGGAGCGGGCGCTCAGTGGGTGGGGGACGATGAAGGGGTCCGAGGAGACGCACCCGAACGACCCCGGGCCACGCCTGACGTATCCGACCTGGAGGACGGCATGAGCACAGCGCGGGACCTGTTGATCGTCGCTCTGGACGTCCCGTCCGGCCGGCCCGTCGAACAGGGGGACCTCTCGCTCGCCCTGGCCGGGGCCGAACTGGTCGACCTGATCGACGCCGAGGCCGTCACCCTGGACGACGTGCGCATCGTGCCCGGCCTGCAGCCGGCCACCGGTGACCGGCTGCTGGACGCGGCGGAGGCGGCGCTCACCCGGACGACGCCGTACGAGTCCGTCGAGGACTGGCTGTGGCGCCGCGGGCGCGGTCTGGCCGCCGCCTACGCCGACGATCTGCAGGAGCGGGGGCGGCCGGCCACCGGAGCCCGGCACCACTGGCTGCCCTGGCGGAGCGGGGACGACACCTCGGCCGACACCCCGGAGCGACGGCACGCCACCGACCGCTGGGCCTCCCACGAGCCCGTCCTCATCGGTCTCGCGGCCGCCCTGGGGATCCCCGAGGGCGCGCCGGAACAGGCCCCGGAGGACCTTCCCGGCGACGCGGTGGTGACCGTCCTGGCGGCCGTCAACGACGCGCTGACGGAGCTGGAGGCCGTGCGGCAGCGGCGGCGCATCGAGAAGGACGCCTACGACAACGTCTGGCGTGCCCCCTGAGGCGGACTACTCGGCCGGCTCGACCCCGGCGCGCAGCAGGCCGTAGGCGTAGGCGTCCTCCAGGGCCTGCCAGGAGGCGGCGATGACGTTGTCCGCCACACCCACCGTGGACCACTCGCCCGTGCCGTCGGAGGTGGAGATCAGGACGCGGGTGGTGGAGGACGTGCCGTGCTTGCCCTCCAGGATGCGGACCTTGTAGTCCACCAGGTCCAGCTTGGCGAGCTGCGGGTAGATCTTCTCCAGGGCGACGCGCAGCGCCCGGTCCAGGGCGTGGACCGGGCCGTTGCCCTCCGCGGTGGCGACGATCCGCTCGCTCTTGGCCCACAGCTTCACCGTGGCCTCGTTGGCGTGGGTGCCGTCGGGGCGGTCCTCGACGATGGCCCGCCAGGACTCGACGTCGAAGTACTTCAGGGGCCTGCCCTCGACCTCGGCGCGCAGCAGCAGCTCGAAGGAGGCGTCCGCGGCCTCGTACGTGTAGCCCTTGAGCTCGCGCTCCTTCACCCGCTCGACCACCCGGCCGACCAGTTCGCGGTCGCCGCCCAGGTCGATGCCGAGTTCCTTGCCCTTCAGCTCGATGGAGGCGCGGCCCGCCATGTCGGAGACCAGCATGCGCATCGTGTTGCCGACCTGCTCGGGGTCGATGTGCTGGTACAGGTCCGGGTCGACCTTGATCGCGGAGGCGTGCAGGCCGGCCTTGTGCGCGAAGGCGGAGACGCCGACGTAGGGCTGGTGGGTCGACGGGGTGAGGTTCACGACCTCGGCGATGGCGTGCGAGATGCGGGTCATCTCGCGCAGGTGGCCGTCGGGCAGCACCTTCTTGCCGTACTTCAGCTCCAGGGCCGCGACCACCGGGAAGAGGTTGGCGTTGCCGACGCGCTCGCCGTAGCCGTTGGCCGTGCACTGGACGTGGGTCGCGCCGGCGTCCACCGCGGCCAGGGTGTTGGCGACGGCGCAGCCGGTGTCGTCCTGGGCGTGGATGCCGAGCCGGGCGCCGGTGTCGGCGAGGACCGTGGAGACGACCGCCTGGACCTGGGCGGGGAGCATGCCGCCGTTGGTGTCGCAGAGGATGACGACGTCGGCGCCGGCCTGCGAGGCGGTGCGTACGACCGCCTTGGCGTACTCCGGGTTCGCGCGGTAGCCGTCGAAGAAGTGCTCGCAGTCGACGAACACCCGGCGGCCCTGCTCGCGCAGGTAGGACACGGTGTCCCGGACCATCTCCAGGTTCTCGTCCAGAGTGGTGCGCAGCGCCAGCTCCACATGCCGGTCGTGCGACTTGGCGACCAGCGTGATCACCGGGGCACCCGAGTCGAGGAGCGCGTTGACCTGCGGGTCGTCGGCGGCCTTGGCGCCGGCGCGGCGGGTGGCGCCGAAGGCGACCAGCTGGGCGTGCCGGAAGTCGATCTCCTGCCGGGCGCGGGCGAAGAACTCGGTGTCCCGCGGGTTCGCGCCGGGCCAGCCGCCCTCGATGAAGCCCACGCCGAAGTCGTCCAGGTGCCGTGCGATGGCGAGCTTGTCCGCGACGGTGAGGTTGATCCCCTCGCGCTGCGCGCCGTCGCGCAGCGTGGTGTCGAAGACGTGGAACGAGTCGTCGAGCTCGCTGGTTGCCGTCTCGGTCATGGTCTCAAGGCTCCTGATTGTGGATCTTCGGTCTTACCGGAATGACCGGCTCCACCGTCCCCCCAATAGTCCCTCGCGCTCCGTTCCCGGCTGAAGGTGGGCCGGAAAACCAAAAAACCCCTCGCGGGTGCGAGAGGTCTGCGCGCGGGTCGAGGACGACGGTGGCCACCCGTACCTGGTCGTACGTGGTGGTCACAGCGGACCGGCGCGCCTGCTGCCAATAATCATGGCGAACGAGAGCACGGAGGCAGTCTGGCACAGCGCTGCCCCTGGCTCACCGACTGTCTCAGGATGCGGTCGTCAGGTGTCCGGCGTGAGGAGGGTCTCCGCGAGGAACTCCCGCACGTGGGCGATCACTTGTTCCCGTCCGGTGCCGCGCAACCCGATGGCAACGTGGATGGAGAAGCCGTCAAGCAGCGCACGCAGCCTCGCGGCGAAGCGGTCGGCGTCGACCGGGCGGAACTCGCCGCGCGAGACGCCCTCGGCGAGCAGCGCGACCAGGTCGCGGTGCCAGGCGCCCTCGATGGCGGCCTGCCGCTCGCGGGCGTCGTCGTCGGCGTTCTGCGAGCGGTTCCAGACCTCCAGCCAGAGCGTCCAGTGCGGGTCGCGGTGGCCGTCGGGGACGTACAGCTCGACGTACGCCTCCAGGCGCTCCCGGGCGGTGCCGGGGCGGGTGAGCAGGCGGCTGCGCTCGGCGCCGAGCCTGCCCTCGCTCCACTCCAGGGTCTGCAGCAGCAGCTCGTCCTTGGAGCGGAAGTAGTACAGCAGATGGCCGCTGCTCATCCCGACCTCACGGCCGAGCCCCGCCATGGTGAGCTTCTCCAGACCGCGCTCGGCGATCATGTCCATGGCGGCGACGAGAACCTCCTCGCGCGGCGGCGCGTTCCTGCGCGCACGGGCCGCACCGGCCATCTGCTGCTCCTGTGTGTGTCAGACCTTCGTGTGTCAGGCCCTCGTGTGTCAGACCTTCGGCTGCTGCTGGGTGATGCAGTGGATGCCACCACCACCGGAGAAGATCGTACGGGCGTCCACCAGGGTGACCGTCCGCCCGGGGAAGAGACGGCGGAAGATCCCGGCGGCGATCTCGTCGCGCGGGTCGTCGAAGCCGCACAGCACGACCCCGCCGTTGCAGAGGTAGTGGTTGATGTAGGAATAGTCGGCCCAGTGGCCGTCGGCCTCCAGGACGGTCGGGGCGGGCACCTCGACCACCTCCAGCGTGCGGCCGCGCGCGTCGGTCGCCGACTTCAGGATGCCGATGACCTCCTTGGTGACCTCGTGGTCGGGGTGGGCCGGGTCCGGCTGGTGGTGGGCGACGACCACACCGGGGCGGGCGAAGGCCGCGACGATGTCGACGTGGCCGAGGGTGCCGAAGCCGTGGGGAGGGTAGTCGCCGGTCAGGCCGCGCGGCAGCCAGATCGCCTTGCTGGTGCCGAGGTGGGCGTGGATCTCCGCCTCGACCTGCGCCTTCGTCCAGCCCGGGTTGCGCTCGGGGCCGAGCTGCACGGTCTCGGTGAGCAGCACCGTGCCCTCGCCGTCGACGTGGATCGCGCCGCCCTCGTTGACCAGCTTCGAGGCGTACGTCTTCGCGCCCGCGAGGTCCGAGACATACGCGGCGATCTTCGAGTCGTGCTCCCAGCGGGCCCAGTCCTGGGCGCCCCAGCCGTTGAACGTCCAGTCCACGGCGGCCAGTTCGCCCCGGCCGCCGGTGAGGAAGGTGGGGCCGATGTCCCGCATCCAGGCGTCGTCCAGATCGCGCTCGACCGTGTCGACGCCGGGGCCGAGCAGCACCTGCGCGTCCGTCGACTGACCGGGGCCGCACACGACCGTCACCGGCTCGAAGCGGAGGATCGCGCGGGCCACCGAGGCCCAGGCCATGCGGGACAGACGGAGGTCGTCCGGGTCGTCGAAGGTGGGGTTGGGGCCCGGCCACGCCATCCAGGTGCGCTCGTGCGGGGCCCACTCGGCGGGCATGCGGAAGCCGTCGGCAGCGGGGGTGGTCATGTCGCGGGTCCTTACAGGAAGTAGAGGCGGTTGAGCGAGACGGAGTCGGCGGGCTCGGAGCGCAGCGGGTCGCCGTCGAGGGTGACCAGGCCGGTGCGCCGGTCGACGTCGACCGCCCCGATGCGGGCGTTCAGCCGCAGATCGGCGGGGCCGATGCCCCGGGTGCCGCGTACGGCGACCCGGCGGCGCCGGGTGGGCATCCGGTCGTTGCCCTGGTCGAGGGCGGCCTGTGCGACGAACGCGACCGAGATGTCCGCGGGCGTGGCGCCGTGCGCACCGAACTGCGGGCCCAGGACGAGGGGTTCGCAGGTGTCGGTGGCCGCGTTCGGGTCGCCGACCACGCCGTACGCCGGGAAACCGGACTTGAGGACCAGCTGCGGCTTTGCGCCGAAGTACTCCGGGCGCCACAGCACGATGTCGGCGAGCTTGCCGACCTCGATCGAGCCGACCTCGTGCGCGAGGCCGTGCGCGATGGCGGGGTTGACGGTCAGCTTGGCCATGTAGCGCAGGACGCGGGCGTTGTCGTCGCCCTCGCCGTCGCCGGCCTCCCCGTCATGGGGAAGCAGGGGCCCCAGCTCGGCCTTCATCTTCCCGGCCATGGCGAAGGTACGGCGGACCGTCTCGCCCGCGCGGCCCATGCCCTGCGCGTCGGACGAGGTGATGCCGATCGCGCCCAGGTCGTGCAGCACGTCCTCGGCGCCCATCGTGCCGGCCCGGATGCGGTCGCGGGCCATGGCGGCGTCGCCGGGCAGGTCGGTCTTCAGGTCGTGGACGGAGACGATCATGCCGTAGTGCTCGGCGACCGCGTCCCGGCCGAAGGGCAGGGTGGGGTTGGTGGAGGAGCCGATGACGTTCGGGACGCCGGCCATCTTGAGCACGTTGGGCACGTGTCCGCCGCCGCAGCCCTCGATGTGGAAGGCGTGGATGGTCCGGCCCTCCAGCACCTTCAGGGTGTCCTCCACCGACAGGCACTCGTTCAGGCCGTCGCTGTGCAGGGCGACCTGGACGTCGTGCTCCTCGGCGACCCGCAGGGCCGTGTCGAGCGCGCGGGTGTGGGCGCCCATGTCCTCGTGCACCTTGAAACCTGAGGCACCGCCCTCGGCGAGGGCCTCGACCAGCGGGGCGCTGTGCGAGGACGAACCCCGGCCCAGGAAGCCGATGTTGACCGGCCAGGCGTCGAAGGCGTTGAAGGCGTGCTTGAGGGCCCAGGGCGAGTTGACGCCGACGCCCCACACCGGGCCGAACTCCTGGCCGATGATCGTGGTCACGCCGGAGGCGAGGGAGGCCTCCATGATCCGCGGCGACAGCAGGTGGACGTGGGTGTCGACGGCGCCGGCGGTGGCGATGAGCCCCTCGCCGGACACGATCGACGTACCCGTGCCGACGACGACGTCGACCCCGTCGAGGGTGTCCGGGTTGCCGGCCCGCCCGATCGCGCAGATCCGGCCCTCGCGGATGCCGATGGACACCTTGCGGATGCCCTGGGCCGCGTCGATCACGACGACGTTGCTGATCACGACGTCGCAGGTCTCGCGGACGGCGGCGGCCTTCAGATGCAGCCCGTCGCGGGCGGTCTTGCCGAACCCGGCGAGGAACTCGTCGCCGTACTTCTGCGAGTCGGACTCGACCCGGATCACCAGGCCCGAGTCGCCGAGCCGGACCCGGTCACCGGCGCGGGGGCCGTGGGTGGCCGCGTAGGCGTGCGGGTCGATGTGGACCGACTCGTCGATCTCGCGCCCCTTCGAGCGGCTCATCGCTCGCCTCCTTCCGCCGTGACTCCCAGATAACCGCAGGCAGCGGCCCTGCGCAGGGCTTCTTCCCGGGCTCCGGGCGCGTCCAGCGGCCCGTCGACCAGACCGGCGAAGCCGATAGCGATCCGCTCGCCGCCGATCGGGACCAGCCCGACCTCGGCGCTCTCCCCCGGCCCGAACCGCACGGAGGACCCGGCGGGTACGGCGAGCCGCATGCCGTAGGCCCGCTCGCGTACGAAGTCCAGCCGCGGGTTGGCCTCGAAGAAGTGGAAGTGGGAGGTGACGGAGACCGGCACGGTCGCGGTGTTGGTGACCGTGAGCCGGACGGCGGGCTCGGGCTCCGCGTGCTGGGGGCCCGGCAGCAGTGCGCCCGGGCCCTCGACGCCGGCACCGTTGCCGATCGGGTCGGAGACCACGGCGAGCCGGGAGCCGTCGTCGAAGACGGCCTCGACCATCACCTCGGTGACGACGTCGGCGACGCCCGGCAGCACATCCTCGGGGCCGAGGATCGACCGGGCGGCCTCGATGGCCTCCACGAGCCGTCGGCCGTCCCGCGCGGCCTCGCAGACGGTGTCCGCGATCAGCGCGGTGGCCTCCGGCACATTGAGCCTGAGACCGCGTGCCCGGCGGGCCCGGGCCAGCTCCGCGGCTCCGAAGAGCAGCAGCCGGTCACGTTCCGTGGGGGTCAGTCTCACGACGCGGCACCTCCTTACCTTCCACACATTTGAGCATCACTCTAAACGCACTCTTCAGGAAACTGAAGCATTGACTGACGGCCTCAGCACACGTCACATTGAGCGTCGCTCAAACTAACCGAGGCGGCCGTCGAAGGAGACCCAGCCATGCCGATCGAACAGCGCGGTGTCGACACCATCCCGGACGAGGAACGGACCAGCGGTCCACGGGACCTGGTCTCGATCCTGCTCGGGTCCAACCTCTGCCTCGGAGTGATCATCTTCGGCTGGCTGCCGCCCTCCTTCGGGCTCGGTTGGTGGGCGTCGGTCAGCTCGGTCGTGGCGGGCACGGTGATCGGCACGCTGTTCACGGCCCCGCTGGCGCTGGTCTCCCTGCGCACCGCGACCAACCTCTCCACCTCCTCCGGCGCCCAGTTCGGCGTGCGGGGCCGGCTGGTCGGCTCGGTCGTCGGTCTGCTGCTGGCCCTCGGCTACACCGCCCTGACCGTGTGGATCGGCGGCGACGTGATGCTGAGCGTGCTCGGCCGGCTGTTCGGGCTGCCCGCGGACGGGGTGTCGTACGCCGTCGTCTACGCGGTGCTCGCCGCGGCCACGGTCGCGGGCGCGGTCTACGGCTACCGGGTGCTGCTCGCCATGTCCCGGGTCCTGGCCATCGGCATGACCGCCCTGCTGGCCCTCGGGATCTTCGCCTACGCCCCGCACTTCACGACCTCGGCCCTGCCCGGGGCGGGCGGCTATCTGCTGGGCTCCTTCTGGCCGACCTGGCTCCTGGCGGCCGTGGCGGCGGGCCTGTCCGGACCGATCGCCTTCATCACCCTGCTCGGCGACTACACCCGCTACATCTCCCCCGCCCGCCACGCCGGCCGTCGCGTCCTGCACGCCACCTGGCTCGGCCTGATCCTGGGTCTGCTGGTGCCCCAGCTGTTCGGCACCTTCACGGCGTACGCGGCCCGCGCGGCCACCGACTACGCCGGGCCCCTGGTGTCCGCCTCCCCCACCTGGTACCTGGTCCCGCTGCTGCTGTCCGCCTCCGCGGGCTCGGTCGGCAACGCGGGCCTGATGCTCTACTCGATGGGCCTCGACCTGGACGCGATCCTGCCCCGCGCCTCCCGCGCCCGCGCCACCTACACGGTCGCCGTCGTGGCCACGGCCTGCGTCTTCGTCGGCCACTACGCCTGGAACGCGCAGTCGGCGATGACGTCCTTCGTCCTGCTGCTCACCGCCATCGGCACGCCGTGGGCGGTCATCACCCTGATCGGCTTCGCCCGGTGCCGCGGTGTGTACGACGCCGACGCCCTGCAGGTCTTCAACCGCCGCTCCCGGGGCGGGATCTACTGGTACCGGGCCGGCTGGAACATCCCGGCCGTCGTGTCCTGGGCCGCCGGCGCGACGGTCGGCCTGTTCGCGGTGTCCCTGCCGTCGTACGAGGGCCCGCTGCTGCGCCTCACCGGCGGGGTGGACTGCAGCTTCCTGCTGTCGGGGCTCGTGGGTGGACTGGTGTACCTGTTGCTGACGCAGTCAGCAACAGGCAGGGCGCGCCCCGAAGGGGCGCGGGGCGGTATCCAACATGCGGCTACCGCCGCGTGCGCGCGACCAGCCACAACGGACCCGCAGACGCCCGACGCCCCAACGCGGCACTTCGAACCGCGACCTTAACCGATCTTGTGCATCCAGCCGTGCTTGTCCTCGGACTTGCCGCGCTGGATGTCGAGGAGGGCCTGGCGCAGGCGGAGAGTCACCTCACCCGGCTCTCCGCCACCCTGCTTCCACTCGGCAGAGGCACGCTTCACCGTGCCGACCGGCGTGATGACGGCCGCGGTGCCGCAGGCGAAGACCTCGGTGAGGGTGCCGTTCTCGGAGTCGGCCTGCCACTGCTCGATGGAGATGCGGCCCTCCTCGGACGCGTAGCCGAGGTCGCGGGCGACGGCCAGCAGGGAGTCACGGGTGACGCCCTCCAGGATGGAGCCGGTCAGGGCGGGCGTGATGATCTTGTCGCCGTACACGAAGTACAGGTTCATGCCGCCCAGCTCCTCGACCCACTTGTGCTCGACCGCGTCGAGGTAGCAGACCTGGTCGCAGCCCTGGGCGGCGGCCTCGGCCTGGGCGAGCAGGGAGGCCGCGTAGTTGCCGCCGGTCTTCGCGTCGCCCATGCCGCCGGGGACGGCGCGGACGCGGTCCTCGGACGCCCAGATGGAGACCGGCTTCACGCCGCCCGGGAAGTACGCGCCGGCCGGGGAGGCGATGACGATGAACAGGTACTCGTTGGCGGGCTTGACGCCGAGACCGACCTCGGTGGCGATCATGAACGGGCGCAGGTAGAGGGACTCCTCGCCGCCGTGCGCGGGCACCCAGTCCCTGTCCTGCTGGACCAGGGCGTCACAGGCCTCGACGAACGTCTCGACCGGCAGCTCGGGCATGGCCAGGCGCTTGGCGGAGCGCTGGAAGCGCTTGGCGTTCTGGTCGGGGCGGAAGGTGGCGACCGAGCCGTCGGGCTGGCGGTAGGCCTTCAGGCCCTCGAAGATCTCCTGGGCGTAGTGCAGGACGTTGGTGGCCGGGTCGAGGGGGATCGGCGCGTACGGAACGAGCTGGCCGTCGTGCCAGCCGCGGCCCTCGGTCCACTTGATCGTCACCATGTGGTCGGTGAAGTGGCGGCCGAATCCGGGGCTGGCCAGGATCGCCTCGCGCTCCGCGGCGGCGAGCGGATGGGCGGAGGGCTTGAGCTCGATCGTGGGCGTCGTCATGAGTAGGCGTCCTTCGCTTCCTGATATGGGGCGGCGCAGCTCCGGTCTTTCGGCCGGGGGTCCGGGGGTTGTCCCCCGGGAAATGCAGTACCGGTTGTGGTGAACGGGCCGCGCTCACTCCCGTCACCGGCTTGCGCCGGTGTTAGGACGTCCGAGCTTTCCCTCATACCGCGGCTCCGCGTTCGATTATCGCGCGGGGCTCTGGTCGGAAGGAATCAGGGTGAATGCGACCCAGGGTTGATGGTGGCACCCGGCGACCGCATAGGAAAAGCCGCCGGGTGCGGATGCGACCCGACGGCTTGGTGTGTAGCGGTGGGGGTGCCCCCACGCCCTTCAGGCAGTGGGGGAGGGTCAGCCGGCTACTCGTACGGCGAGCGCATCGCCGATCTCCGACGTACTGCGGGCGGGCTTGCCGACGCGTTCGGTGAGGTCGGCGGCGACCGCGGTGTCGATGCGGTCGGCTTCGGCGTCGTAGCCGAGGTGGCGCAGCAGCAGGGCGACGGACAGGACCGTGGCGGTGGGGTCGGCCTTGCCCTGGCCGGCGATGTCCGGGGCCGAGCCGTGGACCGGCTCGAACATGGACGGGAACTCGCGGCTCGGATTGATGTTGCCGGAGGCCGCCACACCGATGCCGCCGGAGACGGCCGCGGCGAGGTCGGTGATGATGTCGCCGAACAGGTTGTCGGTGACGATCACATCGAACCGCTCGGGCTGGGTGACCAGGTAGATGGTCGCCGCGTCGACGTGGATGTAGTCGGTCTCGACCTCGGGGAACTCCGCGGCGACCTTGTTGAAGATGTTCGTCCACAGGTGCCCGGCGAAGGTCAGCACGTTGTTCTTGTGGACCAGCGTGAGCTTCTTGCGCGGGCGGGCCTGGGCGCGGGCGAAGGCGTCGCGGACCACACGCTCGACACCGAAGGCCGTGTTGACGGAGACCTCGGTGGCCACCTCGTGCTCGGTGCCCTTGCGGATGGTGCCGCCGTTGCCCGTGTAGGGGCCCTCGGTGCCCTCGCGGACGACGACGAAGTCGATCTCCGGCTGGCCGGCCAGCGGGGTCGCGACACCGGGGAGCAGCTTCGACGGGCGCAGGTTGACGTGGTGGTCGAAGGCGAAGCGGAGCTTGAGCAGGAAGCCGCGCTCCAGGACGCCGGACGGGACGCTCGGGTCGCCGATCGCGCCGAGCAGGATGGCGTCGTGCTGCTTGAGGGCGGCGAGGTCGGCGTCGGTGAGGGTCTCACCGGTGGCGTGGTAGCGCTTGGCGCCGAAGTCGTACTCCTTGGTCTCCAGCTTCACATCCTGCGGCAGGACGGCGGAGAGGACCTTGAGACCCTCGGCCACGACTTCCTGGCCGATGCCGTCACCGGGGATCACTGCGAGATTGATGCTGCGAGACATGTCGGCACCCTACTCCTCGTCCCAGGGGATGACATGCCCTGTCCACCATACGGACACCCGTACGGGTTGCAGGTGTCCTCCCGTCGGCTGTCGTTCACCCGTATGTGGCACGGGTGTTGGACCCCGGTGGAATCTTCCCCAGCATGGCTGCCCTTTCCAGGGGGACACCCCCCGGACCCCCCGTCCCCGACTTCGGCATCCCGCGCCCGCTCGCGGCGCGGATGAGCATGGCCGAGCAGTACGAGTACCTGCGCACCCGAATGGTCCGCCGCCGCACCCTGGTGACGGCGGGCGCGGTCGCGGGCGGCCTGCTGACCGGCTGCTCGTCCGGCTCCGGCGCGGCGGCGCACCCGGCCTCGGCCGCCTCGCGGGTGTCCGGCTCGGTGGTCCGCCCCTTCGGCCGCCATCTGGCCTTCGGCGCCGACCCGAAGACTCAGATGCGGGTCTCCTGGCAGGTGCCGCTCGCGGTGAAGCGGCCGTACGTGCGCGTCGGACTGCGCCCCGACGACCTCGGCCGCCGGATCGAGGCAGAGGTGCGCAACCTGCACACGCCCGGGGTGCAGGGGGTGCGGCCCGCGGTCGAGCAGTACTACCTGCACGCGGCCCTGGACGGCCTGAAGCCCGGCACGACGTACTACTACGGCGTCGGCCACGACGGCTGGGACCCGGCCGCTCCCGCCCACCGCGCCGGCCTCGCCTCGTTCCGCACCGCGCCCGCGACCCCGGAGCGCTTCGTCTTCACGGCCTTCGGCGACCAGGGCGTGGGGCAGGCCGCGAACGCCAACGACCATCTCGTGCAACGCCAGAACCCCGCCTTCCACCTGCACGCGGGCGACATCTGCTACGCGGACGTCAACGGCGCCGGAAAGACCTCGGACGGCTACGACCCCACGTTCTGGGACCAGTTCCTGCAGCAGAACGACCCGGTCGCCAAGTCGGTGCCGTGGATGGTGACCACCGGCAACCACGACATGGAAGCCTGGTACTCGCCGGACGGCTACGGCGGACAGCTGGCCCGGTTCTCCTTGCCGGACAGCGGCTTCGACCCGCACGGGACACCGGGCGCCTACGCGTTCACCTACGGCAACGCCGGCTTCGTCGCGCTGGACGCCAACGACGTGTCGTACGAGATCCCGGCCAACTTCGGGCACAGCGGCGGCCGACAGACCAAGTGGCTGGACGCGACGTTGGGCGAGCTGCGCGCGACGAAGGGCGTGGACTTCCTGGTCGTCTTCTTCCACCACTGCGCGTACTCGACCTCCCAGCACGCCTCCGACGGTGGTGTCCGCAAGGAGTGGCTGCCGCTGTTCGCGAGGCACCAGGTGGACCTGGTGATCAACGGGCACAACCACGTGTACGAGCGGACGGACGCGATCAAGGCCGGTGAGGTCGGCAGGTCCGTCCCGATCGGCGCGTCGACCGATCCGACGCGGGACGGGATCGTGTACGTCACCGCGGGCGGCGGCGGCCGGGACCTGTACTCCTTCCCCTCGGGCGTCAAGGACAGCTACGACGGTCATGTCACCCGGCACGACGCCGTGGAGACCTTCGCCTGGACCAAGGACAAGGAGCACGCGACGGAGACGGCCCAGTGGTCGCGGGTGCGCTACACCGGCTTCTCACTGCTCTCGGTGGAGTCGCGACCGGGCCCGTCACCGCGGCTCACCGTGTCGGCGCTGGCCGAGGACGGACGGCGGATCGACCACTTCGAGGTGCGGCGCGGCGGGTGAGATCCGAGGTGCGGCGCGGCGGTGAGGCCGCGCCGCACCCCTGCGGGTGCGGCTCCCGGATCAGTGGCGGCGCACGGGCCGGCTTCGGCGGCTCAGTGGCCGGTCTCGCCGCCGTTGTCGCGGCGGTCGAGGGCGCGCTGGAGGGCGGCGGCGGCGTTCTTGCGCTCGGACTCGCTCGCGCGGGACACGTGGCGGACTCGGCGGCGGACGGTCGTCTCGGCCATGGAAATCGACTCCTTCGGCAAACCGGAGTGCGGCAAGGGGGGTTGCGAGACGCCGGAGGGGCGGGGAGCGGTGCCGCAGGGGTTGCCTGCAAAGGGCCCGGCTCACGACCGCCATTCGCTTGATCGAGCGAGACGTTCGGCTCCTACAAAAGTAAGGGAGCCGGCCGCGCCTGTCTGCACAATTACTCGGACTTCCTACTATCTGAGACGGTGGACTGGGTCACACCGTCGTGACCTGCTCTTTTGCCGTCCGCGGGTGGAGTGAGCGCAGCTCCCGGACGAGCGCCCGAACGGCGGAGGCCGTGGCCAGTTCCGGGGTGGTGACGTAGCCGACGCAGCGGGACGGCCGCTCGGGTCCGAGGTCGGTGACGGCCACCGAGGGCGGGGCACCGGTGAGGGAGAGCGCGGGCATGATGGCCATGCCGAGACCGCTGCCCACCATCGACAGCACCGCCCCGTCGTCCTCGGCGCGCACGGTCGCAGCCGGGATCCAGTCCTGGGCGGCCCACCAGTCGCGGGTGTAGGAGCCGCAGTTCTCCATCCAGTCGACCAGCGGGAGGGTGCGCGGGGCAGGGTGTCCGGCGGGGTGGACCAGGGAGTACGGCTCCTCCAGCAGCACGTCGCCGACCAGCCCGGCGGGCAGGGGCGAGCCGCCGCCGAGGGTGGCGATGCCGAGGTCGGCCCGTCCTTCGGCGACCTCGCCCGCGGTGCCGGGGCCCAGTTCCCGTACGACGGTGACGGTCACCTCGATGCCCGGGTGCCGTTCGGCGAGCCGTTCCAGGGCGGGCGGCAGCAGATGCAGGGCGGCGCTGCGGAACGCGGCGACGCGCAGTGCGCCGGTGGTCTCGCCGGTGCCCGCGCCCCGGGCGTCGGCGGCCAGCGCCCGGAGCATCCGCAGCACGCGCCGGGCATGGGCCGCCGCCCGCTCCCCGCCGGGCGTCGGCCGGGCGCCGAACCGGCCGCGCTCGAAGAGGACGACGCCCAGCTTGCGCTCGATGCCGCGCACGGCGTGGGAGACGGCGGACTGGGTGGCCCCGAGCCGGGCGGCCGCGGCCGAGAAGCCGCCCTCGTCGGCCACGGCGACGAGGATCCTCAGCTCCTGCGGGGTAAGGTCGGCTGCTGTCACTCGGGGCTCCCACCTGCGTCTATGAGGGCGATTCATGGATCAACGCGTTCCATGAGCGCAACCCTCTGCCCGGCCTGGGCATTCCTTCCTACGGTCCCTGCCATGACCGAGATCGCGCTCACCGTGCAGCAGACCGCCCGCCCGACCGGCTTCCCGACCGCCGGCCACTTCCGCTTCGTCGAGTCCCCCGTCCCGGAACCGGCCCCGGGTACGGCTCTGCTGGAGAACCTGTACTGGTCCGTGGACCCCTACCACCGCGAAATGATGGACAGCGACTTCGAGTTGAACGCCCCGCTGGAGGGCCGCACCCTCGGCCGGGTCGTCGCCTCCCGCACCCCGGCGCTCCCCGAGGGCGAGATCGTCTTCCACCGGCAGGGCTGGCGCACGCATTCCGTGGTCCGCCCCGAGGAGGTCAGGCGGCTCCCCCACCACGCGGGCGTGCCGCTGTCGGCCTACTTGAGCGTGCTGGGCGGCACGGGCCTGACCGCCTATGTCGGTCTCACCCGGATCGCCGAACTGCGCGAGGGCGCCGACGTGTTCGTCTCCGGCGCGGCGGGCGGGGTCGGCACGGCCACCGGCCGCTTCGCCCGGCTGCTGGGCGCGGGCCGGCTGATCGGCAGCGCGGGATCGGCGGAGAAGGTCAAGTACCTGACGGAGGAGGTCGGTTACGACGCCGCCTTCGACTACCACTCGGCCCCGGTCGCCGAACTCCTCACCGCGGCTGCCCCGGACGGCATCGACCTGTTCGTCGACAACGTCGGCGGCGACCACCTCGGCGCGGCGATCGGCGCGCTGCGGGAGCGGGGCCGGGTGGTGCGGATCGGCACGATCAGCACGTACAACACCCCGGACGCGCCACCGGTCGTCTTCAACCACTCGGACGTCGTGGAGAAGAGCCTGCGCATCGAGGGCTTCCTGGTGAGCGGCTACCGGGACGTGCAGGAGGAGCTGTACGACTTCGCCGTACCGCATCTGCGCAGCGGGGCGCTCGCGCTGGACGAGACGGTGGTGGACGGGTTCGAGCTGATCGTGGAGGCGTTCCTGCTGATGCTGCGGGGCGGCAACACGGGGAAGATCCTGGTCCGCAAGGTGTGATGTGCCGTCAGGCGATGTCCCCGTCACGCCAGTCGAGGACGAGGGCGTGGGCCGGGTCAAGGGGTCCGGCGAGTGCGGGCCTGACGTAGACGTCCCCTTCCTCCTCCGGCAGACGGACGATTCCGTCCGGCGAGAGGGCGCACACGTGACCGCTCCACCGCTGCCAGCCGCGAGCCGTGTACAGCGGGGCGCCGTCCTCGCTCGCGGAGAGCGCGCCGAGGTCGTAGGCCCGGTCGACGATCCGCTCCAGCTCGGCCATCACCCGCCCGCCGAGCCCGGTGCGGCGCACGTCAGCCCGTACGGCGACGGCCTCCACGTATCCGGTGCGCAGCCAGCGCCCCTGGTGCCGTATCCGGCGCATCACGACCGATCCGTGCGCGGCGAGACCGGCGCCGTCGTGGACGAGGGCGTGCATGCCGCCGAGGCCGTGGTCCCAGTCCTGGTCGGCGAAGTCCCCGTCGAAGGCCTCGTCCAGGAGGGCGCGGGCGGCGCGGAGGTCGGCGGGGTCGAGGTCGGCCGTGTGGGCGGTACGCAGGCGAAGGGTCATGGAGCAAGGATCGCACCTGATCTCTCATCTCTAACCTTTCAAAGTCTCTTGACTGGTTAGAGGTGGCCGTGGTGCACTGCTGTCATGTCGATTCACCAGGTTCACCACCGCACCGTCACCGTCCGCGGCCTCGACGTGTACTACCGCGAGGCGGGCCCGGAAGACGCCCCCGTCCTGCTGCTTCTGCACGGCTTCCCGAGTAGCTCGCACATGTTCCGCGAGCTGATCCCACTCCTCGCCGACAGCTACCGGGTGATCGCCCCCGACCACATCGGCTTCGGCCGGTCGGCGACCCCGGCGGCCACGGAGTTCACCTACCGCTTCGACGAGCTGGCCGCGATCACCGGCGAGTTCACCGAGCAGCTGGGACTCAAGGAGTTCGCCCTCTACGTCCAGGACTACGGCGCCCCGATCGGCCTGCGCCTGGCCCTCGCCCACCCCGACCGGGTGACGGCGATCGTCACGCAGAACGGCAACGCGTACGAGGAGGGGCTGGGCGAGCAGGCCTGGGCGCCGGTGCTCGCGATGATCGCGGAGCGGACGCCGCAGACCGAGGAACCGGTCCGGGAGCTGATCAGCCCGGACGGGATCAAGTGGCAGTACGTGCACGGGGTGCCGGACCCGTCACTGGTCAGCCCGGACGCGTACGAGCACGACACGGCCCGGATGGCCCGGCCCGGCCAGACGGAGATCCAGCTCGACCTGATCTCCGACTACGGCTCCAACATCGCCCTGTACCCGGCCTTCCACGAGTACTTCCGCACCAGCCAGGTGCCGCTGCTCGCGGTCTGGGGCGCACACGACGCGATCTTCGTGCCCGCCGGCGCGCTCGCCTTCCAGCGGGACCTGCCGAGGGCCGAGGTGCACCTGCTCCCGGCCGGGCACTTCGCCCTGGAGACGCACGCGGACCAGATCGCCGCGCTCATGCGGGACTTTCTCGGCCGAAATCTGCCCACTGCCACCACTGCCTGAGCGCCTCCCGGAAGCCCTTCGGGTCCTCCGCCCACGGCAGGTGCCCGGCGTCCGGGAGGATCACCCGGCTGGCACGGGGCAGGGCCTCGGCGAGGGAGTCGACGGCCGTGCGCGGCCGGATGTCCCGGGCGCCGTCGATGATCAGCACCGGCACGTCGAGCTTCCGGCAGGCGGTGTACAGCTCCGGGGTGCCCCAGACGCGCTTGCGTTCCTCGTTGAGCACCGTGTTGGACTCGGAGTTGATCCCGAACCATGGGTCGGCCATGCGCCCGGCGGGCTCCAGGGCCCCGTCCCGGTCCTCGAACTCCACGGACCACTGCAGGACCGCCCGCTCCCGCTCCTCCTCCTGCGTGCGCTCCGCGAGGGCGGTCAACTCCCGCCAGCGGGCCAGGCGTTCGGGGTGGTCGGCGAGGCGGGTGAGGAAGTTGCGGTGGAAGGCGCCGTACCAGTCGGAGTCCGGGCCGATGCCCGTGCCCGCGACGTACACCAGCGAGCCGATCCGGTCCGGATGCGCCAGGGCGTAGCTCAGCGCCAGCTGCGCACCCCAGGAGTGGCCGAGCAGCGCCATCCGCTCCAGCCCGAAGTGCCGTCGTACGGCGTCCAGGTCCGCGACGAACCGCTCGCTCGTCCACGGCCCGTCGCACCGCTCCGACCGCCCGCAGCCGCGCTGGTCCCAGCGGATCACCGGGGTCACGTCCGCGAGCAGCCCGGCCACCTCACCGAACATGTCCCACAGGCCCGGCCCGCCGTGGCACAGCACCAGTGGATCACCCGCACCGCCCGACCGCTGCGCCCACAGCCGTACTCCGTCGTCCGTCATGACCGTCATGACCGTCATGGGTCCAGTGTGACGGGGCGGGAGGACGGGACGGGAGAATTGGAAACGGGCCGGGAAGCCTGCTCGGATGTCAGGCTTCCCGGCCCGTCGTTCGGGGGGCTGAGGGTCAGCCCATGTGCGGGTACGTGTAGTCGGTCGGCGCGACCAGCGTCTCCTTGATGGCGCGGGTCAGGGTCCAGCGCATCAGGTTCTGCGGGGCGCCGGCCTTGTCGTTGGTGCCGGAGGCGCGGCCGCCGCCGAAGGGCTGCTGGCCGACGACGGCACCGGTCGACTTGTCGTTGATGTAGAAGTTGCCCGCCGCATAGCGCAGCTTCTCCATCGTGTGGGCGGCCGCGGCGCGGTCGTTGGAGATGACCGAGCCGGTCAGGGCGTAGTCGGAGACCGACTCCATCTGCTCCAGCATCTCGTCGTACTTGTCGTCCTCGTAGACGTAGACGCCGAGGAACGGGCCGAAGTACTCGGTGCGGAAGACCTCGTTCTCCGGATCCGTGGAGACGACGACGGTCGGGCGGACGAAGTAGCCGACCGAGTCGTCGTAGGTGCCGCCCGCGACGATCGTGCAGGTCGGGTCCTCCTTGGCGCGGTCGATCGCGGCCTTGTTCTTGGCGAAGGCACGCTCGTCGATCACGGCGCCGATGAAGTTCGACAGGTCGGTGACGTCACCCATGGTCAGGTAGTCGACCTCGGCCGCGAACTCCTCCTTGAAGCCCGAGTTCCAGATGGAGGCCGGGATGTAGGCGCGGGAGGTCGCGCTGCACTTCTGGCCCTGGTACTCGAAGGCACCGCGGGTCAGGGCGGTCTTCAGGACCGCGCGGTCCGCGCTCGGGTGGGCGACGAGGAAGTCCTTGCCGCCGGTCTCGCCGACCAGACGCGGGTAGGAGCGGTACTTCTCGATGTTGTTGCCGACCGTCTTCCACAGGTACTGGAAGGTCTTGGTCGAGCCGGTGAAGTGGATACCGGCGAGGTCACGGTGCTCAAGGGCGACCTTGGAGACCTCGATGCCGTCACCGGTGACGAGGTTGATGACGCCCTGGGGCAGGCCGGCCTCCTCCAACAGCTGCATGAGGAGGACGGCGGCGTGGGTCTGGGTGGGGGACGGCTTCCACACCACGACGTTGCCCATCAGCGCGGGCGCGGTGGGCAGGTTGCCCGCGATGGCGCTGAAGTTGAACGGCGTGATCGCGTAGACGAAGCCCTCCAGCGGGCGGTGGTCCATGCGGTTCCACACACCCGGGGAGTTCGCCGGGGGCTGCTCGGCGAGGATCTGGCGGGCGTAGTGGACGTTGAAGCGCCAGAAGTCGACCAGCTCACAGGGGCTGTCGATCTCGGCCTGCTGGGCGGTCTTGGACTGGCCGAGCATGGTGGAGGCGGCGATGGTCTCGCGCCAGGGGCCGGCCAGCAGCTCGGCGGCGCGCAGGATGATCGCCGCGCGGTCGTCGAAGGACATCGCGCGCCAGGCCGGCGCGGCGGCCAGGGCCGCGTCGATGGCGTCCTGCGCGTCCTGCTGGGTGGCGTTGCGCAGGGTGCCGATGACGGCCTTGTGGTTGTGCGGCTGGACCACCTGGATGGTCTCGCCGCCGCCCATCCGCCGCTCGCCGCCGATGGTCATCGGCAGGTCGATCGGGTTCTCGGCCAGCTCCTTGAGCTTGGCCTCCAGACGGGCGCGCTCGGGCGAGCCGGGGGCGTAGCCGTGCACCGGCTCGTTGACGGGGGTGGGGACCTGGGTCACAGCGTCCATGGGTTACCTCTTCCGAGTGATTCCCGGGCTTCAGCCGGGCGAAGCTGAAGCGGTTGCGTATGGTGAGCAGCGGTCAGGGCTTGACCGTCACGGACTCGCCGCGGCGAGTTCGCGAGAAGCCCCCTCGGGGGCGGAGTCACGAGATCCGTAACTCCTTTCCGGATCTGGGTCCGGCTCAGCCGGCCACGGGGCGGCGGCTGTCGGTTTCCGAGCACCGCTCGGCGACGGACAGCCGCGGCTCATCCAGCGCATCACCCCTTGCTGATCATCGAGCGGACGAAGAAGCGCAGGTTCGCCGGCTTCTCCGCGAGACGGCGCATGAAGTAGCCGTACCAGTCGGTGCCGTAGGCGGTGTAGACGCGCATGCGGTGGCCCTCGGCGGCCAGGCGCAGGTGCTCCTCGCCACGGATGCCGTAGAGCATCTGGAACTCGTACTCGTCCAGTTTGCGCCCGGCCTGGTGCGCCAGCTCCTGGGCGATGGCGATGAGGCGCGGGTCGTGGGACCCGATCATCGGGTAGCCCTCGCCCCCCATCAGCGTCTTCAGGATGCGCACGTAGGCCTTGTCGATCTCGTGCTTCTGCTGGTAGGCGACCTCGGCGGGCTCCTTGTAGGCGCCCTTCACGAGGCGGACGCGGCTGCCGGCCTCGGCGAGGCGGCGGGCGTCGGCCTCGGTGCGGAAGAGGTAGGCCTGGATGACGCAGCCGGTCTGCGGGAAGTCCTTCCGCAGCTCCTCGTGGATGGCGAACATCGAGTCCAGGGTGGTGTGGTCCTCGGCGTCCAGCGTGACGGTCGTACCGATGGCGGCGGCGGCCACGACGACGGGGCGGACGTTCGCGAGGGCCAGCTCGTGACCGCCCTCCAGCGCCTGCCCGAACATGGACAGCTTGACGGACATCTCGACCTTCTCACCGAGCTCCAGCTCGCGCAGCCGGTCGATCAGCAGCAGGTAGGCGTCCCGGGCGGCGCCGGCCTGCTCAGGGGTGGTGATGTCCTCGCCGACGACGTCCATCGTCAGCTCCAGGCCCTTGGCCGTCAGGTCCCTGATGATCGGGACGATGTCGTCGACGGTCTCGCCCGGGATGAAGCGGTCGACGACCTGCTTGGTCACCGGGGCCGCCGAGATCAGGCGTCGCATCCGGTCGCTGCGCGACGCGGCGAGAATCACGGGACCCAGCACGGGGCACCTCCACAGACAAGCATCAAAAGGGCCGCCACCCGACGATTCGGGTACGGCACGGAGAACCACCGTGAAACCTAAGGATCTCTCCGATCGTCGGCCATCGACAGCTGTCACGCATCCGTGCACTGGATCTCAGACAGATGTATGAAGGCGGCGCGGAAATGCGCGAGAATATCCGAGTGGCGGCGGAATTCAGAGCTGATTACCAGGAGCTGGTGGACGAGATCTCGGAGCTGCTGGGGGCGCCCGCGACCCTGGAGAACCGGGACTTCGAGCTGATCGCCTTCGGTGCGTACGACAGTGAGGGCGACCTTGATCCCTCGGCGCTGGACCCGGTGCGCACCCGATCGATCCTGACCCGGCGCTCCACGGCGACGGTGCGGGCGTGGTTCGAGGGCTTCGGCATCACGCGCGCGTCGGGGCCGGTACGGATCCCGCCGACCCCGGAGGCAGGCGTCTACCGCGGCCGCATCTGCCTGCCGGTACGCCATCGGGGTGTCGTCCTCGGCTACGTCTGGCTGCTGGACTACGACCCCGGCCCCACGGATGCCCAGCTGACCGCCGCCATGCAGGTGGCGGGCCGGATCGGCGCGCTGCTCGCCGACGAGGCGCAGGCGGGGGCGGGGCTGAGCCGGGAGCTGCGGGCGGTGCTGACCGCGGAGAGCGGGTGGCAGCGGGACTCGGCGGTGATGGAACTCCGCACCGCCCTCGGGACCCGCGCGGACGCCCCCCACACAGTGGTCTGCATCGCCCCGTGGCCCTCGGCCGACCCGGAGCAGGCCCCGTCACCGCGTACGGTGCCGCACGCCACGGCCCTGTGCACGGTGCCGTGGGGGACGACAGGTCAGAGCCTCGCGATCCTGGTGCGGCTGCGCTCGACGGATGTCGCGGTACCCGCGCTGACGGCGGCCTCCCGGCTGCTCAAGGAGGCGGAGGGGACGCGGTCGGGTGCGGCCAGGGCCGCCGCCGGTGTGGGCGAGCCCCGCAGCGGACTCGCCGACCTGGGCACGGTCTGGCAGGAGGCCTCCGCCGCCGCGCGCGCCGCGCTGGCCGAGCCGAGGTTCGGGCCCGTGGCCGAGTGGCGGCGCATCGGCCCGTACCGCCTGCTGACCGCACTGTCCGCGGAGGCGCCCCACGACCCGGCCGTCGCTCCCCTCCTCTCCCCCGCCCACCAGGAGCTGGCCCGCACGGCCGAGGTGTACCTCGACTGCGCGGGCCAGGCCGGCCGCGCGGCCGCTGCGCTGGGCATCCACCGGCAGACGTTGTACTACCGCCTGTCCCGCGTGGAGCAGCTGACCGGCCTCGACCTGGACGACGGCGAGGACCGGCTGCTGCTGCACATGGCGCTGAAGAGGGCGCGGCTCGATGGAAATCCCGATTGAGGTTGTCAGCGACCGACAGGAAGGGCCTCGACGGAGTTCAGCGCTGTGAAAGACGTGTCGTTCAAGCCGCCGAGGGCGTACATGCAGGTGCGGACGCTCTTGGCGCTCTTGGGGCACGGAGCGGTCGCGGCAGCCGGCTCGAAGCGGGCGGTGGCCAGGTCGGGCAGGGGGCTCCAGTCGTTCGCGGCCGGCGTGAAGAACTCCGCCGTGTCCGTGGCGAAGTCCGTGAAGTTCGTGAAGCCGGCGATGGCATGGACACAGGTCGCCCCCGCCTTACCGGCGGCTGTGGGGCATGGGGCTGAGGTCGCCCCCAGAGCGACCCGCGGGGCGTCCATCGCGGCCACCGTGTGCCATGAGTTCGTCGCCGGACTGTAGGCCTCCACCGAGTCGAGGACGCCGTCAGTGGGGTTGAAGCCGCCCACGGCGTACACGCATGCACCGCGCAAGTCCGCGACGGCCCGGGGACAGGGCGCGGTCGCCGCACCGGGAGCGTCGCGGCGGGTCTGGAGGGAGGGGAGCGAACGCCACACGTTGGTGACCGGGCTGTACGCCTCCACCGTGGCGCTGAGGGCGCCGCCGACGGCGTACACGCACGAGCCGCGCAGTCCCGCGACCGCCGGGGGGCACGGCGCGGTGGTCGCCGCCGCGAAGCTGCGAGTGGTGGGCAGCTGCGGCAGCGTCCGCCAGGTGTTCGTGGCCGGGCTGTACGCCTCCACCGTGCCCACGTCGTGCGCGGGGTCGGGCCACTGGGTGCCTGTGAAGCCGCCGATGGCGTAGACGCAGGTTCCCGCGAGCCCTCGCACTGCCTGCGGGCATGGCGCGGTCGTCGCCGTCACCGCGTAGCGCGGGGTGGGCAGTTGAGGCAGTGATCGCCAGGTGTTGGTGGCCGGGCTGTACGCCTCTACGGTGCCCAGGGCGGGCGAGTTGGCGTTCTGGCCCCCGATGGCGTAGACGCAGGTTCCTCTGAGCCCTTCCACCCCCTTGGGGCACGGTGCGCTCGTACCCCCGAGGCCGTTGCGGGCGGTGGGCATGTGAGGCACCGCGACCCAGGCGCTCTGGGCATGGGCCTGCGCAAGCGTGGCGGTCAGCGCGAGCAGCGGCGACAGCAGGACAACGAGCAGCCACCGCGTCCGACCGCGTCGCCCCCAGTGCGCGGCACCCGCATGCGTCGACAAAGTCTTCACCCGTGCTCCTTGCTCTCATACGCCGCCCGCTGTCCGTCTCTCACGCTTCAGCGGCACACCAGCCGGACGTTTGTGACGCTAGGTATCCGTACGGCCCGGCGCACCGCGGCTGCGGCAAACGGCCGAGCGCGCGGACTTCGGCCGGCGACCGCCGCCATGACCTGGTCTCGGTGAGAGTGACGCGGAGCGGACCTACCTGTCCGCCCGCCCGTCGCGGCAGGACGAGTTGGGGCGGTGCGAGCGCCCGTGACGCCCGGCAGCCGCTCATGCCGTACAGGCCGACGCGCCTGCTGCACATGGCGCTGAAGGGGTCCCGGCTGTAGCCGCCGGTGCCGTCAGGACGAGGTCTGGTCAGCCTTCCGGGCCTGCGGGGACGGCAGGCGGAACAAGCCTCTCAGCCTGTGCAGAGCCTCCTCGTCGCCGGATGCCGACGCGACACCGGTCTCGATCGCCTCGGCGAACGTGAGGCCTTGACCGGTCAGGCGGAGGAATGCCTCCTGGCTGATCACGACGGTCGCGTCCGGGTGCTGGGCCGGTCCGTGCAGCGCCTCGATCGCCCCGTCGTCGATCCGGGCATGGAACAGTTCGTCGTCGATACGGAATTCGTACACCGCGTGCAGTCCGGCGGCGGCGGCGGTGTCGAAGCAGGCTCGCAGGCCGAGCACCGCCCAGCCCGGATGGAACGTCTCGCTCGGGCGCCGTTCGCCCATCGCCCACTTCAAGCCCCACCGGGCCAGTTCGAGGATGGCCGGTCCGAGGTCCTCGCCTGCCTCGGTGAGGGCGTATGCGGGGGTCCGGGCGGGCGGGGGGAGCGTGATCTTGTGGGCCAGTCCCTCGCGTTCCAGGTGTTTCAGGCGGGCGGCCAGCAGTCCGGTGCCGAGGCCGCGCAGGCTGGCCTGCAGGTCGCCGAACCGTTTGGGTCCGGTCAGCAGCTCGCGGATCAGCAGCAGCGTCCAGCGCTCGCCGACGAGGTCGAGGGTGCGCGCGGTCGCGCAGTACTGGTTGTACGTTCGCTGTTCCACTTCGTCATTCTAGACTTCGCGCTTCCGCTTCTTGAATGAAGCAGGTGTCGAGGAGTAGAGGAGCACGTCGAGGAGCATTCGGGCGAGCGGCTTCGGATCGGTCAGCATCACGTCGTGCGGGCCGTCCAGGGCGTGTGTCCGGTATCCGAGGGCTTCGCCGAACCGGTCGAACGGGTAGGTCTGCGGCCGGCAGTAGACGGCGGTTCCGGGAATGCGGTCGACGGCCCCGCTCAGCCGAGTGGGCTCGGTGAACGAGCGCAGCGGTTGAGGGCGCATGCGCGCGGCCAGCCAGGCCGCGTGGTCGGTGTCGACGATGCCGAACGCCGCCGGGGGCGGGGCCGGGATCCGCCGACCGTCCCCCAGCGTCTCGGCCGCCGTACGGACCGCGTCGACGAAGGAGTCGGGGGCCAGGCTGAACATGCTGGCGCCGTCCGACCCCGCCCATCCGTCCACGAGGACGACATGGCCGATGGCATCGGGCCGTGCGTCGGCAGCCTCACGTACGACCAGGCCCGCGTAACTGTGCCCGACCAGCACAAGCTCGCCCTTCTCCGGCACGGCGTCGAGGGCGGCGACGACCGCCTCGGCGTGGTCGTGGAGCCCGTGGTCCCCAGCGGTGCCGAGGTCCGGGGTGAGCGTGTGCGCCCCGGCGGCATGCAGCAGCGGGACGATCCGGTCCCAGGCCCACGGGCCGTGCCAGGCGCCGTGGACGAGTACGAACGTGGTCATCGGTGGTCCTCCGCACGCGGTAGGGGCAGAACCCGGTCGTCGTGAGGTTCCCGACTGTATGCCATTGACTTCTCATTTTTGAAGTGACAGGTTCATTTTTTGATAGCAAAGAAGGGAGTTCACGATGACCAAGGCGCTCTACACGGCGCAGGCGCACGTCGCCGGAGGCAGGAACGGCCACGGGCGCACGAACGACGGACGGCTGGATCTGGACCTGCGGCAGCCCAAGGAGCTGGACGGGGACGGTGAGGGCGTAAACCCCGAGCAGCTCTTTGCGATCGGTTACGCCGCCTGCTTCGGCGCGACGCTCACTCTGGTCGGGCAGCGCGGCAAGCTGAAGGCGGACGACGCGGAGATCGACTCGTCCGTCTCACTGATCCCCGTCGACGGCGGCCGCTTTCAGCTCGGCGTCGAACTGCAGATCTCACTGCCCTCGGTCACCGACGAGGAGGCGGTCCAACTGGTCAGGACGGCCCACCAGGTCTGTCCGTACTCCAGGGCCACGCGCAACAACATCGACGTAGTGCTGGTGGTCAACGGAACCCGGCTGTGACATCGTCCCGCTCCCCTCGACGAGGGGAGCGGGACGGCAGGGTCAGCTCTTCGTGGCAGCCTCGATGACCTGGCGCAGACCTTCGGTGAGCGCGTCCCCGTCGGGTGCGGTCTTCGCGTCGAACGTCCACTGGGCGATCAGCCCGGTCATCAGCGTCAGATAGAAGCGGCCGAGCGTGTCCGCGGTCTCGTCGGAGACCTCCTCCTCCGGCACCCCCATCAGCAGCGACACCAGGCCGCGCCCGCCCTCGCGCTGGGCGCGGGACAAGTGATCGCACACCTCGGGCAGTTCGAGGGTCATGACCTCCATGCTGAGCCGCCAGACCGAGCCGGGCTCCCGCATGGTGGCGATGATGTTCGACCAGACCCATCGGAAGCGTTCCAGCGACCCGGGCGCGCCCTCCGGTTCGACGGCCCCCTCTTCGCCGAAGGCACCGGACATGTTCTCCACGAGCGCGACGTAGGCCTGCGCGAGCAGCGCGTCCTTCGAGCCGTAGTGGTAGCCGATGGAGGCGAGGTTGGTTCCCGACTCCTTCACGATGTCGCGCGCCGTCGTCCGCGCGAAGCCCTTCTCCAGCAGGCAGCGCTTGGCGCCTTCCAGCAGATCTTCACGGTGTCCCATGCGGGCCAGCCTACCGCCGCTTCATACAACCGTCCTAGACGAATGAATTATACAAACGTTCTAGACAAGCGTTTAAGACGCCCGTACAGTCACCGGTATGACGAACTCGACGAGCACCAACTCCCCCGCCGGGCGCGCCGGTCGGCGCGAATGGACCGCGCTCTGCGTGCTGATGCTTCCGCTGCTGCTGGTCTCCATGGACGTCTCGGTCCTCTACTTCGCCATCCCGGCGATCAGCGCGGACCTGGAGCCGAGCGGCACCCAGCAGCTGTGGATCTTCGACATGTACGGCTTCGTCCTGGCCGGCCTGCTGATGACGATGGGCGCGCTGGGCGACCGCATCGGCCGGCGCCGGCTGCTCCTGTTCGGCGCCGCCGCCTTCGGTGCCGCCTCCCTGGTGGCGGCCTACGCCAACAGCGCCGAGACCCTGATCGCGGCCCGCGCGGTCCTCGGCATCGGCGGGGCGACCCTGATGCCCTCGACGATGGCGCTGGTGCGCACGATGTTCACCGACCCCAAGGAGCGCGCGAAGGCGGTCGGCATCTGGTCCGGCGTGATGACCGGCGGCATCGCCCTCGGCTCCGTGCTGAGCGGAGTCCTGGTCCAGTACTTCTGGTGGGGCTCGGTCTTCCTGGTCAACCTGCCCGCGATGGTGCTGCTGCTGGTCCTCGGCCCGATCCTGCTGCCCGAGTCGAAGAACCCGCAGCCCGGCCGCTTCGACTTCGTGAGCGTGCCGCTGTCGATGGCGTCGGTGCTCCCCGTCATCTACGGCCTCAAGGAGATCCCGTCCGAGGGCTGGCACGCGCAGTACGTCGTCTCGATCACCGTCGGCCTGCTCTTCGCGGCCCTCTTCGTCCACCGCCAGCGCACGGCGGCCTCGCCGATGATCTCGCCGGCCCTCTTCCGCGGCCCGGGCTTCGCCCCCGCGGTCGTCCTGAACCTCGTCTCCTCGCTGGCGATCACGGGTTCGGCCTTCTTCACCACGCAGTACCTGCAGTCGGTGCTCGGCAAGAGCGCGATGGAGGCGGCCCTGTGGTCGCTGCTGCCGTCGGTGCCGATCGGGATGGCCGCCCCGGTGGCGACGGCCCTGGTCCAGAAGGGCGTCAACCGCGCCTACGTGGTCACCGCGGGCTTCGCGATCTCCGCGGCGGGCTTCGGCATGCTGGCCCTGGCCGGCACGGACTCCCTCTGGCTCGTCCTCGCCGCCTGCGGCGTCCTGTCCTCCGGCGTCGTCATGGTGATGTCGCAGATGACCGACCTGGCCATGGGCGCCGCCCCGGTGGAGCAGGCGGGCGCCGCCTCCTCGTTGCTGGAGACGGGCGCGGAGTTCGGCGGCGCGCTGGGCATGGCGGTCCTCGGCTCCATCGGTACGGCGCTCTACCGCCACGAGATGCCGTCCTCGGCCCCGGCCGAGGCCCGCGAGACCCTGGGCGGCGCGCTCGCGGTCGCCGGCCGGCTGCCGGGGCGCACGGGTGACGCCCTGGCGACGGCGGCCCGGGAGGCGTTCACCAGCGGCATGCACGGCGCGGCGATCGCGGGGGCGGTGCTGCTGGTTCTCGCGGCCGTCGGGGCGGCGACCACGCTGCGCCGGATCCACGTCCGGGAGACTCCGGCAGTGGAGGCCGTCGCAGCAGCGGAGGAGGCCGCGGCCTGAGCCTCACGCCTGCGGCACAAAAGCGCCGGGCGGGCTGAGAACTCCTCAGCCCGCCCGGCGCTTTGCGCAACGGAAACTCAGACCAGGTTCACCGAGCGGGCGGACGTCGCCCCGATCTCGGAGGCGACCTCGGCCAGAACCGCGGAGCCCACCGTGTCGTCCACGGTCAGCACGGCCAGCGCCTCCCCGCCGACCGCCGCACGGGCGACCTGCATGCCGGCGATGTTGATGCCCGCCTCGCCGAGGATGCGGCCGACGGTGCCGACGACACCCGGGCGGTCCTCGTAGCGCAGGACGACCATGTGGTCGGCGAGGGCGAGGTCGACGTCGAAGTCGCCGACCGCGACGATCTTCTGCACGTGCTTCGGGCCGGCCAGCGTGCCGGAGACCGACACCTCCTCGCCGCTGCCGAGCGTGCCGCGCACGGTCACCACGTTGCGGTGGTCGGCGGACTCGGAGCCGGTGGTCAGCCGCACCTCGACGCCACGCTCCTGCGCGAACAGCGGCGCGTTGACGTACGACACCGTCTCGTCGACGACGTCCTCGAAGACGCCCTTGAGCGCGGACAGCTCCAGCACCTTCACGTCGTGCTGGGTGATCTCGCCGTAGACCTCGACGTCGAGGCGGACCGCGACCTCGCCCGCGAGCGCGGTGAAGATGCGGCCGAGGCGCTCGGCGAGCGGCAGACCCGGCTTGACGTCCTCGGCGATGACACCGCCCTGGACGTTCACCGCGTCCGGCACCAGCTCACCGGCGAGCGCGAGGCGCACCGACTTGGCGACGGCGATACCGGCCTTCTCCTGGGCCTCGTCGGTCGAGGCGCCGAGGTGCGGGGTGGCCACGACCTGGTCGAACTCGAACAGCGGGGAGTCCGTGCAGGGCTCCTTGGCGTACACGTCCAGACCCGCGCCCGCGACGCGGCCCTCCTTGAGCGCCGAGTACAGCGCCTCCTCGTCGACGATGCCGCCGCGGGCCGCGTTGACGATGCGCACGCTCGGCTTGACCTTGCGCAGCGCCTCGTCGCCGATCAGGCCGAGGGTCTCGGGGGTCTTGGGCAGGTGGACGGTGATGAAGTCGGAGACCTCGAGCAGCTCGTCCAGGGAGAGCACCTTGACGCCCATCTGCGCGGCCCGCGCGGGCTGCACGTAGGGGTCGTAGGCGACGACCTTCATGCCGAAGGCGGACATGCGCTGCGCGACGAGGGCACCGATGCGGCCCAGGCCCACGACACCCAGCGTCTTCTCGGCCAGCTCGACACCCGTGTACTTGCTGCGCTTCCACTCGCCGTTCTTCAGTGCGGCGTTCGCCTGCGGGATGTTGCGCGCGGTGGCGAGGAGCAGACCACAGGCCAGCTCGGCGGCCGTGACGATGTTGGAGGTCGGGGCGTTGACGACCATCACGCCGGCCTTGGTGGAGGCGGAGACGTCGACGTTGTCCAGGCCGACGCCGGCTCGCGCGACGACCTTCAGCTTCTTCGCGGCGGCGATGGCCTCGGCGTCCACCTTGGTGGCGGAACGGATCAGGATCGCGTCGACGTCGGCGATGGCGGGGAGCAGCTCGGCTCGGTCGGCGCCGTTGCAGTGCCGGATCTCGAAGTCGGGGCCGAGCGCGTCGACGGTCGCGGGCGACAGCTCTTCAGCGATGAGTACGACGGGTTTCGAGCTCACGTGAGTCCTCACAAGTCCAATGCGGACGGCCGTCCCGACGGCCGCTGGCGGTGGAGGGGCTAGCCGCGGTAGACGCACGACGCTGTGGGCCTGACGCGTATGTTGTGCAGCAGTGTAGTGGCGTGTCGGAGGGCGTCTTGCGCCTCTGCGGAAGGATCACCCGTCCGTGGCTGGACGGGATGGACAAAGGGGGCCGGAGCAGTCTGCCCCGACCCCCTGACGTGGGGCTTACGCCTCCTCGTTCACCCAGCTCATCAGCTTGCGCAGCTGCTTGCCGGTGGTCTCCAGCAGGTGCTCGGAGTCCTGCTGCTTGTACTCGTTGTACTTCTTCAGACCGCCGTGGTACTCGTCCATCCAGGTCTGGGCGAAGGTGCCGTCCTGGATCTCGGCGAGGACCTGCTTCATCTCGGCCTTGGTGGCGTCGGTGATGATGCGCGGGCCGGTGACGTAGTCGCCCCACTCGGCGGTCTCGGAGACGGACCAGCGCATCTTCTCCAGGCCGCCCTCGTACATGAGGTCGACGATCAGCTTCAGCTCGTGGAGGCACTCGAAGTAGGCGATCTCCGGCTGGTAGCCCGCCTCGACCAGGGTCTCGAAGCCGGCCTTGACCAGGGCGGAGGTGCCGCCGCACAGCACGGCCTGCTCGCCGAACAGGTCGGTCTCGGTCTCCTCGGTGAAGGTCGTCTTGATGACACCGGCACGGGTGCCGCCGATGGCCTTGGCGTACGACAGGGCCAGCGGGAAGGCGCTGCCCGTGGCGTCCTGCTCGACGGCGGCGATCGCCGGAACGCCGCGGCCCTCCTCGTACTGGCGGCGGACCAGGTGGCCCGGGCCCTTCGGGGCGACCAGGGCGACGTCCACGCCGGCCGGGGGCTTGATGAAGCCGAAGCGGATGTTGAAGCCGTGGGCGAAGAACAGCGCGTCGCCGTCCTTCAGGTTCGGGGCGATGGACGCCTCGTAGACCTCGGCCTGGATCGGGTCCGGAATGAGGATCATGATGACGTCGGCCTCGGCGGCGGCCTCGGCCGGGCTCACCACGCGCAGGCCCTGCTCCTCGGCCTTGGCCTTGGACTTGGAGCCCTCGTGCAGACCGACACGGACGTCGACACCGGAGTCGCGCAGCGACAGGGCGTGCGCGTGGCCCTGGCTGCCGTAGCCGATGACCGCGACCTTGCGGCCCTGGATGATGGACAGGTCGGCGTCAGCGTCGTAGAACAGCTCGGCCACTTTGGGTTCTCTCCTTGGTGTGCAGGTTGTGCGTCCCACCGTATGCCGGTGAGCGGACGGAAAGTCTCAGGGTCTCGGCATACGGGCGACCGGCGATGTACCGACCGCCCGTATTCAGCCTTACGCGGATCGGTCGAGGGCGCGCAGCGAGCGGTCCGTGATCGAACGGGATCCGCGGCCGATCGCGATCGTGCCGGACTGCACCAGCTCCTTGATGCCGAACGGCTCCAGCATCTTGAGCATGGCGGACAGCTTGTCGCCGGATCCGGTGGCCTCGATGGTGACGGCCTCCGGGGAGACGTCGACGGTCTTGGCGCGGAACAGCTGGACGATCTCCACGATCTGGGAGCGGGTCTCGTTGTCGGCGCGCACCTTCACCAGAACGAGTTCGCGCTGAACGGCCTGACCGGGCTCCAGCTCGACGATCTTCAGCACGTTGACGAGCTTGTTGAGCTGCTTGGTGACCTGCTCCAGCGGCAGGTCCTCGACGTTCACCACGATGGTGATGCGGGAGATGTCGGGGTGCTCGGTGACGCCGACCGCGAGCGAGTCGATGTTGAAGCCGCGGCGGGAGAACAGGGCGGCGATCCGGGCGAGGATGCCCGGCGTGTTCTCCACCAGGACGGAGAGCGTGTGCTTGGACATGGTCTTTTTACGTCTCTCTCGCTCAGTCGTCTTCGTTGTCGCCGAAGTCGGGGCGAACGTCCCGGGCGGCCATGATCTCGTCGTTGGAGGTGCCGGCGGCGACCATCGGCCACACCATCGCGTCCTCGTGGACGATGAAGTCGACGACGACCGGACGGTCGTTGATGGAGTTCGCCTCTTCGATGACCTTGTCCAGGTCCTCGGGGCGCTCGCAGCGGATCGCGTAACACCCCATGGCCTCCGACAGCTTCACGAAGTCGGGGACGCGGGTGCCGGCGCTGGGCTGCTTGCCGTCCGCCTCCGGGCCGGAGTGCAGCACGGTGTTGGAGTAGCGCTGGTTGTAGAAGAGGGTCTGCCACTGGCGGACCATCCCGAGGGCGCCGTTGTTGATGATGGCGACCTTGATCGGGATGTTGTTCAGGGCGCAGGTGGTCAGCTCCTGATTGGTCATCTGGAAGCAGCCGTCGCCGTCGATCGCCCAGACCGCACGGTCCGGCCGGCCGGCCTTGGCACCCATGGCGGCCGGGACCGCGTAGCCCATCGTGCCCGCGCCGCCGGAGTTCAGCCAGGTGGCGGGCTTCTCGTACTGGATGAAGTGCGCGGACCACATCTGGTGCTGGCCGACGCCCGCGGCGAAGATCGTGCCCTCCGGGGCGAGTTGCCCGATGCGCTCGATGACCTGCTGCGGGGCCAGGGAGCCGTCCTCGGGCTGGTCGTAGCCGAGCGGGTAGGTCTCGCGCCAGCGGTTGAGGTCGCTCCACCAGGCGGTGTAGTCGCCCTTGTGGCCCTCGCTGTGCTCCTTCTGCACGGCCTGGACCAGGTCGGCGATGACCTCGCGGGCGTCACCGACGATCGGCACGTCGGCCTCGCGGTTCTTGCCGATCTCGGCCGGGTCGATGTCGGCGTGGACGATCTTGGCGTACGGGGCGAAGCTGTCCAGCTTGCCGGTGACGCGGTCGTCGAAGCGGGCTCCGAGGGCGACGATCAGGTCGGCCTTCTGCAGCGCGGTGACGGCGGTGACCGCACCGTGCATGCCCGGCATTCCCACGTGCAGCGGGTGGCTGTCGGGGAACGCGCCGAGCGCCATCAGGGTGGTGGTGACGGGCGCTCCGGTGAGTTCGGCGAGGACCTTCAACTCGGCGGTGGCCTGCGCCTTGAGGACGCCGCCGCCGACGTAGAGGACGGGCCGCTTGGCGGAGGTGATCAGCTTGGCGGCCTCGCGGATCTGCTTGGCGTGCGGCTTGGTCACCGGGCGGTAGCCGGGCAGGTCCATGGTGGGCGGCCAGGAGAAGGTGGTCTTCGCCTGGAGGGCGTCCTTGGCGATGTCGACCAGGACCGGGCCCGGGCGGCCGGTGGAGGCGATGTGGAACGCCTGCGCGATGACCCGCGGGATGTCCTCGGCCTTGGTGACGAGGAAGTTGTGCTTGGTGATCGGCATGGTGATGCCGACGATGTCCGCCTCCTGGAAGGCGTCCGTGCCGATCGACTTCGAGGCGACCTGGCCGGTGATCGCGACCATCGGCACCGAGTCCATGTGCGCGTCGGCGATCGGCGTGACCAGGTTGGTGGCGCCGGGGCCGCTCGTCGCCATGCAGACGCCGACCTTGCCCGTGGCCTGCGCGTAGCCGGTGGCCGCGTGGCCGGCGCCCTGCTCGTGGCGGACCAGGACGTGGCGCACCCGGGTGGAGTCCATCAGCGGGTCGTACGCCGGCAGGATCGCACCGCCGGGAATACCGAATACCGTCTCAGCGCCGACCTCCTCGAGGGAGCGGATGAGGGACTGCGCACCCGTGACGTGCTCGACGGGGGCGGACTGCTGTCCTCCGGATCGGGGCCGCGGCTGCGGATGGGCCCCGGTGGCCTGCTCGGTCATCGGCATTCTCTTCTCGATGCTGAGGGTTTTTGCGAGGTTTGTGCGGTGTACGTCTGCGGTACGACAGGTGCCTGTGCAACAAAAAACCCCTCGTGCCGTAGGGCAAGCGAGGGGAGCGCGCCGGTGTGGTCGCTGGGGATTCCGGATCGTCCTCCGGTCGTTCCCAGCTCAGCCGACGCGCTGTCCAAGTACGAGAATTCGGGTGCGCATGGCACTGACCCTCCCCCCGACGCGCACCACGTGTCAAGTGGGTGGGACGGGAGTCTCATTATGTGAGCGAAGGGCACTGCCACCTCCGAAGACGGCCGACACACCTCCGGTGTACACCCCCGCTGCCCCGCCCGCGAACGCCGGTTCGGCCGGGGCGTGCGGCACGGGGTAATGGCCTGATCCGAGCGCCCGGCGCAGCCGGTACTCGTCCAGCGGTCCCGCGAAGGCCATGCCCTGCCCGTGGGTGCAGCCCATCGCGCGCAGCGCGATCACCTGCTCCGGCAGGTCGACGCCTTCGGCGACGGACTGCAGTCCGAGATCGCCGGCGATGCGCAGCAGCCCGCTGGTGATCTTGTGCAGTCGCGCGGACTCCACGACACCGTCGACCAGGCTGCGGTCGAGCTTGAGGATGTCGACCGGGAGCCTTCTGAGGGCCGTGATCGCCGCGTAGCCGCTGCCGAAGCCGTCGAGCGCGATCCGCACCCCGAGCCGGCTGAGCGCGGACAGCCGCCGCTCCAGCTCGTCCAGCGAGGTTCTGGGGTCGGTCTCGGACAGCTCGACGACCAGCGCGCCGGGCGGCAGTCCGTGCCGGGTCAGCAGCGCCTCCAGGGAACCGAGCGGCGTCGAGCGGTCCAGCAGCCGCCGGGCGCTCGTCCGGACGGCCACCGGCACCACGTTCCCGGTGGCGGCCCGCTCGGCCGCCTGCTCCACGGCCTCCTCGAGGATCCAGCGGTCCAGCTCGGCGGTCTTGTCGCCGTCCTCGGCCACCCGCAGGAACTCGGCCGGGGTGAACAGCACCCCCTGGGAGGAGCGCCAGCGAGCCTGCGCGGAGACCGATGTGATCCGGCCGTTCTCCAGGCAGACCACTGGCTGGTGCAGCAGCGCGAACTCGCCGTCGTGCAGCGCGGCGCGCAGCCGGGTGGCCAGCTCCGCCTTGCGTACGACGTCCTGCTGCATCTGCGGTTTGTACAGCTCGACGCGGCCCTTTCCGGCCGACTTCGCGCGGTACATCGCGAGGTCGGCGTTGCGCAGCAGCTCGCCCGCGCCGAGGCCGGGTTCGGCGAAAGCGACCCCGATGGAGGCGTTGACACGGACATCGTTGCCGTCGATCGCGTACGGCTGGGAGAGGGTCACCCTGAGGCGGTCGGCGAGCTCCAGGATGTTCCGCTCCCGGGCGGCACGGTCACGGGTGCCGTCCCCGACGATCAGGGCCGCGAACTCGTCGCCACCCAGCCGGGACGCGGTGTCCCCGTGCCGGACCGCGTCCTGGAGTCTGCGGGCGGCCTGGACGAGCAGCTCGTCCCCTGCCTGGTGCCCGATCGTGTCGTTGACGGCCTTGAAGCCGTCCAGGTCGATGAAGAGCACGGCCGTGCCGCGCAGGGCGGCGCCCCGGTCGGTGGCCCGGCGGCCGGAGAGGGCCTGCTGGACGCGCTTGGTGAACAGAGCGCGGTTGGGCAGGTCGGTGAGCGGGTCGTGCTCGGCGTTGTGCTGCAACTGGGCCTGCAGCCGTACGCGTTCGGTCACGTCCCGGCTGTTGAAGATCAGGCCGCCGTGATGCCGGTTGACGGTCGACTCGACGTTGAGCCAGCCGCCCTCGCCCGAGCGGAAGCGGCACTCGATGCGCGTGGTGGGTTCCTCCGGCGGGCTGGCGGCGAGGAAGCGGCGCACCTCGTGCACCACGCAACCCAGGTCCTCCGGGTGGATCAGGGCCGCCAGTTCGGTGCCCACCAGATCCTCGGCGGGCCGTCCGTAGACCCCGGCGGCGGCCGGGGAGACGTACCGGAGGATGCCGTTGGGCGCGGCGATCATGATGACGTCGCTGGAGCCCTGCACCAGGGAGCGGAAGTGGTTCTCCTTCTGCGCCAGTTCCTGGGTGAGGGTGATGTTGTCCAGCAGCATGATGCCCTGGCGCATGACGAGCGCCAGCACGACGCCACCCGCGGTGATCAGCACGACGTGGTCGGGCCGGCGGCCGTTGAGGACGTTGTACAGGATGCCCAGGGTGCACACGGCGGCGGCGAGGTACGGGGTGAGCGCGGCGAGGGAGCCGGTGAGCGGCCGGCCGGCCGGGTACCGGGTGTGGTCGCCGCCCGGCGCGGGCACGTGGGGGTGGCCGGTGCCGCGCTGGCCGGGCACGTGCTCGTGGACGACGCGTGTGTGCCCGTCCGGCACGTGCCGTTCGCCGTCCTGCGCTCCGGGGCGCCGGGGGGCGGCCCAGGGGGCGTAGGCGAGCAGCAGGGAACCGGCGAACCAGCCCGCGTCCAGCAGCTGTCCGGAGTGGTAGCTGCTGTGCAGCAGTGGCGAGGTGAACAGCGCGTCGCACATCACGGTCAGGGCGAGCGCGCCGATCGCGGTGTTCACCGCCGTGCGGTTGCCGGGGGTGCGGCGGAAGTGGAGCGCGAGCACCATGCTGACGAGCGCGATGTCGAGCAGCGGGTACGCCAGGGAGAGCGCGGTGTGCGCGACGCTCGGCCCGTCGAACCGGGCCGCCTGGGCGAGGGCGAGGCTCCACGACAGGGTGAGCAGGGAGCCGCCGATCAGCCAGGCGTCCAGCGCCAGGCAGATCCAGCCCGCCCGGGTCACCGGCCGTTTGGCGAGGACCAGCAGGCCCACGATGGCGGGCGGCGCGAAGCACAGGAAGAACAGGTCGGCATAGCTGGGGCTGGGCACGGGTCGTCCGAGGACCACCTCGTACCACCCCCAGACCGCGTTGCCCAGGGCCGCCATCGCCGAGGAGAGCGCGAACAGCAGCCAGGCCGGCCGGAAGCGGACCCGCGGGCTGCGTGCGTAGAAGAAACAGGAAACTGCGGCGGTGCCCGCCGCGGCGGTCAGCCCGAAGTCGCCCATGATCAGCGCGAGCTGGCCCGAACCCCAGTCGAACACGGAGCCGATGACATAGGCGCCGCAGACCAGGGCCAGGACGAGCTGACGGACCAGCCGCCTCCCGTCGCCGGCGGCCGACGGACGGGGCGGCAGCGGGGCCCCCGGCGGGTGCGGTGTGCGCAGCGCGCCGTCGAGGGTGGTCGTCACGGAAGGCGGCGCGTTCACCGGGGCCTCCCGGTCCGCGCCGCTCCCGGGCCCCGTGGGTCCCGGTGCGCATTCCTCCTGCGGCCGCCCGGCCTGCGGTGGTGGCTGTGATGGCTCGTGTGGTGGCCGCGTCTGCGCGCCGCCGTGCGCCAGGGTCGCCGTCGGCGGCTCCGCCGCGTCGGATCGTTCGTCCATAGGCCGTGCATCGCCCGTCGCCCCCCTCACAAATCTGAAATGTCCGTCCCCGGCGCCGAACGTCACCGGCGCAGCCCCTGTCGGGACGATACACCAGTATCGTCACTCAGGGACATAGCTTCTCTACGCTCCGTGACGATCAATGGATATGCCAGTACCGCTCGCATTCGGAAGATTGCGGAGGGTACCGGAAGCGGATTACGCCCTTGTTGTGAGGATCACGTTCCGCAGGGGTTCTTGGTTCACGAAGCGGTTCAACTGGTCCACGAGCAGCCGCTTGGCGCGCGGCAGAAAGGCCGACGTGGGCCCGCCCACATGCGGGCTGATGAGCACGCCGGGCGCCTGCCACAAGGGGTGTCCGGGCGGCAGTGGCTCGGGATCGGTCACGTCGAGGGCCGCCGTGATGCGCCCGTTCTCCAGCTCCGCGAGCAGCGCCTTCGTGTCGACGACGGCTCCCCGGGCGACGTTGACGAGCAGCGCCCCGTCCTTCATCCGGGCCAGGAATTCCGCGTCCACCAGACCCTGGGTTTCCTCCGTCAAGGGCGTGCAGAGGATCACGACATCGGCTTCCGGAAGCAGTGAGGGCAATTCGGTGAGCGGGTGCACCAGACCGCGCGCCGTGGTGCGCCGGGAGCGCGCGACGCGCGCCACCCGCGCTACTTCAAAGGGCACGAGCCGGTCTTCGACGGCCGAGCCGATGGCGCCGTAACCGACTATGAGGACGCTCTTGTCGGCGAGTGCGGGGTAGAACGCGCTCTGCCAGCGCTCCGCCTGCTGCGCCCGGACGAACTGGGGGATGCCGCGCAGGGAGGCCAGAGTCAGGGTCAGCGCGAGTTCGGCCGTGCTCGCCTCGTGCACACCGCGCGCGTTGCACAGCTGGACCCCGGGCACGATCGCCGACAGCCGGGCGGTGACGTCGTCCACGCCCGCGGTGAGTGTCTGGATGACCTGAACGTTGGTCAGATGCTCCAGGGGGCGCACCTTGACCGGCCATCGCTTCATGTACGGCACCACGTACACGACACAGTCCGCGGGGTCGCCCGGAAACTCCTCGTCGCCGCTCTCGCCCCCGTCCCAGAACAGGTACCGGAGCCCCTCGGGAAGCCCCTCGATCTCGTCCGGCGGGATGGGAAGCCACACGTCTGCACTCATGCCAGGAGGCTATGTCAGTCGTACAGGTGTGCAGAGGTTAGGTTGGGGGCCGGCAGAGGGAGGTTCACGAGCAGGTGGAGCGCAGGACGATCGGCGCGGGGGCGCTCGCGGTGGGGGCCGTCGGACTCGGGTGCATGCCGATGAGCTGGGCGTACAGCGGATCCCGGCAGCGGGGCGACGCATCGCTCAGAACCGTGCATCGGGCTCTGGATCTGGGCTCGACCCTCCTGGACACGGCGGACATGTACGGCCCGTTCACCAATGAGCTGCTGCTGGGGCGGGTACTCAGGGAGCGGCGTGCGGACGCCTTCGTGTCGACGAAGGTGGGGCTGCTCGTGGGCGAGCAGCACATCGTGGCCAACGGCCGCCCGGGGTATGTGCGGCGGGCCTGCGACGCCTCGCTGCGGCGCCTGCAGACGGACGTGATCGACCTCTACCAGCTGCACCGCGCGGATCCCGAGGTCCCGGTCGAGGAGACGTGGGGCGCGATGGCCGAGCTGGTGCAGGCGGGGAAGGTACGGGCGCTGGGTGTGTGCGCGGTGGGTGCGCGCGGCGGGCGCCGCTCCGGATCCCGGCTGCACGACGCGACCCTGCGCCAGCTCCAGCGGATACAACAGGTCTTCCCGGTGAGCGCGGTGCAGGCGGAGCTGTCGGTCTGGTCGCCGGAGGCGCTGGACGGGCTGCTGCCGTGGTGCGCGGCGCGGGGCGTGGGCTTCCTGGCGGCGATGCCCCTGGGCAACGGCTTCCTGACCGGCACGCTCACCCCGGGAGAGGGCTTCGAGCCGGACGACCTGCGCGCCCGCCACCCCCGGTTCACGGCCGAGATGATGGCGGCCAACCAGCCGATCGTCGCCGGACTGCGCCGTGTCGCCCGCCGGCACGGCGAGGACGTCACCGCGGCCCAGGTGGCGCTGGCCTGGGTGCTCGCCCAGGGGCGCCAGGTGATCGCGCTGCCCGGCACCAAGCAGGAGCGCTGGGCCGAGGAGAACGCGGCGGCGGCCGCGCTCCGGCTGACCGCACAGGACCTGGCGGAGGTGTCCCGGCTGCCGACCGCGCGGGGATCCTGGGACTGAGGGCCCGAGCGGGGCGAGCAGTGGTGAGATGGGAGAAGCTGCCGCTGGATCACCGCCCCGAAGGGACCATGATCGTGCAACGTCGAGTTGTGACGGCCGTGTTGGCCGCGACCGCGCTCCTGCTCACGGCGGGCTGCTCCGCCGACGGCGGTGGCTCGCCGAACGGCAGCGGGAGCGCGACGTCGCCGGGCGCCGCCGCGTCCTCCGCCCGGGCCACCGAGACGGCCGCCGCGGCCAAGGGCTCGGTGAAGGTGCTGCGCACGGTGGCCGAGGGCCTGAAGACGCCGTGGGGCCTGGCCCCGCTGCCCGGCGGCGGGCTGCTGGTCTCCTCCCGTGACGAGGGCACGATCACCCGGATCGACGAGAAGACGGGCCGCAAGACCGAGCTGGGCAAGGTCTCCGGGGTCTCCCCGGCCGGCGAGGGCGGCCTGCTGGGCATCGCCCTGTCGCCCGACTACGCCTCGGACCACATGATCTACGCCTACTTCACCTCGGCCTCGGACAACCGCATCGTCCGGATGCTGTACGACGAGCAGAAGCCGGCCGGCGAGCAACTGGGCGCCCCCGACACGGTCTTCAGGGGCATCCCCAAGGGAATCATCCACAACGGCGGCAGGATCGCCTTCGGCCCCGACGGGATGCTCTACGCGGGCACCGGCGAGAGCGGCAACCGCGGCCTGGCCCAGGACAAGAAGTCCCTGGGCGGCAAGATCCTGCGGCTGACCCCCGAGGGCGAGCCGGCCCCGGGCAACCCGTTCCCCGGCTCCCCCGTGTACTCGTACGGCCACCGGAACGTCCAGGGCCTGGCCTGGGACTCCAGGCAGCGCCTGTTCGCCTCGGAGTTCGGCCAGGACACCTGGGACGAGCTGAACGCGATCAAGCCGGGCGACAACTACGGCTGGCCGGAGGCGGAGGGCAGGTCCTCGCAGGCCGGCTTCCACAACCCGATCGCCCAGTGGCACACCGACGACGCCTCCCCCAGCGGGATCGCCCACGTCGACGGCGTCATCTGGATGGCCGGCCTGAAGGGCAAACGCCTGTGGCGCATCCCACTGCGGGGAACCGAGGCCGCGGCGGCCCCCCAGGCCTTCCTCACCGGCGAGTACGGCCGTCTGCGCACGGTGGTCGCGGCGGGCGGCGACAAGATGTGGCTGGTCACGAGCAACACGGACGGCCGGGGCACGCCGAAGAAGGGCGACGACCGGGTGCTGGAGGTGGAGGTGAAGTAGCCTCCCGGCTCATCCGTGGCTCACTCGCCGTCCTCCGAGTCCTCCGCCCCCGCTTCCGTGGAGGGCGGTTCGGGCCGGCGGACGACGACCTTTCCCGAGGCGAGGTCTATGGGTCCCCGGCTCGGGTCGTTGTCCCCGACGTCCTCCCGGGTCAGCTCCAGGCGCTTCTCTTCGTCATGGGTGTGCTTGCGACCGGGTGCGAACAGTTCCTCGAAGGCGTTGAACACGGCTTCTCCCCCTTGCCGGTTTTCTCCAGCGTACGGGTCAGCCCGGCGCTTCGGCCGTGAGCGGTTCGGTCGGGAACAGCCCCAGCCGGTGCGCCACGGCCGCCGCCTCGCCCCGGCCCGCGACGCCGAGCTTGGACAGGATGTTGGAGACGTGGACGCTCGCGGTCTTCGGGGAGATGAAGAGTTCCTCGGCTATCTGGCGGTTGGTGCGGCCGGCCGAGACCAGGCGGAGGACGTCCCGCTCGCGGCTGGTGAGGCCGAGGCGCTCGGCGGGGTCGAGGGCCTTGCGGGGCGTGTGGGTGAGGGTGAGGCGGGCGCGCTGGGCGAGCCGGGCGACGGCCTCGGCGAGCGGGCGGGCGCCCAGGTGGTCGGCGACCGCCCCGGCCAGGCGGAGCAGCTCCGTGGCACGGTCGCGTTCGTCGTCGCCGGCGGCCTCTTCGAGCAGGGCCTGGGCGAGCCGGCGGCGGACGCGGGCCAGGTCGTAGGGGCGGTCCAGGCACTCGAAGTCGGTGACCACGTCCGACCAGACCGCTGCGGTGTCGGTGCCGTGGGCGCGATGCAGTTCGGCGCGGGTCCAGCGCTCGTAGGCGTCCCAGACGGGTGCTCCGGTGGTGAGCTTCCGTGCGGCTTCGGCGAGCTTGTCGAGGACGTCGGCACGGCCGTCGGCCGCCGCGGGCAGGGCGCGGGCGTCGGCCTCGGCGGTGGCGGCGGCCAGCAGCAGGGGCCAGCCGTAGCGCTGGGTGCCGGGCGGGAAGCCGAGCTCCAGAGCGCGGTCCAGCTCGGCCCGCGCGTCGAGGAGCCGGCCCTCCTCGGCGGCGACACCGATGGCGATGCGGGCGATGGGCAGCAGCTGCTGGGGCATCGGGTCGTGGGTCCCGTAGTGGGCGTGGGAGATGGCCAGCTGGCGGCCTGCCTCGGCGGCGTCGCCCCGGGCGAGGGCGATGTGGGCCAGGCGCAGCGCGCCGGAGCCCCGGGGCTTGGCGCTGGCCGCGGAGCCCAGGGCGCCCGACGCGGCTTCGGCTGCCTCGTCCCACTGGCCGAGCGCGTACAGCGAGTCGGAGAGGTTGCCCCAGATCCACGCCTCGGAGTCCAGCAGCCCGTACTTGCGGGTGAAGGCGATGCCCTTGCGCAGGACGGGCACCGCTTCCCGGGGGCGGCCGACCGCCTCCAGCTCGGAGGGCAGGTTCACATAGGCCCGGCCCACGACATGCGCCACGCCTTCCGCCAGCGCGGCCTCCATGGCCCGGGTCGTCTCCGCCAGCCCGGCCTCGACGTCACCCGCGTCGACCATCAGGCAGCCGAGCGTGATGCGCGCGTTGAGCTCGATCTCACGGGCGCCGACCATCCGCGCGTACTCCACGGCCCCCTCGGCGGCGGCGAAGGCCTCGGGGCCTGGCTGGTGGAGCATGGACCAGCCGGCCACGTTGGCCAGCACGTCGGCGTGCACCTCCGAGGGCGGCAGGCCGCGCACCAGGTCCTGGGCGTTGGCGAGTTCCTGCCAGCCGTCGCCCCGGGCCAGGGCCTGGACCAGCCGGGAGCGCTGCACCCAGAACCAGGCGGCGCGCAGCGGGTCGTGCTCGTCCTGGAGGATCCGCAGCGCCTTCTTGGCGATTTTCAGGGCGCGTTCGCGCTCCCCGCAAAAACGGCCCGCGACCGCCGCCTCCGCCATCAGGTCGAGGTAGCGCAGCGGGGCGGTGGCCGGATCGCAGCCGCACGGAGGGTAGACGTCGGTGTAGTCGACCGGGCGCAGGGCGGCGCGGACCTCTTCCGGGGCGGTGTCCCACAGCTCCATCGCCCGCTCCAGGAGCCGCAGTTGCTCCGTGTAGGCGTGCCGGCGGCGGGCCACGACGGAGGCGTCCAGGACGGCGGGCAGGGCCCGGGCGGCGTCGTGGGCGTGGTACCAGTAGCTGGCCAGGCGCATCACGCGGGCGTCGGCGGGGACGAGCGTGGGGTCGGTCTCGACGGCCTCGGCGTAGCGCCGGTTGAGCCGGGAGCGTTCGCCCGGGAGCAGGTCGTCGGCGACGGCCTCGCGGACCAGGGAGTGCCGGAAGCGGTAGCCGTCGCCGCCGGTCGTGGCGGTGAGGATGTTGGCGCCGACGGCGGCCCGCAGCGCCTCGATGAGGTCGTCCTCGGCAAGCTGGGCCACGGCGGCCAGCAGCCGGTACTCGACGGTGGAGCCGCCCTCGGCGACGATCCGGGCGACCCCCTGGGCGCTCTCGGGCAGCGCCTCGACCCGGACCAGGAGCAGGTCGCGCAGGGAGTCCGTGCGCCCGGTGCAGCAGCCCTCGGTGGCGGCGACGGCGAGTTCCTCGACGAAGAAGGCGTTGCCGTCGGACCGCTCGAAGATCTCGTCGACCTGAGCGGGATCGGGTTCGGCGGCGCGGATGCCGGCGATCTGGCGGCCGACCTCCTCGCGGGTGAACCGGGCGAGTTCGAGACGGCGGACGGTGCGCAGCCGGTCGAGTTCGGCGAGCAGGGGGCGCAGCGGGTGGCGGCGGTGGATGTCGTCGGCGCGGTAGGTGGCGAGGACGAGGAGGCGGCCGGTGCGCAGGGTGCGGAAGAGATAGGCGAGGAGGTGGCGGGTGGAGGCGTCGGCCCAGTGCAGGTCCTCCAGGACGAGCACGACGGTGTGCGCGGCGGCGACCCGCTCCAGCAGCCGGGCGGTGAGTTCGAACAGGCGGGCCATGCCCTGCTCGTCGTGGCGGCTGGAGGTGGCCTCCCCCAGCTCGGGCAGCAGCCGGGCCAGTTCCTCCTCCTGTCCGGCGCCGGCGGTGGCGAACTCCTCGGGCAGGGCGTCGCGCAGGGCGCGCAGCGCGGTGGAGAAGGGGGCGAAGGGCAGCCCGTCGGCACCGATCTCCACACAGCCGCCCACGGCGACGACGGCGGCACGACGGCAGGCGGCCGCGGCGAACTCCTCGACGAGGCGGGTCTTGCCGACCCCCGCCTCTCCGCCGAGCAGCAACGCCTGCGGCTCGCCCGCGGCGGCACGGGCGAGCGCGTCGTTCAAGGTGTCCAACTCGTCGGTACGGCCGACGAACACGGGACTCACGGACCTGGTCTCCACGGGCCCGAGCATCGCACGAGGTCCGGACGGCGGTGCACCCGTTTTCCACAGCTCCGGTGCGATGGTCGTACGAATCTGGGGCAGAGGACGGCCGACCCCCGTACGGCCGCCCTCTGCCCTGCCCGCGCTCACGCGATGCGCGGGAGCCGGTGCCTGCGGGGGCGGTCGGTATGGGTCTCGGCACCCGCGGTGCCGTGCAGTGCGGCCCCCTCGCGGCGGGCGGTGCGACGGGAGCGCCGGACCTCGCGGGCGAGGCGCTCCTGTGCGGCCTCCCGGCGCAGCTCGGCGGAACGCACCCGGTGGAGTTCGTACTCGTACATGCCTGTCCTTCGGGAGAGGTGGTTTCGTGCTTCGCTTTCTGCGATGCCTCCACCTTCGTCTCCCCGGGGGGTGCGCCACATCGGGAGAGTTCCGCATCTTCGCGCGCGTGGGCACCCGTTGACGCGCATAAGGGGCCTCAGAGGCTCCGTAAGGTACCTACGGATTCCCTAAGACCCCATGGGACCTGCGGTTTCTCAGCCCGTCGAGGGCAGGGCCAGCAGCGCGTCGGAGTACTTCAGGACGGCCAGGAGCAGGCCGATGACGCCGAGCGAGACGCCCGCCCAGGCGACCGACTTGATCCACGCGGCCTGCGGGCGGCCGGGGACGCCGAACGCGGGCCGGGCGAGCACGACCACGCCGGTGATCAGCGCGGCCAGCGCGAACAGGCCGGCCCACAGGGCGGTGGTGTGCCAGGCGTCGCCGTAGACCTCCTTGACCTGCGTGGCGACGTTCGCCGTGGACGAGGTCTGGAGCTGGCCGATGAGGGTCTCGCGGGCGGCGGCGACCGTGCCGATCCAGCCGCCGCTGAGCGAGACCAGGCCCAGCGCGGCGGAGACGACGGCACCGGCGCCCAGGCCGACCCCGGAAGGCGTCTTCTCCTGAGGCGCCCCCTCGGACTCCCCGCTCTCCCCGGTGCTTTCCTCGGCGCTCTCGTCGGTCAGCTGCTCGTCCGGTTCCGCAGCGTCCGTCCTGGCCTCCGCCTCGGCAGCCGCGGCCGCCTCCTGCGGTGCCTGCTCGTCGTCGGTCTTGGTGAGGTCCTCAGTCTTCGTTGCCATGCCCGGCACCGTACGGACGTAGTCTGAGAGGTCTCTTAATGATCGTTGTGCGCGCCACGCGCGCGTGCGGCACGCCACTCCGGGGCCAGCACCGCCCAGATCTCGGTGTCCGCGCGCACGCCCCGGTGCGGGTAGTTCTCCCGCAGGACGCCCTCGCGGCTCATGCCGAGCCGCCTGGCCACGTTGATGCTGCCCTCGTTGGCGGAGGAGGCGTACCACTCCACGCGGTGCATGCCGCGCTCGTCGAACGCCCAGTCCAGCAGCACCCGCATGCCGCGCGTGACGAGGCCGCGCCCGGCCGCCGCCGGTTCCAGCCAGCAGCCGGCCTCGCAGACCCCGCTCGGGGTGTCCCAGACGCGGAACAGCAGGCCGCCGACGAGCTTTCCGTCCAGCCAGATCCCGTGCAGGCTGCCGGCGTCCGCGGCGCGCTTGTCGGCGTACGACTTCACCCAGGACCTGGCACCCGCCAGGTCGGACACCACGTCCGGCATACCGATGTGCCGGCCGATGTACTCCCGCCCCCGGTCGATGTTGGCGAGGACCTCCTCGGCGTGCCAGACCTCCAGGGGGCGCAGTTCGGCGCCGTCCTCACCCAGGGATATCGCGTACATCGCGCTGCTGCTCCTCCCGCAGTTCCTCCATGGACACCCTGCTGAGCCTCTCATGTGCGGCGCGGCACTCGGGCGGTTCGATGCTGATGCGCGGCAGCCGGCGCTCCAGCCAGGCGGGCAGCCACCAGTTGGCGGCGCCGAGCAGGTGCATCAGGGCGGGCACGAGCAGGGTGCGCAGGACGAAGGCGTCGAGGGCCACGGCGGAGGCGAGCGCGATGCCGAACATGGCGATCACGCGGTCGCCGCTGAGCACGAAGGCGAGGAAGACGGAGATCATGATGACCGCGGCGGAGTTGATCACCCGGCTGGTCTCGGCGAGTCCGACGCGCACGGCCCGTCGGTTGTCGCCGGTCTCCAGCCACTCCTCGTACATCCGGCTGACCAGGAAGACCTGGTAGTCCATGGAGAGCCCGAACAGCACCGAGACCATGATCACGGGCAGGAACGGCTCGATGGGGCCCTCCCGGCCGAGGCCGAGCAGTTCGCTGCCCCAGCCCCACTGGAAGACGGCGACGACGATGCCGAAGGCGGCGGCCACGGCGGCGATGTTCATCGCGGCGGCCTTCAGCGGGATGCCGAGCGAGCGGAAGGCGACGAGCAGCAGCAGACAGCCGAGCCCGATCACCACGCCGACGAACAGCGGCAGTTTGCCTACGATCACATCCGCGAAGTCGTCGTAGCTCGCCGTCACTCCGCCGACGTGCACGTCGAGGGAGGTTCCCGTCTCCGCGCGCGGGAGCACCTCGGTGCGCAGCCGGTCGACGAGGTCGCTGGTGCGCTGCGACTGGGGCGCGGAGTCGGGGACGACGGTGAGGTAGGCGGTGTCGCCGCCGGAGGCGTAGGTCACCGGGGCGACCGAGGCGACGCCCCGGGTGGAGCGCAGGGTGGTGTCGAGGCCGTCCAGGACGAGCTTGTCGTCGCCGCCGTCCACCCGGGTCACCAGGGTCAGCGGACCGTTCACGCCGGGACCGAAGCCCTGCGCGAGGAGGTCGTAGGCCTGCCGTGTGGTGGACGAGTGCGGGTCGTTGCCCTGGTCGGAGGTGCCGAGGTGGAGGGAGAGCGTGGGCAGCGCGAGCAGGGCGATGACGGCAACGGCGAGGGAGCCGAGCAGCTTGGGCCGGCGCTCCACGAACGCGGACCAGCGGGCGGCGAGACCGGTGGGCAGCTCGGGCCGTGGGCCGCGCCGGGCGAGCCGGCGCCGCTCGCGGCGGCTGAGGGCGCGCGGTCCGATGCAGGCCAGCAGGGCGGGCAGCAGGGTGACGGAGGCCGCGACGGTGAGGACGACCGTCAACGACGCGGCGACGGCCACCCCGTTGAGGAAGCCCAGGCGCAGGATCAGCATGCCCAGCAGGGCGATGCACACGGTCGCACCCGCGAACACGACCGCGCGTCCGGTGGTGGCCACGGCGTTCGTGGCGGCTTCGGTGACGCTCAGGCCGCGTTTCAGACCGCGCCGGTGCCGGGTCACGATGAAGAGCGCGTAGTCGATGCCGACGCCGAGCCCGATCAGCAGGCCGAGCATGGGCGCGAAGTCGGCGACGGTCATGGCGTGTCCGAGCAGCCCGATGCCGGCGTACGCCGTGCCGACGCCGATCAGCGCGGTGGCGATCGGCAGCAGCGAGGCGGCGAGCGAACCGAAGGCGAGGAACAGCACCACGGCCGCGACCGCCACACCGACCACCTCGGCCGTGTGCCCGCGCGCGGACTCGGTGAGCCCGATGGCGCTGCCGCCCAGCTCCACCTGCAGCCCGTCCCGTTCGGCGGCCCTGGCGGTGCGCACGACCGCCTCGGCCTCGGACTTGCCGATGTGCTCGGCCCCCTGGGCGAAGGTGACGGTGGCGTAGGCCGTGTGCCCGTCGGCGCTGATCCGGTGGGCGCCCCGACGGCCGTACGGGCCGGACACGGAGGCCACTCCCGGCAGGTCGGCGATCCGGTCCAGGGTGCGGGTCATGGTCCGCCGCACGCCGTGCGCGCGGACGGTGCCGTCGGTGGTGTGCCAGACGACGGTGTCACTGTCGCCGCCCAGGCCCGGGAAGCCCTCCTGGATCAGCCGCGTCGCGCGTCCCGACTCGGTGCCGGGGACCTCGTAGTCGTTCGAGTACGCCGAACCGGCCGTGGCGGCGGCCGCACCGACCCCGCCGAAGGCGAGCAGCCACAGCAGGACGGTGATCAGGCGGTGGCGGACACACCAACGCGCGAGGGCTGCCAACGGACGTGCTCCCAGGGGACGATTTGTGGATCTTTGGCCGGGAACCATCGTCCATGAACTGAACAGCCCGCAAAGAACGAATGAGCAACGCGAGACACTCTTGCAGGCGAAAGTGATCGTTTGCCGCGTTCATGGGCTTATTCACAGGAGTGCGAGGGACGTCACAGGACAATCCGGTGAACTATGTCGTCCCCGCGGGTACTTTGGTGCGCTTCGCGACGCCTCAGTCGAACTGGTCGCCGAGCGCCATGACCATCGTCCCCAGGATCAGCAGCCACAGCGCACGGCGGGTACGGCCCCGCGAGCCGAGAACCGCGGCGAGGGCACAGACGGCGGCGCCGAGGGCGTACGCGGCGGGTACGAGGGCCGGGGCGGAGCCGGTGAGCCGCAGCACCGCGGCGGCCAGCCCGGCCAGACACAGCAGCACCCCGGTGCCGGAGGCGACCCAGCGGGCCCGGCGGGCGTCCGAGACGTCGTCCGCCGGCTCCTCCACGTCGTCCACGTCGGATATGACGGGTTCGGCATCGGTAGCGGTGTCGGAATCGGTGCGTCCACTCATGGCGGGCGAGCGTAGCGCGTCCGGCCGGGAAATCTGACGCGGGGCCTTCGCCCGTAGGCACATGCCTGGGGGGACACACCCGTTCCGGTGTGTCCCCCCAGGGAGTTCACGAACGTCAGCCCTCGCTGACGCCCAGCTTCTCCAGGATCAGTTCCTTGACGCGGGCCGCGTCGGCCTGACCGCGGGTCGCCTTCATGACCGCGCCGACCAGGGCACCGGCCGCGGCCACCTTGCCACCGCGGATCTTGTCCGCGATGCCCGGGTTGCCGGCGATGGCCTCGTCGACGGCCGTGCCGAGGGCCGAGTCGTCGGAAACCACCTTGAGGCCGCGCTTCTCGACGACCTCGTCCGGGGTGCCCTCGCCCGCGAGGACGCCCTCGATGACCTGGCGGGCCAGCTTGTCGTTCAGGTCGCCGGAGCTGACCAGCTCGGTGACCCGGGCGACCTGCGCCGGCGTGATCGACAGCTCGTCCAGCGACTTGCCCGACTCGTTGGCGCTGCGTGCCAGTTCGCCCATCCACCACTTGCGGGCGGAGGCCGCGTCGGCACCGGCGTCGATCGTGGCGACGATCGGGTCCAGCGCGCCGGCGTTGAGGATCGCCTGCATGTCGGTGGCCGAGATGCCCCACTCCGCGAGCAGGCGGGTGCGGCGGGCCAGCGGCATCTCCGGCAGCGCGGCGCGGATCTCCTCGACCCACTCGCGCGAGGGCGCCACCGGGACGAGGTCGGGCTCCGGGAAGTACCGGTAGTCCTCGGCCTCCTCCTTCACACGGCCCGAGGTCGTCGACCCGGTGTCCTCGTGGAAGTGGCGGGTCTCCTGGATGATCGTGCCGCCGGAGGAGAGCACGGCCGCGTGGCGCATGATCTCGAACCGGGCCGCACGCTCGACGGAGCGCAGCGAGTTGACGTTCTTCGTCTCGGAGCGCGTGCCGAACTTCTCGCTGCCCTTGGGCATCAGCGACAGGTTGACGTCGCAGCGCATCTGGCCCATCTCCATGCGGGCCTCGGAGACACCGAGGGCACGGATGACCTCGCGCAGCTCACGGACGTACGCCTTCGCCACCTCGGGGGCACGGTCGCCGGCGCCGACGATCGGCTTGGTGACGATCTCGATGAGCGGGATGCCCGCGCGGTTGTAGTCGAGGAGGGAGTGCTGCGCGCCGTGGATACGGCCCGTGGCACCGCCGACGTGCGTCGACTTGCCGGTGTCCTCCTCCATGTGGGCGCGCTCGATCTCCACGCGGAAGGTCTCGCCGTCCTCCAGCTGCACGTCGAGGTAGCCGTTGAAGGCGATGGGCTCGTCGTACTGGGAGGTCTGGAAGTTCTTCGGCATGTCCGGATAGAAGTAGTTCTTCCGGGCGAAGCGGCACCACTCGGCGATCTCGCAGTTCAGCGCGAGACCGATCTTGATCGCGGACTCGACGCCGGTCGCGTTGACGACCGGTAGCGAGCCGGGCAGGCCGAGGCAGGTCGGGCAGGTCTGCGAGTTGGGCTCGGCGCCCAGCTCGGTCGAACACCCGCAGAACATCTTGGTCTTGGTGCCGAGTTCGACATGGACCTCAAGGCCCATGACGGGGTCGTACGACGCCAGTGCGTCCTCGTACGACACCAGGTCGGTCGTGGTGGTCACGGTGAAAACTTCCCTCTCAGCCCAGCAGGACGTCGTCGTCGCCCAGCCGCTTCAGCTCGCGGTAGAGGATGGCGAGGCCGGTGACGATCGCGACGGCGGACACGGTGGCGTCGATCAGCCGCAGCGTGTCGTGCTCGGCGCGCGCCTTCTTGATCTGCTTGGCCACACCGAACGCGCCGAACGCGGTCCCGGCCATCGACAGGTACGTGCCGGACTTCGACTTCTTGAAGCCCTTGGCCTTGTTCAGTGCACTCACAGCGACGGAGCCTCCTCGAGCAGCGGGTGCCCCCACTTTTCCACGAAGGCGGCCTCGACGGCGGCGCCGACCTTGTAAAGGCGGTCGTCCTTCAGCGCCGGGGCGATGATCTGCAGGCCCACCGGGAGGTTGTCCTCCGGGGCGAGGCCGCAGGGCAGCGACATGGCCGCGTTGCCCGCCAGGTTGGTCGGGATGGTGCACAGGTCGGCCAGGTACATCGCCATCGGGTCGTCGGCGCGCTCGCCGATCGCGAAGGCGGTGGTCGGCGTCGTCGGGGAGACGATCACGTCGACCTGCTCGAAGGCCTTCTCGAAGTCGCGCGTGATGAGCGTGCGCACCTTCTGCGCGGAGCCGTAGTAGGCGTCGTAGTAGCCGCTCGACAGCGCGTACGTGCCGAGCATGATGCGGCGCTTGACCTCGGGGCCGAAGCCCGCCTCACGGGTGAGGGAGGTGACCTCCTCGGCCGAGTGGCTGCCGTCGTCGCCGGTCCGCAGGCCGTAGCGCAGGCCGTCGAAGCGGGCGAGGTTGGACGAGCACTCGGACGGGGCGATCAGGTAGTACGCCGACAGCGCGAGGTCGAAGGACGGGCAGTCCAGCTCGACGATCTCGGCGCCCAGCTCCTTGAGCAGCGCGACCGACTCGTCGAAGCGCTGGATGACGCCGGCCTGGTAGCCCTCGCCGCGGAACTGCTTGACCACGCCGACCCGCATGCCCGCGACGCTGCCGTTGCGGGCGGCCTCGACCACCGGCGGGACGGGGGCGTCGATGGAGGTGGAGTCGAGCGGGTCGTGCCCGGCGATGACCTCGTGCAGGAGGGCCGCGTCCAGGACCGTACGGGCGCAGGGGCCGCCCTGGTCCAGGGAGGACGAGAAGGCGACCATGCCGAAGCGGGAGACCGCGCCGTACGTCGGCTTCACGCCGACCGTGCCGGTGACGGCGGCCGGCTGGCGGATGGAGCCGCCGGTGTCGGTGCCGATGGCCAGCGGGGCCTGGAAGGAGGCGAGAGCGGCGCTGGAACCGCCGCCGGAGCCGCCGGGGATCTTGGTGAGGTCCCACGGGTTGCCGGTCGGGCCGTAGGCGCTGTTCTCGGTGGAGGACCCCATGGCGAACTCGTCCATGTTGGTCTTGCCGAGGATGACGACGTCGGCGGCCTTCAGCCGCTTGGTCAGCGTCGCGTCGTACGGCGGGATCCAGCCCTCGAGGATCTTCGAGCCGACGGTCGTCGGCACGCCCTCGGTGGTGAAGATGTCCTTGAGCGCGAGCGGGACGCCGGCCAGCGGGCCGAGCTTCTCGCCGCGGGCCCGCTTCTCGTCGACGGCGCGGGCCTGTGCGAGCGCGCCCTCGCGGTCGACGTGCAGGAAGGCGTGGACCTTCTCGTCCACGGCCTCGATGCGGGCCAGGTGGGCCTCGGTGACCTCGACGGCCGTCAGCTCGCCGGAGGCGATCTTCTCGGCGGTCCGGGCCGCGGTGAGCTTGATGATGCTGTCCGTCATGGTCAGTCCTCCCCCAGGATCTGCGGCACCTTGAAACGCTGCTGCTCCTGGGCCGGGGCGCCGGAGAGCGCCTGCTCGGGGGTGAGCGAGGGACGGACCTCGTCCGGCCGCATGACGTTCGTCAGCGGGAGCGGGTGCGAGGTCGGCGGTACGTCTTGGTCGGCGACCTCGCTGACGCGGGCGACCGCGCCGATGATGTCGTCGAGCTGGCCTGCGAAGTGTTCGAGTTCTTCGGGCTTCAGCTCCAGACGCGCCAGCCGGGCGAGGTGGGCGACCTCCTCGCGCGTGATGCCAGGCATGCAGCGTTCCTCTGGGGTGAGTGTGTGTGGTTAGGGGCTGGGGCTAGTCGTCCCATTCCCGTCGTCCGCCCGAAGGGCGGGTCGCGCGGCGTCTGGCGCGTGCGATCGCAAGGCGCCGGAGCGTCCTCGTGGCGGAGCCACGTGGACGGTTCGGCAACGCGGCGAGCGTGCGTGCCAGACGTCGCGCGACAGACGGGAATGGGACGACTAGCCCCAATCCTATGGGGCGGGCCCCGGTGCCCGTGAAACGGTTTGCCGGGGCCCCTCCGTCAGCACGCCCTCAGCGCCGCCTCGCGTCCCATACCTCACTGCTCAAGAAGTGGTTGTCGTACAGCTCCTGCACGTCCAGGAGGCTCTCCGGGGGGACCTCGCCGAGGGCGATGCGCTGTAGGTGGCGGAAGTACTCGAAGCGCTCGACGCCCGGTGTGATGACGATGAGCAGGTCGGCGTCGGCGCCGGGTACGGCGGCGAAGGCGTGCGGCTTGCCGGGCGGGACGATGACGAGGTCGCCCGGGCCCGCGGTGACGACGTCCTCGCCGGAGAGGATGTCGGCGGCGCCGTCCAGCAGGAAGAACATCTCGGCGGAGTTGTCGTGCCAGTGCGGCTTGGCGCCGTCGGCGCCCGCCGTGAGGGTGACGCGCTGGGTGGACAGCGCGCCGCCGGTCCGGCTGCTGTCGGCCAGCAGGCGCACGGTGGTGGGCGCGCGGCCGACGACCTCGGCCTCGGCCTCTCGGACGATCACGGACTCGTCGAACTTCGGAACGAACAGCGACATCTCAAAACCCCCTGGTGACGGTGGTGCCGTGGTCAGACGAGGAAGAGCAGTGCGGCGCTGATCAGTACAACGACCGCGGTGGCGAAGTGGATCCCGAAGGCGACGGCCTTCGTGCCGCCGTTGCGCAGGACTATCAGCGTGTCGCCGAGCGGGACAAGGGCCACGCAGAGCATGAACCAGGCCTCGGCCTGCGCTCCGACGAAGGCCAGCAGCGCCAGACCCAGCAGGCCGAAGGTGCCGTCCTTCAGGCCCTTGACCGTGAGGTAGGCGCCGGCGTCGCCTTCCGGCCGGGCGGGCACGCCGTAGCCGGCCGCGGCGGAGGCGGGCTGGAACAGGAAGCGGTATCCGAGGAACACGCAGAACAGGTCGAGCACGACGGCCAGGGTGTACGCGGTGACGGTCACGTCTCTTCTCCTCGCTAGCAACGCTAGGGACAAGAGCGAAGCTAGCAGAGCATCGAAAGAAACGCTAGCGGTGCTAGAATTGCGGTCATGACGATCCAGACGCGCCGAGAGCGCGAACGAGCGGAACGCGAGCGGCTGATCGTGACGACCGCGCGGGAACTGGCGGAGGCGGAGGGCTGGGACGCGGTGACCACGCGTCGGCTGGCCGCCGAGATCGAGTACAGCCAGCCGGTCCTCTACAGCCACTTCAAGGGCAAGGGCGCGATCATGGCGGCGGTCGTGGTGCAGGGCTGCGCGGACCTGGCGGCCGAGCTGGCCTCGGCGCGGGCCGAGGCACAGGGCGTGCGTGAGTCACTGGCGGCGGTGGCGGAGACGTACACGTCCTTCGCGCAGCGCCGGCCGGCTCTCTACGACGCGATGTTCACCCACCTCGTGGACCTGCCGTTCGCCACGGAGGAGGCTCCGGAGCCGTTGCGGGCGGCGTTCGGCGAACTGTTCTCCGCCGTCCAGCCGATCGCGGCCGAGGGCGACGACCCCGGCCTGCTGACGGAGACGTTCTGGGCGGGGCTGCACGGGTTGGTGACGCTGATGCGCAGTGGTCGACTGCCGGAGGAGGCGCATGAGCGCAGGCTGGCCCTGCTGATCGGGCACTTCACCGGGCACTGACACCCGCAGCCGCCGGCGGCGATGGCCCCCCGCGGGAAGCGGCAACGGTCCAGCCGAGCTGAACGGGCGGGCGGTCGGGAAGACTACTCGGCAGCCGGCAGAGCCGCCCGCGGCCGCTGCCACCCGCGGGACCCCCGCGCCAGCAGCCACGCCGTCGTCTCCTCGGGGGGCATCGCCGCGGCGACCAGCCACCCCTGCACCGCGTCGCATTTGAGGTCGCGCAGCCGCTCCCAGGTCTCGTCGTCCTCCACTCCCTCGGCGACGACCAGCAGCCCCAGCGAGTGCGCCAGGTCGACCGTGCAGCGCACGATCTCGGCGTCCTCGGCGTCCACGGCCAGCCGGGCCACGAAGGACCGGTCGATCTTCAGCTCGCTCACCGGCAGCCGCCGCAGATGCACCAGCGAGGAGTACCCGGTGCCGAAGTCGTCCAGGGACATCTTCACGCCGTGCCCGGTGAGCCCGGCGAGGGTGTCGGCGGCCCGCTGCGGGTCCTCCAGCAGCACGTGCTCGGTTATCTCCAGCTGGAGCGCTCCCGCGGGGACTCCGTGCCGGGCCAGCCGGGCGGCGACGGAGCCCGCGAAGCCGGGCGTGTGGACGTCGCGCGGGGAGACGTTCACGGCCACCGGCACCCGCAGCCCCTGGGCCCGCCACCGGGCGACCTGTGCGAGCGCGGTCTCCAGCACGTACTCCGTCAGATGGGGCATCAGCCCCGAGGACTCGGCTATCGCTATGAACTCGTCCGGCGGCACCTTCCCGCGCTCGGGATGCACCCACCGCACCAGCGCCTCCAGGCCGGCGACCTGTCCGTCGAAGCGGACCTTCGGCTGGTAGTGCAGCTGCACCTCGTGCGCGTCCAGCGCCCGGCGCAGATCGCCCAGCAGGCCCAGCCGGTCCGGGGTGTTGGAGTCCCGCTTGGACTCGTAGACCTCGACGCCCGTACGGTCCCGCTTCGCCTGGTACATCGCCACGTCCGCCCGCCGCAGCAGCCCCTCGGCGTCCAGCGCGTGGTCCGGGAAGACGGCGACGCCGGCGCTGGCCTCCAGGACGAGGGTGAGCCCGTCGAGGTCGAGCGGGGAGCTGAGGGCGGCGACGAGGCCGCGGGCGACCCGCGTGGCGGACGTGGTGGAGTCCGCGACCGGCAGTAAGACGGCGAACTCGTCACCGCCGAGCCGGGCGGCCTCCGCGCCGCGCGGGAGGGCGATCCGCAGCCGGTCGGCTATCTGCAGCAGCAGCCGGTCACCGGCGAGATGACCGAGGGTGTCGTTCACCGACCGGAATCGATCGAGGTCGATCAGCATGAGGGCGGTGCGGGCGCCGATGCGCTCGGCGTCGTCGAGGGCGGTCCAGATCCGCTCCAGCAGCCACTGCCGGTTGGGCAGTCCGGTCAGCGGGTCGCGCAACTGCTCCTCGGCGCGGGCCCGGGCCATCCACAGCGTGGAGTCGAGGGCTATCAGCGGGATGGCGAACAGCGGGAGCAGGATCGGCTGGGCGTCGGCGACCACGCACACCAGCGGGGCGATGCCGAGCAGCGCGACGGCAACCAGACCCTGTCTGACCAGGGCGGTACGGGCGACGGTGGGCAGTCCGCCGCCGCGCGGTGCGTGCAGGTACCACAGCAGGCCGCGGCTGACCAGGAGATAGGCGGCGGCGACCAGCACCACCTCGGGCACGGTGGCGATGCCCCAGCTGTCGGGGCTCCAGGGATCCTCGACCGTCGGTACGCGCCCGAAGGCGCCGAGCACCAGGGCGCCGGCGCTGATCCCGAGGATGTCCACCGCGCCGTGCAGCACGCCCTGCCGCCAGCGGTTGCGCCTGGCTATGCCGACCAGGACGACGACGGTGAGGCTGACCATCGCGGCGGGCACCCAGCCGTACAGCAGCAGGACGGCGAGGGTGAGGGCCGCGCCGGAGCCCGTGCCGCCCCACCAGCGGGCGCGGCCGAGCATCACGAGGTGGCCGACGATGGTGCCGGTGAGCACGGCCAGCGACCAGCCGAGCGTGCCGCCCGGGAAGAGGGCGTGGTTGTCGCTGAAGGCGCGGTAGAAGCCCGCGCCCAGGGCGAATCCGGCGGCCGCCACGAGGCCCGCGGGCAACGCGGGCCAGGACAGGTGCCGTTCGGGGTCGCTGCCGGGCAGCGCGGGGGCGGCCTCGATGGCCGGCGGGATCGGTGTGTGTGCCTCGGTCGCGGTGCCCGGTCCGACCGGGCGCGCCCGAGTGCCCGTGCGCTCGGCGCCCCACCCGGTCCACCGGATCCCCCGCCACGCGACCGCACGGCGGCGCAGGCGCAGCCGTGAGTCCGGGGCGGCGCTCTCGGTCGGTTCCATTCCCGTCCCTCTCACAGCCGGCGGTGCCCACGCCACGCGGCCCGATGCCCGACAACCATCAGCGGCTCCGCGTCGAAGAAACCTTCCCCGTGCCCTTCGCAGGCAGGGGGATGCCCCAGCCGCAGCTGGGCACGGCAGGCGCACACCTCAACAGTAGGCCGCGGAAGGCTTCCTCGGGCAGCGGTCGTCGACGGTTGCCCGAATGCGCCCGGGCCACCCGTATGCAACTGATATGCACCGAACGGGTGGCCTTCAACCGCTACTCCCCGGTCGGAAGCGCGACTTCCGTCGCCGCCTCGGGCCCCTGCTCCAACAGGACGCCGAAACCGTCCTCGTTCAGAACCGGAACCTTGAGCTGCATGGCCTTGTCGTACTTCGATCCCGGATTGTCGCCCACCACGACGAACGAAGTCTTCTTCGAAACCGAACCGGTCACCTTCGCACCGCGGCTCTGCAGCGCCTCCTTGGCGCCGTCCCGGGTGAAGTTCTCCAGCGTGCCGGTCACGACGACGGTGAGACCCTCCAGCGGGCGCGGCCCCTCGTCCTCGCCGGACGACTCGTCCTCCAGCGGGACTCCGGCCGCCTTCCACTTGCGGACGATCTCGCGGTGCCAGTCCTCGGCGAACCACTCCTTGAGGGCGGCGGCGATGATCGGGCCGACGCCGTCGGTGGTGGCCAGCTCCTCCTCGGTGGCCTGCTCGATGCGGTCGACGGAGCGGAACTCGCGCGCGAGGGCCTGCGCCGCCACCGGGCCGACGTGCCGGATCGACAGGCCGTTCAGGAAGCGGGCGAGCGGGCGGGCCTTGGCCGCCTCGATGTTCTCCAGCAGCGCGAGGGTGTTCTTCTTCGGCTCGCCCTTCTGGTTGGCGAAGACCGTGACGACCTTCTCCTCGCCCGTCTTGGGGTCCCGCTTGGGCAGGCCGCTGTCCGGGTCGAGGACGTAGGCCTTGATGGGCAGCAGCTTCTCCACCGTCAGGTCGAACAGGTCGCCCTCGTCCACCAGCGGCGGGTCGGCCGGCTCCAGCGGGCGGGTCAGCGCGGCGGCGGCCACCGCGCCGAAGTTCTCGATGTCCAGGCACTCACGGCCCGCGAGGTAGGAGACGCGCTCGCGCAACTGGGCCGGACAGGTACGCGCGTTGGGGCAGCGGAGGTCGATGTCGCCCTCCTTCATGGGCCGCAGCGGCGTCCCGCACTCGGGGCACTCGCTGGGCATCACGAACTCCCGCTCGGCGCCGTCCCGCAGGTCGACCACCGGGCCGAGGATCTCCGGGATGACGTCACCGGCCTTGCGGATCACCACGGTGTCGCCGATGAGCACGCCCTTGGCCTTGACGACCTCCTGGTTGTGCAGAGTGGCGAACTCGACCTCGCTGCCCGCGACCGTGACCGGCTCGACCTGGGCGTACGGCGTGACGCGGCCGGTGCGGCCGACGCCCACCTTGATGTCGATGAGCTTGGTGTTGACCTCTTCCGGCGCGTACTTGTAGGCGATCGCCCAGCGCGGGGCCCGGGCGGTGGAGCCGAGACGGCCCTGGAGCCGGATCTCGTCCAGCTTGACGACGGCGCCGTCGATCTCGTGCTCCACGGAGTGGCGGTTCTCGCCGTCGTAGTGGGCGATGAACTCCCGTACGCCGCCCAGGTCGTCGACCACCCGGTTGTGCGGGGACGTGGGCAGGCCCCAGGTCTTCAGCAGGTCGTAGGCCTGGGAGAGGCGGGTCATGCCCGTGAAGCCCTCCAGGGCGCCGATGCCGTGGACGACCATGTGCAGCGGGCGGGTGGCGGTGACCCGCGGGTCCTTCTGGCGCAGCGAACCGGCTGCGGCGTTGCGGGGGTTGGCGAAGGGCTTGTCGCCTGCCGCGACCAGCCGGGCGTTCAGCTCCTCGAACTTCTCCATCGGGAAGTAGACCTCGCCGCGGATCTCCACGAGGTCGGGGACGTCGTCGCCGTGGAGGTGGTCCGGGATCTCCGCGATCGTGCGGACGTTCGGGGTGATGTCCTCGCCGGTGCGGCCGTCGCCGCGGGTCGCCGCGCGCGTGAGACGGCCCCGTTCGTAGGTGAGGTTGACGGCCAGGCCGTCCACCTTCAGCTCGCACAGGAAGTGGTACTCCTGGTCGCCCAGCTCCCTGGCGATGCGGGCGGCCCAGGCCGCCAGCTCCTCGTCGTTGAAGGTGTTGTCCAGGGAGAGCATCCGCTGGCGGTGCTCGACCGCCGTGAAGTCCGTCTCGTACGACCCCGCGACCTTCTGGGTCGGCGAGTCCGGCGTGCGCAGCTCCGGGTACTGCTCCTCCAGCGCCTCCAGCGTCTTGAGGAGCTGGTCGAACTCCGCGTCGCTGATGACGGGAGCGTCCTTCACGTAGTACCGGAAGCGGTGCTCCTCGACCTGCTCCGCGAGCAGGGCGTGCTTCTCGCGGGCCTCGGCGGGCACCGTCGTCGTCTCCGCTTGCTTGTCGCCGGCCACCGTGTGGTCCTCCCGTTACTCTGGGTTGTCCGCGAGCGATCTCGCCGCCCGGACGCAGTGGGCGAGCACCTGGCGTGCGTAGGCGGGGGAAGCGCCCGCGAGACCGCACGCCGGGGTGATCGTGACCGCCTCCGCGAGCAACCCCGGATGCAGCCCCAGCCTGCGCCACAGCGTCCTGACACCCATGACGCTACCGGCAGGGTCTGACAATGGGCCGTCCGTGCCCGGGACGACACCGGCGAACAGCCGCGTGCCGCCTTCCACGGCCTCGCCGATGGCGTCGTCGTCACGTTCGGTGAGGAGCGAGAAGTCGAAGGAGAGCGCGGCGGCTCCGGCCCGGCGCAGCAGGGCGAACGGGACGTCGGGCGCGCAGGAGTGGACCACGACGGGTCCGCCGTCGTGCACCCCGATGACGTCGCGCAGGGTGGCCTCCACGACCTGCCGGTCCACGGCCCGGTGCGTGCGGTAGCCGCTGGCGGTGCGGACCTGTCCGCGCAGTACGGCGGTGAGGGAGGGCTCGTCGAGCTGGAGGACGAGCCGGGCGCCCGGGACACGGCGCCGCATCTCGGCGAGGTGCAGCCGCAGGCCCTCCGCCAGCGAGCCGGCGAGGTCGCGGCAGGCGCCGGGGTCGGACAGTGCGGACTCGCCGTTCCTCAGCTCCAGGGCGGCGGCCAGCGTCCACGGGCCGACCGCCTGCACCTTGAGGTCGCCCTCGTAGTCCTGGGTGAACTCCTCCAGGGCGTCGAGGTCTTCGCCCAGCCAGGACCGGGCCCGCTTGGTGTCGCGGCCCGGCCGGTCGCCGATCCGCCAGCCGCTGGGCTCCACGCGCGCGTACAGCTCGACGAGCATGCCCGCGGTCCGTCCGATCATGTCGGCGCCGGGGCCGCGGGCGGGCAGCTCGGGCAGGAACGCGAAGTCCTCGAAGCTGCCGGTGACGGTCTTGGCGGCCTCCCGCGCGTCCCCGCCGGGCATGGACCCGATGCCGGTGGCGGAGCTGAAGGTGAAATGGCTGGTCTCACTCACCCCGGAAGCGTATGCCGTACGACGCACCAGGGGGCTCCGCCCCCTGGACCCCCGGCCTATGCCCACCCACCACCCGGCTCGGTCGGCTGACAGGCGAAGGCAACAGCTTCACCGCCCCGGTCGCACCGTCAGGTCGTTGACCTCCGCGTCCCTGGGCAGGTCCAGGGCCATCAGGATCGTCGTCGCGACGGACTCGGGGTCGATCCACCGGGCCGGGTCGTAGTCCTTGCCCTCCTGCTGGTGGACCTTGGCCTGCATGGGGCTGGCCGTGCGGCCGGGGTAGACGGAGGTGACGCGGACGCCGTTGCCGTGCTCCTCGTGGCGCAGGGAGTCGGCCAGGGCCTTCAGACCGTGCTTGGAGGCGGCGTACGCGGACCAGCCGGCGTGGGCGTTGAGGCCGGCACCGGAGTTGACGAAGATCACATGGCCGCGGGCGGCGCGGAGCTGGGGCAGGAAGTGCCGGGTCAGCTCGGCCGGGGCGACCAGGTTGACGTTGAGCTGGTGGCGCCAGGTCTTGGGGGTCAGCTCGCCGACCTCGCCGAGGTCCACGACTCCGGCGATGTGCAGCAGCGAGTCGACCCGGTCGGGGAGCGCCTGGTGGGAGAAGGCCCAGGAGAGCTTGTCGGGGTCGGCCAGGTCGCCCACCAGGGTGCGCGCCCCGGGGTACTCGGCGGCCAGCTCCTTCGCGCGGCCGGCGTCGCGCGCGTGCAGGACGATGTCGTCCCCGCGCGCGTGCAGACGGCGGGCGACGGCCGCGCCGATGCCGGAACCGGCCCCGGTGATCACATGTGTAGCCATGCCCGCCATGCTCGCATCATCGGGCGTGCAAAGACTCCTCCAGGTAGGCCAGTGCGGCGGCCGGCTCGTCGGCGAAGAAGACCAGCTCGGACAGCGGGCGGGGCAGGAAGCCCTCGGCCTCCATGCGGCGGAACTGCTCCTGGAGGCCGTCGTAGAAACCGGCCGTGTTCAGCAGCACCACCGGCTTCTTGGTGTGGCCGTGCTTCTTCAGCTCCAGGATCTCGGTGGCCTCGTCGAGCGTTCCGGTGCCGCCCACCATGATCACCACGGCGTCCGCCTTCTCCAGGAGCAGCCTTTTGCGTTCGGCGAGGTCGGCGGCGACGACCATCTCGTCGGCGTCGGGGCGCACCTTCGCCGCGAGGAACTCCACGGAGACGCCCAGCAGCCTGCCACCCGCCTCGTGCACCCCGTCGGCGACCACCTTCATCAGACCGACGTCGGAGCCGCCCCAGACCAGGGTGTGCCCGCCCTTGCCGAGCAGTTTCGCGAAGTCGCGCGCGGGGCGCGTGTAGCGCTCGTCGAGGTCGGCGGCGGAGAGGAAGACGCAGATGTTCATGTCACCCACCGTATGTGGGAAGAAGTTCGGGCCCGCGCGCGCTGTCAGGACATGACCACAGGACACACGATCACCATCGAACAGGGCGAGCAGCACGTGCGCGTGGTGCACGGCGACCAGGTGCTCGCGGAGACCGACCGTCCCCTCGTACTGCGCGAGACCGGCTCGCCGGTGCGCTACTACATACCCGCCGAGGACGTCCGCCTCGATCTGCTCACGCCCTCCGACACCCACACGGTCTGCCCGTTCAAGGGCACCGCGTCCTACTGGTCGCTGTCGGACGCGCCCGACCTGGTGTGGGCGTACCCGGATCCGAAGCCGGGCGTGGCGGAGATCAGGGACCACTACTGCTTCTACGAGGTCGACGTGTCGTGACCGCTGAATTCTGTGCCGTACGGCAGTCTGCACCGGCATGGACAAGATGACGACTTCCCGCGACGGCACCTCTCTTGCGTACGGAGTGATCGGCCAGGGGCCGACGGTGATCCTGGTGAGCGGCGCGATGTCCACCGGCGGCACCGTGACGCCCCTGGCGCACCGGCTCGCGGACCGCTGCACGGCCGTCGTCTACGACCGCAGGGGCCGCGGCGGGAGCGGTGACACGGCGCCGTACGCGGTGCGGCGCGAGGTCGAGGACCTGGCCGCACTGATCGAGGCGGTGGGCGGCGCGCAGGCGCTGTTCGGGGTCTCCTCGGGCGGTGCGCTGGTGCTGGAGGCGGTGGCGAGCGGCCTGCCGGTGCATCAGGCCGCCGTGTACGAGGTGCCGTTCGCGGACTTCCTGGACGGCGGTGCCGAGCGGGAGGCCGCGTACAAGGAGAACCTGCACAAGGCGCTCGCCGAGGGCCGGCGCGGGGACGCGGTGGAGCTGTTCCTGCGGCTGACGGGCCTGGGCGAGGAGATGATCCGGGGCGCGCGTGAGTCGCCCATGTGGGCCGGCATGGAAGCCGTCGCACCGAGCCTGGCGTACGACGACGCGGTCATGGGCGACGGCCTGCTGCCGCGCGAGCGGCTGGCCGGGATCTCCGTGCCCGTCCTCGTGGCCGCGGGCGGGGCGAGCCCCGCCTGGATGCTCGAGGCGAACCGCGCGCTCGCGGGGGCGCTGCCCCAGGGCACGTACCAGGTGCTGGAGGGCCAGACGCACATGGTGGAACCGGGTGTGCTCGGCCCGGTGCTGGCCGAGTTCCTCACCCGGTGAGCGGGCCGGTCAGACCGCCGCTGCCGCCGCGCGTGTGGTCGACGCGATCGTCGCCGAGCCGACCACACGCGTGCCGTCGTACAGGACGATCGCCTGGCCGGGGGCGACACCCCGGACCGGCTCGGTGAAGCTGACCCGCAGTTCGCCGTCGACGAGTTCCGCGGTGACCTCGGTCTCGCCGCCGTGGGCACGGAGCTGGGCGGTGTAGGTGCCGGGGCCGGACGGGGCGCTGCCGCACCAGCGCGGCTTGATCGCCGTCAGCGCGGTGACGTCCAGGGCGGCGACCGGGCCCACGGTCACCGTGTTGTTCACCGGCGATATGTCGAGGACGTATCGCGGCTTGCCGTCGGCGGCCGGGGTGCCGATGCGCAGCCCCTTGCGCTGGCCGATCGTGAAGCCGTACGCGCCCTCGTGCGTGCCCACCTTGGCGCCGGACTCGTCGACGATGTCGCCCTCGGCCTTGCCGAGCCGCTGGGCCAGGAAGCCCTGGGTGTCACCGTCGGCGATGAAGCAGATGTCGTGCGAGTCGGGCTTCTTGGCGACCGCCAGGCCCCGGCGTTCGGCCTCCGCGCGGATCTCCTCCTTGGTGGTGACCGTGTCGCCGAGCGGGAACAGCGCGTGGGCGAGCTGCCTCTCGTCCAGGACGCCGAGGACGTACGACTGGTCCTTGGCCATGTCGGAGGCGCGGTGCAGCTCGCGGGAGCCGTCCTCCTTGAGGATCACCTTCGCGTAGTGACCGGTGCAGACGGCGTCGAAGCCGAGGGCCAGCGCCTTGTCCAGCAGCGCGGCGAACTTGATCTTCTCGTTGCAGCGCAGGCAGGGGTTGGGGGTGCGGCCGGCCTCGTACTCGGCGATGAAGTCCTCGACGACGTCCTCGCGGAAGCGGTCGGCGAGGTCCCACACGTAGAACGGGATGCCGATGACGTCGGCGGCGCGGCGGGCGTCGCGCGAGTCCTCGATGGTGCAGCAGCCCCGCGCGCCGGTGCGGAACGACTGAGGGTTCGCGGAGAGCGCGAGATGGACGCCGGTGACGTCGTGGCCGGCTTCCGCGGCCCGCGCGGCGGCGACGGCGGAGTCGACCCCGCCGGACATGGCGGCGAGGACGCGGAGGGGGCGGGGGCGCTGCGGGGTGTCAGTCATAGCCCTTCCAGAGTACGGGGGCGCGGGAACCGGGGCCGCCGGATATGCGTTGACGATCACATGGGGGCGACGACTGAGGAGACGACCGAGGCGCCGGCGAAGGACGCGGGCCGGCGGCTGGGGCGGCGTGCCCTGCTCATCGGCGGGGCCGCGGTCGCCGTGGGCACGGCCGTGCTGGCCCGGGACGAGCTGTCCCGGCTGTGGTGGCGGCTGCCCGGGGTGGAGAAGCAGCGGGTGGCCGGGGCCGTCGACTTCCGGGGCGCGCGCTGGGTGCCGGCCTCGGCGGCGAACTACCGGCGGGCGGACCGACCGGACGACTACCGCATCGACCGGGTGGTCATCCATGTCACCCAGGGCGGGTACGCGTCGGCGGTGAAGGTCTTCCAGGACCCCGCGCACCGCGCCGCGGCGCACTACATCGTGCGCAAGGACGGCCGGATCACCCAGCTGATCCGCGAGCTGGACGTGGCGTTCCACGCGGGCAACCGGGAGTACAACGAGCGCAGCGTAGGCATCGAGCACGAGGGCTTCGTGGAGGACGCCTCCTCCTTCACGGACGCGATGTACGCGGCCTCGGCGCGGCTGACGGCGGCGATATGCCGGCGCTACGGCATACCCGTCGACCGGGAGCACGTCATCGGGCACGTGGAGGTGCCGGGGACGGACCACACGGACCCGGGGCGCCACTGGGACTGGGACCGCTATCTGGGGTTGGTGCGGCAGGCGCGGGCCTGAGGCGTCACGCCGGTCCCGCGTCGGCTCCGCCGGTCCTGCGTCGACTCCGCCGCCGCTACGTCAGCCCCGCCGCCCGGGCCCGCTCCACGGCCGGCCCGATCGCCTTCGCGAGGGCCTCGACGTCGGCCTCCGTGGAGGTGTGGCCGAGGGAGAAGCGCAGGGTGCCGCGGGCCAGGTCCGGGTCGGTGCCGGTGGCCAGCAGGACGTGGCTGGGCTGGGCCACGCCCGCGGTGCAGGCGGAGCCGGTGGAGCACTCGATGCCCTGGGCGTCCAGCAGGAGCAGCAGGGAGTCGCCCTCGCAGCCCGGGAAGGTGAAGTGGGCGTTGGCCGGGAGGCGGCCCCCGGGTGCCGGGTCGCCGCCGAGGATGGCGTCCGGCACCGCCGTGCGGACGGCGTCGATCAGCCGGTCTCTCAGTGCGCCGATCTCGCGGACGAACCACTCCTGTTGCGCGGCGGCGACGCGGGCGGCCACCGCGAAGGAGGCGACGGCGGGGACGTCGAGGGTGCCGGAGCGGACGTGGCGTTCCTGGCCGCCGCCGTGCAGGACGGGTACGGGGGTGTACTCGCGGCCGAGGAGCAGCGCCCCGATGCCATAGGGGCCGCCGATCTTGTGGGCCGACACCGTCATCGCGGCGAGGCCCGAGGTGCCGAAGTCGACCGGGAGCTGGCCGAAGGCCTGGACCGCGTCGGCGTGCAGGGGGATGCCGAACTCGCCTGCGACGTCGGCGAGTTCACGGACCGGCATGACCGTGCCGATCTCGTTGTTGGCCCACATCACGGTGGCCAGGGCGACGTCCTCGGGGTTGCGGGCGATGGCCTCGCGCAGGGCCTCTGGGTGGACGCGGCCGTAGGAGTCGACGGGGAGGTACTCGACGGTGGCGCCCTCGTGTTCACCGAGCCAGTGCACGGCGTCGAGTACGGCGTGGTGCTCGACGGGGCTGGCCAGGACACGGGTGCGGGCCGGGTCGGCGTCGCGGCGGGACCAGTACAGGCCCTTCACCGCGAGATTGTCGGCCTCGGTGCCACCCGAGGTGAGGACGACCTCGCTGGGGCGGGCGCCCAGTGCTTCGGCGAGGGTTTCGCGGGACTCCTCGACCGTCCGGCGGGCCCGGCGGCCGGAGGCGTGCAGGGAGGACGCGTTGCCGGTGATGCTCAGCTGGGCGGTCAGGGCCTCTGCCGCCTCCGGGAGCATCGGGGTCGTGGCGGCGTGGTCGAGGTAAGCCATGGTGAGCCCGATTCTACGAGGCCTTGCAGTTGGGCTTGGCCTCGGAGTGGGTGCAGTTGCCGTGCGGCGCCTTGCGGGGGGGGCGAGTGCGGCTTGCCTCGGCTGCTGATGTGGCTTGCGTCGAGTGCGGGTGCGGCTTACGTCGGGTGCTGATGTGGCTCACGTCGGCTGCGGGTGCGCCTTGTGTGAGCTGCACCTGGCGGCGTTGGCGGCGCGCCCGGCACTGTCGGCCGTGCCCACCCGTTCCGCCCTGCGGAACGTCTGCCCACGGCGGGGGGCGATACGTCGCCACGGCGATACGTCGCCACGGCGGTCGGCGGTCGGCGGTCGGCGGTCGGCGGTCGGCGGTACGACGGTCGGCCACACGACGTCGAGGCACGACGTCGAGGCACGACGTCGAGGCACGACGTCGACGGCACGGCAGTCAGCGATACGACGGCCTGCGGTGCGTCGCCACAGCGGTCGACGGCACGACGGTCGGCCACACGACGGTCGGCGGTGCAGCGATCAGCGACACGGCGGTCGGCAGTGCGGCGCCACAACGGTGCGGCGATCGGCGATACGGCGGTCGACTGCACGACAGCCTGCACTGCGGCTGTGCGGCTGTGCCCCGTCGTCCTCGGGGCCCTGGTGCCTTCGGGCGGTGGTGCTTGGGCTCAGAGACTCCAGGACACCGTGTGGGACATCTCCATGGCGATCACCAGGACTGCCAGGTCCGCGATGCCCAGGGTCAGGCCCAGGTAGGCGCGGCCGCGGCGGGTCGTGCCGCGCCAGAGGGCGACGGCGGCCAGGGCGATGGCGATCGGGCCGAGGAAGATGTTGAGGACGAGCAGGCCGAGAAGGCCGAGGATGAAGGACGCCACGGCCATCCCGTCGGCGTCCCGCGCCTGCGAGCGGGTGTCGGTGCGGCCGGTGGCCGGTGCGGTGAGTTGCATGGTGCTCAGCTCCTGGAAGTCGTTCCGGAAGGTCAGTTGACCGAGGTGCCGCGGCGGCGGCTGTGGCGCTCGCGGATCGCGAAGACGGCGAGCCAGGCGGCGATGAAAGCGGCCGCGGTGACGGTGACGGTCAGCGGTACGTGAGCGACGGTGCCCAGTACGACGCCGAGCAGCATGAGTGCGACGACGAGGAACAACATGGGATCAGATCCCCCCTCCGAGGTGCCTTGGGTCTGGCCTCTGTGAAGTTTCGGTGAACAGTTGTAGTAACAGTTGTTCACTGACTTCGAGTCTAGCGCCTCCCACGGCTTTAAAATTCCAGAGAACAGTTGTTAACTGGATGACATGAGTCACACCCTCGGCATCCGGCAGGCCCAGAAGCAGAAGACCCGGCAGGCTTTCCTGGACGCAGCGCTCGCGCTGCTGGAGGAACAGAGCCTGAGCAGCCTCGGTCTGCGCGAGGTCACCCGCGCCGTCGGTGTCGCCCCGACCGCCTTCTACCGGCACTTCCGCTCCACCGCCGACCTCGGCGTCGCCCTGGTCGACGAGGCTCTCGGCAGCCTGCACCCGATGGTGCGGACGACGGTGTCCACGGCGGGCGACAGCGAGGAGCGCATCACGCGCGCGATCGAGTTGATCGCGCACCACGTGGACGCCCATCCCGCCCACGTCCGCTTCATCGCCCGCGAGCGGCACGGCGGGGTGCAGCCCGTGCGCGAGGCAATCCAGTCCCAACTGGCCCGGTTCGCCGAGGAGGTGAAGGCCGAGCTGGCCAAGGACCCGCAGGCCGAAGGCTGGAGCGACGACGACGTGCTGATGCTCGCGCATCTCTACGTCGACCAGATGCTCATCACCGCCTCGCTCTTCCTCGAGACCCTGGAGGGATCCGCGGACGAGCGGGAGCGCGTCGCCCAGCAAGCCACTCGGCAGATGCGGCTCATCAGCATCGGCCGCCGGCACTGGCTGGACTGAGCTGGACTGAGCTGGACCGACCGGCCGCGGCACACGCGCAGGGGCGGTGCGCCCGTCCCGCCGAGCGCACCGCCCCTGTCGCCGTACGGAAGTACGGCCATGCTTCCGTACGACCCCGTCGATCAGCCCTGCTGATCCTGTCCCCCGCCCTGCGCCCCGGCCTGTGCCCCGCCCTGCCCTGCACCCTGTCCCCCGCCCGGACCGCCGCAGCCACCGCCCTGGCCGCCGCCCTGGCCGCCCCCGGGACCACCCTGGCCGCCGCCGGGCGCGCCGCTCGGCATGCCCGAGGGTGCTCCGCTCGGCCGGGCCGACGGCGAACCGGTCGGCTTGGCCCTGGCGGCACCCGAAGGCGCCCCGGACGGTGCCCCGCTCGGCCGGCGGCCCGTGCCGCCGGTCGGCATGCCGGACGGCGCCTGGCAGGCCTGCCCGCCGGAGTTGCCGCGGGTCGAGGAGGAGGAGTCGCCCGAGCCGCACGCGGTGAGCAGCAGCGGGGACAGCGCCAGCAGGGCTGCGGCGGGGACGAGGCGTGCACGCTTCATGAGAGTCAACTCCGCGGAAGATGAGGGAATCCTGAGGCGGGCACTCAACCAACGGCGGTTAGGGCGTTCTTGGGACCGCCCTGTCCGCCGCCTGTCAATCGGGTAAAGCACACCTCAAGTACCGCCGCCCACCTGGGATTTCATCCCTCGCCCCGGCCCGCCCCCTGGTACAAGGCCGTGACAGAACGGACCGCCCGCAGCAGCTCCGCGCGCGCCTCGGGCGGGTCGAGTACCTCCACCTGGTCGGAGAACGCGAGCAGTTGGCGCACGGCGCGCAGCACCGGGTACGACAGCCGGGCGGTGACCCAGTCGCCCTCGCCGTCGTCGTCGGGGAGTTCGGTCAGCTGCCCGGCGGCCATGCGCTGGAACATGTCGAGCCGCTCGCGCCGGAGCCGTACCGTGACGTCGATCCCGTCCTCCGGGCGTTCCTCCACCTGGCGGCGCAGCACCTCCCAGACGTCGCCGAGTTCGACACCGGGCCGGCGCCGCACCGGGTCGTCCAGCAGGCGTGCCGAGCGCACCCGGTCGGCGCGGAACAGCCGGGGGGCGCCGCGCCGGTCGGCGACCAGGTACCAGACCCCGGCCTTGGCGACCAGGCCGTACGGGTCCACGGTGTACGTCCGCGGCTCCCGCTCCCCGCTGTGCCGGTAGCGCAGCTTGAGCCGCCGGTCGGAGAACACCGCGTCCTGGAGCACCTCAAGGTCGACGGCCTGTTGCGGGCCGCTCCGCCAGCGGGTGGCGTCGACCAGGATGCGGCGGCTGGTGACCTCGGCGGCGGGCCGGTGGGGGGCCGGCAGGGCCGCCATCACCTTGCGCAGGGCCGAGCCGAGCGCCGCGTCGAGGCCGAGTGCGGCGTGGGCGCCCTGGGCGGCGAGGATGAACAGGGCGCGGGACTCGTCGGCGGTGAGGCCGGTGACGTCCGTGCGGAATCCGGCGAGGAGTTCGATGCCGCCGTGCCGGCCGCGCTCGGCGTACACGGGGACGCCGGAGGCCGACAGGGCCTCGATGTCCCGGTAGATGGTGCGGACCGACACCTCCAGCCGGTCGGCGAGTTCGTGCGCGGGGACGCGGCCCCGGGTCTGCAGGAGCAGCAGGATCGACAGCAGCCGGTCGGACTTCACGCCGACAGGATCCCGCCGAGCGGGTGGCCGGAGCAATTTCACGGCGGCGGTGCCGGGTCGTCCGGGGAGAGTTCTGACGCGAAAAACCCTGACGAAAAAACCTGACGGAAACTGTCAAGTTATCGAGGGAACCTCACTGCACCGACCTACGGAGAGGCATCCCATGAACACCATCGACCCGCGCCCCGTCTACACCCGCGCCACCGAGCAGGCGGCCGCGCTCATCAAGACGGTGCGCCCCGAACAGCTCGACGGCCCCACGCCCTGTACCGAGTTCGACGTACGGACCCTGCTGAGCCACATCGTCGGCGGCACCCGGCGGATCGCCGTGGTCGGCGAGGGCGGCGACGGGCTCGCGATGCACCCGTTCGCCGAGGGCGTCGCGGACGACGGCTGGGCGGCCGCCTACGACGAGGTGCGCGTCCGCGTCCTGAAGGCCTGGGAGGCCGACGAGCGGATGACGAGCGCGGTGCGCGTGCCTTGGGGCGAGGTCCCCGGCCACGCGGCACTCTCCGGCTATGTCATGGAGATCGTGACCCACACCTGGGACCTCTCCGAGGCCCTCGGTCACCCCGGGGAACTCGACCCGGAGCTGGCCGAGTTCGCGCTGGCCACCGCCCGCCAGGTGCTGCCCGACTCCCGCCCCCGCGACGAGGACACTCCCTTCGACGCCCGCCACGAGGCACCCGAGGGAGCGGACGTCTACGAGCGGCTGGCGGCCTGGATGGGCCGCCGGCCCCTGGACCGGGCCTGACCGGCCCGCACCGGTCAGGTGAGTCGGGCTCGGGCGAGCTGGCGGGACTGGGCGACCAGGCGGTCCTCGCTGTCCCAGACCTCCGCGTCCTCCTCCAGGAAGCCGCCGGCCAGGTTGCGCGTGGTGATCGACACGCGCAGCGGGCCGGGGGCCGGGCGGTGGCGGACGTGGACGGTGAGTTCGACCGTGGGCACCCAGCCCTTGATGCCGATCTCGAAGGCGGTGGGCGGGAGGGCATCCACCGCGAGGAGCAGGGAGAGCGGGTCGGCGTCGCGGCCGTCGGCGAGGCCGAACCAGGCCCGCATCTCCCCCTTGCCGGAGGGTGCGCCCAGCGCCCAGCCGAGGGTGGCGGGGTCGAGCTTCAGCATGAGCCGGTCGGTGATGGCCGAGCTGCCCGGGATCGGGGCGGGCGAGTCGTCCGGGCCGAAGCACTGGTCCAGCGGCGGGATCGCGGGCGGGGTCGCCGTGGTACGGACGTCGTCGGGCAGGGCGGCGAGGTCGCCGTAGGAGGCGAGGACGCGGATGCGCTCGACCTCGTTGCCCTCCTCGTCGTACTGGAAGAGCGATGCCTGGCCGGTGGAGAGGGTGCGGCCGGTGCGGACCGGCTCGGTGCGGATGACCGCCGGGCCCGGCTGGGACGCGGTCAGGTAGTGCGCCGAGATGGTGAAGGGGTCCGGGTGCGGGAGGGCGTCCGCGAGGGCCCGGCCGAGCACGGCCAGCAGATAGCCGCCGTTGACGGCGTTGATGATGGTCCAGCCGGCGGAGAGGTCGATGTCGTAGACCCCGGGCTCGCGCCGGGTGACCGCGGTGTCGCGGTCGAACTCGCTGTCGCCGATCACGGCCCGCGATGGGGCGGGTGCGGAAGCTGCTTCTGGCATGACTGAACCGTACAACAGGAAATTACTAAGCGGTAGCTTTGTATGTTGCGGGCAGATGACAAGATCCCACCGGGCGGATGGCAGGATGGGGCGAGGCCCTCCCGCCGGGTGAGGTTCCGGCAATTTCTAGGTAAGTGTCCCGACACGTCCACAACCCCGAGCCCCCGTTTCCCCTCTATGGGGACATGAGCCTCACCGGGACTCCGTTCCTCTACACGACCATCGTGCTCTCCGTGGTCGCCGTCATATTGCCGCTCGTCCTGTGGTCGAGGATGCGGGGGCCGAGGCCCCTGCGTGCCGCCGCCCGGGTGCTGATGCTGCTGTTCGCCCAGGGCACGGCCGTCACGCTGGTGTTCGTTCTGGTCAACAACCAGAACAACCTGTACGACAACTGGGCCGACCTGTTCGGCACCGGCAACCACGTCCAGCAGGCCGCCGACCTCGGCCGGGACGGTACCGGCGGCATAGCGCTGAAACGGTTGCCCAAGGTCAGGCAGAACTTCGAGCAGGCCGACGGTCCCGGCATGCACGCGGCCGGCGGGGTGCGTGTCACCCAGCTCAAGGGCCGGGTCTCCGGCGTGAACGCCGAGGTCTACGTCTGGCTGCCGCCCCAGTACAACGAGCCGGCCTACCGCAACAAGAAGTTCCCGGTCGTGGAGCTGCTGCCGGGCTACCCCGGCTCGGCGAAGGCCTGGTTCGGGTCGATGAAGACGCACGAACAGCTGCTGCCGCTGATGAGGAGCGGCCGGGTGGCGCCCTTCATCCTGGTCGCCCCGCGCACCAACCTGCTGGCCGGCGTGGACACCGGCTGCGCCAACATCCCCGGCCAGGTCAACGCCGACAGCTGGCTCAGCATCGACGTGCCGAAGATGGTCATGGACAACTTCCGGACCCAGCCGGCCCCGCAGGGCTGGGCGGTGGCCGGTTACTCGGCGGGCGCGCACTGCGCGGTCAAGCTGGCCGTGGCGCACCCGGACCGGTACCGGGCCGCGGTGAGCATGTCGGGCTACAACGACCCGATAGGCGAGCGCAACTCCCTCGCCGCCCAGAACCCCACGCTGCGCGCCGAGAACAACCCTTACCTGCTTCTCAAGAAGGCGCCCGTACCGCCCCGGATCGCGCTGTACTTCTCCGGCGAGTCCGGCGACGGCTACCAGGCGGGTGTGGCACTGGAGTCCGTCGCCAAGGCGCCGACGACCGTGCACGTGGTGTTCCTGCCGCGCAGCGCGGGCGGGCACACCATGGCGCTGTGGCGGCCGCAGGTCACCCCGGTGTTCCGCTGGCTGACCCTGGAGATGGGCCAGAACCGTGCCAGGGGCGCGGACGGGTCCCTCACCGGGACCGGCAGGTCCGCCGGATCTACTCCTCCGACACCGTCGAGCGACGGTTCCACGCGCGCGGCGCTCGCCAGTGGTACCTCATCGCCAGCAGGCGCAGGACGAAAGCGGTGACCACCGCGAGCCCGCTGGTGAACGAGGTCAGGACGTCGTAGTGGATGCACAGCACCACCATGGTGGCGCCGACGATGGCCGGGACCGCGTACAGGTCGCGGTCCCAGCGCAGCAGCGAGGGAACCTCGTTGGCGAGCACGTCCCTGAGCACGCCGCCGCCGACCGCCGTGGCGAGGCCCAGGGTCGCGGACGCGGTCAGGTTGAGGCCGTAGGAGTACGCCTTCGTCGTACCGGCGACCGAGAACAGGCCGAGGCCGGCCGCGTCGAAGACGAGCACCGCCGACTGGATGCGCTCGACGTGCGGATGCAGGAAGAAGACCACGAGCGCGGCGAGCAGCGGGGTGAAGAAGTACCCCAGGTCCGTGAAGGCGGCCGGGGGCACGGCTCCGATGATCACGTCGCGGAACAGCCCTCCGCCCAGCGCGGTGACCTCGGCGAGCACGGCGATGCCGAACACGTCGAAGTTCTTCCGGACGGCCAGCAGGGCGCCGGAGATCGCGAACACGAAGATGCCGATGACATCGAGCGTGTGCTGGACAGAGGGACTGAAGAGTTGTTGCAGCTGCACCCTGACATTCTTACCTGTCAGAGGGTGTGAACCTTACAAAGCCAGGCCTAGAGGGTGGGCTTGCCTGTCGTGAACAGCCAGGTGTCGAAGAGATCGTCCAGCTGCTGCCCACTGATCCGCTCGGCGAGGCGGATGAAGTCGGCCGTGTCCGCGTTGCCGTACCGGTGGAGCCGGGTCCAGACGGGCAGCAGCCGGAAGAACGCCTCGTCGCCGATCCGCTCCCGCAGCGCCTGCAGGGTCATCGCACCGCGCTGGTAGACGGCGGAGGCGAACATCGTGTCGCGCTGCGGGTCGGCCACCTTGATCTGCCAGAAGGCCGCGTCGGCGGGGCGCGCGTCGTACGCGGCGAGGAAGGAGTCGTGGGCCGAGCGGGTGCCCTGGTGCTCCGCCCACAGCCACTGGGCGTAGGTGGCGAATCCCTCGTTGAGCCAGATGTCCTTCCACCGGTCCACGCTCACCGAGTCGCCGAACCACTGGTGGGCCAGCTCGTGCACGATGGTCGTCTCGTTGCGCACGGCCGAGTAGGCGGGCTTGCTCTGTACTTCCAGCGAGAACCCGGCCTCGGGCATGTCGTCGACGATCGCGCCGGTCTCCTCGAAGGGGTACGGCCCGAAGACCTGCGACCAGTAGTCGGTGGCGGCGGCCGTGACGGCGTACACGTCGACGTTGTTGCTGTTCTTCAGGACGGGGTCGATGGCGACGTAGATCGGGATGCCGCCCGGGGTGCGGCCGGTCCGCACGTCGAACTTTCCGATGGTGGCGGTGGCGAGATAGGTGGCCATGGGCCGGCTCTCGCGCCAGTGCGTGTACGTCGAGTCGCCCCAGTCGTACGTCGACACGAGCCGGCCGTTGGAGACGCCGGTCAGGCCCTTGGGCGCCTTGATCCGGATGTCGTAGGTGGCCTTGTCGGCGGGGTGGTCGCTGGACGGGAACCAGGTGGAGGCGGCGTTGGGCTCGCAGGCGACGAAGACGCCGTCGGCGGTCTTCATCCAGCCGTACTTCGAGCCGAAGACGATCGGGCCGCCGAGCGGCTCGGGTATGCCGCCGTAGGTGACGGTCACGGTGAACTCGCGGCCCTTGGCGAGGGTGCCGCGCGGGGTGACGGTGACCTCGTCGCCGTCGCGCGTCAACTGTGCGCGTCTGCCGTCGACCTCGATCTTCGTGATCTCCAGCTGCTGCAGGTCGAGGTCGAAGGAGGAGAGGTTCTGGGTGGCGCGGGCGGTGAGGGTCGTACGGCCGTCCAGGCGGCCGGTGCCCGGGTCGTAGGCGATGTCCAGGTCGTAGTGGCGGGCGTCGAAGCCGCCGTTGCCGAGCTGTGGGAAGTAGGGGTCGCCGATGCCGGGTGCGCCCGCGGTGGGGGCGGGAGCGGCGGCGATGACCAGGAAGGAGGCCGCCGCGGTGGCGAGGGTCCCTAAGCGTGCCGAACGGGAGAGTGCCATGGTCGTCCCTTTCGAGCGTGTGCCTGTCGGTGGACGGACACGGACGACTCTGCACTCTCCCGTTCAGGCATGTACATGACTTTGCCCAGTTGTCATGCGCTACTTGTCGGTTGACTCCTGGGACTCCGACTCCTCCGAGTCGGGTTCCTCGGCAGTCTCGGGCTCAGCCGCGGCTTCCTCGGCCTCGGCCGACGCCTCCTCAGCCGACGCCTCCTCGGCCGCGTCGGCCTCCTCAGCCGCCGCGACCTCGGCGGCCACCGCCGCCGACGTCTCCGCCGACTCCTCCAGGACCGCTTCACCGACCAGCTCGGAGGCCTCCTTCGCCGCCGTCAGCAGGACCGTGTCCTGCGGGGCCTGGTCGGCGAAGTTCTCCGGGTGGTGGCAGGCGACCCGCTGACCGGGCTTCAGCTCCAGCAGCTGCGGCTCGGTCGTCTTGCAGATCTGCGTCGCCTTCCAGCACCGGGTGTGGAAACGGCAGCCGGAGGGCGGCGCGATCGGCGACGGGACGTCACCGCGCAGCAGGATGCGCTCGTCCTTGGTGCCCCGCCGCTTCGGGTCGGGAATCGGCACGGCCGACATCAGCGCCTTGGTGTACGGGTGCATCGGCGCCTCGTACAGCGAGTTGCGGTCGGCCAGCTCGACGATCTTGCCGAGGTACATCACCGCGATCCGGTCCGAGACGTGCCGGACGACGGACAGGTCGTGCGCGATGATCACGTACGTCAGGCCCAGCTCCTCCTGGAGGTCGTCCATGAGGTTGACGACCTGGGCCTGGATCGACACGTCCAGCGCGGACACCGGCTCGTCGGCGACCACCAGCTTCGGCTTCAGGGCGAGCGCGCGGGCGATGCCGATGCGCTGGCGCTGACCGCCGGAGAACTCGTGCGGATAGCGGTTGTAGTGCTCGGGGTTGAGGCCGACCAGCTCCAGGAGCCGCTGGACCTCCTTCTTCACCCCGCCCTCGGGCTCGACGCCCTGGAGCCGGAAGGGCGCCGAGACGATCGAGCCGATGGTGTGCCGGGGGTTCAGGGAGCCGTACGGGTCCTGGAAGATCATCTGGACGTCGCGGCGCATCGGGCGCATCTTCCCGGTGTTCAGCCGCGTGATGTCCCGGCCCTCGAACTCGATCGTGCCGCTGGTCGGGTCCTGGAGCCGGGTGATGACCCGGCCCATGGTCGACTTGCCGCAGCCCGACTCGCCGACGACGCCCAGGGTTTCGCCCTTGCGCACCTCGAAGTCGATGCCGTCGACCGCCTTCACGGCGCCGACCTGGCGCTGCAGGAGGCCCTTCTTGATCGGGAAGTGCTTCTTCAGGCCCCTGACCCGGAGCAGCACCTCACGCTCGGCGGAACCGTCCTCGGGAGCCGACGCCTGCTGCGGGATCGCGGCCTTCCCGGCGCCGTCCTCGACGGTGTCTTTCTTGTTCGTCTCACTCACAGCTTCGGCGCAATCTCTTCGGTCCAGATCCGCGTGCGGTCCTCGGCCGAGAGGTGACAGGCGGACCAGTGGCCGCCCTCCACCTGCTGCAGCTCGGGGCGCACCGTGCGGGTGACGTTCCCCTTGGGGAGGTCCGCGTACGGGCAGCGCGGGTGGAAGGCACAACCCGAGGGGACGTTGATGAGGCTCGGCGGCTGGCCCTTGACCGGGGTGAGCCGGTCGGCGGTCTCGCGGTCGATGCGCGGCATCGAGCCGAGCAGGCCCCAGGTGTAGGGGTGCTGCGGCTGGTCGAAGATCTCCCCGACCGGTCCGCGCTCCACGCACCGGCCGCCGTACATCACCAGGACGTCGTCGGCGATCTCGGCGACCACGCCGAGATCGTGCGTGATCATGATGACCGCGGAGCCGAACTCCTTCTGCAGGTCCCGGATCAGGTCGAGGATCTGCGCCTGGACGGTCACGTCGAGGGCGGTGGTCGGCTCGTCCGCGATGAGCAGTTCGGGGTTGTTGACCAGCGCCATCGCGATCATGGCGCGCTGGCGCATACCGCCGGAGAACTCGTGCGGGTAGCCGTCGATGCGCTTGGCGGGCTCGGGGATGCCGACCCGGTCGAGCATCTCGATGGCGCGCGTGCGGGCCACCTTCTTGCTGACCTTGTTGTGGACCCGGTAGGCCTCGATGATCTGGGTCCCGACCTTGTAGTACGGGTGCATCGCGGACAGCGGGTCCTGGAAGATCATCGCCATCTTGCGGCCGCGCAGCCGGCGCACCTCGTCCGGGTCGGCGCCGATCAGCTCCTGGCCGTCCAGCCACACCTCGCCGGAGACCTTGGCGTTCGCCGCGCGGTGCAGACCCATGAGGCCGAGGGACGTCACGGACTTGCCGGAGCCCGACTCGCCCACGATGCCCAGGGTCTGGCCGCGCCGCACGTCGAAGGTGACGCCGTCCACCGACTTGACCAGACCGTCGTCGGTGTTGAAGTGGATGCGCAGATCGCGAACGGAGAGGAACGCGTCTTCGGCGTCGGAAGGGGCGTCGACGTCCGTGGCCGGTTCGCCCAGTGCCGCCTTTTCGAGCTTGCTCACGAGTACCTCACGCGGGGGTCGATGGCTGCGTACACCAGGTCGACGACCAGATTGGAGAAGACGATGAAGAAGGCGGCGACCAGGGTCACGGCCATCACGATGGGCAGGTCGTTGTCCTTGATGGCCTGGATCGAGTACGCGCCGATGCCCTGGAGCGAGAAGACCGTCTCGGTGAGCACCGCGGTACCGATGAGGGTGCCGAAGTCGATGCCGAAGATGGTGACGATCGGGGTGAGGGTCGCGCGCAGGCCGTGCTTGGTGACGACCGTGCTCTCCCGCAGACCCTTGGCCCGGGCCGTCCGGATGTAGTCCTCGCTCATCGTCTCCAGCATGCCCGCCCGGGTGAGCCGGGCGTAGGTGGCGGAGAAGAGGAACGCGAGGCTGACCCAGGGCAGGAACAGGTGCCAGGCCCACTCACCCGGGTTCTGGGTGAAGGGCACGTAGTCGGTGCTGTCCCAGATGGGCCACTGGTAGATGAACAGGACGTTGATGACCTGGCCGGTGAAGAAGATCGGGAGCGAGACGCCGGCGAGCGCGATGAACATCGAGATGCGGTCGACGGGCTTGCCCTTGCGCAGCGCCGAGATGACACCGGTGGTCACACCGAAGATCAGCCAGATCACGGCCGCGCCGACGGCCAGCGAGAAGGAGACCGGGATGCGCTGCGTGAGCTGCGGCCACACCTCGACGTGACTCTTGAAGGAGTACCCGAAGCAGGGGGCGCTGCAATGCGTCGCGTCGGGACCGAACTTGTAGTCGGCGCCTACGAACAGGCCCTTGATGTAGTCCCAGTACTGGATGTAGATGGGCTGGTCGAAGCCCAGGTTCTTCTTGATCGCGGCGATGGACTCGGGGTTGGCGTCCTTGCCGACGTACTGGGTGGCCAGCTGGGTAGCCGTCTGGCCGCCCAGGCGGGGGACCAGGAAGAAGATTGCGAAGGTGACTGCGCTGACCACCAGCAGCAGCACCAAGGCGCCGAAGACGCGTCGGATGATGTACGCAGCCACAGCTGTGCGGCTCCGGGGGGCCGGGACGGAGTGTGTCCGTCCCGGCCGCCCGGGGCCTTCACCTGCCTTTCAGGGGTATCCGGCCTGCTGTTACTTGGAAGAGCCCAGCAGCGTGTAGTCGTACATGCCGAGGTACGCCTGCGTGACCGTGACGTTGGTCGCGGACGTAGGCCTGATCAGCAGGTTCTTGCGGTAGATCAGCGGGACGACCGAGGCGTTGTCCATGACCATCTTGTCGATGTCGCCCCAGGCCTTGGTGCGGGCCGCGGAGTCGGTGTTCGAGATGGCGTCGGACAGAGCCTTGTTGATCTTCGGGTCGTTCAGCTCCATCAGGTTGTTGCCGCCCGAGGGCTTGATGGCCGAACCGTCGATGATCTGGTCCAGGAAGCCGTAGCCGGTCGGCCAGTCGGCGCCCCACGCCATCATCATCATGCCGAGCTTGTGCTGGTGGACGTAGCTCGGGACACCGGCGAAGTTGGAGAAGTACTTGCCGGAGGGGAACTGCTTGATGTCGACCTTGATGCCGGCGGCCTTCAGCGAGTTCTGGATGGCCGTGGCGGCCGCGACCTCGGCGGGGCGGTCGGCGCGGGCCGTCAGCGTGGTGGAGAAGCCGCTCGGCTTGCCGCACTGCTTCAGCTCGTCCTTGGCCTTGGCCACGTCACCCTTGTGGCCCGCCGTGGCGTAGGTGTCGAACTTGGTGTAGCCGTTGACCGACGGCGGGAGCAGCGTGGTGGCCACGTCGCCCTTGGGCGCGCCGCCCATGGCGTCGATGACCGACTGCTTGTCGAGGGCCCACTGGACGGCCTTGCGGCAGTGGACGTTGTCGAACGGAGCGACGTGCAGGTTCAGGGCCATGTAGCCCGTGGCGCCCGCGTACGAGTTGTCCGTCTGCTTGGCGTACTTGCCGTTCAGGATCTTCGGCTGGGTCTGCGGCTGCACACCGGCGCCGGTGATGTCGGCCGTGATCTTGTCGGCGAGCAGGTCGTTGTCGACCGTGACCGGGTTGACCTTGAACTTGACGTTGATCTTGTCCGGCAGCGCCTTGCGGATCGGGTCCGACTTCGGGTCCCAGTTCGGGTTGCGGACGAGGGAGGCGCTGGCGCCCTCCTCGTACGAGGCGAACTTGTAGGGGCCGGAGGACACGATGTGCTGGACGTACTTCGCGCCGTCGTCCTTCGCCTGCGGCACGGGGGCCGTCTGGGAGAAGGTCGCCAGGTAGTCGAAGTCGGCGAACGGCTTCGCCAGGTGGAAGACGATCGTCTGGTCGTCCGGGGTCTCGATCGAGTCGAGACCCTTCTTGTCCTTGTACGGGCCCTTGTACTTGTCGCCGCCCTTCAGGTACGCCTTGAAGTACGTCGGACCGTTGGACAGGGCCTCGGGCGCGAAGTTGGAGCGCTCGACCGCGTACTTGACGTCCTTGGACGTGATCGGCGTGCCGTCGTCGAACTTCAGGCCCGAACGCAGGTGGTACGTCCAGGTCTTGGCGTCGGCGCTGGCCTTGCCGAGGGAGTCGGCGAGGTCGGGGACGACGGTGAGACCGTCCTTGCCGGCAGCCGGCTTGAAGGTGACGAGGGTACGGGCGTACAGACGCGAGAAGTTCTGCACGAAGCCGTAGTACGTGTTGCCCGGGTCCAGGGAGTCCGGAACGTCGGAGTCCTCGAGGTTGACCGTCCCTCCCTTCTTGCTCGACGCGTTGACGATGGAGTTCAGCGCCGCGTCCTTCTTGCCGGCGCCACCACCGCTGTTGTCGTTGCTGTCTTTACCGCCGCCGCACGCGGCAGCGCCGAGCGAGACCGCCAGGACCGTCGCAATAGCGGCGGTAACCCTTCTCGTCTTCACGTGAGGAATGCCCCCTCGATCGATGTGGATCACTTGCTGCGAGGGTCGAGCGCGTCACGCAGCCCGTCACCCAGCAGGTTGAATGCCAGGACGGTGATGAAGATCGCCAGTCCGGGCACGAACATGAACTGCGGATCTGCTGTGTAGAGATCCACGGCATTGCTGAGCATTCCGCCCCAAGAAGCCTGCGGCGGTGCGATACCGACTCCGAGGAAGCTCAGCGCGGCCTCGAAGAGGATGTTCGTCGGGATGATCAGCGTCGAGTAGACGAGGATCGGCGCGACGAGGTTGGGGAGCAGTTCGCGGAACAGGATGTACGGGCCGCGGGCGCCCAGGCTGGTGGCGGCCTCCACGAACTCGCGCCGGGCGAGGCTCATCGTCTGGGCCCGCACGATACGGCCGATGTACGGCCAGCTGAAGAAGCCGATCACGAAGATCAGCACGCCGATGCGCAGCGACAGCCCGTTGAACCCGAAGAAACCGTCCTGCACAGAGGCCGAGATGGCGATGGCGAACAGCAGCAGCGGGAACGCCAGGAAGGTGTCCATCAGCCGGCTGATGACGCTGTCGACCCAGCCGCCGTAGTAGCCGGCGACGACGCCGAGCACGGTACCGATGATCACGGACAGCAGGGTGGCTCCGCCGGCGACCAGCAGCGAGACCCAGGAGCCCTCGATGATGCGGGCGAGCATGTCACGGCCGTACTGCGGCTCCACGCCCAGCGGGTGGTCCCAACTCATACCGCCCCAGCTGCCCTTGGGGGCCAGCAGAGCCGGGTCGATGAGGTCCTGGTGGAACTGGTTGGGGTCCAGCCCGAAAGCCCACTCGATCGGCTTCGCGAGGACCGCCATCAGCACGAGCAGGATGACGATGACACCGCCCGCCACGGCCAGTTTGTCCCGTTTGAAACGGGTCCAGGCGATCTGTGTGAGTGAACGCCCTTCGATCTGAGCCTTCTTGACCCCGGCGAGCACAGCCTCGGGCGGGGTCTCAGCCTCGGCTCCGGTGGTCTCGATCGGTGCGGTCACTGTGAACCCGACCCCTCTAGCCGGTTGTTGCCCGGCCCGCGTCTGCCGCGATGGTTTGCGGCTTTATCGACTTGCACTCGACCACGAGGTGAGCGCCTCGTGTGCCTTGAGTGGGGAGTCTTCAACGTGGCCGCGATCACCCGCCAGAGCCCAAGGCGAAAGTATGCATAACCGTGATGCGGCCATGGGGGTTCCGTTATCCGAACCTTCGAAACCGACCCGCGAACGCGCCCAGCACACCCGATGACCAGTCACTCGTCGCCCTCGCCCCGTCGCGCACGCGCTCAGCAAAGACACCCGCCGCATGCGACGGGCATCCAGGCGGACAGGGAATGCCCCGGTGGGGCGCGGTGGCGTCGCTCAGTAGGCGCCCTGTACGGGCGGATATCCGTAGCCGGCAGCCGGGGCCTGCGACTGGGGCTGCGGGGCGGCCGCGTGGGCCTCACGGTCGTAGAACGGGCGGGCGTTGGCCCGCATCCACATCACGACCGGGTCGTAGTCGTCGGTCATCGCCACCGTGGACACCGGCAGCCCGTCCGGGACCGCGCCGACCGACTGCTGCATCATCGCGCGCACCGAGTCCACCGCGGCCGGCGAGGTGTCGTACACGTCCAGACCGATGACGAGGTACGGCGCCCCGAGCGCGGGCTGCACCCAGGCGCGGCGCAGGGAGCGCAGGGCCGGGGTGCGGTGGGCGTTCTGCGCGAGCAGGGCGTAGAACTGCGGGATCTCGATGCCGGGTTCGGACAGCCGCAGAGGGCCGGCCGGCTGCCGGTCCAGGCCGGTGGCGATGCGGCGCAGGTCCAGCCAGGGGATGCCGACACCGCCGCCCGGGGCGTGCGGGTTGAGCCAGAGGCCGAAGTGGTCGGGATAGAGGGTGCGGGCCACGTCCAGTCCGTCGACCACCTCGTAGGAGCGGTTCCAGCCGCTCGCCGAGAGTTCCTGGGCGGAGGTCACACAGGGGGCGTAGCTGAAGCCCTCGACCTCCATGTTTCCGTACTGGGCGTCGGGCGAGCCGGCCTGGCCGTGCCACAGGAGCATCCAGATCTGGCCGGAGGAGGGGGTGGCGAGGGCGCGCAGCAGTGCCTCGTAGGCGTCGTAGCGCCCGGGGGTGACCTGGCGCAGCATGTGCTCGACGCTGCCGCTTGGGCTCGCGCTCACCTGTCTTACCGCCCCTTCAATTCTTGCCCCGCGTTTGGACACAGCTTAAGCGCCGAGTAGCTCGGGGCCTCATGTTCGTCGGCGAGTGCGGGTTCGTGGTGGGTTCTCGCGCAGTTCCCCGCGCCCCTGAGTTGGCTGCCCCTACGTCGGCTTCTAGTGTCCGGACTGGTAGAAGGGGCGCACGTTTGTCCTGAGCCAGTCGGCCACCGGGTCCTGGGCCACGTCGAGGAGGACCAGGTTGACGGGCCACTTGACCGGGACTTTGCCGAGGGCCTTGCCGAGGGCGTCCAGGGGGAGGACTCGTAGGTCGCCTTCCCACTGGGAGAGTTCCACGCCCACGAACATGACGGGGTCGGCCGTCTCGATGGCGGCGAGGCAGCGGCGGGCGGTGAGGACCACGCCGGTCGCGGCGAACTCGGCGGAGGCGGCGGCCAGGAAGTCGACCGGGTCTTCCTGCCAGTCGGGCTCGAAGAGGCGGACCCGGCCGCCGGAGCCGGGGCCGTCCAGCGCGGTGCGGTCCACGCGGCACAGCTCGGCCACCGCCTCGGGCGGCAGCGGGATGCCGACCACGCCGTCGGGGTTGAGGGCGATGCCGACCTGCGGGGGCAGGCCGCGGGCGAACTCCACCGCCGGGGCGATGGTGTACGACATGTGGGAGCCGGTCGCCTGGCGGAGCTGTTCCTCGGAGCTGAAGACCGGGACGTACACCTGGCCCTCGATGTCCATCGTGGGCAGGTCCAGGGGGCCGCTCTGCGGGCCGCCGCCGCTCGGCAGGGGGATCCAGAGGAAGCTGCGGCCCAGCACCTCGATGATCCGGCCGCCCGCGGAGGGTATGCCCAGGGAGGCCGAGAGCACCTCCTCCAGCTCATTGCCGGGCCAACCGCCGTGCGGGTGGGGGTGCGTCTGTGCCGGGAAGTCCGCGGGAGTGTCCGCCGGGAAGTCCATCTGCCTCTACCGCCTGCTGGGAACCATGCTGTGGAGCAAAAGGCTAGCGGGTGCCTGTGACAGTGACCGGTCCGATCAGCCGGTGAAGGCTATGCGGTGCAGGACGTCCGCCGCGTCCCGGTCCAGCAGCACCGCCGAGCCGCAGCCGGCGGGCAGCTCGCCGCGCTCCACCGCGCGCAGCAGCCGGGCGGTCGTACGGCGGTGGCGGCTGAAGGCGTACCGGGACACGCCGCGGCCGCGCTCGCGCTGGCCCTCGCGGGCCGTGCCGGGGGTGACGTCGAGAAGGAGCAGGTGCAGGGTGCCGCCGCGGCGGCGGGCCTCGCGGGCCAGCCAGGAGCGCACCCAGGGCTGGGTGCCGCAGTCGTGCACGACGACTCCCTCGCCGGTGCGCAGGGCGCGGCGCAGTCCGGCGTAGTGGGCGAGGCGGACCAGGGGGCGGTAGAGCGCGTAGGGGAGGAGGCGGGGCATGCGGGCGTCCCAGCTGTCGCGGGTGTCCTGGGAGTCGATGCGGCGGCCGGGGACCGCGCGGTGCATCAGCGTGGACTTGCCGCTGCCGGGCAGGCCGGTGATCACCACCAGGTCGGCGGACCCGAAGAGCAGGGCGTGCGGGCTGCGGCCCGCGCGCTCGCGCAGGTCGCGGACGACCGGGGCCGGGCGGTCGGCGCAGCGCTCGCGGGCCGGGGCGGAGGTCTGCTTGGGCACCGCGATGCCGGTGGTGGCGGCGTAGGCCGTGGTCCTGTTCACCGTGATCGTCCTCCCCTGTGGGCTCGGTCATCCCCTGCCCATCACATGTAAAGAGAAGGTAATGCGCCGCGTCCAGTGGTTCGGTGCGCGTACTGCCACAGGTCGGTTACAGATGCGGCCCTGACGGGTGGGGGCCGGGCATGCAATGATGTGCCCGCCAACTGCATACCGGCCGTTTGAATCCGCGCGGGAGAGTTCCCAGCAGCCTTCGCTGGGGCGCCGAAGGAGCAAGTCCCTCCCTTGAATCTCTCAGGCCCCGTTACCGCGCGGGCGAGGCACATCTGAAAAGCGGGCCGCTGTGTCAGTGGCTCCACCCAAGGTGCAAGCCGTGATCGTCCCTGTGGCGGTCTCGGCGAACCTCTCAGGTTCCGATGACAGATGGGGAGGAACTACCTCGCCCGTCAGCCTGCCCTGGGAGACGACCGACCGATGAGCAGTACCGAACTCCGTCACACCGCGCTGGACGCCCTCCATCGCTCGCTCGGTGCGACCATGACCGACTTCGCGGGCTGGGACATGCCCCTGCGCTACGGCTCCGAGCGCGACGAGCACGTGGCCGTGCGCACCAAGGCCGGCCTCTTCGACCTGTCCCACATGGGCGAGATCACCGTGACCGGCGCCGAGGCGGCGGCCCTGCTGAACTTCGCCCTGGTCGGCAACATCGCCTCCGTCGGCGTCGGCCGCGCCCGCTACACCATGATCTGCCAGGCCGACGGCGGCATCCTGGACGACCTGATCGTCTACCGCCTCGGCGAGACCGAGTACATGGTCGTCGCCAACGCCTCCAACGCCCAGGTGGTGCTGGACGCGCTGACCGAGCGCGCCGAGGGCTTCGACGCCGAGGTGCGCGACGACCGTGACGCGTACGCGCTGATCGCGGTCCAGGGCCCCGAGTCCCCCGGCATCCTGAAGTCCCTCACGGACGCCGACCTGGACGGCCTGAAGTACTACGCGGGCCTGCCCGGCACGGTGGCCGGCGTCCCCGCCCTGATCGCCCGCACCGGCTACACCGGCGAGGACGGCTTCGAGCTGTTCGTGAAGCCCGAGCACGCCGTGGAGCTGTGGCAGGCACTGGCCAAGGCCGGCGAGGGCGTCGGCCTGGTGCCCTGCGGCCTGTCCTGCCGGGACACCCTGCGCCTGGAGGCGGGCATGCCGCTGTACGGGCACGAGCTGAGCACGTCCCTGACGCCGTTCGACGCCGGGCTCGGCCGCGTGGTGAAGTTCGAGAAGGAGGGCGACTTCGTGGGCCGCGAGGCGCTCACCGAGGCCGCCGCCGAGGCCGAGCAGAACCCGCCGCGGGTGCTCGTCGGACTGATCGCCGAGGGCCGCCGGGTGCCGCGCGCCGGGTACGCCGTCGTCGCGGGCGGCGAGGTCATCGGCGAGGTCACCTCCGGCGCCCCCTCCCCCACCCTGGGCAAGCCCATCGCCATCGCGTACGTCGACGCGGCGCACGCGGCGCCGGGCACCGCGGGCGTCGGTGTGGACATCCGCGGGAGCCACGAGCCGTACGAGGTCGTGGCGCTGCCGTTCTACAAGCGCCAGAAGTAGACACTGGGCGCGGTCCGTACCCAGGACGTGACCCTGCGCACACATCACCTGCTCATCAGCAGGTTCAGCAGTCCCCCATTCATCAGCACTCCCGCGCGTACAGGAGAATTCAGGCCATGAGCAACCCCCAGGAACTGCGCTACAGCAAGGAGCACGAGTGGCTGTCGGCCGCCGCGGACGGCGTGTCGGCGGTCGGCATCACGGAGCACGCGGCCAACGCGCTCGGCGATGTCGTCTTCGTGCAGCTCCCCGAGGTCGGGGACACGGTGACCGCGGGCGAGTCCTGCGGTGAGCTGGAGTCGACCAAGTCGGTCAGCGACCTGTACGCCCCCGTGACCGGCGAGGTCACCGAGATCAACCAGGACGTCGTCGACGACCCGTCGCTGGTGAACTCGGCCCCCTTCGAGGGCGGCTGGCTGTTCAAGGTACGCATCGCGGAGGAGCCGGCCGAGCTGCTCTCCGCCGACGAGTACACCGCCTTCACCGCCGGCTGAGGAGTCGTAGCCGTATGACTGTCCTGAACACGTCCCTCCATGAGCTGGACCCGGAGATCGCCGCCGCGGTCGACGCCGAGCTGAACCGTCAGCAGTCGACCCTGGAGATGATCGCCTCCGAGAACTTCGCGCCGCTCGCGGTGATGGAGGCCCAGGGCTCGGTCCTCACCAACAAGTACGCGGAGGGCTACCCGGGCCGCCGCTACTACGGCGGCTGCGAGCACGTCGACGTCGCCGAGCAGATCGCCATCGACCGGATCAAGGAGCTGTTCGGCGCCGAGTACGCCAACGTGCAGCCCCACTCCGGCGCCTCCGCGAACCAGGCGGCCCTGTTCGCGCTGGCCCAGCCCGGGGACACCATCCTCGGCCTGGACCTGGCGCACGGCGGCCACCTGACCCACGGGATGCGGCTGAACTTCTCCGGCAAGCAGTTCAACGTGGTCGCCTACCACGTGGACGTCGAGACCGGTCTGGTCGACATGGCCGAGGTCGAGCGCCTGGCCAAGGAGCACCGCCCGAAGGTGATCATCGCGGGCTGGTCGGCGTACCCGCGGCAGCTGGACTTCGCCGAGTTCCGCCGGATCGCCGACGAGGTCGAGGCCTACCTGTGGGTCGACATGGCGCACTTCGCGGGCCTGGTCGCCGCGGGTCTGCACCCGAACCCGGTCGAGTACGCGGACGTGGTCACCTCCACGACCCACAAGACGCTCGGCGGCCCGCGCGGCGGCATCATCCTCGCGAAGAAGGACTTCGCGAAGAAGCTGAACTCGTCCGTCTTCCCGGGCTTCCAGGGCGGCCCCCTGGAGCACGTGATCGCGGCCAAGGCGGTCTCCTTCAAGGTCGCCGCCTCGGAGGACTTCAAGGAGCGCCAGCGCCGTACGGTGGAGGGCGCGCGGATCCTCGCCGAGCGGCTGACCGCGGCCGACGCCCGTGAGGCCGGCGTGAACGTGCTCTCCGGCGGTACGGACGTGCACCTGATCCTGGTCGACCTGCGCGAGTCCGAGCTGGACGGCCAGCAGGCCGAGGACCGCCTCCACGAGGTCGGGATCACGGTCAACCGCAACGCCGTCCCGAACGACCCGCGTCCCCCGATGGTCACGTCGGGCCTGCGGATCGGCACGCCCGCCCTGGCGACCCGCGGCTTCACGGCCGAGGACTTCGCCGAGGTCGCGGACGTGATCGCCGAGGCGCTGAAGCCGGCCTACGACGCGGAAGCCCTCAAGGCCCGGGTGAAGGCCCTGGCCGACAAGCACCCGCTGTACCCCGCTCTGAACAAGTAAGTCCGAAGTACCCCGGCACCGCGCACACTGGACACCAGAAGGCGCGCGCGGTGCCGGGGGGTGCCCACCCCCCGCACCGCACCCCTGAGCACCACCCCCGTATTGAGGAGTTCCCCGTGGCCATCTCGGTCTTCGACCTGTTCTCGATCGGCATCGGCCCGTCCAGCTCCCACACGGTCGGCCCGATGCGCGCGGCGCGCATGTTCGCGCGGCGGCTGCGCAACGAGGAGCTGCTGGAGTCCGTCACGTCGATACGCTCCGAGCTGTACGGCTCACTCGGCGCGACCGGCCACGGCCACGGCACGCCCAAGGCGGTGCTGCTCGGCCTGGAGGGTGCCTCGCCGCGCACGGTGGACGTGGAGACGGCGGACCAGCGGGTGGCGGACATCAAGGCGACCAAGCGGCTGAGCCTGCTCGGCGAACACGAGATCGCGTTCGACTTCGACGCCGACCTGAAGCTGCACCGCCGCAAGGCGCTCCCGTACCACGCCAACGGCATGACGCTGTGGGCGTACGACGCCGCGGGCACGGAACTGCTCTCCAAGACGTACTACTCGGTCGGCGGCGGCTTCGTCGTGGACGAGGACGCGGTCGGCGCGGACCGCATCGTGCTGGACGACACCGTCCTGAAGTACCCCTTCCGCACCGGCGACGAGCTGCTCCGCCTCACGAAGGAGACGGGCCTGTCGATCTCCTCGCTGATGCTGGAGAACGAGCGGGCCTGGCGCACGGAGGAGGAGATCCGGGCCGGCCTGCTGGAGATCTGGCGCGTGATGCGCGAGTGCGTGCAGCGCGGCATGTCCCGCGAGGGCATCCTGCCCGGCGGTCTGAAGGTCCGCCGCCGCGCGTCCGTCACGGCCCGCCAGCTGCGTGCCGAGGGCGACCCACTGGCGCACGCCATGGAGTGGCTGACGCTGTACGCGATGGCGGTGAACGAGGAGAACGCGGCGGGCGGCCGCGTGGTCACCGCCCCCACCAACGGCGCGGCCGGCATCATCCCGGCGGTCCTGCACTACTACATCAACTTCGTGCCGGGCGCCGACGAGGACGGCGTGGTCCGCTTCCTCCTGGCCGCCGGTGCGATCGGCATGCTCTTCAAGGAGAACGCCTCCATCTCCGGCGCCGAGGTCGGCTGCCAGGGCGAGGTCGGCTCCGCCTGCTCGATGGCGGCCGGCGCCCTCGCCGAGGTCCTCGGCGGCAGCCCGGAGCAGGTCGAGAACGCCGCCGAGATCGGCATGGAGCACAACCTCGGCCTGACCTGCGACCCGGTCGGCGGCCTGGTCCAGATCCCCTGCATCGAGCGCAACGGCATGGCCGCGGTGAAGGCGGTCACGGCCGCGAAGATGGCGATGCGCGGCGACGGCTCCCACAAGGTGTCCCTGGACAAGGTCATCAAGACCATGAAGGACACCGGGGCGGACATGAGCGTGAAGTACAAGGAGACGGCCCGGGGCGGGCTGGCCGTCAACATCATCGAGTGCTGACCGCGCCCTCGCCCGTTTCCCCCTGAGACTCCCCGGCCGGCGGAGGCCGGTGTTCCCCCAGGGGCTACCGCGTAGTAACCGCTTTCTCCCACGCTGCCGCCAACTCGGCGACAGCGAAGGGGAATTGACCCATGCGGGTTCTGGGGCGAGTGGCGGCGTTCGTGGGCGCGGCGGCGATGTTGGTGGCGATACCGGGCAACGCCCGTGCGGCGTCGCCGAAGTTCTCCGAGACGACGGCGATCGGCACGCACAACGCGTACGAGAAGGACAAGTACACGTACTGGGCGCAGGCGCTGGACTCCGGGGCCTCGCTGCTGGAGCTGGACGTGTACGCGGACAGCGTGAGCAGGCGGTGGCGGGTGAGCCACGACAAGCCGCTGGCCGATGACAACAACTGCGAGTACGCGGACGAGCCGGGCGAGCTGTACAGCAAGAACCGCAACCAGGACCTCGGCAGCTGCCTGGACAACATGGCGGCCTGGAACCAGCTCCACCCGGACCACGCCCCGATCGTCGTCAAGGTCGAGATGAAGGCCGGCTTCAACAACGACGCCGGGCTCGGCCCCGACGAGTTCGACACCCTGGTGTCGCAGAAGCTGGGCAGCAGCGTCTACAAGCCGTCCGACCTGCTGGGCGGGACGTACACCTCACTGGACTCCGCGGCGAAGGCGAACGCCTGGCCCGCCCGTGACGCCCTCAAGGGGGCCTTCCCGGCCGTGCTCGGCGCCGCGGGCGGCGACCCGCGCACCAGCCGTTACGACGCCTCGATCCGCCCCTGGTTCGTGTTCTTCGACGGTGACGCGGCGACGTACGTGAACAACGCCTACGACACGTCCTTCTACGCGACGAACCACTACATCCTGATCATGACGGACGCGTACGGCGTGTCCCCGGCGATCTCCTCCACCGACCCGACGGACGCCGAAGTCGCCGCCCGGCTCGCCCTGCTGGCCAAGGACCACGCGAGCATCATCACTTCCGACTGGTCCGCCAAGTCGGCGTCGGTCCTGGGATCGGTGGCGACCCGGAGCTGACTTTTCGGGTGCAACGGCGGATCTCCCGTGCCAATGTGGGGCATACACACGTCAACTCCTGTCCCCCCACTGGCACTCAAGGGAGTCCCCCATGCTGCACGGCATTGACGTCAGTGCGTACCAGTCGTCGTCGTACGACACGGACGGCCTCTCCTTCGTCTTCATCAAGGCGACGGAGGGGCGTTCGTACGTGAACCCGAGACTCGCCGCCCAGACCAAGCACGGCCGCGACGCCGGACTCGTCGTCGGCTTCTACCACTTCCTGTGGCCGGGCAACACGGCCGCCCAGGCCGAGTACTTCGTCAGGCACGCCCCCGAGCGGGCGGGCGACCTGCTCGCCGTCGACTGGGAGACGACCAGCGACGGCACGCACGCCAGCAACGCGCAGAAGGACCTGTTCATCCGGACGGTGAAGGAACTCCGCCCGCACAACAAGGTGTTGCTCTACGCCAACCGGGAGTACTGGCTGAACGTGGACGTCACCTCGTACGCCGGCGACGGCCTCTGGATCGCCGACTACGTGAGCGCGGGCCACCCCCGCATCAAGGCCAAGTGGCGCTTCCACCAGTACAGCAGCGAGCCGCACGACAAGAACGTGGCCGCGTTCGCCGACCGGGCCGCTCTGCGGGAGTGGGCCGCCGGGCACTGAGGGTCAGCCGCGGAAGTCCGCCGGACGTTCCGGGGAAGCCTCCGCCAGGGCCTTCCGTACAGCTTCCAGGCCCGCCTGCAGGCCGTACACCGGGGTGCCCGGCTGCTGGCGCCAGGAGTCGTCGAGGCCGCCCGAGTCGACCGTGTCGAAGCCGAGTTCTTCGATGAGGTCGCGGACGACCTGCTTGGCGGCCTGGTCGTCGCCGGCCACCGGGAGGGCCAGGCGCTCGGGGTCGCCGGCCGGGCGGGGGCGGTCCAGGATGTCCTGGGCGTAGGTGCCGTTGAACGCCTTGATCACGGGGTGTCCGAGGTGCCGTTCGGTCCAGCGGCTCTCGGTCAGGCCCTCGTCCTCGATGCCGGCGATCCGGCCGTCGCGCTGCTGCGGGTAGTAGTTGTTGGTGTCGATCACGGCGACGCCCTCGGCCGCGCCGTCCAGCAGGCCGGAGGGGAGGTCGGGGACCCGGTGCAGGGGGACGGTGACCACGACGACCTGGGCGCCCTTGGCGGCCTCCGTCGCCGGGACCGGGGTCGCGCCGGTCTCCTCGGCCAGTTCCTTCAGGGTCTCGGGGCCACGGGAGTTGGCCACGGACACGTCGTGGCCGAGGGCGGTGAACCGCCGGGTGAGGTTGCCGCCGATGTTGCCCGCGCCGATGATGCCGATCTTCATGACAGAGCCTTCCAGGGTCGATGCATGTGCATGCGTCGGTCGTCGGCGACAACCTCAGGGGGAACGGGAGTATTCCGGTGACTGCGGCAAGCGGATGACCGCTCGCAGAACGTCCTCAGACCCGTACGACGATCTTGCCCGTGTGCCGGTTGGACTCCATCAGGCGGTGGGCGTCCCGGATCCGGTGGAGGCCGTCGAAGACCTCGCCGAGGACCGGGCGGAGGGTGCCGTCGGCAAGGCCCGAGGCGAGGTAGTGCGTGGCGCGGTGACGGCCTTCGGCGGTGCCGGTGAGGGAGATGTTGGCGTAGCCGTGGACGGTGAGCGGCCACTGCCGGGGCAGCAGGATGGGCCGCTCGTCCAGCCAGCCGTAGGAGACCAGGGTCCCGTCCCGGACGACCGCGCCGCCCAGCTCCGCGAAGCCGGCGCCGCCGATCGCGTCGAGGACGATGTCCACTCCCCGCCCGCCGGTCAGCCGCCTGGCCTCCTTGACTACGTCCTCGTCGGCGCTGACGATCACGTGCTCCGCGCCGAGGGCGAGCAGCCCCTGCCGCTTGGCGTCAGTGCGGGTGGTGACGATCGGGACGGCTCCCGCCCGGCGGACGACCTGGATCGCCGCGGTGCCGACCCCGCTGGACGCGCCGGTGATCAGCACCTGGTGCCCCGGGACCAGGCCGGCCCGCTCCACCAGCGCGCCGTACGCCGTCGTGTACGTCAGCCAGGCAGCCGCACCCGTCACGGCGTCGACCCCGGCGGGGCGCGGGACCAGCGCGCTCTCCGGAAGGAGCACCCGGTCGCCGTAGACGCCGTGGGCGCTGAGTTCGAAGTTGGCGGCCGAGAGGACCGGGGCGCCCGGCGCGAAGGCGGTGACTTTCTCGCCGACCGCCTCGACCTCGCCCGCCGCCTCGTAGCCGTTGCGGGAGGCGGGCAGGGTCGGCCGGTAGTAGTAGGTGCCCGCGCGGAAGAGCGCCTCGGCCCGGTTGAGGCCCAGCGCCTCGACCTTCACCAGCACCTCGCCCGGGCCGGGGGCGGGCAGCTCGACCTCCTCGACGGTGAGTACGTCGGGGCCGCCGAGTTCGTGAAAGAGCACTGTGCGTGCGGAAGTTGTCATGCCGTCGACGCTAGGTCCGGTACGGGAGACGCTCCATGTCCTCCGGTCTCGGTTTCATGTCCGTACGTCTTCCCGGCCGGGCTTCCGGGCTACGGTGGCCCCATGGACGTGCTCAGCGACGTCGTCGCCGCCATGCGCATCGGCCGCCCGCACTCCGCGCGCCACTACAAGTACGCGCCCTGGGGCCGCCACTTCGGCGCCACCGACGGGGCCGGCTTCCATGTGGTGCTGCGCGGCTCGGCCTGGCTGATCCCGGACGGCGGCGAGCCGGTGGCGCTGGCGCCCGGGGACGTCGTCTTCCTCGCGCACGGCCAGGGGCACGCGCTGGCCAGCGGGCTGGACGTACCCCTGCAGGAGGTACGGCTGCTGTCGGACGGCACCTGGAGCGGGCCGCCGCCGGGCGAGCCGCGGGAGGGCTGTGCGGACACGGTCACACTGTGCGGCACCTACCGGCTCGACCGCGACCGCGCCCACCGGCTGCTGGCCGAACTGCCTCAGGTCGTGCACCTGCCCGCCCATGTCGGCAGCCACCGTTCGCTGCGGGCGGCGGTGGATCTGCTCGGGATGGAGCTGGAGGAACTGCGGCCGGGGACGGACGCGATCGTCACCTCGCTGCTGGACACCCTGCTGCTGTACATCCTGCGGGCCTGGTGGGAGAGCGAGCGCGCGGCCGGGCGGGCACGGGGCTGGTCGGCCGCGCTGGCCGACCCGGCGGTCGCGGCGGCGCTGCGCGCGCTCCACGGTGACCCGGCGCAGGCCTGGACGGTGGCGCAGCTCGCCGCGACCGGCGGCCTGTCCCGCGCGGCCTTCGCCCGCCGCTTCACCGCGCTGGTGGGCGAGCCGCCCCTGACGTATCTGACCTGGTGGCGCATGACGGTCGCCGGACGGCTGCTGCGCCACGACGACCTGTCCCTGCGCCAGGTGGCCGCCCGCACCGGCTACACCTCGGAGTTCGCCTTCGCCAAGGCGTTCAAGCGGGAGTACGGGGTGGCGCCGGGGCAGTACCGACGGGGCGTGGCATGACGAAGGGGGCGCCCTCCCCACGGGACGGGCACCCCCTTCGGGTGGGTCACTTGTTCAGGTAGGCCCAGAACTCGTCGAACGACAGGACCTTGTCGCCGTTCAGGTCGCGGGTCTTGATGATGGCCTCGGCGACCGCCTCGGTGACGTTCCAGTCGCCCTCCTGCGCCAGGGCGTGCTTGAACTCGGCAGCGGTGATGACACCGTCACCGTCCGAGTCGATCCGCTGGAACTGCTTGCGTGCTTCCTCGATGTCGGCCACCGGTCCGCCCCTTTTGCTCGTGATTCTCATGCCGTGTCGGCGTACTGTCGCTGGTCAGATTAACGGCCGCCGTGAGCAGGGAGTGCGGCGACCACCATGGAGACTCAAGGAGCACGGGTGTGGAGACCTTGCGGGACATTCTCGACGCGGCGGCGCAGGGCGTCTTCCCGCCGGCGGACGGCGGCACGACGGTCGTTCCCCAGCCCTCGCCCCGGGACGCCGGTGTCCTGGCCTTCACGGCCCACTCGGTCGTGTTCACCGACGAGGATCCGCACTGGGTGCACGAAACGCTGCGCGCGGTCACCGAGGAGTGCGACGTGCTGGCCGCCACGATGAACGCGCGCTTCCTGACCGCGCTGATGGACCGCACGGGGTGCCGTACGGACACGGTCGACGTGATGGTCGTCGGGTCCCCGCTGCCGGGCCGTCCGGCGCTCGCGCTGCGGGAGATCGCCGACCCGTCCCACCCGCGGGTGGTCAGCTCGCGCCGGCGGCGCGACGACGTCCGGGTGTGGGCCGCGGACGGCGGGGTGCTGGTGCTGGGGCGCGGGGTGGCGGGCCGGCTGGAGGTGGCGGTCGAGGTGGACGACGCGGTACGGCACCAGGGGCTGGGCCGGGCGCTGGTGGCGGCGGCGCGGCAGCTGGCCGACGAGCCGGTGTGGGCCCAGGTGTCGGCGGGGAACGCCCGCAGCATGCGGGCGTTCCAGGCGGCCGGGTACCTTCCGGTGGGCTCGGAGGTGCTGCTTCAGCGGAAGATGCCGGTGTGACCGAGTGAGTAGCGGCCCGGCTGCGGGTAGACGGCGAGGCCGTGCGGTCCGCTGCCGACCCCGATGCGGGCGAGTTCGGTGCCGGTGCGGGTGTCGATGGCGTACACCTCGGAGTTGTAGCGCCCGGAGAGCCACAGCACCTTGCCGTCGGAGGAGACCCCGCCCATGTCGGGGCTGCCGCCGCCGGGCAGGTGCCACTTCTTGGTGAGCCGGTTCTCGGTGAAGTCGAAGACGGAGATGGTGCCCTCGCCACGGTTGGAGACGTACATCTCCCGGGAGTCCCGGCTGACGTACAGCCCGTGGGCGCCCTTGCCGGTGGCGAGGAACTTCGGCTTGTCGAAGGTGTCCCCGTTCACGATCCACATGCCGTCGGCCACCATGTCGGCGATGTAGAAGAGCTTGCCGTCCGGGGAGACCTTGACGTCCTGCGGCATCGCGCCGTGCAACGGCAGCTTCTGGTGGGCGACGACCTCCATTCGCGCGGTGTCGACCTTGAGGAGTTCGCCGCTGAACTCGCAGGAGACGATGAAGTAGCGGCCGTCCAGGGAGAAGTCGGCGTGGTTGACGCCGTAGCAGCCGACCGGGACGGTCTTCACGACCTTCATGGTGTGCGCGTCACGGAAGACGAGCTGACGGTCCATGGAGGCCATGACGATCGCGTACTTGCCGTCGGGCGTGAAGTACAGGTTGTACGGGTCGTGCACGTCGACCGGCTTGCCGGCCTTGCCGGTCTTCGGGTCGATGGGGGTGAGGCTGTTGCCGAGGTCGTTGTTGACCCAGAGGGTCTTCAGGTCCCAGGACGGCACCACGTGCTGGGGCTGCCGGCCGACCTTGATGGTCTCGAGGATCCGGTAGGTCTCCGGGTCGATGACCGTGACGGTGTCGGAGTTGGTGTTGGGGACGTACACCCGGGACGGGAAGTCCTTGACGACCGGGGAGAGCCGGTTCGGCCGGTCGGCCGCGTAGACGTCGGTCGGGTCCAGCACCGGGGGCATCCCGGGCAACCCGTCCACCTGCTGCTTCTTCACCTGTGGCCGGGCAGGCGCCTTGCTGCCGAGGGCCTCGTTCTCCTGGTGCTGGGCGCCACCGCTGCACGCGGACAGCAGTGCCAGGGCGGTGAGGGCGGCTCCGGCGGCCAGTAGGCGGGCGGCTTTCGTGGTTCGCATCAGCTCAGCAGCTCCGTGGTGGTGACCGCGCGCAGGTGGCGGCGGTCGAGTTCGTGGAGTACGGCGGGGAGGGCGGCGACCGTGTCCGGATAGCCGAAGTGCAGGCTCACCACCGAGCCGCCCCGCACTTCGGCGAGGACCTTGCGGGTGACGGCGTCGGCGCCGGGGCGGGTGTAGTCGAGCGAGTCGACGTCGTACGACAGCACGTGCGGGTAGCCCGCGGCGCGGGCGAGCCGGGTGACCAGCGGGGAGGCCGTCGGGGAGCGGGAGGGCCGGAACCAGGTGCCGATCGATCCGGTGAGCCGCTTCAGCCGGTCCGCGCAGTCGGTGATCTCCTTGCGGGCCTCGGCCTCGGCCATGGCGTTGACGGAGATGTGCCGCTGGGTGTGGTTGCCGAGGTCGTGGCCGCCGTCGAGGATGCGGCGGGCCAGGCCCGGGTGCTGGTCCAGCCAGGTGCCGACGGCGAGCACGGTCAGCCGGGCGCCGTGCTGCTCGGCCGTGCTGAGCAGGGACTCGGCGAAGTCGGGGTCGCCCTGCCCGTGGAAGGTGAGAGCGACCTGGGGGCGGGTGCGCGGGCCGTGGCTGATCTGGGCGGGCAGGCCGGCGTAGGCACGGGGGGCGGGGGCGACGTGGGAGGTGGCCGCGGGACGGCCGGACGCGTCGGCGGGCGGGGCGGACCCGGGATGCGCGGCGGTCGTCGCGCCGGGCCGGGCGTCCTGGCCCGCGCCGCAACCGGCGGCGAACGCGCCGCCGGTGACGAGCCCGGCACCCGCGCGCAGCACCCCGCGTCGGTTGGTCGTGGTCACCCGCACCATTTAAGGGGCGTTGGGTAAGAAAACGGCCGATTGCGCCGATCGAGGGGCGATTTCGGGTCGCAGGCGCCACCGGGCGCCGCGCACTCGGACGTGGCGGAGGATTCATTCGCAGGGAGCAAGCCGCCGGGTCTCCTCGACCCGCCTTCAGCGGTCGGCGACCCGCATCTCGAACCAGGTGGTCTTGCCGCGCGGCAGGAGGTCGACGCCCCAGCGGTCGGACAGCTTGTCCACCAGGAACAGGCCGCGGCCGCTGACGTCCATCTCCTGAACCGGCATCAGACAGGGCAGTCCGCGCGAGGGATCGCGGACCTCGACGCGGATCCAGCCGCGCCGGCGGCGCATCCGGAGGCCGAAGACCCGGGCCCCGGTGTGCCGTACGGCGTTGCCGACGAGTTCGGAGACGAGTAAGACCGCGTCCTCGGTCATCTTGGGGGTCAGCCCCCACTGCCGCAGTATGACGACCTGGGCGAGCCGGCGCGCGGTGGCCGCGGACTCCGGGCGGGACGGCAGCGGTACCTCTGCCTCCGTCGGGTTGCCGAACAGTTCCAGCGCCTTGAGCGCCTGTTCGTCCTCGACCGCGGGCGACCACCGCGCCGCGGCCGCACGGCTGTGTCCCCGCGGCTGTTCGATGCCCTCCAGCCCCGCCATGCCCCCATGATGGCCGTCCCAAGCCGTCTCCGTGGCCGTTCCGGAGGAATACGCCCCCCGTACGCCCCTGCCACGCTCCGGCCTACCGGCATATGCCGATGACATGTCCGATCTTGGAACAGCCTGTCTGGCCTGCGGCGACGGCTCACTTCCGGGCAATCGACGGACTCCCTCGACGAGGCAGGCTTAAGGTTGCCTTAAGGCTCCCATAAACCGCCCCATCGGGGGACCCGGATCAGACAAGGCGTCAACTGCAAGCCTCACCGGGGAGGTTCGTCGGTGGACTTCACAGGAACTTCGCCTTGCCCGGCCCCTCCTCGACGAAGCTGCGCATGCCCCGCTCGCGGTCCTCGGTGGCGAACAGCCCCGCGAACCAGTTCCGCTCGACGGCGAGCCCGGTGTCGATGTCGGTCTCCAGGCCGGTGTCGACCGACTCCTTCGCCGCACGCAGCGCGATGGCCGGCCCCTGGGCCAGCTTGGCGGCCCAGGCGTGCGCCTGCTCGTAGACCTCGGCGGCCGGGACGACCCGGTCCACCAGGCCGATCGCGAGGGCCTCGTCGGCCTTCACCATCCGGCCCGTGAAGATGAGGTCCTTGGCCTTGGAGGGGCCGACGAGGCGGGGCAGCCGCTGGGTGCCGCCCGCGCCCGGGACGAGACCGAGCAGGATCTCCGGCTGGCCGAGCTTGGCGTTGTCGGCGGCGATGCGGTAGTCGGCGCACAGGGCCAGCTCGCAGCCGCCGCCGAGCGCGTACCCGGTGATGGCCGCGACGACGGGCTTGGGGATGCGGGCCACGGCGGTGAAGGAGTCCTGCAGGGCGCGTGAGCGCAGGACCATCGCGGTGTGGTCCATCGCCTGCATCTCCTTGATGTCCGCGCCCGCCGCGAACACCCGCTCGCCGCCGTAGATGACCACGGCACGCACGTCCTCGCGGCGCGTGGCTTCCTCGGCGAGTTCCTTCAGCCGGTCCTGCGTGGCGACGTCCAGCGCGTTCATGGGCGGCCGGTCCAGCCGCAGCGTTCCGACACCTTCGGCGACTTCGAGATTCACGGTCATGCGCAGCAGGTTAACGGGGACTAACGGGAACTGGGTCGGTGCGGTCGATCACACCCGGCCGGGGGTCCGGGGGTTGCCCCCAGGCAGGCACAGCACGGGGACTAACGGGAACTGGGTCGGTGCGGTCGATCACACCCGGCCGGGGGTCCGGGGGTTGCCCCCAGGCAGGCACAGCACGGGGACTAACGGGAACTGGGTCGGTGCGGTCGATCACACCCGGCCGGGGGTCCGGGGGTTGCCCCCAGG